>CAZCGE010000024.1:0-7943 GCA_964498125.1 uncultured Devosia sp. | reverse complement strand
GGCGCGCGGATTTTCACATAGGTGTCGATCATGGAGCGCTCGAACCCGTCCATCAGGGTCAGCGCCGTGAACTGGGTTTCGCCATCGGCCACGGCGCGGATCAGGACGGTCTTGTGGCCGCCGTAGCTGGCAGCGAGTACGCGGCAGGGCGATCCCGGCGCGGCGGAGTCCGGCTCCTTGACACCTGAGTCGCTGCCCGCCTGCAATGTCGGCCGCAGCGTCGGCCGCTGCGTCGGGATGGGCATGTCTGGTCGTGCAGTGGCCTCCAGCGCGGGTCCCTTGCAGAACTGGTCGTGAAAGCGCGTGGCGATGCTCTCGATCGAGCGGGCGTAATTGCTGTCGGCCGCCCAGCGATTGCGCAAATCGGCGAATGTGACGGGGCGGCGCAACTTCAGCGAGGTGGAGATGATGCCGTCCTGCGCCAGTTGCGTGCGCGGCGCCACGGGATCGGCCACGCGCTCGCCGGAGTAGGCGACGAGGTGCTGGATCTGCGCCAGAACGCCAGTCGAGACGTTGGGATAACTGTCGCCGGGCACGCCGCCGCCGCTGGCGCCGATGCCGGCGAAGTTGTTCTGCCCGATGGACACGTCGCCCGAAGTGCCATCGCCACGCTTGTACATCAGGTAGTTGGTCTCGATCACCATCTGGTAAAAGGCATAGTCCCAGCGCACGCGCCAAGCCTCGCCGTGCTTCTTGTACCAGGCACCGATGTCGGCGAACTTCGGGTGCAGGTTGGTGTTGCGTGTCCTGATGAATGCGGTCAGGCGCTCGGGCGTGACGCAGGCGGGCACGTGATTGTTGGGGCTGACGCGGATTTCGGGCGGAGCCGCCAGCACCTCGGCTGCCGAGCAGGCGAGCGCCAGCGCGCCTAAGGCAAGGCGCAGGCAACGTCGTGATCGGATCGGGGCAGACGGAGCACTCACAATAGGCACTCTCCGGAGCTGGGCTGCGACCGTGGCACAGCAGAGTTGCCAAAAGTGGTCTTCCCGGTTTTGGGATAAAACTCCGCGAAATCAAAAGTGGAGTCGCTCAGCTCTCGGGGCAGAGCTCGAAAGCCTTATCCAGCGCCTGGTTCGGAGAGGCGAATTCGCCCATCAACTGGCCGCCCTTGGCGTAGGCGTCGATGAACGCCTCCGTCTCGCGCTTCTCGGCGCCCTCATTGACGTCGAGCACGGTATAATTGGTGGCGTCGGGTGCCGTGGCCTTGATGATCACGGATTTCTGGCCGCCATAGCTGGCGGTAAACACGCGGCATTTGCTCGCTGCGGCTGACGTGGGCGGCGTCAGGGAGCGCGTGGCGCTAGCACCGGCGGCGGCGGCAATTTGCACGGTTGCCTGGTCGCTGGTCTCGGCGGCGGGCGGATTGATGATTGTCGTCGGCTGAGTGATGCCGTCCTTGCGCGCCAGTGCCGAAGCGCCCAGGGCGGCGCGCGCGGTGTTGCCTTCGGCGCGGGCGTCCTCCAGCGAGCGGCGGTAGAACTCGGCGCCCTTGGCGCGATCGGCGGTCTCGTCGCGGTTGGCCGTATCCGGTTTGCCGATATCAGGCTTGCCCATATCTGGCTTGAACGTGCGCTCCAGGAAGCCCTTGGCATCGGCAATGGTGGTCTGCAGCAAAGTGGCTTTGCCGCGTGCCACTTGCACGAGGTCGGGCCGCGGGTCGGGCTTGTTGCAGAAGTCGTCATTGAACTGCTCGGCGACGGCCTCGATCATGCTGGCATATGTACGGGTCCCCGGCGCCCATTTCTGGGCCAGGTCGGTGAAGGTGATCGGCTGCCTGAAATTGGCATGCCAGGCCGTGAGCACGCCCCACTCCTGGACTTTGCGGGTGCGCTCGGCGACGGGCTCGGCGACGCGTTCACCGGCATACATCTGCAGATGCTGCAGGTGGGCGCGAATGCCGCTGGCGATATCCTTGAAGGATTCGCCCGGCTCGCCCTTGCCCGTGGCGCCGAGGCCAGCGAAGTTGTTCTGCTTCGGCTTGACGTCGCCGGGGCGCGTGCCATTGCGATAGCTCAGCGCGCCGGTTTCGATGATCATCTGGTAGTAGGCGTAGTCCCAGCGCAGCCCCAACTCCTCGCCGTGGCGCATGTATTCGATGGCGACCGCCTCATAGCGCGCATCGAGCTGCGCATTGCGGGCCTTTAGGAACGCTTGCATGCGGCCGGGCGTGACGCACTCGGGCACAGTGTTTTTCGAGCCGGCTTTGATCGGCGGCAGCTTGGCGGCAAGGGCCGGGGCTGACGTTAGCGCCGCAAGCGCGATGAGCAGCGGCGCGGCTAGACGACTCTTCATGACCATACCTGTCTACGCTCGCGGAGCCCCGACACCTGACTGGATGCCTGGAGCCCCTAAGATGGTAGTCTTAAGGCGTTAATATTAATGCCCGGTTTCAACCGTTCCCCGACCGGCAACCTACTGGTCGACCATCAATCAGGCGCCAGTTGGGACCCGAGGCGGTAAAATTATGGCGGAGGTGAAATTAGGCGCGCGGATCAGCGGCTTGGCGCTCGATCTCTATGCCAATGGATTTGCACGCCAGGAGCACATCCGGTTTCTCGATGCGCACCCGCACCTTGCGCACGCGCCCGTCGGACAAGCAGCGGCCGGCAATGCGTTCCGCCAGCGTCTCGATAAGGTGGACATGGCCCTCCGCGACCGTCTCCTTCACGGCGGCGATCGCGGCGTCGTAATCGTAGACGTGCTCGAGCCGGTCGGATTTCCCGTCATAGTCATCCCCGACCGAAAGCTCGAGGGAGACGACGAGGCGCTGCTCGTAGCGCTTCTCGTGCTCATAGACGCCAACGCTGGCGATCAGTTCCAGAGCGCGAATGAAGATCAGCCGGTGGCTCATGACTTTTGTTTTCCCGCTCCAGCGGTGACGCCGGCAGCGCGCCAGTCCAGATGCTGGCCGCCGTCCAGCGCGATCATCTGCCCAGTCATTGCCGCTGAGGCCAGGATGAAACGCACCGCGGCGGCGATCTCGTCGGGCGAGGTGCCACGCCCGAGGGGCGTGGAGGCGGCTTCTTCGGCGAAGTCCTCCGGCGACTGGTGGATGCTTTGCAGCACCGGGCCAGGGCCGATGGCATTGACCCGCACGCGCGGCGCCAGGGCTTGGGCCAGCGTCCGTGTCGCCGTCCACAGGCCCGCCTTGGCGATGGTGTAGGAAAAGAAGTCGGGCGTCAGCCGCCACACCCGTTGGTCGATGATGTTGATGACGTTGGCCTCGGCATCCTCGGCGAGCCCTCTATACAGGGCTTGCGCCAGGAACACCGGCGCCTTGAGATTGACCGCCAGATGCCGGTTCCAGCTCTCGGGCGTCATGGATGGGGCATCGTCCGCCTCGAACAGCGAGGCATTGTTGACGAGGCATGTCACTGGAGCGCCGAGGGCCGAACGACAGCGGTCCACTAGGGACAGCAGGTATTTCTCATCGCTCAGGTCAGCGGCGAGGGCGGCGGCTCGCCCCCCCCTGGCCGTGATCTCCCCGACCACGGCATCCGCCGCCGGTTTCGAATGCCCGTAATGCACGCCGACACGCCAGCCCTGGGCCGCGAAGTCGAGCGCCAGGGCCCGGCCAACGCGGTGGGATGCACCGGTCACTAGGACGGTTTTGACAAGGTCAGCAGTCATCGGGGCCGCACGTAACATGAGTGCTCCGACTCGTTACACGATTTATCAAGCTCGGCAACTTCGGCGCGATCAGCCTCGGCGGTTGGCCGCTGCCAGACGCATTGCCTAAATTCAGGGCAATTCAGTCGCCTTTCAGTCGCGCTCATCCGGCCGACGCGACTGAAGTTTAAGCAGCAGGGCGCTTGGAAAAATATCAAATCGGGCAACATGTTGCGGAATTAGCACGACGCATGTTCAAGTCCGTCAACGAGGCCCATTGTAATTGATTAATCCTGTGAATCTAGGCTGAGTCAGGCTTGAGAGGTTTGTGGATAATGAGGGGACCCGTGTTTTGCAAGGTTGCTGAACGCGGGTGATGCTAGGGGATACCAGATGATCAAACTACCAAAACAGTTGATGCGGCTGGCGACCGCGATGGCGACCGTCTCAGTGATGGCCTTGCCCGTCACAGCCGGTGGCAGCCTCAAGGATGGGCCCGTGGATACGGGCCGCAAGCTGGAATGGACCTGGAATATCGGCGCGACGTCGGACTACGTCTTCCGTGGGTTCTCGCAGAGCGCAGAGAAGCCCGCTTTCCAGGCGGGCGCCGACCTGACCTATGGAATTTTCTACGCCGGCTTCTGGGGCTCCGCGATCGATTTCGGTAGGTACACGCCAACCGGCTCGGCTTCCACCGCGGACGTCGGCGGCTTCGCCGAGATCGACTGGTACATGGGCATCAAGCCGACCGTTGGTCCCGTAACCCTCGACCTCGGTGTGATTTACTACAGCTATCCTGGCGCCAAGGACGGCAATTTTCTTCTAACAGGCAAGCCCTACGAGTGGGATTACGTGGAGCTGAAAGCCGGCTACTCCACCAGTGCCTTCATCAAGAACCTGACGACCGGCACCACAATATTCTACTCGCCCGACTACACCAACGAGCAGGGCGCGGTGTGGACGGTGGAGAGCATGGCCGCCTATGAGCTGCCCAAGGTCGGTATCTTCACGCCGACATTTGGCGGCACGTTCGGTGCTCAATATGGCGACTTCAGCGCTACGGATTTTGCCGCCGGCCGGGCGACCTACTTCCAGGCCAATGGCAAGGACAGCTACTACTACTGGAACGTCGGCCTGGCACTCGCCGTCGACAAGCTGACGCTCGACTTCCGCTATTGGGACACCAACGTTTCCAACAGCAATGTCAACGCCATACCGACCAACTATTGCAAGGGCGCAACCTTCCAGTGCGACGAGCGCTTCGTGTTCTCCGCCAAGCTGACGTTCTGACGCCCACGCGCAACGCGCGCAATGCCGCAACGCTCAAGGGGCCCCCAATCGGGGGCCCCTTTTTGCGATGCAACGCGGTCATCCACCGTTATCCGTGGTCGAGGGCGCGGTGATGCTCTCCGCATTGGGCCGCACGGGCGACATTTTTTGGGGTCCCAATGTTTTTCCCCAGCTTGGGTGACGGCGCGACTTGCGGTTGCCCGCTGCAGTCGTTTAATTGACCAGGCGACTGCCCCGGGGAGGGAGCACACCACGTGATCGTGACAATTGCTCTCTTGATCACCGGCACGATGGCACTTGCTGCGTTCGTGCTGATGCCGCGCCTGCGCGAGGAGCGGCTGGTGTTCGGCAGCGTGCCGGACCACCCGGTGTCGTTCGGCTACAAGATGGCGTGGCTGGCCGTGCAGACGCGCGATACCCAGCGGGTCATCGCCGCGCTTGGTCTGCACGAGCCCCGGGCCTGCAACTGGCAATCCGGCATCGGCACCGTCTATGACGGCGACCTCGGCGAGACCCATGTATTCGTCTCGCCGCCCGTCAATGGCTGGACGTTCGTCGTCGGCTTGCCGCTGCCGCATCCCGTCGGCCGTAACTTCGCCGACAAGTGCACGCCGCTGCTGCTCGATCTCGCCGAGCAGTTCCCCGAGGTCCAATACTATTTCACCTATCCGCTGATCGATTTCTTCGCCTGGGCGCGCATCAAGGAGGGCCGGCTGCTGCGGGCTTTCGCGATCGGCGATGAAGGTATCGTCTGGAACAAGGGACGGACCACCCGCGAGGAGAAAGCGCTCGGCCTCAAACTGTTCGAGCTGCGCGGCGTCAAGGCGCGCAAGGGCGATGCGGGCGGCGAGATGATTCTCTACCCGACGGAGGATCATGTCATGCGGATTGCTGCCGGATGGAGCCTGGATCCGACCCAGCTCAATGATGTGCAAGCTGCCGCCTCCATTGGCTATGTTGGCCAGGCTTCAGTTCGCTGGCGTCCTGAGCGCCTGCGTCGAACGGGCTGATCAAGTTCACGAAATCTGATTTTCGCCAAAATCTTGATCTACGGCTGGTGCTGTCCGGATCCGGGGGGGTGCGGAATGTACTTGCGGTCGTGGTGCGCGCGTCGTGTCGCGGCCTGCTGCATGTACCCCACAGGAGCCCAGGGAATGACCATCACGTCCGTAGCAGCCGCCATAGCCGCGGTTGGCGTAGCCGTACTCGCGGCCTGGCCGGCCGCCGCTGCCGACCCCGCACCCTCAAAGAAGCGATCCGAACCGCCGCCGGCCTACGACTCTCGGTGGTCGACGTCCACCGGAGGCTGGACCGGCCTCTACTTCGGCGCCACGTTGGGCCGTGCCAGTGGAACCGACCAGAGTGGTGGCGTTGGAACGCTACTCGCCGGCTACAATTGGCGAGCGGGCAGTACGGTGTACGGATTGGAAGCCGACATCGGCACCGGCAGCTTCGGCAGTACGCGCGGATCCTCCGACACCGACCTCAACGCGTTCGGTTCGGTGCGTGGCCGCCTGGGCACGCTGATCGCGGCGAGGACCTTGCTCTACGCCACGGGCGGCCTGGCCTGGGCGGACTATACGATCTCCTCATCCAGGGGTGGCACGACGTCGGACATGCTGGTCGGTTATCAGCTCGGCGCGGGTCTCGAGTACGCGATGGCGCCACAGTGGCGGCTGCGCGCTGAGTACGTCTTCACCGGCTTTGGCTCTGACTCCATCGGCCAGGACGTGCAGACCAGCAACTTCGATCCGGACTTCCACACGATCCGGGTCGGTGCGGTCATGAAGTTTTGAGCTGACATCGGAACGCGTCGGGTCTCCCCGGATTAAAAATCCGGGGGAGACCCGACATCTGCGGCGGTGTCAGCGGCCGACACCTGGAATGACGCGCGGGTGTGGCAGTTGTTGACCGGCCGGCGGCGTCTTGCGCGAGGGTCCTGGTTCCTCGCCTGTGTGCGAGGCGCGCACTGGCGGCACGAACATGCGTTGCGCCGCGCACAGCCTCTGCTGATCCTCATTGCGACCGCAGGCACGAAATGCGCCCTCGCGGTTGAAGCAGATGCGCACCTCGCGCATGCGGTTGCCGGCCCCGCCACACGATACCGCGATCATATCCGGCTTGAGACCAGGGTTGACCGCAATGAATGCGTCCATCACCTGGCCGGGGCCAACCATTCGGTTTTCGAACGGATTGACGTAGTCGTCGGGAACCTTCACGCGCTGGAACAATTTGCGCGACAACGCATAATAACCCGACGCATCGAGCCCTGAGCACGTGCCGTGCTTGCGGTACTCGTGGATGACGAGTTTCGGTGCCGGCATGATGTCGAGCATGGCGTCGATCACGGTCTGCGGCACGAAAGCCCGCCGCTGCGCCTGGCAGTATTCGGGATAGCCGCGCTCGTGCTGGGGCCACAGCCCATGCAGCACGAAGCCGTAGCGCCGGCCGTCGCTGCGATTGCATTGCATCTCGTGGTCGCCGTCCGTGACGCTGGCGCAGTGCGTCGGGCTCCAGGACAGCGCCAGTGCATAGTAGTCGAACTGGCCGGCGACATTGCGCTGTGGCGGACCAGCGAACATTTCGCCGGAGCGCTGGGCTTGGGCGGAATGCGTCAGCAGGATGGTGAAAGCCAGCGTGAGGGCGGGAACCAGGTGGCGCAAAAATCTGGGCATCGATGTCGGTTTCCGATCGAGACTGGATACTCACCCCACGCGCTGCATCAACGGGTGACGATTGAGTTCTATTCGGCTATGTCGTATCGATGCAAGATGACTTTGGCACACTGTCGATCTTGGTGATCGATGCAGCGAGGGGGAATTCAGATGAACGGTCTCGAAACATCACTTGTCGCGTGGCAGCCACGCATTCTGAGCGTACTCCGCCTCATGACAGGGCTGTTCCTCTTGCAGCATGGGACCATCAAGTACCTGAATTTTCCTGTTGGCCCGATGAACAACGCGTCGCCAACGACGATGAGCGGTGCGGCGGGCTTGCTCGAATTGGTCGGCGGCGTTCTTCTTGTCATTGGGCTCTTCACGCGG
>CAZCGE010000023.1:0-26297 GCA_964498125.1 uncultured Devosia sp. | reverse complement strand
AGTACCCGCCGTCAGAAGAGAGTGAGTCAGGAAATCCATCAACGCCGTCATGCCGGCGGAGGCCGGCACCCACGTTTGCTGGCAGCACATACGGCCCACTCGACGAAGAACGGTGCGTGCAGCTTGCGCATCGCCCCATCTGGCACGCACCGTTCGCTGCAACCTGTCGTGGGTCCCGGCCTTCGCCGGGAAGACAGCAGTGGGTGTGCTAGCCATTTGTGATTCCGGGCACTAGTTCGCTAGCCTCAATCGCGCTTGCGCGAGACGACGTAGGACTCGTCGAGGAACCACAGGCTGCCATGGCTCTGCAAGACATCGCGCGTGGCGTCGAGATAGGCCCGGCTGCCCAGCACGCCGGCCAGGCGCTCGTCCTCGATCTGGGCGACGTAGACAGCGGCATTCCAGGCTGCGAATAGCGTCGACGTGCCGATGCTCTCGGAAATCTCCGTCGGCAGAGTGTGCATCTCGTAGCGGAACACCGCGCGGTCGTCGGCATAGGCATTGAAATTGAAATGCCGCGCCTCCCGGCCGAGCTCGGCGCGCACCGCGCGTAGCAGGTCATGCCGGCTGGCCATGAACGGATTTTCTTCCGGCCAGAGTTTGCGCACCAGCTCCAGGCCCGGGTCATTGCCGAAGGACTGGATGCCGAGCAGACGCCCGCCGGGGCGCAGCGCGCGTGCCAATGGCGCGATCACCCGGCTCGCCTTGAAGGGGACCGGCGCACGGGCACGGTAGGGCTGGGAGGCGATGACGAGGTCGTAGTCGGCGCGAACCTGGCCGCGCCGTGGGATCACGTCGTCGAGCAGGAAGCGGAAATCATCGCGGTAGATGACCAGCGCCACCGGCCGCTCGTAGATCGGGTTGCCGGACGGCGAATGCCGCGCCTGCCAGTTCTGCGCCAGGAACGGTTCGAGCGCGGCGATCTGCGAGCTGAATTCATCCGAGGTCGATCCCGTCAAAGCCAACTCGTGCCACACCAGCGACGTTGCCGCCGCCACGGACCTGGGCTGCAGCCAGGGCGCCTCCGTGTAGTACATGTTGGTGACGACCAGCGCGGTGGCGGGATGCTCGAACAGGCGGTCGGCCATGCGATCGAGCGACAGGCGCACGTCCTCGAGGCTGATCTCCTTGCCGACGATGGTGAACGGCATGGTCGGGAAGCGCCGGTGCATCTCGCGCATCACCCGCGTCAGCACCGTGCCATCGCCCATGCCGGCATCGAAGACGCGGACCGACGGCGGCTGCGGATGAATGTTACCGAGTTCCAGGCCGACGCGGCGCGCGATCACCTGCTTCTCGCTGCAGGTATTGACGAACAGCAGGTACTTCTGCCGATTGTCGAAGAAGCGGAAGTTGCCGGCGCGGCTTGACGCTGGCTGCGACGTCGGATTGGCGTTGGTCCGATCCTGTCCTTGTTGGATTGCCTTGGTCGACATCGTCACCTCGCTCACTCGAACTGGTTTGCCGCCGAGGCCGCGAAGTGCCCGAGACTGAACATTAGGATCGCCGCTGGTGGGAATACAACCGCAAATGCATTAAGCCATGTCAGGGGACGTTTCCCAGTCGATCGCCCGCGCAACCGGCGCGGACCCGCATTCGCCGACGTTGCAAGCACCAGAGGGCAGCCATCCATGATGACCGTCGCGCAGGCCATCACCGGCCGCCAGAGCATCCGCGCCTATCTCGACAAACCTGTGCCGCGGGAGACCATCGCGCGCATCCTCGAGATCGCCGGCCGGGCGCCGTCGGGCTCCAACATCCAGCCGTGGAAGGTGCATGTCCTGACCGGCGCCGCGCGTGACCGGCTGGCCGAGGACCTCACGGCGCGGCACGCGGGCGGCGACGAGGGCGAACGCGAATACAATTACTATCCCGTCACGTGGCGCGAGCCTTATCTCGCCCGCCGCCGCGCGTGCGGCTGGGGGCTCTACGGGATCCTTGGGTTGACGCGCGACGACAAGGCCGGCATGGCGGCCCAGCATCGCCAGAACTTCTCGTTCTTCGGCGCGCCTGTCGGTCTGATCTTCACCATCGACCGCGACATGGAGCTGGGCTCATGGCTCGACACCGGCATGTTCATCCAGTCGGTGATGATCGCGGCGCGCGGCGAAGGGCTCGAGACCTGCCCGCAGGCCGCCTTCTGCCAGTACCACGACGCCATTCGCCAGCACTTGCGGCTCGGCCAGGACCAGATCGTGGTCTGCGGCATGGCGCTGGGCTTTGCCGAACCCGCCGCCAGGATCAACACGTTCCGCACGGAGCGTGAGAGACTGGAAGCGTTTGTGACGTGGGTGGAGGCATGACAGCCATGCCGATTGACGACAGCGATTGGCAGTGACAGCCATTTCCGCCTAGCATGGCACTTGAAGAGGCGGCAAAGCCTCGCCATACACATAGCGACCAGGGAGCAAGCTCATGACGCAACGCGTCGCCATCGTCACCGGCGGCCTCAGGGGCCTCGGTCGCGCCATGGCCCTCGGCCTGTTGCGCGAGGGCTATCCGGTGCTTGGCGTCGGCCATCTGCCGGAGGATGTCGAGCCGATGCTAGCCGACGTCGCCAAGATCAAGGCCAAGGCCAAGTTCCACCCGCTGATCGCCGACATCCGCAAGCCGGCCGATTGCGACAGGATCATCAAGACCGCGGTCGACACGCTCGGCTCCGCCGACATCCTGGTCAACAACGCCGGGCTGACTTTCACCTACATTTCGCCGGACAAGTATCGGCGCAAGGAGCCGCCGAAATTCTGGGAGGCCTCCGACGCGGTGATCCAGAACGTCATGGACACCAACTACGTCGGCGCCGACCAGCTCTCCCGCCGCATCGCGCCCTTGTGCGTGGCGAAGGGCTGGGGCCGCATCGTCAACGTCACCACCAAGCTGACCACCATGAACCAGCCGGGCTCGATCCCCTACGGCTCCTCGAAAGCCGCACTGGAAATGGCCAGCGAGGTGTGGGCCAAGGACGCCGCCGGCACCGGCTTGACCGTCAACGTCGTCAATCCGGGCGCTGGCGCCAATACGCTGGGCATCGCCGAGGAGGTGCGCGACTGGAGCGCGTCGGGTAAGATCGCCAAACTGGTCGAGCCCGAGGACATGGTGCCGCCGCTGCTGTGGGTGGTTTCCACCGCCGCCGACCAGGTCAACGGCATGCGCTATGATGCCAACGCCTGGGATGCCTCTCTGCCGCCGGCCGAAGCCGCCGCCAAATACGGCCGACCGGCTGGTTTTCTGCTGAAAGAAACGAAACCCTGGGATATCTGAACATCGACCGACCGGACGGGGTCAGACCCTTGGGTCTGACCCCTGATGGACGAGAGCTATCACCAAGCGAAGCAAACGCGACATCTCGCCCCCGCAGGTGCGACCGGCACAAGGAGTTCCCCCATGCAGCTCAAAGTCTCGCAACTGACCAGCGCCGACTGCACCGCCGCGGAATGGGAGGCGCGTGTCGATCTCGCCGCCGCTCATCGCATCGCCAGTAATCAGGGTTTCAACGAGAGCATCTTCAACCACCTGACCCTCGTCGTGCCCGGCAAGGCCGACCGCTACTATCAGATCCCGTTCGGCCTGCACTGGTCGGAGGTGACGGCGTCCTGCTTCATGGAGGTCGGCTTCGATGGCACACTGAAGCGCGGCTCTGGCGACATCGAGCGCTCGTGCTACTGCATCCACGCGCCGATTCACCGCGCCGTGGCCAAGGCCAAGGCCGTGTTCCACACCCACATGCCGTTTGCCAGCGCGCTGACCCGGCTCGAGGACCCGCGCATTCTGCCGACCGGACAAACCGAAATGGGCGTCATGGCTTCGATCGCCTACGACGACCTCTACACCGGCCCGGCCAACGATCCCCAGGAGGGCGAGCGGCTGGTCGAGGCGCTGGGTGACAAGACCGTGCTGTTCATGGCCAATCACGGCATCACGGTGGTCGGACCGACTGTGGCGGACGCCTACAACAAGCTCTACTACGTCGAGCGCGCCGCGCAGGTACAGCTCTATGCCATGTGGACCGGTGCACGGCTCAAGTATGTGCCGCAGGAGATCGTCGACCAGACCAAGCGCGAGTTCGGCGGCGTCGACCGCTACGACCCGCCGCCGCCGGTGCGCCACTTCGAAGCGCTGAAGCGCATCCTCGACCGCAAGGAGCCGGATTACAAGGAGTAGCTACCCGGACGGGGTCAGACCCTCGGGTCTGACCCCTGGCGGAGCACCGCGCGCTCCATATGCAGGACGACGTCGGAGCGCTTGTGGAGACCGATCGCTCCAAGAAGGGGTCGGACCCAAGGGTCCGACCCCGTCCCTACTGCATATGCTGGCCGCCGTTGATGGCGATGTTGGCGCCGGTGACGAAGGCGGCTTCCTCCGAGCACAGATAGATGATCAATCCCGCGACCTCCTCTGGCTTGCCGAGGCGGCCGGTCGGGATCTGCGGCAGGATCTTGGAATCCAGCACCTCCTTGGGGATCGCCATCACCATCTTGGTGCCGATGTAGCCCGGCGAGATGGTGTTGACGGTGACGCCCTTGCGCGCCGACTCCAGCGCCAGGGACTTGGTGAAGCCGTGCATGCCGGCCTTGGCGGCTGAATAGTTGGTCTGGCCGAAGGCGCCCTTCGAGCCGTTGACCGAGGAGACGTTGATGATGCGGCCCCAGCCGCGCTCCATCATGCCGTCGTAGACGTGCTTGGTCATGTTGAAGACCGAGTCGAGGTTGGTGCGCACGACCGCGTCCCAGTCGGCCTTGCCCATCTTGCGGAAGGTCATGTCCTTGGTGATGCCGGCGTTGTTGACCAGGATGTCGACCTCGCCCTTCTGCTTCACCACCTCGGCGACGCAGGCCTTGCACGACTCGTAGTCGGCGACGTCGCAGGCGAACGCCTTGACGTCGTAGCCCCTGGCCTTCATCTGCTCGACCCACGCGCCGGAGGTCTTGTTGGACGGCGAGTAGGTGACGGCGACGCGGTAGCCGGCGTCATGCATCTTGGTCGTGATCGTCTCGCCGAGACCGCCCATGCCGCCGGTGATGAGCGCGATACGCTTCTTGTCCATCGAATCCTCCTGGTGCTCTGCATTGCTCAGTCGCGACGTGGGGGGCGAGCCGCCGCGCCTGCATCATGCGACGGGATCGTGCCGCAGTCCAATGCTCAAGATCAAAGCTGCGCCCTGATCGACCCAGCTGATGACGCAAGCGCTGGACCCGCGCAATTGGCCGTTAGGATGGCAGCCGCGCAATTCCGTGCCGCCGTCCCCATACCGCCGCCATTGTCATGCCGTGCCATTGCTGCGTAGTCTGCGATGACCGAGACGCGAGCCGCGTTACAGAGGAAAAACCGCCATGCCCCGCCACACACCGCCGCGTCACAGCACGCGCCGACACGTCCTGACCGGCATGGCCGCGGCCGGCGCCGCGCTGCCGATCTCAGCCCGCCTCTCGCCGGCGCGCGCCGCCTGGCCCGCGGACAAACCGATCCGCCTCGTCGTGCCGTTCGGGCCGGCCGGACCTGCCGACGTGGCCGCCCGTGTCGTGGCGCACGGTCTCGGCGAGGCGATGGCCGGCAGCACCATCATCGTCGAAAACAAGGCCGGCGCCGGCGGCAACATCGGCCTCGGCCAGGTGGCCCGCTCCGAGCCCGACGGCTACACGCTGGTCGTCGTCTCCAGCGCTTTCATGCTGAACCCGAGCCTGTACGACTTGGTGCCCTACGACCCCTACAAGGATTTCGAACCCGTCAGCCTGCTGGTGACTTCGCCCAATGTTTTCCTGGCCGACGCCAAGGCCGGCATCAACACGCTGGGCGAGCTGATCGCCAGGGCCAAGGCCGAGCCCGACAAAATCAATTACGCCAGCCCCGGCACCGGCACGACGCCGCAGCTCGCCTTCGAGCTGCTGAAGATCAGGGCCGGCATCAAGCCGGCACATGTCCCCTTCAACGGCGCTGGTCCCGCGGTGCAGGCGGTGCTGGCCAGTACCGTTCAGGTCGCCTGCATGGCGCTGCCGGCTCCGCATCCCCATATCAAGGCCGGCACGCTGAAGGGGCTCGCCGTGACCAGCGAAAAGCGCTGGCACGATCTGCCCGATGTGCCAACCATGAAGGAAGCCGGCTTCGACGACTTCCTGCTCGACACCAAGATCATCATCGCCGCCCCAGCCAGGACGCCCCGCGACATCATCAATCGCCTTGCCGCCGAGATCGCCGGCGTGCTGCGCAAGCCGACCACCAGCGACACCCTGCAGAAGGCCGGATTCGAGGTGCTGGCCGGCGGCCCCGACGCGCTCAAGGCGGTCATCGCCAGGGAGGTGCCGATGTGGAAAGATGTCGTCACGCAGGCCGGCATCAAGCTGAAATAATGTTGGCCAACTCGACGCGCTATCGCGTGGCTGCGCGCGTGAGCAAGCAAATGGGAGTGCTGCCGGCATGGTGATCATGCTCGTCATCCTGGCCGCCGTGCTCTGCCTGGCCCTGCTGCCGGGGATGTGGGTGAAGGCCGTCCTGAAGCGCCATGCCGTCGAGCGCAGCGACTATCCCGGCACCGGCGCCGAGTTCGCGCGGCATATCCTCGACCGGATGGGGCTCGCCCAAGTCGCGGTCGAGGAGAGCCCGATGGGCGATCACTACGATCCCGAGAAGAAAGCCGTGCGGTTGTCGCCCGATCATTTCAAGGGGCGCACGCTGGCCGCCGTGGTCGTCGCCGCCCATGAGGTCGGCCACGCCATCCAGGACGCCACGGGCTACCCGGCGCTGGCGGCGCGGACCCGCCTGGCCAAGCAGGCGCAGCGCATGGAAACGGTCGGCGCCGTCGTCATGCTGGCGTCACCCATCATCATGCTGCTGTCCAAGTCGCCGCACATCCTGGTCATCCAGGTCGTGGCCGGCGTGCTGATCCTCGGCATGACGGTGATGATGCACGCCGTGACGCTGCCGGTGGAATTCGACGCCAGTTTCAAGCGCGCCCTGCCCATTCTGAGGGACGGCGGCTATGTCAGCCAGAAGGACCTGTCGGCCGCGCGCGAAATCCTGCGCGCCGCTGCGCTGACCTACGTCGCCGCCGCTGCACTGAGCATGCTCGACGTCATGCGCTGGTTCCGGGTGCTGAAGATATAATCGTTCTTGTTGGTGGTTGTTGCCGGGCCCGGCCCGATCGCTGCACATGAACTCATGAAGGGAGTAGGCCATGACCGGCACGTCAGGGGGGCCAGAGCGCATCGTCGCTGAGGACCTGCGCGTGCCGCATGGGCCCGGCATCGAAATGCACGTGCGCAACAAGCGGCGCGAGGACGGACAGCGGCCGAACCGCGCGGTCATCCTGATGCACGGCTCGACCTATCCGAGCTCGGCCTTCGATCTGGCGCTCGACGGCTTGTCCTGGATGGACCATCTCGCCGCGCACGGCTGGGATGCCTATGCTCTCGACCTGCCGGGCTACGGCCATTCGACCCGTCCGGCAGCGATGGATCAGCCGCCCGAGAACAATCCGCCATACATGCGCACGGCCGAGGCAGTCGCCGCACTCGGCGCGGTGGTCGACTGGGTCGCCAAGCGCAGTGGCATCGAGCGCGTCCACCTGATCGGCTGGTCCTGGGGCACGGCGATCACCGCGACCTACACGGCGGCGAATCCGGCCCGCGTTGATCGCCTCGTGCTCTACGCACCGCTGTGGCTGAGGTCGGGATTCTCACCGATCAACGTCGAGGGCCCGCTCGGCGCCTATCGGGTGGTGACGCGCAGCCAGGCGGAAGCGCGCCGGCGCGCCGGTCTGGACCCTCAGAAAGCGCTCTCGATCATGCCCAAGGCCTGGTACGACGCCTGGGCCGAAGCGACGTTCTCGAGCGACCCTTGGGGCCAGGGCGAGCGGCTGCGCGCGCCCAACGGCACGGTGCAGGATATGCGCGAGTTCTGGGCAGCGGGCCGCGCCACCTTCGATCCGGCGGCGATCACGGCACCTGTCCTGCTGGTTGTCGGAGATCACGACAACGATACACCGCCGTCGTTGGCGCAGGGCCTGTTCGGCGCCCTCACCAATGCCCGTTACCGCCGTCTGGTCATCGTCGGCGACGCCACCCACAGCCTGCTGATCGAAACGCAACGCATGCAGTTGTTCGCGTGCGTGCAGGGGTTCCTGGAGGCGTAGGTCGGGGCGTGTCCTGCAACGATCATCGCAGTCAAAACTTGTGACCGCCGGCAATGCTTGTTGTTGTAGACATCCTCAGTGCTCGGTCGAAACTGATGCCGCCCGCGGCAGCGCACTACTTCCAGAACTGCTTCGTCGCCCGCCGCGCGCCCTCGGCCATGGCCGCGAACTTGGCCCAGACCACGTCGGGATCGACGGCGGCCTGGCCGACCCAGGTGCCGTAGCCGCAATCGGAGCCGGCGATGACGTTCTCGCGGCCGACCAGCTTGGCGTAACGGCCGATGCGCTGCGCAATGAGATCGGGATGCTCGATGAAATTCGACTTCGACTCGAGCACGCCCGGGATCAGCACCTTGCCGTCCGGCAGCTTGACCGTCTCGAACAGCGTGTACTCATGGGCATGGCGCGGATTGGCGGCCTCCAGCGAGATGGCATGCGGTTTGGCCTTGAGGACGATGTCGATGACATCGGCTAGCGGCACGTCGCAATGGTGCGGACCCTCGTAATTGCCCCAGCACAGATGCATGCGCAATTGCTCGGCGGGGATGTTCTCGACAGCATGGTTCAGCGCCTCGACATGCACGCTGATGCGCTTGCGGAATTCCTCGAGGTCGAGGTCAGCATACTGGATATGCCGGCCCATGCCGAGATCGGGGCAATCAATCTGCAGCGTGAAGCCGGCCTTGGCCACCGCCTCGTATTCCGCCCGCATGGCATCGGCGATGGCATAAAGGTAGGTCTCGTGGTCCTTGTAGTGATCGTTGCGGAAAAACAGCGAGACGACACCGGGCGAGGCCGCGCTCATGAAGCCTTCGACGCCTTTGTGACCCTGCATTGCGATTGCAAGATTGGCGACATCGGTCTCGGCGGCGGCGGCATCGCGCACCTTGATCGGCGCATTGCAGGCCGGCGTCTTGCGCCGCGAGCGGCCGGGGTCGCCAAAAACTTTCTCTTGTAGCTTGGGAAAGGCCGCGAGGTCCTGGTAGACGAACGTATTGCCGGTGCCACCGAAGCCATCGAGGCGATCCTTGATGTAGGTGGCATAACTCGGCTTCGACAGCTCACCGTCGTTGACCAGGTCGATGCCGGCGTCGACCTGTTTCTTGACGACTTCGGCGACGGCTTCCTTGATGCGCGCACCCAAGGCGTTCGGCTCGACGGGCACCCCGCTCTCCTTGGCGTACATCATGCGCACGAGATCGTCGGGCCGCGGCAGGCTGCCGGTGTGAGTGGTGAGGAAGCGGTCGGTCGAGCGTTTCATCCCGGTCGTCCTTGTTACGTTGGCGTTTGGCACAGAATGCGCGCTTGGAGCGTAGCGGGCAATGGGGCCGCGTATCGCATGCGGGAGGCGCCTCCATTTTCCCATTTTCCCCTCGCCTCCCGACACTGTTGGTGTATAACCCCGCCAGCACGCGCGATGGGCCATGGCCTACAGCGCTTGCGCGCATGCGACCCTGCTGGACGACATCCTGGCTGTGGCCGCGCCCTATCTCTCTGTTCAGAAAGGATTTTCCGATGTCGCTGACGGCCGAGCGCAAAACTGCGCTCATCAAGGACAATGCCACGAAGGCAAATGATACCGGCTCACCCGAGGTGCAGATTGCCATCCTCACCGAGCGCATCAACGGTCTGACCGATCACTTCAAGACGCACAAGAAGGACAACCACTCGCGTCGTGGCCTGTTGAAGATGGTCAGCCAGCGCCGCAGCCTGCTCGATTACGTCAAGGGCAAGGACGAGAAGCGCTACCAGACCGTCATCGAGAAACTCGGCATCCGTCGCTGACGGGGCCGGGGTTAGACCCTGCGGGTCTGACCCCATGCACCTCCGGCGCGCTCGAGCCAGGGGTCAGACCCGCAGGGGCCGACCCCGCCCGCACCTTGACGCACGCTGCGCTCCGGCTCCGACACGAGGAGCACTGGAGCCACGAGTATTCGTGCTAGAAGGACCCCGCATCAAAGGAACGAGACAAAGAAAGACGACAACATGTTCGACATCCATCGCGTAGAAATCGAATGGGGTGGGCGCAAGCTCAAGCTGGAAACCGGCCACATGGCCCGCCAGGCTGACGCGGCCGTTTACGCCCAGTACGGCGAGACCAGCGTGCTCGCTACCGTCGTCGGCGCCCGCAGCGTCAAGCCCGGCATCGACTTCTTCCCGCTGACCGTCAATTACCAGGAGAAGACCTACGCCGCCGGCAAGATCCCGGGCGGCTTCTTCAAGCGCGAGGGCCGCCCGACCGAGAAGGAGACGCTGACCTCGCGCCTCATCGACCGGCCGATCCGGCCGCTGTTCGTCGAGGGCTTCAAGCACGAGACGCAGGTCGTCATCACCGTGCTGTCGCACGATCTGGAGAACGATCCCGACATCGTCGGCATGGTGGCGGCTTCAGCGGCGCTGACGCTGTCGGGCCTGCCGTTTCTCGGGCCCATCGCGGCGGCCCGCGTCGGCGTCATCGGCGGCGAATTCGTGCTCAACCCGATGCTCGACGAGTTGAAGGAATCGACCCTCGACCTCGTCGTCGCCGGCACGCACGACGCAGTGATGATGGTGGAATCGGAGGCCAAGGAGCTGCCCGAGAAGCAGATGCTGGAAGCCGTGATGTTCGGCCATAAGCACTTCCAGCCGGTGATCCAGGCGATCATCAAGCTCGCCGACGCCGCGGCGAAGGAACCATGGGACTTCACGCCGCCGGACCTCGACGGCTACAAAAACAAGATCCGCGCCAGTGTGG
The DNA here is from genome assembly GCA_964498125.1 of uncultured Devosia sp. GTDB lineage: Bacteria > Pseudomonadota > Alphaproteobacteria > Rhizobiales > Hyphomicrobiaceae > CAMDBL01. The sequence continues at coordinate 15,438 of CAZCGE010000023.1, read as the reverse complement.
GCGAGCAGCTGAAAGCCGCGTTTTCCACGTCCGAGAAACAGAAGCGCAACGCCATGGTCGAAGCCGCCGAAGACGCGGCCATGCAGGCGCTCGCCCTGCCCGATGGCGACAACGAAGCCAAGACCAAGGCAGGCTCCGCCTTCAAGGCGGTCGAGATGGAGATCATGCGCGGCACCGTGGTCAAGACCGGCCGGCGCATCGATGGTCGCGATCTGAAAACCGTGCGGCCGATCATGTCGGAAGTGCACGTGCTGCCGCGCACGCACGGCTCGGCGCTGTTCACCCGCGGCGAGACGCAGGCGCTGGTGGTGGCCACTCTTGGCACTGGTGATGACGAGCAGTTCATCGACGCGCTCGAGGGCACCTACAAGGAGCGCTTCCTGCTGCACTACAATTTCCCCCCCTACTCGGTCGGCGAGACCGGCCGCATGGGTTCACCCGGCCGCCGCGAGATCGGCCACGGCAAGCTCGCCTGGCGCGCCGTGCGTCCGCTGCTGCCGTCCGCCGAGGAATTCCCTTACACGCTGCGCCTCGTTTCCGAGATCACGGAATCGAATGGCTCCTCGTCGATGGCGACGGTGTGCGGCGCATCGCTGGCAATGATGGACGCGGGCGTACCGCTGAAAGCCCCGGTCGCTGGCATCGCCATGGGCCTGATCAAGGAAGCCAATGACTTCGCCGTGCTGTCCGACATCATCGGCGACGAGGATCATCTCGGCGACATGGACTTCAAGGTGGCCGGCACGTCCAACGGCATCACGGCGCTGCAGATGGACATCAAGATCACCGGCATCACCGAGGAGATCATGCGGATTGCGCTCGATCAGGCGCACGCCGGCCGTCTCCATATCCTCGGTGAGATGGCCAAGGCGCTGACCGGCGCCCGCGCCGAGCTCGGCGAGCATGCGCCGCGCATCGAGACCATCAAGATCCCGACCGACAAGATCCGCGAGGTGATCGGCTCGGGCGGCTCGGTGATCCGCGAGATCGTGGCGGAGTCGGGCGCCAAGATCGACATCGAGGACGACGGCACCGTGAAGATCGCCTCCGCCAACCGCGAGTCGATCGAGAAGGCCTTGGCGCGCATCCGCGGCATCACGCAGGAGCCCGAGGTCGGCACCATCTACAAGGGCAAGGTCGTCAAGATCATGGAGTTCGGCGCATTCGTCAACTTCTTCGGCGCCAAGGACGGCCTGGTGCATATCTCGCAGCTGGCCAACGGCCGGCCCGAGACGGTGGGCTCGGTGGTTAGGGAAGGCCAGGAGGTCTGGGTCAAGCTGCTCGGCTTCGATGACCGCGGCAAGACGCGGCTGTCGATGAAGATCGTCGATCAGGCCACCGGCCAGGAAATTCCGCTGGCTGAGGGCGAGTCCGCGGACAGCGGTGGCGGCGACCGTCCGCCGCGCCGCGACCGTGGCGATCGCGACCGGCCACGCCGTCGCGAGGGCTGAAGCTGATTGCACGAGGCTCGAGGTGTCTGGCGCTCCGCGCCGGACCACCTTGAGCCGCGCGGCGCGACGAACAGCGACGTAGGCTGGGTTAGGCCCGCAGCGCCAGCGGAGGGCCGTAACCCAGCGTTGCGCTCAAATATCTCGTCCGGAATGCTGGGTTATCCCCCAAGGGGACTTCCAAGTGGTCGCGCGCGGAATAGGCATCGGCATTCCATTCGCGACAGCGGGGTCGCGCTAACCCAGTCTACGGACTAAGGTCGTATGATCAGACTACCCTGCCAACGTACTTGGCGCTGCAATTCTTCGCTGACGACTTTCGTCCGAAGGACAATCGACAGGGTAGTGGTAACCAGGTCCACGCCAACACCTCCAATTGGCATTCCGCCATACGGTTGGATCAGCCAAACCATCAATCTCTCGTCGCGTCCACCGCGGTAACGCATCGTCCCCTCGCCGAGATCACAGGAGATTAGCGATTTCGGATCAGCGCCATACTCAAGAAAGTCTTCTAGAAGACCCACGCCCCTCGGCATCGCAACGTTGACGGTCACCAAGTGGTCAGCGCCGATGGCAACTTTCCAATGATGCAAAGTCAACCCGCGCGCAACAAAGGAGGCCCACTCACGGAGCATGTTGGCATTGATCTGGTAAACGCCGTCTTGGACGACGAGGCCTGAAGAGTTCCGTACCCACATCAAACGACGGCTTGAGACTAGACCTCGTTCGATAGAACTATTGTGAGATCGTCGCTTCTGAAGCAACGTATCAATGTTCTCGACAGCATCTCGGTGTCGACCAGCAAGTGGTAGGGCGTGAGTCAGATATGTTTCGCTACGAGATTTGACCTCGTTACACTTCATGCACGACGGAACCTGTGGCAGCCCCGGTCTGTGGCGCGGAAGAAAAAACGCACGCGCAAAGATATGCTCACCGAGTTCGGAAATGCCGGGGCAACCACAATAGGCGCACGTTTTGTTTTTGTACTGCTTGCTCATATCAGCCAGTCCGCAGCTCAAGTCGAAGAACGATCCCGACATTTTCGTGCGCCGGGAAACGTCGGGTCTCGCGAAGGGCTCGACCCGACCTACGAGCTACCTACCTCCCCTTCTCCACCCCCCGCCGGAACAGCCACATTTCCTCCTGTAGCTGAATATCGGCGATGATCCGGTCCAACAGGCGCGTTGTTCGGCGGAACAGTTCCGAGCCGCGGCGGTAGTCGGCGGCGGCGAAGAAGTCGATGCGGCCGGCCTGCAGCAGGTCGACGCACTTAGCTCTGTTCTTGCGCGGCGGATGCACGGCGATGGCATAGCCGCCGTTCTTGCGCATCACGGTCATCGACGGCACGTCGGTGTCGCCGTCGCCGAAATAAATCATGTTGGAGAACGGGATCGGCCGATCGTGCTCGGGCATGTGCTGGTTGATGCTTTGGCCCAGGTCCTCGACGCCCTTGTTGATGCGGAACAGGTACTGCGTCTTGCCGGTGTCGGTGATGACGCGCTTGGGGTAGGGCAGGTCATAGGCCTCGAACCAATATTCGGACGCAAAGACGTTGTGGAAGCGGTCGAAAATGCGCGTGCCCTCGATGATCTCGACCAGGCCGGACGAGATCAGGTAGTGGCGCACCTCGATGCCGGCGCGCTCCGAGCGGATGCGCACGTACTCCGCGATGTCGTCGAACCAGCTGTCGATACCCTCGAACAACTCGACATCGCGGCCGAGCGCCACCAGATCGCCGCGATCGATGCGCACGCCGGCGGCTTTCGCCTTCTTGTACATCAAATGCATGTAGGTGATCAGGCCGTCGGCGCCCTCGGCCTGGGCAATGCGATTGGATTCCGCCCAGAACGCGTGCGGGTCGACGCCGAGCTTGGGCAGCACGGTGTATTCCTGCATCGGCTTGGGCGACAGCGTGCCATCGAAATCGTAGACCAGCGCAATGGTTTTCTTGTTGAAGGCCGCCTTTGGCTGCGCCGCGACCTTTGATGATCCCGCCTTCGCCTTGGGCTCATCGTCATTCGCCGGCCGCTCGCGCCGTACGTTCCGCTCCACCATGACGCCCGCTCCTCATCCATTGGTGCCGACCACGGGCACGCCGCCGAGCTTCGCCTGATTCGGGTGTCGGCATGAAGGCGGGCGATTCTTAGGGAACCACCTTCTCCCGCCGCAGCCGGCTCAGCAGGCTTACGAACATCGCCTCGCTGTCGACCACGTCGTTGAAGCCGTGCTGGCGACACTTGGTGACGTTGCTGACGACATCCCAGCTGGTGGCGAAAACGTAGTCGGCGAACGGCCAGGCCACGAGCTGATCCCAGGGTATGGGTTGCAGGCCATGCCTCTCGGCCAGCCGTTGCCACAGCGGTCGCATGTCGGCCATCTGCTGCACCAGGCTGATATTCTGCACGTCGCCGGCCGGCATTTCGAAGACCTCGGCGATGCGCGGCCACAGATTGCACCAGCGGAACGTGTCGCCGTTGGTGATGTTGTAGGCTTGGTTGGCGGCGCGCGGCTCGGTCGCCGCCCATAGCGCTGCATTGGCCATGTGATCCGACGCGGTGACCTGGTAGAGCGAGGTAAACGCAGCGGGCTTGCCGGGAAACCGCAGCGGCAGCCCCAGCTCCTTGGAGATGGCCGCATAAACCGCGATGGCCGGCAGAATGCTCATCGCCGTGCCGGGCGTGAAGCCGCACAGCGTCTGCGGGCGCAGCTCGGTCCAGTCCCAGCGCTTGCCCTGCTGGAATTGCGTCAGCCAGTCGATCTGGTCGAAATAGTAGTTGGGCCCGAGGTGGCGCGGATCGCTCTCGCGCGCCGGCGTCCTGAACGGGCCGAGGTGGCTGCCGTAGGTCTTGGTGCCGGTGACCAGCACGACACGCTCGAGCTGCCGTGACGCCGCGTCGATCGCCGTGACGGCATTGACCAGCATGTCCCGGTTCGGCGCGATGTTGGCAGCGTAGCCCGCCGCGTTGCCGCTTGGCGCCTGGAATGCCGCATGGAACACGTGGCTGACGTCGTCGAGCCCGGCGAGCTTGGTCGTGATATCAGCTTGATCGAGCAGATCGACCGCAATGTGCCGCAGGCGCGGGCCGTTCTCAGCGGCGCGGCGCGACAGGCCGACGACGTCCCATTCACCGGTCGCGACCAGCTTTTCGACGATGTAGCGGCCGATGACGCCCAGCGCGCCGACGACGACGGCTTTATGTTTCGCCACCCTGCACCTCCCCTACCTCTGCCAGCTGCCGTCGATGAACGCGGTGATCAGGGCACGCGCGATCGCCTGCTGGCCAGGAATCCAGCAGCCGTCTGGATGCTTGCCCTCGGCCATCAGCTTGACCTCGGCGCGGGGGAACCAGCGCGCTTCCTGGATCTCGGTTGGATCGATATTGATCTCGGTGGTCTCGGCGATGCCGATGCAGCCGATCATCAGCGAGTGCGGGAACGGCCAGGGCTGCGTCGAATGGAAAGTGATCTCGCCGACCGTGATGCCGGCTTCCTCGAATACCTCGCGCTGCACGGCGTGGGCGATGTCCTCGCCGGCCTCGATGAAGCCGGCCAGCGTCGAGTACATCTTCTCGGCAAAGCGCGCTTCGTGGCCGAGCAGGCAGCGGTCGCGCGCCGGGTCCACCACCAGCATGATGACGACCGGGTCGGTGCGCGGGAAATGCTCCATGCCGCAGGCCCAGCACTTGCGTTTCCAGCCGCCGTCCTTGATCTGGTTGGTGCCGCCGCAGTGGCCGCAGTGGCGCGCGTTGTCGTGCCAGGCAGCCAGCGCGCGGGCCTGGCCGGCGAGCGATAAATCCTCGGACGGCAGCACGCCCTGCATGGCGAGCGAGCGCAGGTCGACGGCGGGACGCAGCATCGTGATCGCGTCCGGCGCCGTGCGCACCCGGTGATCGGAAAAGGCCAACGCGAAATGCGGCGCATCGGTCTTGCGGTCGAGACCGAGAAACAGGGCATCCGACTTCGGCAGCGCGAGCTTGGCGATATCGGCCTGGCTGAACCAGCGCAGCGAGCCCGTCTTCTTGTCCTCGCTCGAGTGGATCACCGGCTTCAGATCGGTCAGGATCATGAAGCGGGCATCGGCCGCGGCGAGCTTGCCGGCGATGAATCCGGCATCCGAGCGCCTGGTCCCCATGCGCTCGAGCAGGGTGGTGGTGCGCACGGTCGGCGTGAATCTGGTCTTCGACATTCGGGTTCTCCTGGGAAGCCAGGACATGAGCACAGGAGGGCGCGCGGACGCAATGCGGTCGGTGTGCGGGTGCGGTGGGGCCTGCCGCCGGGGCGGAGTTAACGTCCGGCCAGGATCTGGGCAAGACCTTGCCGGTAGGTCGGATAACGCAACGCAACGCCGAGTTCGGTTTTCAGCCGGTGGTTGCGGACGCGTTTGTTCTCTGCGTAGAAGCTCGCCGCCATCGGCGACAGTTGCGCGTCGGCAAAGGCGATCTCCGGCGGGGGTGCTACGCCCAACAGTTGCGCGGCGTGGGCTATGACATCTTGTGACGGAGAAGGCTCGTCATCGGCGACGTTGAAGATGCCGCGCGCGGTCGGATTGCCAAGCGCTGCCGCCGCCGTGGCCGCAATGTCATCGACATGGATGCGGTTGAAGACCTGTCCCGGCTTGACAATGCGCTTCGCCGTTCCAGCCCGGAGGCTGTCGATGGCGCTGCGGCCGGGACCGTAAATGCCGGCCAGGCGCAGAATGACGAGGCGGTATCCCTTGTCCCGGCAGAACGTGATCCAGGCTTGCTCGGCGGCGAGCCGCGCCCGGCTGCGCTCGGATTGCGGATTGGGCGGGGTCGTCTCGTCCACCCAGCTGCCGCCGGCGTCCCCGTAAACACCTATGGTCGACAGGTAGACGATGGCCTTGATGCCGCGCGCATCGCCAAGTTCGCTCCCAAGATGCACGAGGACCGGATCACCAGCCGCACCCGGCGGCACGGAGACCAGCACGTGTGTCGCATCTCCAAGCGCGGCAGAGACGCCCGTGCCAGCCCCCGCGCCGTCGAACACGAAACCCGTGAATCCGGCCGCCGTGATCGCCGCCACCCCCTCCCCGGAGCGCGCCGTGCCGCTGATTCGCCAACTCATGCCCGCCAGCCGCCGCGCGGTGGCCAGCGCACTGTAGCCAAGACCGAAACAAAGAAGGTGGGGCATGATTCAAGCGCCTCGCTGCCACTCGGCGATGACGGCCGAGTCGAACTCTCCTGGCCGATGCCGAGCCGCGTGCCGAGCGAACTCCTCCACCTCCCCCAATTCCCCCAGCGCCCACACCGCCATCGCCCGGACCAGCGGCGAGGCATCGGCCAGCAGCGGCGCGATCAGCGGCAGCAGGGCCTTGTCGCCGGAATTGCCGGCGGCGATCAGCACGTTGCGCAGGAAACGGTCGCGGCCGGTGCGTTTCACCGGCGTGCCGGCGAAGCGGCGGCGGAAACCCGCGTCATCCAGAACCAACAACTCGGCCAGCGGCGGGTTGTCGGTTTCCACCTGCGCGGCAAAGCGCATCTCATGGGCGGCCTCGGCGAACTTGTTCCAGGGACAGACGGCGAGACAGTCGTCGCAGCCGAACACGCGGTTGCCGATCGGGCGGCGGAACTCCTCGGCGATGTGGCCCTTGTGCTCGATGGTCAGATAAGCGATGCAGCGGCGAGCATCGAGCTGGTAGGGTGCCGGAAAGGCCGCCGTCGGACAGACCTCGAGGCAGCGCTGGCAGCTGCCGCAGTGATCGATCTCCGGCGCATCGACCTCGATCTCGGCGGTGGTCAGGATGGCGCCGAGGAACAGCCACGAGCCGTGCCGGCGCGAGACCAGGTTGGTGTGCTTGCCCTGCCAGCCGAGCCCGGCGGCGGCGGCCAACGGCTTTTCCATCAGCGGCGCAGTATCGACGAACACCTTGACCTGCGCGCCCGAGGCATGCTGCACGACGCTGGCGATGCGCTTCAGGCCCGCTTTGATGATGTCATGATAATCGCGGCCCTGGGCATAGCAGGAGATGACGCCGCGACATTTTTCGGCAAGTGCCGCCAATGGATCCTTGCCCGGCGCATAGCTCATGCCGAGCATGACGATGGACCTTGCGTCCGGCCACAGCACGCTCGGGTCGCGCCGGCGATCGAGAGTGCCCGCCAGCCAGTCCATATCGCCATGCCAGCCATCGTCGATGAAGCGGGCCAAGCGCTCACCGGCCGCACCGATGCTGCCTGGGCCGGTCACACGCACCTCATCGAAGCCGGCGGCGGCCGCAGCCTCCCGAATGCGCGTCTTGAGTTCCTCGGCCACGCCGCACTCCACCAAGCAAGCCCGCGCTCATTATTAGCGCAGATCGGCCGCTTGCGGCGAAATCGTCATGGATCAGCGCGCAGGCGCGGCGGGGACCACGCGCGTGGCCCAGCCGCCAACGGCGGCGCCGGTTTCCGCGTCGGTCGCAATCGACGGCTTGGCGGCCGTCATGGCCAGCGGCGCAGGCTGCGACGGGGCCTTGACCATTTGCGCTAGCAGCACCGCATTGGCGGCGGTATCGGGGCTGCCGTGGCTGGCCGCCAGTTGCTGAGCCTCCTCATGCCGCCCTTGCACGCCGAGCACCAGCGCCAGGTTCTGGCGGATACGCGGGGTGTGCGTACTGTTGCCGTTGGCGGCCTGACGCAACAAATCCTCGGCCTTCTTCGCTTCGCCGCTCATGGTGTAGGCCAGCGCCAGATTGTTCAGCACCGAGGGCTCATTATTCGAGATCCGCAGGGCCTTCTCGTAGAATGGGATGGCCTCGCTGTATTTGCCCTGCTTCGCCAGCACCGTGCCGCGCGCCGAAATAACGCGCCAGTCGGGGGCCGACGGGTCGTCGGCCAATGACAGGACTTGCTGAGCGACATTGGTCTGGCCGAGGTCGAGTGCCAGCCGGCCATACTCGGAGGCCAACTGGCGGTCCTGGCCGTGATAGGTGGCGGCCTGCTGCAGCACCTGCAGCGCATCGCCCTTTTGGCCCGATGCCTTGAGATTGCGCGCATAGTTGAGGGCGCTGGTCAGATCACGCGGGTTTTCGCGGTTCTGTTTGCCCCAGTATTCCGTCGCCTTCTCCAACTCGGTCTTGGCTGCCGCCGATCGGCTGTCGCCCGTCGCGCCCGTTTCCGTCCGAACCAAATAGGCGGACTCCCGAGGCATAGGCATGTCGGAGTCGATCGCGCAGGCGCCAAGCATGAGGCAGGATGCAACTGCAACCAGCAATGCACCGTGCGGCGCAAGGCGATCGCGCTCGAGCCCCATTCGGCGATTTGGCACATCAACCAACGCAGCGCAGTCCGACATTGCAGTTTCTCCTTCCGGCGCAACGGCCGATTTTTCGGTTCCCGCTGCGTCATAATCCGAGACACAGGTCAATAAAGCTTTAAGCGTCCCTGACTTGCCGCCTTGTTGGCCGGCCCAGGCGGGCGCCACGCGCGCCTCCGGCAATGTGGACTGGCGGCCGGCCCTGGCGGGCGCCGATTGTATTTTGGGCCGCGCGCGCGATAATGCGTGGCCAACGATATTGCCGACTCGCGACCCTGCGATTCGGGCCAATCACCTTTAGAGCCACGGCGGATTCGACCCATGCTGACGCTTGCCGACCCGCAGGATCTTTTCGCGACCGCCGACGCAGGGCCGAGTGTGCCGATTTGGCTGGTCGGCGATCGCCAGCCGCTGCAGGACATCATTGGGCTGTCGCCCGAGCAGCACCGCTGGCTGGACATGCAACGCTTTACCGGCGCGGCCAAGAAGCATGTGCTCATCCCCGCCAGCGACGGCGGCCTCGCCGCCGTCGTTCTCGGCATCGGCGCGGGTGGCGGCGAGCCCTGCGGCCCTGCGGGTCTGCTGCTGGGCGGCCTTGCCGGCGTGCTGCCTGCCGGCACCTATCACCTGGCGGGCGACCGGCCCGACGCAACGCTGGCCGCGACCGCCTGGGGGCTCGGTGGCTACCGGTTTCGCCGCTACAAGACCAACGGCGCGGCCAGCGAGCCGGGCGCGCGCTTGCGGCTCGCCAGCGGGCCGGACCGCGACACGGTGCTGGCTGTCGTCGAAGGCGTCTGGTTCGGCCGCGATCTCATCAACACGCCTGCCGAAGACATGAGCCCGGAAGATCTGGAGGCAGCGGCGCGCGCGCTGGCCAAGCGGCATGGCGCTGCCCTGCGCTCGGTCGTGGGCGACGCCTTGCTGAGCGAACGCTACCCCATGATCCACGCCGTCGGCCGCGCCAGCAGCCGGCCGCCGCGACTCATCGACCTGACCTGGGGCCGGCCCGACGCACGCAAAGTGACGCTGGTCGGCAAGGGCATCACATTCGATACCGGCGGCCTCGATATCAAGCCGTCGGCCGGCATGCTGCTGATGAAGAAGGATATGGGTGGAGCGGCGACGGCGCTGGCGCTCGGCCACATGATCATGACGGCCAAGCTCGATGTGCGGTTGCGCATCCTGCTGCCCTCGGCCGACAACGCCATTGCCGGCAATGCCTTCCGCCCGGGCGATGTGCTGACCAGCCGGTCCGGTAAGACCGTGGAGATCGGCAATACCGACGCCGAGGGCCGGCTGGTGCTGGCCGATGCCCTCTGCCTGGCCGACGAGGAAGCACCCGATACGCTGTGTACGTTCGCGACGCTGACCGGTGCGGCCCGCGTCGCGCTTGGACCCGATCTGCCAGCGATGTTTGCCACCAGCGACGCACTCGCCGAGCAGATTCGCGCCGCCGGCGAGCGCGTCGGTGATCCGGTCTGGCAACTGCCGTTCTGGGCCGGTTACGACCGCACGCTCGACAGCGACATTGCGGACATGAGCCACATCTCCGACATGCCTTTCGCCGGCTCGATCACCGCCGCGTTGTTCCTCAAGCGCTTCGTCAGCCGCGCCAAGCAGTACGCCCACTTCGACATCTACGCGTGGCGGCCCGCGGCCCGCTCGCTCGGCCCCAAGGGTGGCGAAGCCCAGGTCGCCCGCGCCCTGCATGCCCTGTTGACAGCCGCTCAGCCGGATTGACGGCAACGGGCGCTGCCGTCTTCCCCAGTGATGGCCACCAGGTGGGCACCCGTGATTGCACACTGCGATTGCGGTTGCGATGGTGTCGCCCCACCCGGAGCGGGCCCGGCTATGCGTCGCAGCTATGGAATCCTGAGGCTGTTGATATTTCAGCTCTTCGACCGGCGGCGGTAATGCTTGCAACTGGAAACGACCACTTGGGCATGGAGTTGCAACATGAGACGCTTAAGATCGGACTACAGTGCCGCCATCGCCGCCGGTGGACCGGCACGTACGGCCAGGGCCCGCGTTCGGCCGGTGCCGATGCGGGTCTCCGAGACCGTCGACCTGGCCTGCCTGATGGAGGCGGCGGTTCAATGCAATAGTGAGGCGGCCCAGCGTCGCGGCGTGCGCGTCGCGCGCCGTCCCTATCGACCGCTGCCGGTGACAGGTGAACCGCTCGTGCTGTTTGCCGTGGTGGACGGACTGGTGGCCAATGCCATAACCCGCTCCAAGCCGGGCGGCATCGTCGTTTGTGCCGTCCAGAAGCAAGGCGGCATTGCGGTTGTCAGCATCGCCGATGACGGGGCGGATCTGCACGGCTCCGATCTCGCCCGCATGCTCTGGCCGCATGCCGACGTGGTTGGGCGCATGGCTGCGGTGGACGCCGGCCGCCGCCTCGACGATGGCTGGCTCGGCGTCGCCCGCCAGTTGCACGGCGCCCGCATCGAGGGTCGCAATCGCGGCCAGGGCAATGGCGCGGTGCTGTCGCTGCATCTGCCGGCCACGCGCGACGAATGACCGCGCACTGATCAGGCGGCGCGGGACACTTTCGTGCGCTCAGGCGGCGCGCGACGCTCTTTGTGCGCTCAGGCGGCGCGGGCCTGGCGCAGCGTCTCGCCGCGATAGCTCAGCGCCTCGGCGATATGGATGCGACCGACGCTCTCGGCGCCATCGAGGTCGGCGAGCGTGCGGGCGACCTTGAGCGTGCGGTGATAGCCGCGCGCCGTCAGGCCCAGCCGCTCGCTTGCGGTCCGCAGCAACAGGCCGCCCGCGTCGTCGGGCGTGGCGATCGTCTCAAGCAGCGTGCCGGCGAGTTCGGCGTTGGTGCGCAGGCTCTTGACCCCACGCTGGCTGAGACGCGCCCGCTGCAAGTCCCGGGCCGCCGCGACACGGGCGCGGACCTCGGCGCTACCCTCCGTGGGCGCCGGCAGCGCCAGATCGGCGGCGGACACCGCCGGCACCTCGATCTGCAGGTCGATACGGTCGAGCAGCGGGCCGGAGATGCGCGCCTGATAGTCCTCCGCACAGCGCGGGCCGCGTTTGCAGGACATGCCAGGTCCGGCACCACCGCACTTGCACGGGTTCATGGCGGCAACGAGCTGGATGCGTGATGGATAAGTGATGCGATGGTTGGCGCGCGCGATGACGATTTCGCCCGACTCGAGCGGCTGGCGCAGCGCGTCGAGCACATTGGGCAGGAACTCCGGCAGCTCGTCGAGAAACAGCACGCCGAGATGCGCCAGGCTCACCTCGCCGGGCCGCGGCCGTGAGCCGCCGCCGACCAGCGACGCCATGCTGGCAGAATGGTGCGGCGCGCGGAACGGCCGGTCGATGGCGATGCGACCGCCGAGCAACTCGCCGGCCAGGCTGTGCACCATCGAGACCTCGAGCATCTCCTCCGCGGTAAGCGGCGGCAGGATCGAGGGCAGGCGCGCCGCCAGCATCGATTTGCCCGAGCCCGGCGGGCCGATCATCAGCAGATTGTGCCCGCCCGCGGCCGCGACCTCCAGCGCGCGTTTGGCGCTCTCCTGGCCTTTGACGTCGGCAAGGTCGAGCAACGGACGGGGATCGCGGTCGAGTCGCGGCGTCGGCCGCGCCAGGGTTTGCAGCCCCTTGAAATGGTTGACGAGGGACAGCAGATGCGGCGGCGCCAGGATCTCGACGGCCTCGCCGGCCCAGGCGGCCTCGGGCCCACTCTCGGCCGGGCAGATCAGGCCCTTGCCCATGGCGTTGGCACCGATGGCGGCAGGCAATGCGCCGGGCACCGACCGGATCGAGCCGTCGAGCGCCAGTTCGCCGAAGGCAGCGTAGTTGCTGATCGCGTCGGGCGCCACGGCGCCCATGGCCACCATCAGCCCGAGCACGATGGCCAAGTCGAAATGGCTGCCTTCCTTCGGCAGGTCGGCAGGGGCCAGATTGACGGTCAGATGCTGGTACGGCAACCCCAAGCCGATGGCATGCAGCGCATTGCGCACCCGCTCCCGACTTTCCGCCACCGCCTTGTCCGGGAGGCCGACGATGGTGAATGCCTGCTGGCCCGGCGAAATACGCACCTGCACCTCGACAGGGCGCGCTTCGACGCCGACAAACGCAACCGTTGAGACGTGTCCGTACATGGGCGGGCCCCTGGTACCAAGCCAGTGCGCCAAGCTAGCAAAAACCCCATCGCCTGACAAGAACAATAAGAGAACATCGCGCGGCCGCGGCCGTGCCTGTGGATATGTCCACCTGCGGCGGCCTGGCACAAGACAAAGGCGCCGCACGGAGCGCGGCGCCTTCGGTGTTGCGGTGCGACCGACGATCGCCTGGGGCCTATGCCTTGACGGGCGCGAACGCGTAGCCGCTGCCGTCCTTCGACAGCGTGCCGACATTCGGGAAGCCGAAGTGATAGCCGGCGATCATGCCCTTCTCGGCGATGACGCGGTCGAAGAAAGCGCGGCGCGTCGCCTCCGCCTTGGGGCCGTCGGCGTCGAACATCGAGAACCAACCGGGGTTGGCGACGAACAGCTGAGGGCCGGTGACGTCGCTCTGGATGAACAGCTGCTTCCCGCCCGAGGCGACCAGGAACGACATGTGCCCGACGGTGTGGCCCGGTGTCGCGATGGCGCGCACGCCTGGAGCGACCTGCGCCCCATCGGCATACTGCTTGATGTTTTTCCACGTCGGGAAGGTCGACTGGATACGGCGCACGAAGTTGCGATTGCCTTCGGGAACCTTCTCCACCAAGGCTGGGTCCGTCCAATGCTTGTATTCGACCTCGGGCATCAGGATCTCGGCATTGGGGAACACCTGCGCGCTCGTCTCCTTGGCCCACAGACCGGAGATGTGGTCGGGATGGAAATGCGAGATGACCACGGTGGCGACGGTCGCCGGATCGAGGCCAGCCGCCTTCATGTTGTCGGCCATCTTGCCGACCGTCGGCGCGCCGTTGCCGCCAAACCCGGTGTCGAACAGCACGACCTTGCCGCCGCTCCTGACCGCGCTGACGGTGAAGGGGTTGGCGAACTTGTCGGGTCCGATACCGGCCTTGACCAACGCAGCCTTTACGTCGTCGAGTGCGGCGTTCTTGATGAAGCCGGCGTCGAGCACACGCTCGACGGTGCCATCGTGCAGGCTGAAGGCTTCGATGTCGCCAACCTTGAATTTCAGGCTGTCGGCGGCGCGCTGCGCTTGGGCTGCTCCAATGAAGGACACGGGTCCCTTGAGCCCGAACACGAGGGCGGCACCGGTGCTGCCGAGCACGAGATCGCGACGCGAGATTTGGAACATGCTTCTTCTCCCAGGTTTGCGTTGGCCACGCCCCGACCGCCTCGCCCCAAGAGGTCGCGCATCAAGGACAATGAACGGGGGGATTGGCACCGTTGAATGTGCGATCGAATGTGACGAGCACCTCGGATCACGAGAAAGTTATCTCATAGCGGTATTCGATCTCGGCGGGCCGAGCCCCGTCACATCCCCAGCACGTCGGCCATCGAGAACAGCCCGGGGCCTTTGCCCCGGCCCCACAGCGCGGCCTTGACCGCGCCACGGGCAAAGATGCCGCGATCATTGGCGATGTGCGTCAGCTCGATGCGTTCACCCTCACCGGCGAAAATCACGGTGTGCTCGCCGACGACGCTGCCGCCGCGCAATGCGGCGAAACCGATATCGCCCTTGCGCCGCGCGCCGGTGTGGCCGTCGCGACCGCGCGCGCTGTGACCTTCGAGGGCAATGCCGCGCCCGTCCGCTGCCGCGTGGCCGAGCATCAGCGCGGTGCCGGAGGGTGCATCGACTTTGTGCTTGTGGTGCATCTCGACAATCTCGATGTCGAAGTCGGCATCGAGCGCCTGCGCCACCTTGCGCGTGACGGCGACCAGAAGGTTGACGCCAAGGCTCATGTTGCCGGCCTTGACGATGGTCGCGTGCCGGGCTGCGGCGGCGATGGCGGCTTCGTCGGTCGGCGACAGCCCGGTGGTGCCGATGACGTGCACGATACGGGCATTGGCGGCCAAGCCGGCAAATTCGATCGTCGCCACGGGCGCGGTGAAATCGAGGATGGCGTCGACCCTGGCGATCAGCTCGAGCGGATCGTCGGTGATGCTGACGCCGAGGTGGCCGACGCCGGCAAGTGCACCCAAATCCTGCCCGAGCGCACTGGAACCCGGCCGCTCGGCGCCGCCGGCAATGACGCAGCCATCGACGGCGTGAATGGCACGCACGAGTTCCAGCCCCATGCGCCCGGCGGCGCCCATGACGGCTATGCGCATGTCACTCATGGCTCGGTCTCCCGCCTCGTTGCTGGCTGCGTCTGCCAGATAGCAGGAACGCCGGGCAAGCGAAACTGGCGTGCGGTCGGTGTCAGACCCACGGGTCTGACACCTTGTCGATGCGCGCCGCCCGCCACAGCCGGCGTCGAGCCGGGAAAGTGATGCAAGACGAGAAAGTCTTCGCAAGCAAGGGGTCAGACCCATTGGCGCTAACATAGCTCCCGTCCTTCCGGAAACGCGAGGCCCCTCGGCCGAGCGTCATGCCTCTGGCATGCTTCCAGGTGCGTCCGTGATGTTGCGTTGTCAGGTTGGTGCAAGTCCAGCCCAAAGGAGGTCACGACCTTTGAAGCCGAAGGTAACTGCGTCGCCGTGAGGCGGGGTGGAGAGCAACCGGAGGCGAACGAGCAGCCTGCAGGATAACGAACCCGTTTCGGCGGCGTGATGTGGCGAGCCTGCTTGGACATGGCGAAGCCTTGGGCTTTCGGGCC
>CAZCGE010000022.1:0-2514 GCA_964498125.1 uncultured Devosia sp. | reverse complement strand
TAGGGCCTAGCCGGAAACGCGGCGGTTGGCAATTGTGACTTCTGAGCAAGAGATGCGCATTTCCGCGGATTGGATACGCGACACGTTCACGTGGATGTCATCGGGCGAAATGACAATCCGCCGATTTCCGGCCCTGCAAATGTAACCTTGCCAGGCCCGGCGCATCTCATGTCACAGCGGCGGCATCGTGCTGCCGTCTGATAGCAAAGATAAAGGAGGACCTCATGTTGAGGATCACGCTGGCGGCGCTGGCTGTCGCAGGGTTCAGTACGGTTGCTTCGGCGCAAGGCATGCTCAACTGCTCAAAGGACTACAAGGAGTTCTGGGAGAAGCTGATGCGCGAGCACGGCAGCGCCAAGACATCCGGTGAGCAGATCGCCGGCACCAACCGCGCGGCGCTGCGTGCCTACGACTCTTGCCTGTCCGGCGACGAGCAGTTCGCCACCCAGCTGTTCGCCAAGCTCGCTCGCGAGCACGGCGGCGCCAAGAAATAATTTATCGGCGCAAACCAAGTGACGCCCGCCGAGTCTCGACGGCGCGTCACTCACCGCAAATCGTTCCAGTCACATGCGCGACGCAACGGCCCCGGGCCGGTCGCATATCTAGGAGAACCACAATGCTGAGGATGACACTGGCAGCGCTCGCCATCGCGGGCATCGTCTCGACCGCTTCCGCCCAGACTCAAGTCAACTGCGGCCAGCAGTTCAAGGACTTCTGGGAGAAGCTGATGCGCGATCACAACGCCAAGCTCTCCGGCGAGCAGCTCGCCGCCTTCCACCGCGCATCGCTGCGTGGCTACGACTCCTGCACCGCCGGCGACGAGCAGTTCGCCACCAAGCTGTTCGAGCGCCTGGCGCGCGAGCACGGCAGCGCGAAGTAACTCTCGCTGAATGGCTGGCCACGGTTCTGGTCGGCAACGACAACGGGGGCGCGGAGCGTTGCAGCCGCGCCCTCCAGTTTCTCAGGAGGACCCCCATGCTCCAGCCAGCTGTCTTGCCAAGCCCGACCTCGATCGAGGCCGTCCTCCGTCGTCCCGGCGCATCAGTATGGCTTGGGCTTGCCGCGGCGGCCGCATTCGGCGTACTGGCTGTCACGAGCGCACCGGCCTCGGCGGCCGATGAGAAGGGGCAGGTCGAGCTGATCATGTCCAATCTGCCGGCCAGTGATAGCGCCGCCTACAAGCGGATCCGCAAGGCCGCCGGCAAGGCAACGGGCCAGAAGCTCGAGCTGACCCAGTGCGAGGTCTGGGTGGTGCCCGCCGATCGGGTCGATGCCGTGATACGCGAGGCGGGCAAAGTTCGTGGCGTCGTCGCGACACGGCTCAGCGACGGCTGGAACCACCTGTTCCGCAAGATGCCGACCGAGGCGCCGATGTCGCTGAAGCAGACCGAGATGATGGCGATGGCCAAGCAGTCGCCGGCCACCATGAGCGTCGGCATGATGTCGACGCCGCCAGCGAACATGGTCGAGTACGCGCTGACCAAGGGCATGCACGACAAGGACGGCACCCAGACGCCGGCGACGATCGTGCTGCCGCTCGACGACAAGACGTCAGTCACCGCGCGCCGCACGTCCGTGCACACCACGAAGGAGAAGTGCGTCTGGCACGGCGTCGTCGAGGAGACCGGTGAGAGCGTCACCTTGATGTGGTGGCCGGGCGGTCGCATGACCGGCACCGTCCACTACAAGGGCATGATGTATGCGGTCAAGAACATGGGCGGTGATGCCCACGCCCTGGTCGGCATGAACCCGACGATGATGCCCGACGAGCACGGCCCAATGAAGCCGATGCGATCCGATGATCCAAAGATGATCGAAGACCCGTCCGTCAAGATGGGCGACGGCAGCATGATGCGGCCCCGCTCCGGGCCAGAGCCGGCAATGCCGAAGGCGCGTCCGCGGCCGACCGCCGAGGAGGTGCGCAATGCCCAGGACGCGGCCTCAACGTCGCGCCCGGCGATGTCGACGAAGAAGGGCGGCGGTCTCACTCAGACGCCTGGCCAGCCCATCAACCGGGCCCGGCCGGTCGAGATCACCGTGATGGTGGCCTACACCAAGAAGGCGGCGGCGCATTACTCGGACATCAAGACCGATCTGATCGAGTTGGCGGTCGAGGAGGCCAACCAGACGTTCCGCAACAGCGGCATCGGCAATATCAGCCTCAACCTCGTGCATACCTACATGAACGACTACGTCGAGGACGGTGGCATCCACTTCGACCATGTCTGGCGCATGGCCGACAAGGGCGACGGCTACATGGAGGAGGTGCACAAGCTGCGCGACCAGAAGAAGGCCGACGTCGTTATTCTGGTCGTCGACGATGCTTCCGGCTGCGGGCTGGCCACGCGCGTCGCCGCGGACGCGGATGAATCCTTCGCGGTCGTGCATCACGGCTGCGCGGCTGCAACCTATTCCCTCGCCCATGAGGTCGGTCACATCATCGGTGCGCGGCACGATCGCACGCTCGATCAGAGCAGCGGGCCATTCCCCTACGGTCATGGCTTCGTCAACGGC
>CAZCGE010000021.1:0-53141 GCA_964498125.1 uncultured Devosia sp. | reverse complement strand
TTCGCGGTCGTGCATCACGGCTGCGCGGCTGCAACCTATTCCCTCGCCCATGAGGTCGGTCACATCATCGGTGCGCGGCACGATCGCACGCTCGATCAGAGCAGCGGGCCATTCCCCTACGGTCATGGCTTCGTCAACGGCCTGAAGTGGCGGACCATGATGAGCTACAAGGGCGGCTGCAACGGCTGCCCGCGCATGCCCGTCTGGTCCAATCCGAACGTGATGATCCAGGGCCAGGCCGCCGGCAACGCGATGTCCAACAATACCCGCGTCCTGCAGGAGCAGGCCGAGCGCGTCGCGAAGTTCCGCTGACTGAATAAACCTTCGAGCCACGGGAGTGGATGATGCCGTCTGCCTTGGCCACAGACCCATTGGCCCGCTTGAAGCGTGTCCCGCTAGTGCTGCTGCTGCTGCTGCTCGGCTGCTCGGCGCCGCCCGTTGCCGCGCAAACCGCCGTCGGCACCTTCCGCCTCGCCAATGGCCTGGATGTCGTCGTCATTCCCGACCAGCGGCTGCCAGTGGTCACGCATATGCTCTGGTACCGCGTCGGTGGCGCCGATGAGCCGCGCGGCCGCTCCGGTCTGGCGCACTTGCTCGAGCACCTGATGTTCAAGGCGACGGGTCGCATCGCGTCGGGCGAGTTCTCGCGCATCATCACCCGGCTCGGCGGCATCGACAACGCCACCACGACCCCGGACGCCACCTACTACTACCAGCGCGTGGCCAAGGATCGCCTCAAGCGCGTCATGCAGCTGGAGGCCGATCGCATGCTCGGCATCAAGCTCGACGAGGCGGAGATCCAGGTCGAGCGCATGGTCGTGTTCGAGGAGCGGCGCTCCGACGTCGAGGGCGATCCGATCAGCGTGCTCAGCGAGCAGATGCTGGCGGCGCTGTATCAGAACCATCCCTACGGTACGCCCGTTCTCGGCTGGCCGCACGAGGTGGTGACGCTGACCAAGGCCGACGCGCTGCCGTTCTACAAGCGCTACTACGCCCCCAATAACGCCATCCTCGTGGTGGCGGGCGATGTCACCGAAGCCGAGGTGCGGGCGCTGGCAACCGAGGTCTACGGGCCGCTGTCAGCCGGCCCCGCGCTGCCCGAACGCGTGCGGCCGTCGGAGCCGCCTCCGCGCGCCGCGCGCCGCGTGGTGCTGGAGGACGCCAGGACCGCGGGCCCAACCCTTGTTCGCTTTTACCTGACCCCGAGTGTTGCGAGTGCCCAGGGCCTGGAGGCGGAAAGCTTGGAGATTCTGGCACGCGTTCTGGGTCACGGCGACACCAGCCGGCTGTCGGCGGCCCTGGTGCTGAAGGACAAGGTCGCCGTCGCGGCAGCGGCGATGTACGTCGCTAGCGCGCGCGACAGCGGTCGCATCGCCATCTTCGCGCTGCCGGCACCGGGCGTTGCCATCGTCGATCTGGAAGCAGCCCTCGATCTCGTGGTCGCCGAGGTGCGCGGCAAGGGCCTAACCGCCGGCGAGGTCGATCGCGCACGCAAGAGCATCGAGGCCAAGCGCGTGTTCGAGAGCGACAGCCAGCTCGATCTGGCCCGTCAGATCGGCGAGGCGCTGACGGCAGGGCGCTCGCTGGCGCATATCCTGGAAGCGCCGCGACGTCTGGAGGCGGTAACGAAGGAGGACATCGCCACGGTGGCTACACGCTATCTCGACCCGCGTCGCTCGGTGACGGGCGTGCTGCTGCCGGAACCTGTGCCGGCAATCCCGTCAACCGTCGGGAGCAAGCAGCCATGAAGCCCCCCGCCCAACTGCTTGCTGCCCTGCTGGCCTTCACCGGCGTCGCGTTCTCGCCGATGACTTCGCTTGACGCCCAGGCGCGCGAGATCAAGGAGATCACCAGCAGCCACGGCATACGCGCCTGGCTGGTCGAGGAGCGGGGGGTGCCGCTGGTCGCCATTCGCTTCGCCGTTCTCGGGGGCAGCACACAGGATCCCGTTGGCAAGGAGGGCTTGACGTCTTTCCTACTGGCCATGCTGCAGGAAGGCGCGGGCGAACTGTCCTCGCGTGCCTTCAAGGAGGCCGTGCAGGCGACCGCCGCGCAGCTCAGCTTCTCGAGCGCGCGCGATCGCACCTCCGGAGGCATCGTGACGCTCGAGAAGAACCTGGCGCAATCCACGGATCTCCTGCGCATCGCCCTGCTGTCGCCGCGCTTTGAAGACGCCGCGATCGTTCGTGTTCGCCAGCAACTCGTCGCCCGGCTCGCCATCAACAGTAACGATCCGGCCACGCAGGCGTTGGACAACTGGTATCGTGTTGCCTTCGCCGGTCATGCCTACAGCCGCCCGGCGACGGGTACCGCCGCGGGGCTCGCCGGCATCGGTCGGGACGACCTCGTGGCCCATCACAAACGACTGCTGGCCAGGGAACGGCTGCGGGTTGTCCTGGTCGGAAATATCAGCGAAGCCGGGGCGGTCGCACTGCTCGACAAGACGTTCGGCGCCCTGCCGGCCGCGGGTGCGATCGCCGACGTGCCGATGACCGAGCCGACGCCGCAGGGCCAGCGCAGCGTGATCGAAAGGGAGCAGCCGCTGTCGGCCGCCGTGTTCGGCCTGCCGGCAATCCCGAGTACCGATCCCGATCATGCGGCGGCGCTGGTCTTGAACCACATCATGGGCAGCGGTGATTTCGACGCCCGCCTCGTCGAGGAGGCGCGCGTCAAGCGGGGCCTCGTCTACTCGATCCGCACCTCGCTGGTGTCCGATACCACGATCGCCCTCATGCTCGGCCAGTTCACCACCCGTAACGAGGCTTTGGCCGAGGTGCTCGGCGTCATCGATCACGAATTGAAACGCATGGCGGCCAGCGGCGCGCGCGCCGACGAGGTCGACAACGCCAAGAGCTATCTGACCGGCTCCTTCCTGCTCGGTTTCGACGGCAGCGCCAGTCTCGCCGACGCGCTGCTCGGCGTCTGGCTCGATGGCCACGGTCCCACTGAATTCGAGCGCCGCCGGCAAGCCATCGCGCGCGTGACGGTCAACGATGTGAGCCGCGTCGCAACCCGGCTGCTGCGGCCCGAGCGGATGACGATATCGATCGTCGGCAAGCCGGTGCTGGGCAAATAACCGGCCGCGTTGCTATCCCCGTCCACCTTCCAGGTAGGCGGCGCGGACCTCGGGTCGCGCCAGCAGCTCCGATCCGCTGCCTGTCATTGTCACGAGCCCGTTGACCATGACGTAGGCGCGATGGGCCAGGCGCAGCGCGTGGAATGCATTCTGCTCGACCAGGAAGATGGTCAGCCGCTCGCGCTCGTTCAGCTCCTTGAGCACTGCAAAGATCTGCTTGACGATCAGTGGCGCCAGCCCGAGCGAGGGCTCATCGAGCAGCAGCAGCTTCGGCCGGCTCATCAGCGCGCGCGCAATCGCCAGCATCTGCTGCTCGCCGCCCGACAGCGTGCCACCGCGCTGGTGCAGCCGTTCCTTCAGGCGAGGAAACATCGTGAAGACGCGCGCGAGATCTTCCTGAAAATGCGCGCGTCCGTCGATCTCGGCGCCCATCTGCAGGTTTTCCAGAACGCTCATGCGCGGAAAAATGCGGCGCCCTTCCGGCGTCTGTGCAATCCGGCGGCGCGCGATCTCGTGCGGCTGGCGCCCGGTGATATCCTCGCCCTCGAAGACGATTCGGCCTTCGCGTGCCCGGGGAGTGCCAAAGATGGTCATCATCAGCGTCGACTTGCCGGCACCGTTGGCGCCGATCAGCGCCACGATTTCGCCAGCGTGAACTTCGAGGTCGATGCCGCGCAGGGCGATGATGTTGCCATAGTAGGCCTTGACGCCACTCAGGCTGAGAAGGGGCGCGCTCATGCTCCGATCCCCGTAGCCGCCCCCGCCACCTCGGTATCTTCGACGCCGAGATAAGCGGCAATCACCTTGGGATCGTTGCGCACGAATTCCGGGTCGCCATCGGAAATCTTGATGCCATATTCGAGGACGACGACATGGTCCGAGATCTCCATGACCACCGACATGTCATGCTCGATCAGCAGAATTGACGTGGCATGCTGGTCGCGGATGACGCGCAGCAGGCGGTTGAGTTCGGCCGACTCACGCGGATTGAGGCCGGCGGCCGGTTCATCGAGGCAGAGCAGCACCGGCTCCGTGCACATCGCCCTGACGATCTCGAGCCGGCGCTGATCGCCATAGGCCAGATCGCCGGCGGGATCGTCGGCGCGCGCCTCCAGGTCAATCACCTGCAGCCACTGGCGTGCGCGCAGCACCGCCGCCTGCTCGGCGCGCTGATAGCTGGCCGCGCCGAACAGCCCGAGCAGGCTCCAGCCAGACGCCAGCATCAGCGCGTTGTGCTGGGCGACCATCAGGTTTTCCAGCACCGTCATGCCCTGGAACAGCCGGATGTTCTGGAAGGTGCGTGCGACGCGGGCCGAAGCCGCAATCTCGTGATCCGGCATGCGCTCGAGCAGAAACAACGCCTCGCCGCCATGGCGCGATAGGCGCGCCCCCGAGCCCGTCAGGCGTTCAACGGCGGCCTCGCTGGCGGGCTTGCCATGGCACAGGGCGATCCGCCCGCTCGTCGGCTTGTAGAACCCGGTAATGCAGTTGAATACGGTGGTCTTGCCGGCGCCATTCGGGCCGATCAGCGCCGTGATCTCGCCGCGGTGGGCATTGAACGTCAGATCGTTGATGGCAACGAGCCCGCCGAATCGCATCGATAGATGCTCGACGCTCAGCAGCGGTACGGCTGCGTCCTTCGCGCCCATCAGCCATGTCCCTCCCGGACCAGGCTGCCCGCCACCGGCTTGCGCTCCTCGAGGAAAATAGACGGCTCGCGCCGCGAGATCAGGCCGCGTGGCCGCCAGATCATGATGACGACCATGGCGAGGCCAAAGATCAGCATGCGATATTGTGTCGGGTCGAACGACTCGCCGAAGATGCGTTTCAGCAAATCGAGTTCGCGCAGAATCTCGGTGCCGCCGATCATCGCCACTGCGGCAATGGCGACGCCGAGCTGGCTGCCCATGCCGCCGAGCACGACGATGGCCAGAATGATCGCGCTTTCCATGAACACGAACGATTCCGGCGAGATGAACCCCTGGCGGGCCGCGAAGAAGGCGCCGGCAAAGCCGCCGAACATGGCGCCGATGGCGAAGGCGGTCAGCTTGGTGGTGACCGTATTGATGCCCAGCGAGCGGCAGGCGATCTCGTCTTCCCGCAGTGCCTCCCAGGCGCGCCCGACCGGCAGCCGGCGCAGCCTGATCGTCACCCAGCTGGTGAGCAGCGCCAGCGCAAGGATGACATAGAACAGGAAGACCGTGCGATAGATCGGCGAGAACTCCAAGCCGAAGCGGGCGGCAAATCCTTCTTCCGTCGCATTGAATGGTATGCCGAAGAAGGACGGACGCGGAATGCCGGCAATGCCGGCGTAGCCGCCGGTAACGTCGACCCAGTTGATCAGCACCAGTCGGATGATCTCGCCGAATGCCAGCGTGACGATGGCGAGATAGTCGCCCCTCAGGCGCAAGACCGGAAAGCCAAGAAGTACGCCCCATAACGCGGCCAGTATGCCGGCCAGCGGCAGGCAGAGCCAGAACGACAGGCCGAAATTCTTGGCCAGCAGCGCCGAGGTGTAAGCGCCGACCGCGTAGAATGCCACGTAGCCGAGATCGAGCAGGCCGGCGAGGCCGACGACGATGTTGAGGCCCCAGCCCAGCATGACGTAGATCAGAATCTGGATGCCGAAGTTGTCGATCCATTTGACGGCGCCGGAGCCGCCGCCAAAGCCCAATGCGATCCAGGGATAGACAATCAGCAGGCCGAGGCCGGCCAGGCCGAGCACGCGGGATTGGCGTTGGCTCGGCACCCAGCCGGCGGCCGGCGCTCGCGGATGTCGGGAGCGCAGCCATTGCATCACCAGGTAGAAAAGCCGGCCGCCGAAAGCCAACCCTGTCAGGATGGCAACCGTGTCCCACTGCGGCATCAGGATCAGCTGGTTGGACGAATCCTGTTCGGTTCTCAGGGCAATGATCGGTACGCTGAGACCGAAGGTCAGAAGCGCCAGCAGGCCGGCATCCTTGACTGCGGCGGCGATGCGCGCGGCGGTGGTGTCGACAGTCACGATCCCCACCCGGCTCATCAGTTCACACCTTCTCGACCTCTGGCCGCCCGAGAATGCCGGATGGCAAGAAGATCAACGTCACGGCGAGGATGGAGAAAGCCGCCACGTCCTTGTAGTCGATGGAGAAATAGGCCGACCACATGGTTTCGATCAGGCCGATCAGCAAGCCGCCGATCACCGCGCCGGGCAACGAGCCGATGCCACCCAGGACGGCCGCCGTGAAGGCCTTGACCCCGGGCACGAAGCCATCGGCGAAGCTGACGACGCCGTAGTGGACCATGTACATCACCCCTGCCACCGCGGCCAGCGCGGCACCGATGACGAACGTCAGCGACACTGTCCGATCGACGTCGACGCCGAGTAGCGCCGCCATCTTGCGATCCTGCTCGCAAGCGCGCTGCGATCGGCCAAACGAGGTGCGTTGCACCAAAAACCAGAAGCCGGCAAGCAGCACAAATGTCACCGTGAAAATCAGAATTTGCTTCAGCGACAGCGTCACTGTGCCGCCGGCGCCGATCGGCACCGTGAACACGTCATTGAGGATCGGCGGCAACGGCTTGTTGTTCGGGCCCTGCACGACCTGCACGAAATTCATCAGAAAGATCGACATGCCGATGGCCGAGATCAACGGCGCCAGGCGAAAAGAGCCGCGCAGCGGCCGGTAGGCGATGCGCTCGATGGCCCAGCTCCACAGCGACGTGATGGCCATGCCGACGATGAGCACGATCAGCAGCGCCAGGAACAGCGAACTCATGCCAAGCACCTGCGTCAAGATGAGAAAGGCGATCAAGGCGACGAACGTCGACAGCATGAAGACGTCGCCGTGCGCGAAGTTGACCATGCCGATGATGCCGAACACCATTGTGTAGCCGATGGCGATCAGTCCGTAGATCGAGCCAAGCGTCAGTCCATTGACGAGCTGCTGGATGAAATAGTCCATGCGCGCGTCACGCTCCCCGTTCCCCGCCAAGGCAACCAAGCCACACGACTCCGTGCGCCGCTGCCTCGCCACCGCCGACGCTAGCAGACACCGAAACGCCAGTAAAACAATTAGCGGGCTTGGCGACAATCCGTGCTCTAGCCCCGCCGCCGCCGCAGCGCCTCGTGCGCCACTTCCATGGTTCTGGCGTCGATCTCGGCGCGGTGTGCCTTTCGTTGTTGTGCCAGTGTGTGTTAGGACTTCGCCGAGAGTGCAGAAGCGCATGCCGGGCCCCCGCTGGGGGCAGTTCGGTTGGATCGAGACGGGAAGCGTAACCTGGCCATGGCTGAGCGGCGATCGAGCTACGAATACGATGATTTGCTGGCCTGCGGGCGCGGCCAGCTGTTTGGACTTGGCAATGCGCAGTTGCCGCTGCCACCTATGCTGATGTTCGACCGCATTGCCTCCATCTCCGATAGTGGTGGCGCGCACAACAAGGGCCAGATCGTTGCCGAGCTGGCGGTGGCGGGCAATCCACGGCTCGACTGGCTGTTCAAGTGCCACTTCGAGGGCGACCCCGTGATGCCGGGGTGCCTCGGCCTCGACGCCCTTTGGCAGCTCACGGGGTTCTTTCTCGGCTGGCTCGGTCTCACCGGACAGGGACGGGCATCGGGCGTGGGCGATGTCAAGTTCATGCGAGAGGTCACGCCCCAGGTCAGGCGGCTGGAGTATGTCATCGACATCAAGCGCGTCATTGCGCGCAAGCTGAAGCTTGCGGAGGCCGATGGCGTGCTCAAAGCCGATGGCGACGTGATCTACACCGCGAGTGACCTGCGTGTGCTGCTGAAGCAGGCGGAAGACACCCCGGCAACAGTGCGCTGATGAAACCGGGCGCGATGGGTGCCCCGGCAATGCCATGAAGATGTCGACTGCTCTGACAGGGTCAAGGGAAGAGGTTTCGCGATGAGACGAGTGGTCGTCACCGGGATGGGGATTGTTTCCTCGATTGGGAATACGACCCAGGAGGTGCTCGCCTCGCTGCGCGAAGGCAAGTCGGGCATCGTGCGCGCCGACAAGTATGCCGAGCTTGGCTTCCGCTGCCAGGTGCACGGCGAGCCCAAGCTCGACTGGGAAGCAATTGTGCCGCGCAAGCCCAGGCGCTTCATGGAAGCCGGCGTCGGCTGGAACTGGATCGCGATGGACCAGGCGATCCGCGACTCCGGACTGGAAGCCAAGACGGTGAGCCATGAGCGTACCGGCATCATCATGGGGTCGGGCGGGCCGTCCACGCGCGCCATTGTTTGGTCGGCGGACACGACGCGCCAGGGCGGACCGAAAAAAGTTGGCCCGTTCGAGGTGCCGAAAGGTATGTGCTCCGGCCCCTCCGGCGTGCTTGCCACAGCTTTCCAGATCAAGGGCGTCAACTACACGATCTCGTCGGCCTGCTCGACGTCGGCGCATTGTATTGGCAATGCTTCCGAGTTGATCCAATGGGGCAAGCAGGACGTCATGTTCGCGGGCGGTTGCGAGGAGTTGGACTGGACGCTGTCGGTGCTGTTCGACGGCATGGGCGCCATGTCCTCGCACTACAACGATAAGCCGGGTACGGCCAGTCGGGCCTATGACAAGAATCGCGATGGCTTCGTGATCGCCGGTGGCGCTGGCGTGGTGGTGCTCGAGGAGTTGGAGCACGCTAAAGGGCGGGGCGCGAAAATCTACGGTGAGGTGGTCGGCTACGGCGCCACGTCGGACGGCCACGACATGGTCGCCCCTTCGGGCGAGGGCGCCGTGCGCTGCATGCGCCAGGCGATGCAAGGTCTTGCGGGCAAAGGCATAGGCGGCAAGGTCGACTATATCAACCCGCATGCGACGGCCACTCCGGTTGGAGATGCCAAGGAAATCGAAGCGATCCGCGAGGTCTTCGGCAAGGAAATCCCGGCGATCGCGGCGACCAAGTCTTTGACCGGCCATTCGCTTGGTGCGATCGGCGTCCAGGAGGCCATCTTCTCGCTGCTGATGATGAACAATGGTTTCATCTGCGCCAGCGCTAATATCGAGGAGATCGATCCAGCATTCGCGGACATGCCGATCGTACGGCAGCGCCGCGATGGCGTCGACCTTGACTGTGTGATGTCGAACAGTTTCGGTTTTGGCGGGACCAATGCCACCCTGATCCTGCGCCGTGTAGATGGTTGATCATCCATGATCGTGTGCGTCCAGGCAGCGCCATTGGCGCCCACGTCATTGGCTCGAAAAACAGCGGCAATCGAGTACTTACAAGAAAGGCCAGTACCAGCCATATGTGATGGCGGGCACTAGCGCGCCCATAGTGTCAATCGAGGAACTCGCATGAACGATACGGCAATGGCCAAGCCCGGCCCAATCATGGCTGGCAAGCGCGGACTCATCATGGGTGTCGCCAATGACCGGTCGATCGCCTGGGGGATTGCGCGCATGCTTGCGGCCCACGGCGCGGAACTGGCGTTCACCTATCAGGGTGATGCATTTGGCCGGCGTGCCGTGCCGCTGGCAACGTCGGTTGGCGCCAAGGTGATCGTGCCCTGCGACGTGGTCGATCTGGCCAGTGTCGACAACGTCTTTGCGCAGATCAAGAAGGAATGGGGTTCTCTGGATTTTGTTGTCCATGCGCTGGCCTTCTCCGACCGGCGCGAGCTGTCGGGGCGCTATGCGGACACGTCTCGGGATAATTTCACCAACACCATGGTGATCTCGTGCTTTTCATTTACCGAGATCGCCAAGCGGGCGGCCGAACTGATGCCCGATGGCGGGTCTTTGCTGACGCTGACCTATGGCGGCGCGACGCGCTGGGTGCCGTCCTACAACGTGATGGGCGTGGCCAAGGCTGCACTCGAAGCGTCGGTGCGCTACCTAGCCGCGGACCTCGGACCGCAAGGCGTTCGCGTCAACGCGCTCTCGGCAGGTCCCATGCGGACCCTCGCCGGCGCCGGCGTCTCGGACGCACGCGCGATCTTCAATTACCAGCGTGACCATTCGCCATTGCGGCGCACGCCGACGCTGGACGAAGTGGGCGGCTCGGCCCTTTATCTGTTGTCGCAGCTATCGGGCGCCGTCACCGGCGAAGTGCACTTTGCCGACTGCGGCTACAGCACGGTTGCGATGCCGACGCTCGAGGACTTGAAGAAAGCCGAGAGCGAGGCTGCCGCGGCAGGTCGCGTTGCCCCCGAAGCCGCGGAGTAATACCGGCCCGCGGCCCCCAGCACCAGCGCCGGTCCAGCGTTCAGGTCAACGCTGGCTTCGCCATGCGAGCGCGCCACAGCCAGGCTGCCAGGGCCAGCACGGCACAGCCGCCGAACGTGATCGTCAGCACTTTGAAACGTGTGTAGGGCTCGAGCAGCCCATCCGGCGCCTCCAGATAAAGCCCCGAAATGGCCAGTGTCACCCACAGCATCGGCCAGGAGAATTGCCGGCACAGCACGGGAAGAACCAGCGCGTAGTACCAAGGATAGTGCGGCGAGACCAGAAACAAGAACGCCGCGATCAGCCATAACAGGTGCTCGGGCGCGATGACATCGGTTGTGCGCTGCCAGGCAATCACCACGCTCAGGCCAAGGAGGATCAGTGCCGCGATAACGGCATAGGCCATCGCCGAGGGATGCGGCAGCCCGAAATGGATGAAGAGGCTGAGGAGATAGAAGCCATGCCCGTCGCTGTAGCCTTCCTCGTTGAGATGGGCCAGCAGCGAGCCGAGCGGTCTGGGGCCAGCCGACACATATGGCGCAACGCAGGCGAGCGCCACCAGCGCCAAGACCAGCGGCAGCCGCCAGCCGCAACGGCGCCAGACGGCTGGCAGCAGCAGGACGTAATGATACTTCACCAGTCCCGCGAGCGCGAACGCCGCCCCGGCGAGGCCCTGCCGCCCTGCCTGTCCGGCCAGCAGCGCAAGCGACAGGAACATCACGCCGGCGCCGTCGACATGCGCCATGCCCGCAAACTCCCACAGTGGCAGCGGATGCCAGGCGTAGATCAGCACCCACGATCGCGGCCGGCCGCAGGCCGCGAGCCATCGACAGATCGCCCAGATCGTCACGAGATCGATGATCAGCATCAGGATCTGCAGACCACGGATGCCGTCGATGAGTCGCGTGCCGACAAAAAACAGCATTTCGGCGACCGGCGGGTAGATGGTCGGATGCGTGTCGGCGCGGTTGATGTTGGGATAAATCGTCGTGTCGCGCAGCGCGGCGAGTTCGGGGGCAGTGGGAATGTGCAGGTACGGATTGATGCCCGCCGCCTGCACGCGGCCATCCCAGACATAACGATAGGCATCGCTGGTCAGCGCCGGTGGCGCGGCGACGGCGATCAGCCGCATCAGCACGGCGGCGGCGAGGATGAGGAAGAGCAGGCCCGGTACCCTCCTCCCGCATGCGGGGAGGGGTTGGGGGGCAAGCCCCTGCGCACGCACCACCATCCAAACCGCGGCGCCGTAAACCAGCGCATGCACCGCGTGGACGAGGACGAAGGCAGGGATGGCGCGATGCTGCAGCGCCAGCAGGGCCACGGCCGCGAGCCCGACCAGCATCACGGCCAGCGCCATCAGGCCCCACGGCTGTGTTTCGCCTGCGCCAGATCCCTCGCCCAATGCGGCCTCCCGTTCGCCGGTTTTGCCCGGTTCATTGCGCATAGCCGGCCATCGCGGCGAAGGCGAGACACGATCGGGTGAGGCCGCAACGCCGCCTGCGCGCGCCAGTATGCCGGGCCACGCATCTACACGACAGGCTCGGCCTATGCGAAGATGCGCGCCATCACATCTCGGCGAACAAGCAATCCCAGCAAACAAGCAATCGAGGAGCGCCCCATGGCCACCATCTACAACGGCCCTGTCATCGACAGCCATCACCACGTCTGGGAATGGAAGAACTATCCCTGGCTGACGGCGCCGATCAGCCCAAAGATGTACGGCTCCAACTATCAGCCGCTGCGCCAGGACTATCTGGTCGAGGATCTGATCAAAGACTTTGGCGACAACAATGTGATCAAATCGGTGCATGTGCAGGCCAACTATGATGCCTCACGCCCGGTCGACGAGAGCAAGTGGCTGCAGTCGGTGGCCGATCGCGCCGGTTTCCCGCATGCCATCGTCGGCGATGCGCGCATGGACGAGCCCGGCCTGGAGGAGGTGTTGGCCGGCCATAGGCGCTACAAGAATGTGCGCGGCGTGCGCCATCAGTTGCACTTCTGGGAGGGCGATCCCCTGCGCTGCCGCACCAATCGCGGCGACCTCTGCCTGACCGACAAATTCCAGCAGGGCATCGCGTCGCTGGAAAAGCATGATCTGCACTTCGAGCTGCAGGGCTTCGCGCATCAGTTCGAGCATTTCGCCGAGCTGGCGAACAACCACCCGAAAATTGGTTTCTGCCTGGTGCACGGCGGCATGCTGACCGCCGACGACCCGCAGATGGTGAAGGCGTGGAAGGACGGCATGAACCTGCTGGCGCCGTGCAAGAACGTGACGATCAAATGCTCGGGGCTGAATTTCTTCGCGGGCAAGTGCGACGTGCCGCACATGACCATCATGCTCGATCACATCATGCAGCAGTTCGGGGCGAATCGCGCCTTCTACGGCTCGAACTTCCCGCTGGAGAAACTGTGGGCCAAGTACGACGACCTGATCGCCGGTTGCAAACAGATCATGTCCCGCCACCCCGAGCCCGAGCAGAAGAAATTTTTCCACGATACGGCGGCGACGTTTTACAGGATTTGATGGGGAGTGCGTTATCGGGTTGTCTGACAGACTGTCAGACAACCCGCAATCTTCACACCCCAGCCAACGCCTGCTCCAGGTCGGCGATGATGTCGGCGACATCCTCGATGCCGACCGAGAGGCGGACGACATCGGGGCCGGCGCCGGCCGCGATCTTCTGGGCGTCGGTGAGCTGGCGGTGCGTGGTGGACGCCGGGTGGATGACCAGGCTCCTGGTGTCACCGATATTGGCGAGGTGTGAGAACAGCTTCAGCCCAGAGACGAGCTTGACGCCGGCGTCGTAGCCGCCCTTCAGCCCGAAGGTGAAGACGGCGCCGGCGCCCTTCGGGCAGATCTTCTTCTGCATGGCGTTGTAGGCGTTGCCGGGCAGGCCGGCGTAGCTGACCCAGGCGACCTTGGGGTGCTTGTTGAGAACCTGCGCCGTGGCCAGCGCGTTGTCGCAATGGCGCTGCATGCGCAGGGGCAAAGTCTCGATGCCGGTCAGGATCAGGAACGCGTTCATCGGTGCGATCGCCGGGCCCATGTCGCGCAGGCCCATGACGCGGGCGGCGATGGCGAAGGCGAAGTTGCCGAACGTTTCGGCGAGCCTCATGCCGTTGTAGGACGGGTTCGGCTCGACCAGCGTCTTGTAGCGGTGCCTGGAGCCGAGCCAGTCGTAGGTGCCGCAATCGACGAGGGCGCCGCCGATCGAGTTGCCGTGTCCGCCCATGAACTTGGTCAGCGAGTGCACGACGATGTCGGCGCCGTGATCCTTGGGCCGGCACAGGTAGGGCGTGGCCATCGTGTTGTCGACGATGAACGGCACGCCGGCCGTCTTGGCGATGGCGGCAATGGCCGGCAGGTCGACGACGACGCCACCCGGGTTGGCGATCGACTCGCAAAAGATTGCCTTGGTCTTGGGCGTCACCGCCTTGGCGAAAGACTCCGGGTCGGTCGAATCCGCCCAAGCGACGTTCCAGTTGAACTTCTTGAAACTGTGATTGAACTGATTGATGGAGCCGCCGTAGAGCTGACGGCCGGCGACGAACTCGTCGCCAGGCTCCATGAGCGTGTGAAACACCAGGAACTGCGCGGCATGACCGGAGGCCACCGCCAGCGCCGCCGTGCCGCCTTCGAGTGCGGCAACGCGCGCCTCCAGCACCGATTGGGTCGGGCCGCCGATGCGCGTGTAGATGTTGCCGAACGCTTCCAGCCCGAACAGGGATGCGGCGTGGTCGGCGTCATTGAAAACGTAGGCCGTCGTCTGATAAATCGGCGTGATGCGGGCGCCCGTCGAGGGATCGGGGGCGGCGCCGGCGTGAACCGCGAGCGTATTGAAACCGGGGGCAGGGGCGTCGGCCATAATGATCTCCTAAATCGCTCATTGAGAGGTGGAATTGGCAGGCTTGGTTTGCGGCGAGTCAATGGGCAACAGACGGTCCGCACCCATCCAGGCTGTGTTTTCCCCGCGCGACGTTGCGGCGCGGCGGTGATCTTGCATGCTCGCGATTGGCGATTTGCCGCGAACAGCCGGTCCCAGCCGGCGTCCCTGCGGCAACCCCATGCCTGCCGCGCTGGGCCTTGCAGTCATGCGGGGGTGATGCGCCGGACTGGCAAAGTACGCGTGAGCGGCACGGTGCCGCACAGCCATCGATCCTGAATGCCGTGGCCGCTGGCCAAGTGCTCAGGTGGGGCGTCGGTCAAACAACCTGGAAGTCCGCCGCCGTCAGGGCGATATTGGGTGTGAGCGTGGCGAATTTGACCTGGAGGGCAGCGCCATTGCCATCGCCGTCGTAATACAGCGAACCCGTCGCCAGATCATGAATGATGCGGTGATCGGCCGTTGTGGCCGATGGCCCGGCGGTGAAGGCTGCCGCTGCCAAGGTGGCGCCGACGACAAGTCCGGTGAAAACCAGGTCGTCGAGCCGGATCGTGTCATCGACGGCGACGAAATCAGCCAGCTGGTCGACGTTGGCAGCAACCAGTGCGGAATTGAAGACGAAGACGTCCTTGCCGACGCCGCCCCACATCGTGTCATTGCCACTGGCGCCATTGAGCGCGTCGTTGCCGCCATCGCCTCGCAAAGTGTCGTTGCCACCCTGCCCAACCAGGCCGTCGTTGCCGATGCCGCCGGCCAAGATGTCATTGCCAAGTCCGCCTCTCAACTGATCGTTGCCGGCGCCACCCTGGATATTGTCGTTGCCGCCGAGACCGTCGAGAATATTGTTGGACTTGTTGCCGACGAGTGCATTGGCGGCGTTGTTGCCAGTCAGGTTGAGGGCGGCGGCGCCGAGCAACTTGGCATTGAAAGCATTGGCGCCGCCCAGCGTGGTCGTGGCTGACGTGTCGATCCTGAAACCGTTGACGAGGTCGACCTTGACGTTGCCGGCCGTCGCATCGACGGTGGCGGTGTAGGTCGCCGCCAGGCCGCCGCCACTGAAGGTCACGGTGGCCATGCCGTTGGCAATCGCCACGGCGTAGCCGCCCGCCGCAGCCGACGTGGTCCCGTCAATGACGCCTCCTACCGAGGTGGCAACGGCGACCCCGGCGCGGGCTTCGCCAATGTCATAAAACGCATCGTTATCGCTGTCGTTATAAGCAACCCCGGTGATGAATGAGCCAGTGCCAGACGTAGCAAAATTCTGCGTCGACATCAGCGTGTTATAGCCGCTGAACTCTCCTGTCTGAATGCCGATGCCGACTTCGCGGAAATAGCCATTCAGGATATTTTCGCGGTGGCCAGAACTGAGGAAAAGATTCTGATGTTCGGCGATGACAAAGTCGCTTTCGACATAGGCGCCCGTCGTGCCCTGCCAGGCAATGTTCTCGCCCCAGGACCATGCGCCGGTAAACTGGTAGCCGGCGGCCCCCATCCGGTCGCCGGGACTGGAGCCGCCGGCGCCGGTGTGCGAGAAGATATCGGTGTCGAGCATCCACTGGCTGTGCGCGCGCGCCGATTCGTTGAGCAGGCCGTTGGGCGCCAGGGGCTGCAGCGACGCACTGCTCAGCGTGCCTGGGGCCAACCCCTGGTTGAGATCGATGCCGAAGCGCGCGGCCTCGCCGAGCGGATCCAGGCGAGCCCGGTTGACCAGCTCCAGCATCAACTGTTCGTTTGCAGACCAAATCGCCATGGCAAGCCACTCCCCGGTTCGCCGGCGAGTGTTGTCTGTTGCCCTCTATGAATGCTTTCCCGGCATGCGTCGTTTTTTTGGTAAATGAAGAGCGCCGATATTGATCATAAAAAATCGTCGTAGCGTTGCTCCATAAAGACACGATTTCGTGCTGGAAACTGACAATCGCCTGGCGATGATAAAATTTGCGGAATTGCGACTATGGCTCATTCGCCTCGTCGTGCACGAGTGCGCCGCAAATATTAAGGCGCGATCCGCACATGACCGTCTCCATGGCTCGTGTCAGCAGTGGTGAAACGATGGCAGGCAGGTGGCGTTGCCGGCCCTGCCGGCGGGCCATGCCGCGGGAGACCGGCAGAGCCCTGACTTCGATCGCGGTGGCAAGGGTTCTGCAAGAAGGGACCGGCAGGAAGGGTCCTGCAGGAGTGAGGGGCCGTGGCACGTGTCGCTGGCGTCCCTGTCGTCTCCCAAATGCGCCGAAGCAGCTTGCAGGATCCAGCCGGCCCATGGGTCGCATGTAAAAAGAATGAACATTCTTCTTGACTCGCTCAATGCCGTCCTGCAAAACGAGTGAGTATTCGTTTTCTTAGTGCGCTGCACGACGATGGCGCACCTTTCAGGACGTAGAGGCGACTGAACTCCGATGCCCAAGCTGAAACCCGATACCCAGCGCGCCCGGCGCGAGAACATTCTCGACGCGGCGGAGCTGTGCTTTGCCCGCGCCGGCTTCCACCGCACGACGATGCAGGACATCTGCACCGAAGCCGACGTCAGCGCGGGTGCGTTCTATATCTATTTCAGTTCCAAGGAGGACCTGATCGCCGGCATCGCCGAGCGCAATCGCTCGAAGTTGGCTGACCAACTGAAGGATCTGGCCGCCGCGCCCGACCTGTTGGCGGCACTGGGTGCGCTGGGTGAGCACTATGCCGTCGAGGAACCGCGTCACAAGCGGCTGTTATGCATCGAGATCGGCTGCGAATCGACCCGCAACGAAGCCGTCGGCGAGATGTTCCGCTCGGTCGATCGTTTTTGCCTGGAGAGCTTCGAGGCGCTGTTCACCCGGGCGCGGCAGCAAGGCCGGATCGAGCCATCGGTCGACACGCGGCAACTGGCGCAACTGATCGCCGTGATTGGCGACGGACTGTTCTGGCGGCGTGCCATCGACCCGAATTTCGATGCCAAGGCATTAATGCCGGCAGTCATGAATTTGGTCGGCCTGCTGCTCAATCCGACGAGTTCGGCGGCGGCTGGCACGCCTGTTGCGTATGCTGATCGGCAGTCGGAGGGCGCGGCATGAAGCGGCCAGTTGTCATTGTTGCCGCAAGCTTGGCTCTGCTGGCAAGCGGCGCCTATGTGATGGGCTATCTGTCGCCAAAACCCCAGGCCGGACCGTCCATCGTTCAGCAAGCCAAGCCGGCCAAGGATGCCGCCAAGTCCGGCGCGCTGCTGCCGGCGGTCACCGTGACCGCCGCCACATCGTCGCGCTTCGTCGACAGCGTTCTGGTGAACGGCTCGCTGGTGGCACGCAACGAGTTCCTCGTCGCCCCGGAGGTCGAAGGGCTGCGTATCGTCGAGCTCGGTGCCGAGGAGGGCGACAGCGTGAGCAAGGGCCAGATCCTGGCGCGCCTCGAGCAGGAGACGTTGGAGTCCCAGCTCGCACAGAACGAGGCTGCATTGGCGCGCACGGCCGCTGCCATCGCGCAGGCTCAAAGTCAGATTGCGCAAGCCGAGGCACGGTTGGCGGAAGCCCAGGCCAGCTTCGAGCGTGCCCAGCCCTTGAAGAAGTCCGGCGTTGTCTCCGACGCCGTCTACGATCAACGTGAGGCCGCCGCCCGCACGGCCGCAGCCCAGCTCGCGGCCGCGCACGATGGCCTGAAACTGGCCGAGGCCGAGCGCGCCTTGAGCATGGCCCAGCGTCGCGAGATCAGCTGGCGGCGCAGCCGCATCGAGATCCGTGCGCCAGTCGACGGGCTGGTCAGCCGGCGCACGGCGCGGCTTGGCGGCATGGCGACGGCGATCGGCGAGCCGATGTTCCGCATGGCCGCTGGCGGCGAGATCGAACTCGAAGCCGAGGTGCCTGAAGCCGACATGGGCCGGCTCGAGGATGGGCAGTCGGCCCGCATCACCATCGCGGGAGCCGGCACGGTGCGTGGCGCCGTGCGCCTCGTTTCGCCGGAGGTCGACCGGGCCACCCGACTTGGCAAGGTGCGCGTATACCTCGGCGCCAATCGGTCATTGCGCATCGGCGCATTTGGCCGCGGCACGATCGAAGTCGCGACAGGCCAGGGCCTTGCAGTGCCTGCAACTGCTGTTCTGTTTACAGCCGAAGGTGCGCAGGTTCTGGTCGTCATCGGCGACGCCGTCGAGACGCGTCGCGTGAAAGTCGGACTGGTCTTGGCTGATCAGATCGAGATCACCTCCGGGCTCGCGGCGGGCGAACTGGTGGTGGCGAAGTCAGGCTCCTTCCTGCGCGATGGCGACCTCGTACGCCCGATCCGTGCCGCGGCCGACAAGGTCAGCAAGGTTAACTGAACATGAACCGTCTGAACATTTCGGCGTGGTCGATCCGCCATCCCGTGCCGGCGCTGGTGCTGTTCATGGTGCTGGTGGCGCTCGGCATCTCCAGCTTCCGCGCGCTGCCGGTGACGCGCTTCCCCAATATCGATATTCCAGTCGTCTCGGTGATGATCGCGCAGTCCGGCGCCTCGCCGGCCGAACTCGAGACGCAGGTGACGAAAAAGATCGAGGACGCCGTCGCGGGTCTCACCGGCGTCAAGCACATCAATTCGACCGTCGTCGAGGGCAGCTCGACCACCGTCGTTCAGTTCGAGCTCGGCACCCCCGTCGATCGCTCCGTCAACGACATCAAGGACGCCGTCGGGCGTATCCGCTCCGAGCTGCCGCGCACCATCGAGGAGCCGATCACGCAGCGGCTCGACATCGAGGGCCTGCCGATCCTCACCTATGCGGCACGCGCGCCGGGGATGACGGCGGAGGAGCTGTCGTGGTTTGTCGATGACACCGTGGCGCGCGCTATCCAGGGCGTGAAGGGCGTCGGCAAGGTCGAGCGCATCGGCGGCGTCGATCGCGAGATCCGCATCGCGCTCGATCCCGACCGGCTGCTGGCGCTCGGCCTCACGGCCGGCGACGTCAACCGGCAGCTGCGCGCCACCAATGTCGATCTGGCCGGCGGCCGCGGCGAGATCGGCGAGCGCGAGCAGGCAATTCGCACACTGGCCGGCAAGCGCTCCGTGGCCGACCTCGCCCAGACCATGATCGCCCTGCCGGGTGGCCGCTCCGTGCGGCTCGATGCGCTGGGCAGCGTCAGCGATACCGTGACCGAGCCGCGTCAGTATGCCGATCTCGACCGCCGCCCCGTGGTCGCCTTCGCCATCTCGCGCGCCAAGGGCGCCAGCGACGTGACCGTCTCCGAGGCGGTCGCCGAGAAGGTTGCCGCTCTCGGCAAGATGCATGGCGACGTCGAGATCAAGCTGATCGACTCCGCCGTCACCTACACGCTGGGCGTCTACCACTCGACCATGAAGACGATGATTGAGGGCGCGGTGCTGGCCATTCTCGTCGTGCTCGTGTTCCTGCGCGACTGGCGCGCCACGGTCGTCGCCGCCATCGCCCTGCCGCTGTCGATCATCCCGGCATTCTGGGCCATGGATGCGATGGGCTTCTCGCTCAATCTGGTCAGCCTGCTGGCGATCACCATCGTCACCGGCATCCTGGTCGATGACGCCATCGTCGAGATCGAGAACATCGTGCGCCACATGCGTCTGGGCAAGTCGCCCTACCGCGCCGCGCTGGAAGCCGCGGACGAGATCGGCCTCGCCGTGATCGCCATCACCATGACGATCATTGCCGTGTTCACGCCCGTCAGCTTCATGGGTGGCATCGCCGGCCAGTATTTCAAGCAGTTCGGCCTGGTGGTGGCCGCAGCCGTGTTCTTCTCGCTGCT
This sequence comes from uncultured Devosia sp., assembly GCA_964498125.1. Taxonomy (GTDB): domain Bacteria; phylum Pseudomonadota; class Alphaproteobacteria; order Rhizobiales; family Hyphomicrobiaceae; genus CAMDBL01. The sequence goes on along the minus strand of CAZCGE010000021.1, from coordinate 33,325 downwards.
GGTGGCGCGCCTGGTGACGCCAATGCTCGCTGCCTACTTCATGCGCGACACCGGCCACGTCGAGCGCGAGGGGCCCCTGCTCAAGGCCTACACCCGCCTCGTCGCCTGGTCGGTGCGCCACCGCATCAAGACGGTGGCTCTGGGGCTTATGGTGTTTGCCGGCTCGATCGGCAGCTTCTACCTCTTGCCGTCCGGCTTCCTGCCGCCCGAGGATACGGGCCGCATCCTGGTTGGCGTCGAGCTGCCGCCGGGCTCGCGACTGGAGGATACGCGCCGCGTCACCTCGGCATTGACCGATAAGGTCAGCCAACGGTCGGATATTCGCGCCGTGTACGTGACGGGCGGCCGAATCCTGGGCTCTGGCAACGAGGTGCGCAAGGCAACTCTGGTGGTCGTGACGGTACCCAAGGCGGAGCGCAAGCTTGGCCAGTCCGAGATCAAGCAACAGCTGGCGGTAAACTTCACCGAAGTGCCGGACATCCGCTTCTGGTTCCTGCAGGAAAACGGCCAGCGCCAGTTCCAGATGGTGGTCACCGGCCGCGACGGCGATGCCGTCAACCGGGCGGCCGCCGAGATCACCACGCAGATGCGGCGCATCCCGATCCTGTCGCAGGCGGTATCGACAGCGGAACTGGAGCGGCCGGAGCTGCGCGTCGTGCCGCGTGCCGATCTGGCGGCCAAGCTCGGCATTTCCACCGAAGCGATCGCCGAAGCCGTGCGCATCGCCACCATCGGCGATGTCGGCCCCGCGCTGGCCAAATTCGATGCCGGCAATCGCCAGGTACCGATCCGCGTCCAGCTTGCCACCGAAGCGCGCGCCAATCGGCAGGTCCTCGAGAGTCTCAGGGTGCCGACCGCGTCGGGGCAGACCGTGCCGCTGGCAACAGTGGCCACCTTCGAGCCGGGGCAAGGGCCCAACGCCATCGATCGCTATGACCGGCAGCGGCGCGTCACGCTCGGCGCCGATCTGGTCGGCAGCACGCCGCTTGGCCAGGCGGTCGACGCGGTGAAGGCGCTACCTGCGGCCAATGCGCTGCCCCCCGGCGTCGAGCTCAAGCAATTCGGCGACTCCGAGGTCATGGCCGAGGTGTTCCAGAGTTTCGGTCAGGCGATGGCGGCGGGCCTGATGATGGTGTTCGCGGTGCTGGTGCTGCTGTTCTCCAGTTTCCTGCAGCCGGTCACCATCCTGTTCTCGCTGCCGCTGTCGGTCGGCGGCGCCATCGTCGCACTGTCGCTGACGCAGATGCCGGTCAGCCTGCCGGTGGTGATCGGCATCCTGATGCTGATGGGCATCGTCACCAAGAACGCCATCATGCTGGTCGATTTCGCCGTCGAGGAAATGGCGCGCGGCACGCCGCGCCTGGACGCCATCGTCGATGCTGGCCGCAAGCGCGCCCGGCCGATCGTCATGACCACCATCGCCATGGTCGGCGGCATGCTGCCTTCGGCCATGGCGGTCGGCTCGGGCGGCGAATTCCGCGCGCCGATGGCAGTGGCGGTGATCGGCGGCCTGATCTCCTCGACCGTGCTGAGCCTCGTCTTCGTGCCGGCGGTGTTCGTGCTGATGGACGACATCGGCCGTTGGACCTGGCGCCTGTTCAGTAGGTTCGTCGGTCCCGCCGACGAGCCGGCAGCCCCACCGGCAAACATCCCCTGACCGACAGCAGGAGTGGTGCGGACGGCGGGACTCGAACCCGCACGACGTATGAGGTCTCAGGATTTTAAGTCCTGTGTGTCTACCGATTCCACCACGTCCGCAGGATATGCAACACGACCACGCGACATTGAACGATGCCGCGATGCCGGGCTAGAGCATTTTCCGCCAAAGTGGGCACCGGTTTGGCATGGAAAATGCGACAAACAAAAGACTAGAGCGCTTTCCACCATCGCGCGCCGTACACACCGTGGCGGACGAGCCGGCCCGGATCGATACGGGCATTTCCTGGCAACGTAAAGTCGCCGTTCGGAATCGACGGTCGCCAACCGCCAGCACTACGATAATGAGGACGGGCTCCTCGGAAGCCTTCAACGCTTGTGCCACCACTCGAGCAGTGTGCCGAGAATGCCTTTCGGCATGTAGATGATGAAGAGAATGAGCAGCAGGCCGTAGATGGCGCTGTCGAGTGCCAGCGCCGCCGAGCCGAGCAGGCTCTTCAGGCCGGCGGAACTCTGGATGGCGACGCGCAGGCCCTCGGAGAGCACCTGCGTGAAGACGGCGCCGACGGTCGGGCCGAGCATCACCCACATGCCGCCGGAGACCACCGCGAACACCATATTCAGTGAGGTGCCGAGGCCGGCGATCGTATCGGGTCCGATGTACATCTGATACTGCCCGAAGATGGCGCCTCCGAGCGCGCACATCGCCGATGACAGCGCCGTGATCTTGAGTTTCTCCTTGGTCACGTCAATGCCGACGGACGCCGCTGCATCCTCGTCCTGGCTCGCCGCATCGAGTGCGTAACGGTCCATGCTCAGGTCGACACGTCGCCAGACGTAAAGACCAAACAGCCACAGAGCGAACACGATGTAGTAGGACAGCATGCGATCGGGCTCGAACTGCATCGCATACAGTGAAATGCCGTCGCCATAGCGCCGCGGCTGGGTGCCGAGCGAGCCGCCCGTATGGTCGCGCAGACCGACGATGCATAGGCGGACGAACTCGGTGAGCGCCAGCGTCAGCAGCCCGAAATAGTGGCCGGTGATGCGCAGGCGGAAGCAGGGATAGCCGATCAGCACGCCGACGATCGTCGACATCGCGACCGCGACCGGAATGCCCAGCCATGGGGAGATGCCGCCGATATTCCACAGCATCACGGTGACGTAGGCGCCAATGCCGGTGAAGGCGCCATGGCCGAGCGAGGTCAGTCCGAAGCGGCCCATCAGTGCCCAGCCGGTGTAGATGAAGGCCCACAGCAGGATCTGGATCAAGAGATGCAGATAGTACTTCTCCGAGCCGCCGAAGAAAACGCGCACGACGAGAGGCAGCAACGCAACCGCAACGAGACCCGCGATTGCCGCCGGCGAGAGCCGCAGGTTTCTCGAGATTTGGCCGCTCATGACTTGCTCCCGAACAGACCCTGCGGCTTGAAGAAGATCGCGACGATGAAGAACAGGAACGCGACCGCATAGCCCCATTCGGTGTGAAAGCAGCTCGAGCCGACGGCGATGAACTGGCTGATGATGAACGCGGCGACGAAGCCGCCGATCATGTTGCCGAGGCCGCCCAGCACGCAGATCATGAAGATCAGTGGGCCGAACTGCAGGCCGATCTGCGGGTAGATGTCGTAGTTCAGCACCATCAGTGCGGCGGCCAGGCCGGCGAGGCCGCCGCCGACCGCCGACGTGACGAGGTAGATCATTTTGCTGTCGACGCCCATCAGCGGCATGATCTGGCGGTCCTGCGCGATGGCACGGATGGCGGTGCCAATGTAGGTGCGGGTGAGGAACAGCCATAATGCCAGCATGCCGATCAGGGCGACGACGAAGCCGATAACGCGCGAGCGGGAGAAACTCATGTCGGCGACGCTGACCGACCCCAGACTGATGCCGACGTTCTTGAACTCGACGCCGAAGGCCATGGTGGCGACGGCCTGCAAGAAGAACAGTACGCCGCCGGTGACGAGCAGCTGGTTGATCGGCGGGGTTTCGAGCACTGGCCGGATGACGAGGACATGCAGTATCGCACCCGCGAGCGCGCCGATCAGGATGCCGAACAGGGCGGCCAGCAGGAACGGCGCGCCGCCCTTGTAGGCATAGTGAATGCCGTACATGGCGACCATCACCAGCTCGGCGTAGCAGATCCAGACGACGTCGATCACGCCGAACACCAGGTTGAGGCCGAGGGCCAGCAGCGCCAGCAGGCCAGCCAGAAGGATGCCATTCAGCAGGGCTTCGGCGAAGTAGATATCCAGTTGGCAGTCCATTGGTCCCCCGTCTCCTTCCCACCGCATCGGCAGGAAGTGCTTGCTCAAATCCCCATATACGCCTTGCGAATGTCGTCGCTGGCCGCCAGCTCGGCGGCAGTGCCGCCGGCTTGGATGCGGCCGACCTCCAGCAGATAGGCGCGATCGACCACCTTCAACACCTGCGCGACATTCTGCTCGACGATCGAGTCGATCGACGATCTCGCCGAAGGGCGCATCATACGAGGTCGGCCGGCCAGAGGAGATCGAGGGCGAACGTGTGCGCCTCGAAGGGTGGCGCCGAGACGGGATCCGCGTCCTTGAAGGTGGCAGCGATCAGCCACTTGCCTCCGTGCAGAGTCAGCACCTCGAGCGTACGGGCGTCGGGGTCGACGTACCAGCAGTGCTGGACGCCGAACGACGCGTAGATGGAAAGCTTGTCGGTGCGATCGAAGCTCTGCGACGAGGGGGAGAGCACTTCGCACAGCCAGTCCGGCGCGATCTCGAAGAAGGCCGTATCGGGCAGCCGCGGCAGGCGTGCGCGACGCCAGCCGGCGATGTCGGGCGCGACAATATGCGGACCAAGGCGCAACTCTGGCTCCGGTTGGAATATCCACCCGCCGGGCCCGCCTCGCCCCCGCCTGAATGGACCCACGAGTTCCGACTGAAGCTCGATGGCTGCATTGCCGTGTCGGGGCGCGGGGCGCGGATGGGTGTGCAACACGCCGAATGCGATCTCGCCGACGACGTGCGGCGGCAGCGATTCGATATCGGCGTACGTTGCGCGCTTGGCCTTCTCCACGGACATGGTGCTGCTCCCAGATTCAGTATGGCGCGGTCCCGAGCCTTGGTCCAGCGCCGCCGCGAGTGTCGGGTAAGTGCTCGCCAGAGCCGCGCTCGCCTGCTGCCCCTCACCCCATGCCGGAGGCATGTCTGCGACATGACCCTCTCCCCATCGCAAGTGCGTCATGGCGTTTGCCATGCTGAGCATGGACGCGATGGGGAGAGGGAGATCAAATCCCCATATACGCCTTGCGAATGTCGTCGCTGGCCGCCAGCTCGGCGGCAGTACCGCCGGCTTGGATGCGGCCGACCTCCAGCAGATAAGCACGATCGACGACCTTCAGTACCTGCGCGACATTCTGCTCGACGATCAGCACGGTGTAGCCTTCCGAACGGATGCGCCTGACCAGATCGAACACCTGCGCCACGATCACCGGCGCCAGTCCCATCGACGGCTCATCGAGCAGCACGAGCTTGGGCCCGCTCATCAGTGCGCGGCCGATCGCGCACATCTGCTGCTCGCCGCCCGACATGGTGCCGGCCAGCTGCAGGCGCCGCTCCTTGAGGCGTGGGAACAGTCCGTAGACGTAATCGAGGCGCTCGGGAAATTTGGCGCGCGCGTGCGGTATGAACGCGCCCATGCGCAGATTGTCCTCCACCGTCAGGCGGGGAAACAGTCGCCGGCTCTCCGGCACATGGGCGATGCCGGTGCCAATGATCTTGTGCGGCGGCGTGGTGCGCAGATCCTGCCCTTGCATGCGCATGTTGCCGCTCTGCGCCGGCAGCAGGCCCGAGATGACCCTGAGCAATGTCGTCTTGCCTGCACCGTTGGCGCCGATGACCGCCACGGCCTCGCCGGCCTCGACCCGCATCGACACACCGAACAGGGCTTGGAAACCACTGTAGCCTGCATCGATGGCCTCGAGCTCCAGCATGAAATCCGCCCTTATGCCACCGCATCCGCGCCGAGGTAGACCTCGATGACGCGCCGGTCGGCCTGGGCGGCCTTCGGGGCGCCATCGAAGATCTTCTCGCCGTGGTCGAGTACGACGACGCGGTCGACCACGCGCATCAGCACGCCCATGATGTGCTCGACCCAGACGATGGTGATCCCCATCTCCTTGCGGATGCGTTGCAGCATGTCGGCGGCCTGGTCCATCTCGGTGTGATCGAGGCCGTTGAGGCTTTCGTCCGCCAGCAGCAGTTTAGGCTGCGTCGCCAGCGCGCGAGCCAGCTCGAGCTGCTTGAGCGCGCTGGCGCCTAATCCATTGGTGGTCGACTTGGCATCGGTCGGCAGGCCGACCAGGGCGAGTGCTTGCTCCGCTTGCCGCCAGCAGTCGCGCCGCGAGGTCTTGCCCTGTTGGCCGAACCAGGCCGACAGGGCCACGTTCTCGAGCAGCGTCAGATTGCGAAACGGACGCGGGATCTGATAGGTGCGCCCGATCCCCTTGTGGCAGACCTTGTTGGCGGTGAGCCCGCCAATCTGTGCGCCTTCGAGGCGGATCGAGCCCGAGGTCGGGGCGTACATGCCGGCGATGCAGTTGAAGGTGGTGCTCTTGCCCGAGCCGTTGGGGCCGATCAAGCCGAGAATCTCGCCCTCCCGCACCTCGAACGACACGTTGCTGACGGCGGTGAAGCCGCCGAACATTTTCGTCAAGCCGGAAACAGCGAGGAGGGACATCAAGCCGGTCTCCGCACTCGTCTGCGAGGACGCCGTAGGGTGCAATAGCCCGCAGCGCAGCGGAGGGCGTTTTGCACCGGCCGCTGCGGCGGCGCAAGAGCGGCGGTGCGATACGCTCCGCTATCGCACCCTACGTCGCTGGAGCATGGGGTCGGACCCGCGGGGCCTGACCCCGCCGCTGACCCCTCACCGCGCATAGGCGTGGCCGGCGGGCAGCGGCAGTACCGGGTCGATGGTGCGCAGCGCCTTCGGCCAGGCGATCTTGGTCTCGCCCTTGAGGTATTGCATGACGACCGGCGATGAGCGCTCGTTCTGGCCGGCCATCTTGTGCCCGACGGGGAAGAATTTCACGCCATAGCCCTGGATCGTTCCGCCCTCGGGAATATCGGTCTCGAGCGCGGCCTTGCGCAGCGCCTCTGGATTGTAGCCACCGTGCTTCTTGATCGCGCGCGGCAGCACGTCCGAGAAGAAGATCCAGGCCTGGTTGAAGCCCATCGAGGTGTGCGGCGGCACCTCGGTGGCGCCGGCAGCCGCCTTGTAGCGCTTGACCATCTCGGCGGTCAGATCGCCGAGGCCAGGCTTCAGCGATTTCGCGTCCAGCAATTGCGCGGCGACGGGATCGACATTGAAGACCAGGTTGACGTCGTCCTTGAAGGTCTCGATCAACTTGTCGATCTGGCCGTAGCCGGCGCCGTGCCCGATCAGCGCCAACCATTTCAGGCCGGCTTCCTTGGATTGGCGCAGGAACAGCGTGATATCCGGGTTGTAGCCCGTGTGCAGGATGACGTCGGCCTGGGCGCGGCGCAGCTTCGAAACCAGTGCGGACAGGTCGGTCGAGGTCGCGGCATAGCCCTCCTTGTGGACCACCTGGATGCCCAGCTCCTTGCACTTGGCCTCGTTGCCCATGGCCACGCCGGCGCCATACGGACCATCCTCGTGGATGATGGCGACCTTGATGTCCTTGACTTCTTTCTTGAGCTTGTCCTTGGCGTTCTCGGCGATGAACGTGCAGGACGCCTCGCCGAACTGATCCGAATGCACCTGCGGGCGGAACACGTATTGCAGGTTCTTATCCTTGAATACGGCGGAGGCGACGCAAACATTGGCCCACATGAACTTCTTGGCGGCGTCGACCTTGGCGGCCATCGGCACGCAGTGGGCCGACGAATAGACGCCCATCAGCAGATCGACCTTGGTGTCATTGAGCAGCCGCTCGGCCTCGTTGATCGCCACATCGGTTTTCGACTGGGCGTCGGCGTTGATGGGCACGATCTTGTAGCCTTCGACGCCGCCCTTCTCGTTGATCAGGTCGATGGCGATCTGTGTGCCGATCGACGCGGCCTTCGAGCCGCCGGCCGCGAAGGCGCCGGTCTGGTCGTAGATGACGCCGACCTTGATTTCCTTGGCTTGAGCGAGGACGGTTGTCGTGCCGCCGAGTATCGCCGCAAGGCCGATTGTGGCAGTCGCGGCGGATTTCAAAATTCCCATGGTTCCTCTCCCGATGTCGGCTTCGGCGCGTGTGTTTCAGCTCGTTTGATAGGAGTGTGGGGGTGCGGGCCTTGGCTTGTCAACGTTGATTCAAGTCGATTCACGTCGCCTTTCAAGTCCCAAGCAAAGCCCTCCCGGGTTCACGTCTTGCCCTCGGTGTCATACGTGTAGTCGAAGTCGCAGTGGGTCGCGCCTTGCATGATGGTCTGCGTCCGCGTCAGCTTCAAATTCTTGTCGTAGCCCTGGCAGAAAGTGGCGTCGCGCTGGCACGACAACAGGTGGCCGATCTCACCAAGCCCCATGTCGCGATACATCTCGGCGTAGCGGCAGCGGGTGACGTTATAGCGGTAGCGCGTGTCGCTCTGCTCTTGCACGGAGATCTCGAGAGAGCCGCCCCGCAGCCACGGCTCTTGCCGATCGATGAAGGTCTGCATCGATGTCTTGCCGCCGGCGGCCAACGCCAGCTCACGGGCCTGCGCGATGGACGCCGCGCGCACGGCATCGGCAATCGTGCGCTGGGCAACATCAATACCGTGCGAGGCCTCGAGGGTGTAGTAGACGTGCTTCAGGATGCCGGCTTCGATGCGCCGGCGCTCCAGCATGGCCATGTTCGCTGCGTCTGACATCGCGGAGAATTCCCTGATACTTCGGTGAAACCGGGCTGCCAGGCAGAGGCTGCCCGAACTGGCGATCGAATGACAAGGGGTTTGTCGCTGGCCGCAGTCATGACCTGCAGGTGAATGCCTCCAGTTTTGGTCCATGCATTGCGCTCTCCCGGCGCTGCGCCTCGCCGCCGACACCATGCGTCGCGAACGCTTTGCAGGGCGAATATTTCCCTGGCCATGCCGCGGCAATTACGCTGAGGTGCAACGAGCTGTCGTTCTGGGTCTTCGTGGTGTTGCTCCCTTGCCCGGAATAAAGCGGAGGTGGGAGGAGCGGCATGTCCTCAGAGCGACCGACCATCGGCTGCATTGGCCTGGGACTGATGGGCCAGGGCTTCATCAAGCGGCTGGTGGCACTGGGCTACCCTGTCATCGGGCACGATATTGACGCAGCGAAGGTGTCTGCGGCGATGCGTCTCGGCGCGACGGCGGCCACCTCCGCCGCGGACGTTGCGGGCGGCGCCGACTTCATCCTGATTTCGGTGACGACGACGGATAGCATGGCCGAGGTGATCGCGGGCAGCGCCGGCATTGCAGCATGCGCCAATCCACGCGTGCGCGTCGTCGTCGACCTTTCGACGACGGAGATGAGCAGCACACTGCAGGCGGTGCCGGCCCTGCGGTCGCGGTCGAGCGCGAGCGACCTTCGGCATGATATCGCGTTCGTCGATGCGCCGGTGTCTGGTGGTCCGGCAGCCGCCGAGGACGGCACGCTCGCCATCATGGCCGGAGGACACCCCGACGCCATCGCCTTGATCCGTCCCGTCATGGAGCAGCTTGGCCGCTTCACGCATATGGGACCTGTCGGCGCCGGTCAGGCGACCAAGCTCGTCAATCAAACGCTGGTGTTGACCAGCTACTGCGTCATGGCCGAGGCACTGCGGCTGGCCGAGGCCTATGGCGTCGATGCGGCGCGGATTCCGCAGGCGCTGGCGTCGGGGCACGCCGGCTCGAACCTGTTGCCGCTCGTGTTCGAGCGCATGATCGCGCGTGATTTCGCCCCGCGCGGATATGCGCGCCAGGTGCTGAAGGATTTGGAAATGCTCAACGCGGCGGCGGCCGAGCACCACCTCGCCATGCCAATGGCCGGCCAGGCGCTGTCGCTGTTCCGCATGCTGGTGGCCGGCGGCAAGAGTGAGCTCGATGCCGCCGCGGTCGTCACGCTGCTTCCCCAGGTAAAGCCTGGTCCATCGTGAGCCTGCCCCGCGCATGTGGCGCAGCTTCAGCTGTCTGAGATCGACGGACGGCGGGCCGCATGGCAGGTTGAGCGCGTACCACCCTTGACGCGACGTGGACCAACCTCGGAGCAGCTTATGACCGTGCGCGCCGGCCGTGAATTCCTGTCCATTCCGGGCCCGACAACCGTGCCCGACGAGGTGCTGGCCGCCATGCACCGGCCGGCGGTGGACATCTACGCAGGCAGCCTCGTCGACCTGACAGCGAGCCTGCTGGAAGATCTGCGCACGCTCTTTCGCACACGCGGGCGCACCTACATATACGCTGCCAATGGTCATGGTGCCTGGGAAGCGGCACTGACCAATGTCCTGTCGCGCGGCGATAAAGTTCTGGTGCTCGACTCCGGCAGGTTCGCCGCCGGCTGGGGTGAAATGGCGGCCAGGCTCGGCGCCGAGGTCGAGGTGCTGGCCGGCGACTACGCGCGCGCCGTGCAGCCTGCCGCGGTCGAGGCCCGCCTCGAGGCCGACACGGCGCACGCAATCAAGGCGATCCTGGTGGTGCAGATCGACACGGCATCGGGCGTGGTGAACGATATTGCCGCCATTGCGCGGGCCCTGCGCGCCGCCGGCCATCCCGCGCTGTTGCTCGTCGATGTCGTTGCATCGCTCGCCTGCATGCCCTTCGACATGGACGCCTGGGGTGTCGACGTTGCGGTTGCCGGTTCCCAGAAGGGCTTGATGACGCCGCCGGGGCTCGCATTTATCGCGGCTGGCGAGCGCGCCGTTGCCGCGCATCAGCGTGCCGGAATGGTGACGCCCTACTGGGACTGGACCTTCCGCGAGGGCGCGGAGCACTACCACAAGTATTGCGGTACGCCGCCCGAGCATCTGTTGTTTGGTCTGCGCCAGGCTATCGACATGATCCTGGCCGAGGGGCTCGAGCGTGTGTTCGAGCGCCACCGCCTGCTCGCGCAAGCGACGCAGCGCGCGGTTTCCGTCTGGTCTGAAGGCAAGGTGCTGTCGTTTGGCGTCACCGATCCGGCCGAGCGCGCCGCTTCCATCACGACGGTGCTCTGGAACGCGGTGCCCGGACACCGGCACGAGGTGAAAGCGCTGGTCGACTATGCCCGGGAGCACTGTGGCGTCGTGCTCGGCACCGGCATCGGCGCATTGAACGGCAGGGCTTTCCGCGTCGCGCATATGGGACACGTCAACGCACCCATGGTGCTCGGCACGCTCGGCGTGATCGAGATGGGCCTTACGGCCCTCGGTGTGCCGCATGGGTCGGGCGGCGTGCAGGCGGCCATCACGCACTTGGGCGCCAGCGTGCGGCCGTGAAGCCGAGCAACGCGTTGGCGCCGGCGCACGGCGGCAAAGCCCTTGCGGGGACCTGTGGCGCAGGCAATGTTTCTCTGGGCGCGGCCGGCTGCTACTGTGCATGACGTCTGCTTGGCAGAGAGGATGACTGGGATGGTTCCGGCCGCCAAGGCCCCCTTGATCGAGATGCGCGGCATCGTCAAGTCGTTCGGCGCGGTGCAAGCGCTGCGCGGCGTCGATCTGCGGCTGGGCCACCGCGAGGTGCTGGGCCTGGTCGGCGATAATGCCGCCGGCAAATCGACATTGATGAAGACGCTGACCGGCGTGCACCGCCCTGACAGCGGCGAGATTTTGATCGACGGCCAGCCGATGCATTTCACCTCGCCGCGGGATAGCCGCGCGCTCGGTATCGAGATGATCTATCAGAACCTGGCGCTGGCGCAGAACCTCGATGTCGTCGCCAATGTCTTTCTCGGCCGCGAGCACGCGCGTGTGGCTGTGCCGGGTGCGGGCGAGTGGCTCGACGAGCCGCGCATGGAGCGCGAGACCAGATCCCTGCTCGACCGGCTGAAAATCAACATCACCTCGCTGCGCACCAACGTCGAACGCATGTCGGGCGGCCAGCAGCAGGCGATTGCCATAGCTCGCGCGGTGGCGTTCCAGGCGCGTGTCGTCGTCATGGACGAGCCGACCGCCAGCCTGGCCGTGAAGGAAGTCGGCAAAGTTCTGGATATCATCCGAGGCCTGCGCGAAGCCGGCGTTTCTGTCATCATCATCAGCCATCGCCTGCAGGACATCTTCACGGTGGCCGATCGCATCATGGTGCTGCGCACCGGCCAATCCGTCGCCAATCGGCCGATTGCGGAGTTTTCCATGGACGAGGTGGTGAAATACATCGTCGGCGCTGAGGCGAGCGAATTGAGCGGCATCGCCTCGGGACGCTGAGCCTGCGGATCAATCCTGGATCATGGCCAGCGCCGCACGGCGATCGGCGGGCTTCAGCCTCAGGAACAGCGTGCGGGCGGCCTTGATGTCTTTCTCGGTGCCCGTCTCCGACGCCGTCTTGAGCGCCAGGGTCGTGGGGTGCCCGGGTCCACAAATGAAATCGAGAGCCTTGGCCAGGCGGCCCATGGCGGCGCGATCGATTGCAGTTTCATCCATGCGAAATACCCTTGATGTGACATTGGAAAGGTGCAACGTGTGCGGCCGCGAGCATATCATGTTGCATCACGGTTGACGTGTCTGGATCACACGGTCGGCAGCCGATACATCGACGACGATCGGCTTGGCCGAGCCGGAACGCGGATGCACCGCTGCAATCACGGCCGCCCGCGCATAGCCCGCGGCGACCAGCGCGGCAACACACGCCTCAGCCTGTTCGGCCGGCACCGAGGCCAACAACCCACCCGCCGTCTGCGGATCAAACAGCAGCGGGAAGGTGGCATGTGCCGAAGCCGCATCGCGGTTGCTGATGGTATGGCCAATGAGAAGGTTTTGCGGTTGCAATGATGAGACTATTCCAACGGCAATCGTCTCCGGGGCGCCGTCGAGCAACGGGATGTCCGCCAGACGCAACGTCGCATCGACCCCGCTCGCGTGCACCATTTCCGCCAGGTGGCCCAGCAGGCCAAAGCCGGTTACGTCGGTTGCGGCATGCACGCCGTGGCGCCGCAGAGCGGTCGCCGCCAACCTGTTGGACTGCGCCATCTGTTCCAGCGCCGCCATCACCCAGCGCGCCTTGGCCTTGCCGTGCATATGTGCGGCCAGCAGCGTGCCGGTGCCGATCGGCTTGGTCAGGATGACGACGTCGCCGGGCCGCATGCCGCTCTTGCGCAGGACCATGTCGCGGTCGACCGAGCCCGTGACGGCAAAGCCCAGCGCCAGCTCCGCACCTTCGCTGGTATGGCCGCCGACGAGCGTGCACGCCGCCTCGCGCAGCGTCGCATTGGCGCCGGCCATGAGATCCGTCAGGTCCGCCTCGACCTTGGCTTCGATGCCATACGGCAGAGTGGCGATCGCCAGTGCCGTTTGCGGCTCGGCGCCCATGGCATAGAGGTCGCCCAGCGCATGGTTGGCGGCGATGCGCCCGAACGTGTAGGGATCATCGATCATGGAGCGGAAATAGTCGACACTCTGCACGGAGAGGGTGGCGCCACCTTGGTCGATCACCGCCGCATCGTCGGCTGCGTCCAGCCCAATCACGACATTGGATCTGGCGGCGGGCGCCAGGCGTGCAAGCGCGCGGGACAGCACACCGGCCGCCACTTTTGCCCCGCAGCCGCCGCAGCGCATGCCGGCCGCTGGGATGTCTGTGATTGTCGTCCGGTCGGCGATCCCTGGAGGAGCAGCGACTTCGGCCTGATGCATCTCAGGCAGCTTGCTGAATTTTTCCATGAAGGCACGATCGATCCAGTCCTTCCAGCGCCACGCCCAGGCGCCTTCAAAACTGCAACCATTGCGACTGCCGACGGCATATCTCTCACCCGTCGTGATGAGGTACAAGGACGCGCGCTGGGGCCGATACCTCCTCAGCGGACGATCCGCCAAGGTCCGCCTGATGTTGTCTGAGAGGTACGGGCCCTGCCGCACCGCATAGACACCGGATTTGGGCAGGTCGTGGTCCCGCAGACTTGCGACATCGCCGACCGCGAACACACCGCGATGCGAGAGCGACTGCAGCGTGGCATCGACGGCAATGAAGCCGTGTGCGTCGAGTTGCAGCCCGGTTGATCCGAGCCAGGGCGCGGCGGCCGCTTGGGTGGCCCAGAAGACGACGTCAAAGGTTTGCGGCGCGGCGCCTTCGATCTCGACGCGCCGCTCGTCGACACGGGTTACCCGCGCGCGCGTCATCACCTCGAGGCCGCGCTCGGCGAGGATCCGCTCCACGCGCCGGCGCGCGCCGTTCGCCAGCGTCGGCAGGATGGTCGGCGTTGCCGCCAGTACCGTGACCTTGCAGCCGCGGACATCCCCCCCCGCCCGGGCGATGTCGCGCTTGAGGCGGCCGTCGAGGGCGAGCGCAAGCTCGACGCCTGCCGCGCCGCCGCCGACAACGGCAATGCTCGCCATGCCCCCTGCTTGCAGGATGCGTTGACGTGCGGCCTCGAAACGGATCTGGAATTGGTCGATGGGCTTGACCGGGATCGCATGCTCGGCCGCGCCGGGCACGTCGGCGCCACCGGGCGTCGAGCCGATGTCGAGCGACAGCAGGTCGAAGGGCACCGGCGGCCGATCCTGGCAGAGAACGCGCCGGGCGGACAGGTCGAGCCCCGTCACCTCGGCCTGATAGAGCCGGGCGCCGGCGAAGCGTGTCAGCGGCGCGGTGTCTATATGCACGTCATCGGCGTCGTAGTGTCCCGTCACCAGGCCGGGCAGCATGCCGGAATAGGGCGTATGCACCTGCCGCGTGACGAGCGTGATCCGCAGCCCCTGGATGGGCGACATGCCGAAATCGCGCAGCACACCGACATGAGCGTGGCCGGCGCCGATCAGCACGACGTCCTTCAGTATGGGGCCTTCGGCGCGTTTCATGCCGTGCCTTTCGGGTTGATCGGCGTGCGGGCCTGTCCCCTGGGCAATCTCCCAACACTGCGGTCGGTCGATCAGTGACCACACTCATGCCAACTCTGGACCCGAAAGCGCCTGCATGGCGAAAGGCCAGATCGATGCCGGCGGCAAGATGGCGGCACGCGGCCGGGCTGGCCGGTACATATCGGGGCGTCGCATGAAGGAGATATAGATTTAGCGGCATCGCGGCGGCTTTGCCGTTACCACAGCCCACCGCTGCGGTTGGGTGGCTGGTAGCGATCGCGCGGCGGACTGGGAATGGTGGAGGGAACCCAGCTTGGTTGGAAGGGCGAGGTGACCGGCTCGCGCTCGGTTGCGCCGCTCTGCTCGGCAAAGCCAATCACCGAGAATGCATCATCGGGTTCCTCGCCCGGCTTGAACGCTTCCATGATCGTGTCGCCGCCCGAGGCGCGCTGGCCGGTCTGTTTGCTGACACGGACCAGCTTGATGCCGGGTGGCTGGCGGAACGGCACGGCTTTCTTTTCGGACAGCGCCATTTTCAGGAATTCGCCGAAGATCGGCGCTGCCAGTTGACCACCGGTGGCGCCCTTGCCCATCGACTTGGGTGTGTCGTAGCCGACGAACACGCCGACCACCAGATCGGCCGTATAGCCGACGAACCATGCATCCTTCTCGTCGTTGGTCGTTCCGGTTTTGCCGGCGACCGGCACATTGGGAACGATCGACTTGATGATCGTCGCGGTTCCGCGCTGGACCACGCCTTCCATGATCGAGGTCATTTGGTAGGCGGTATGCGGGTCCATGATCTGTCGGCGATCGTCGGCGATCTCGGGTTCCGCCTGGTCCTGCCAACGCGCGGCATTGCAACCATCGCAGCGACGATCATCATGGCGCCAGATCGACCGGCCCCAGCGATCCTGGATACGGTCGACCAGCGTGGCGCGAACAGACTTGCCGCCGTTGGCGATCATGGCGTAGGCCGTGGTCAGGCGCAGCAGTGTCGTCTCGCCGGCACCGAGCGACATCGACAGCACCGGCAACAATTCATCGTAGACGCCCAGACGCTTGGAATATTCGGTGATCAGCGGCATGCCCATGTCCTGCGCCAGCCGCACCGTCATCTGGTTGCGTGATTTCTCGATGCCCGTTCGCAGCGTGGCTGGTCCTAGCGACTGATCTTTGTTGTAGTTCTTCGGGTTCCAGGCCTCCTTGCCGGGGCCCTGGTCGATCTCGATCGGTGCGTCGACGACGATCGAGGTCGGCTTGTAGCCGTTGTCGATGGCAGCCGCATAGACGATCGGTTTGAACGAGGAGCCGGGCTGGCGCTTGGCCTGCACGGCGCGGTCGAATTGGCTGAGCCCGAACGAGAAGCCGCCGGCGATGGCCAACACGCGACCGGTGTGCGGGTCCATGGCGACGAGGCCGCCGCCGACCTCCGGCACCTGCATCAGCGCCCAGGCGGCACCGGGCTTGTCGGCGTTGGCCGGGTCCTTCGGCGCCACCCAGATCACGTCACCCACGGCCAGCACGTCGCCAGGGGTCTGCGTGCGTGGCCTCTTGTTGGCCCATTTGATGTCGTCGTAGGCAACATCGATGACGATGCGCTGCTTGTCGACGACGCCGTCACCGCGGCGGCTCGGGCGCAGGCCGACGGCAACCTTAGTGCGATCGACCTGCGTCACGACCGCCAGTCGCCAAGGAATGATGTCGCTTGGCACATCGATCTGTGCCAGCGGCGGCCCCCAGTCGCTGGCAACGTCGATACGGCTCACCGGGCCACGCCAGCCGCCACGTTCGCGGTCGAACTTGATCAGTCCAGCGATCAGGGCCTGGCGCGCAAACCGCTGCAGCTTGGGATCCAGCGTGGTGCGCACCGACATGCCGCCGGCGTACAACTTGTCCTCGCCGTACTGGGAGAGCAGGGCGCGGCGGACCTCTTCGGCAAAGAACTCCGAGGTGGCGATGTGCGCGCCGAGTGGACGGAAGCGAACCTCGATCTTGGTCTTCCTCGCCGCCTCGGCCTGCTCGCGATTGATGTGACCGTTCTCCAGCATCTGGCCGACGATCCAGTTGCGGCGCTCGACCGCTTTGTCGGCATACCTGATGGGATGATAGTTGTTGGGCGCCTTCGGCAAGGCTGCGAGGAACGCCGCTTCCTCGATCGTCAGATCCTTCAGCTCCTTGCTGAAGTAGTTGAGGCCGGCGGCGGCCACGCCATAAGAGCCGATGCCGAAATAAATTTCGTTGAGATACAACTCGAGGATCTTTTCCTTCGGGTACGCACGCTCGATGCGGATGGCGAGGATGGCTTCCTTGACCTTGCGCTCGATCGACCGCTCATTGCTGAGCAGGAAGTTCTTGGCCACCTGCTGCGTGATGGTGGACGCACCCTGGTCGCGCTTGTCGCTGCCCTTGAGCTTGTTCTCGACGGCCTTGAAGGTCGCGCGGCCGATGCCGATGAAATCCAGCCCGCCATGATCGTAGAAGCGCTTGTCCTCGGCCGACAGGAAAGCGTTGATGACGAGCTGAGGCACGGCGTTGATCGGCACGAAGATGCGTCGCTCGCGCGCGTACTCCGCGATCAGGCTGCCGTCGTGTGCATGAATGCGTGACATGACCGGCGGCTCGTACTTGGCCAGGCTCTCATAGTCCGGCAGGTCCTTGGAGAGATCCCACAGGACATAGCCCGCCACGGCCGAGCCGACGACGAACACCCCGACGAACACCGCAAAGCTGAAGCCCATGAAGCTCAGCAGCAGGCTCTTTCGTCTCTTCTTTTTCCGCGGCTCCGCGGGGGGCGGCAGGATGGGGGCTCGCATGAGGCCTGGTGAATTGTTGCACTGCGGTTCTACATAAGAGCCGCTATCTGGAGCACCAACGGTTTTCTACACAAAATCAGATGTCTTGCGCCGCGTTTCTTTCGAAACACGTGACCTGCATCGCACGCCTTCTGCTTAGTGTGTCTTGCTGCTGGCTTCAAGCCTGCGACATGACTGACAATTGGGCATGGATTGTGGCGGCTGGTCGTCGCCGCTGCCCGGCGTGCCTGCAAAGACGCAGCGACAGACCGCCACGGCCACCGGAACGCCCGGTTTGATCAGCAACTCTCGTTTCGAGACGAAATCCGTCGAACTCAGGGCGTCTGCTGGGCGCGCTTGGCGAGATAGGACTCCACGGCGTTGGCGATCGACTGGGCCACCCGCCGTTGCCATTCCGCACTGCGCAACAGCTTTTCATCGTCCGGATTGCTCATGTAACCGAGTTCGATCAGCACCGATGGCGACTGCGTCTGCTTCAAGACCTTGAAGGCCGCGCCGCGCTGCGGCTCGCGCGACAGCGCCACGGAGTTCTGCAGTGAATTTACAAGTAAACCACTGAACTCGGCGGAAAAATTGTCTGTTTCCCGCTTCATGAGGTCGATCAGTATGCTCTTCACCTGGTCGCGCTCGGCATCGGTTCCCGAGGCGATGCCTGCCATGGCATCGGCGGCGTTCTCCTTCTCGGCGAAGCGGCGTGCCTGCTCGTCCGAGGCGCGCTCGGACAGTGTATAGACCGTGGCGCCACGCACGTTCTGCGCGACCTTGGCGTCGATGGCGTCGGCGTGGATCGAGATGAACAGATCGGCGTCGAGCCGGCGTGACAGGTCGAGGCGGGCGGCGAGCGATACAAAAACGTCGGTGGAGCGCGTCATCATGACGGTGGTGCGGTTGTTGGCCGCCAGGATGCCGCGGACCTGCTTCGCCACGGCCAAGACGATATTTTTCTCAGTGAGGTCGGAGCCGCTGACTGTCCCCGGATCAATCCCGCCATGACCAGGATCGATGACCACCACCGGCCGCGTGCGCCCCTTGCCAGCCTTGCCTTGGACGGCCTCGTCCTGAGGCACTTGCGCTGTGGCGACCGGCTGCGCCGCGGAGGGGGCCTTGGCCTCGCGCAGGAAGGTTGCCTCGTCGATGGGCTCCAGCCGCAGGTCGAGCCGGCTGCCGCCGGTGACGCCTGCCGCCGTCAGATCGGCAGCCGCCACCCGGGCAGGCCGCTGCAGGTCGAGCACGATACGCGACTGCTTGGGGGCGATCAGCCCGAAACGATAGGCGGAAACCAGCCCGCGCCCTTCCTGCCCCGCCTGCCCCGGCAGATCGAAAGCGACATTGGCGAAATCGATGACGACGCGGTGCGGATTGGCCAGGGTGTAAACGCGGGCCTCGGTGCGCCCGGAGAACGTCACGATAAACCGGGTGCTGTCGCCATTGGCCTGCAGCTCGGCGGAGGTTGCCCTTATTTCGGCGGCCGGGGCCGGTGAAGTCTTGGCTGGCCGCGCGGGCGGCTTGCCGATGTTGATCTCGGCCGGCCATTTCGGGGCTATTTGGGCAGGCTCGGGTGGCGCCTGGGCAGAGGCCGTCGCGGCAGCCGAAAGCAGGGCGATCGAGGTCGCCCCAACCACCCTTAGCCCGTGCAAAGTCCGCCGCCTCAAGGCTTTGTCCGCCACCCTCTCTCCCCTGTCGGTCACTGTTCTCGACTAAACAAAGAATTGTATAATGGTATTAACCAGTTATTTGCCATGTCCTGTCAGTCTGCATCAAGTATGTGTCGCCTCTCGCATGGTGTGTCCATATCACTCTTGCCACACTTGCGGTGAGATCGTACAAGTACCTGCGCGATCCGTGAAGAACGCCCGTCGTTTTCGTGGGGATGTTCTGGTCCTTGGCGCTGCTGATCGGCGATTGCCGACGAGCGCTGGTCCTGTTTCCTGTGAATTCGGACCGACGAGTGAACCCTGGCGGATCAGCGGTTGCGCTTATCGCCTGTTGCAACTACGCCGATGCGGCACGCCCCTGCGGCCCAAGCAGGATGCGAGTATTGGTGGCGACCGGCTGCAAAGTGCCCGTCCGCGCAGAATGCCTACCCGCGGCCAGCCCAAAGAAAGGTGGGTCGGACACGGTGTAGTGGCAGGCGGCTAGAGCCGACTGCCGAGTACTGCCCGAAATTTGTCAATCCAGGTTCGTCGCCGGCCACTGGTCTGCGAACGATCCATTCACATGATGCCAGGCCGATGCACAGCGCGCGCCAAGTTTGCCGAAAGACTCCAGAGGTTTGCCGTTCAGGCAGTCCTGCGGATTTGGGTCGGCCAGCGCCCAAGGCCCACGTCGCTCTGCAGAGCCGGCATTGCCAATTTCACCTTCAACGAGGCGCCCAACGCCTGCGCTTTCCTGTCATCGTCATCGCTGACGACGCCAGAGCGCCGCTGCGTTCGCGCTCAAAGGTTCAAAGGGAATGTCCAACAGCAAGATGCTTATCGATGCCACCCACCCCGAGGAGACTCGGGTGGTCGTGGTGCGCGGCGGGCGGGTAGAGGAATTCGATTACGAATCTGCGGCTCGCAAGCTCCTACGCGGCAATATCTACCTTGCCAAAATCACGCGGGTAGAGCCCTCGCTGCAAGCCGCCTTCGTCGACTACGGCGGCAATCGTCACGGTTTTCTGGCGTTCGGCGAGATTCATCCCGATTACTACCAGATCCCTGTCGCCGACCGGCAGCTGCTGATCGATGAAGAGGCCAAGGCGGAGGCGGAGGAGGAGGCCGAGGCCGACGCCCACGCTGAAGCGTTGTCTGCCAGCGCACCCGAAGGCGAGGCAACTGGTCAGGAAAGTGACGGAGGGCCAAGCCAGGAGTGGCAGGGCGAAGTCGCTCCGTCCGAGCCCACGCGCCGGCAAAATAGCCGACCACGCCGCCGTGGCCGCGGCGCAGCGCGGGCGCAGTCGGCGGGTGGCGCCGACGAGCAGATCAGCGAGGACGCCGAGCCCCGCCACTCCGCCAATGGCGAGACCGGCGAGCATGATGCCACCGCCCGTGCTGGCGGCTCGGACAGTGATGATGGCGAATCAGGCGGACTGCTGGAGATCGACACTGGCGCCGGCAACGGCGAGCAGGATGCGGTGGAGGAGGTCGCCACCGAGCAGGATGCGCTCGAGGAGGTGCCCGCGCGCCCTCGCCGTCGTGCGCGCAGCTACAAGATCCAGGAGGTGATCAAGCGTCGCCAGGTTGTGCTGGTGCAGGTGGTCAAGGAGGAGCGCGGCAACAAGGGCGCCGCGCTGACAACCTATCTCTCCCTGGCCGGCCGTTATACCGTGCTGATGCCCAACACCGCGCGCGGCGGCGGCATTTCCCGCAAGATCACCAATCCACCCGACCGCAAGCGCCTGAAGGCCATCGCCAACGAACTGGAAGTGCCAGAGGGCATGGGCCTCATCATCCGCACGGCCGGCGCCGCGCGCACCAAGCAGGAGATCAAGCGCGACTTCGAATATCTGCTGCGGTTATGGGAAAGCGTGCGCGATCTGACACTGGAGTCGACGGCGCCCTCGCTGGTCTATGAGGAAGGCAACCTCATCAAGCGGTCGATCCGCGATCATTTCACCAAGGACGTCGACGAGGTGGTGGTCGCCGGCGAGCATGCCTACAATGAAGCGCACGATTTCATGCGCATGCTGATGCCGAGCCACGCCAAGAACGTGATCAACTATCTCGACGCCGAGCCGCTGTTCGCCCGCCACCAGGTGGAGCGCCAGCTCAACGCCATGTTCAGTCCTTTCGTCACGCTGCGCTCTGGCGGCTATCTGGTCATCAACCAGACCGAAGCGCTGGTGGCGATCGACATCAACTCCGGCAAGTCGACGCGCGAATTCTCGATCGAGGAGACGGCGCTCAACACCAATCTGGAGGCCGCCGACGAGATTGCCCGCCAGCTCAAGCTGCGCGATCTCGCCGGACTTATTGTCGTCGACTTCATCGACATGGAGGAGAAGCGCAACAACCGGGCGGTCGAGCGCCGCATCAAGGATGCGCTGCGCATTGACCGGGCTCGGATCCAGATCGGGCACATCAGTCATTTCGGCTTGCTCGAGATGTCGCGGCAGCGCTTGCGAACCGGTGTGCTCGAGGGCTCGACGTCGCAGTGCCCACACTGCCAGGGCACGGGCATCGTGCGTTCGACGGAGTCTGTGTCGCTTGCCGTATTGCGCGGCATCGAGGACACCTTGATGGGCAATCCACGCGGTGGGCTGATCGCAAGTACGACGGCGCCCGTCGCCATCTACATCCTCAACAACAAGCGCGCCTTCATCAACGAAATGGAGCAGCGCTACGAAATCCAGATCATCATCCAGGCTAGCGACAAGCTGCAGGGCGCTAACTTTAACATCGAGCGCACGGCGGCGACGGCGCCCGTACAGCGTCGGCCCGAGCGGCAAGTCGTCAGCATGGATTGGGGATTTGAAGGGGAAGCCGAAGGCGGCGTCGAGGACAACGCGCCCGAGGCCGAGATCGAGGAAGTTGGCGAGGCCGCAGGCGAGGATGCCGAAGCTGAAGCCGACGATTTTGCAGGTGGCGAGCACTCTGAACGCGGCAACGGCCGTCGGGGCAAGCGCCGCCGTCGCCGTGGACAGCGCGGGGATCGGCCCGAAGGTGGGTCCGAGCATCGGCCTCACCACCAGCAGCAGTATCAGCAGGTCGCTGGTGATCGTGACGCCGATCCCATGGCGGAGGAAAGCGTGTCCTCCCGCCAGCCCGCAGTGGCCTCCTACGCAGCGCAGGCTGCGGCGATCGCAGGTGGAGAAGACGCGCCGGATGTCATTGCCCAGCGCCAAGACCACGTCGAGGCCGGGGAGGGCGACGACGCCGGCGATCGCTCGGGGCGCCGTGGCCGTCGCCGCGGCCGCCGCGGTGGCCGCCGCGGTCGTGATCGCGATCAACCAAGGCATGCCGACGCCGGCGCGGTTGGCAATGGCTCGGACATCAGTGACCTGCCGGCGCATGATGCGGCACCGCTGCATCGGGATGCACCGCACGTCGCCGGCCAGGGGCCGCAACCCGACTTGCCGCCTGATCTGCCCATGGGCTTTGCTGGCGGCGATGAGCGGCCAGCGCGCCGCCGGGATAACTGGCGCGATCGCCGCAATGGCAACAACGACAATCGCCGCCGGGACCACCATCGGCAGGACGGCGATGCCGAGGCCGCCGCGCCGGCAGCCTTGGTCGCGGCCTCCATTGCCGCGGCAATGGCCGCACCCGCCGAAACGCATGCTGTCGCGGCGCCTGCATCGCCACCAGCCCCGCCGCCGGCACCCCTGCCGGAGCCAGCTGCAAGCCCGCCCGCTGAAAGTGCGCCTGCAGCCGTGCCGGCCCGTTCGCGCCACACCGCCGAAATGGTGTCGGTCGAGCCCAAGATCGAACGGGTGGTCATGCGCCCCGATCGCATCGACGATGCGACCGCCGAAGCGCCACCCGCGCCGTCAGCGCGCAAAGGCTGGTGGCAGCGCAAGTTTGGCGGTGAAGCCTAACGAGCGCCTGAATTCAAGATCATGACGGCCGGGTCAGCGAGGCCCGGCCGTTTTGTTGTTTGCCATCTGGGTGTGGCCTGTTGCGCGGCCGTGGTGTAGCAATCAGGGCAACACTGGCAATTCAACCGAGGAGGACGACCATGGCGGGCGCGGGAACGGGCAAAGTTGCGCTGATCACCGGCGGCGGCAGCGGCATCGGCCGAGCCGCGGCGGTGGCGCTGCAAGAGGACGGCTGGAACGTCGTGGTCTGTGGGCGGCGCAAGGAGGAGCTCGGCAAGACCGTCGGCATGGCCAAGTCGGGCGGCGGCAAGATGCTGGCGGTGGCGGTCGATATCACCAAGGCCGATCAGGTGAAGAAGGTCTTTGCCGAACTGAAATCGGCTTTCGGTCGCCTCGACCTGGTGTTCAACAATGCCGGCTCGGGCGCCCCCCCGGTGCCGATGGAGGACCTTCCGCTCGAGAAATGGCAGTCGGTGGTCGATCTCAATCTGACCGCGTGCTTCATGTGCGCACAGGAGGCGATCCGCATGTTCAAGGCGCAAAGCCCGCAGGGCGGTCGCATCATCAACAACGGCTCGATCTCCGCGCACGCACCCAGGCCGATGTCGGTGGCCTACACCGCCACCAAGCATGCCATCTCCGGACTCACCAAGTGCATTGCGCTCGACGGCCGCCCGTTCAACATCGCCTGCAGTCAGCTCGATGTCGGCAACGCCGATACCCCACTCGGTGGCCGTATGAAGCACGGCGTGATACAGGCGCGCGGCGACGTTCAACCGGAGCCGGTGTTCGACCCCGTCCATTGCGGCTCGGCCATCCGCTACATGGCCAGCCTGCCGCTCGATACCAACGTTTTAACCATGACCATCAAGGCCACCAACATGCCGTTCGAAGGCCGTGGCTGACGACAGTCATCGCATCGAGCACGACGCTGGTGTCATAATGTGGTAAAAGTGACCAGGTGATAATTGCGCATGTCGATTGATTCAGGAGAGTAGACAATGGCGTTGTGGTCAAAGAAGTCCAAGGACGGTGATGCTGGCGATGCCGCGAGCAAGCCTGCGGCAACGGCGCCGGCCAGCCCGCCGCAGGCCGCGGCTGCGCCAGCGGCGGTCCCTGCAAAGGCCGCCGACGCCGGGCCTCCACTGGATGCCGAAGAAGCGAAAAAACGCGCCGCGGTCTCCAAGCATCTGCTGTTGTCGTTCGGCGAGATCGTCAGTGTGCTGATGCGTAGCCCGCCATTTCGCAATATGCCGCTGAACGAAGTC
This sequence comes from uncultured Devosia sp., assembly GCA_964498125.1. Taxonomy (GTDB): domain Bacteria; phylum Pseudomonadota; class Alphaproteobacteria; order Rhizobiales; family Hyphomicrobiaceae; genus CAMDBL01. Next base: position 9,187 of record CAZCGE010000021.1, on the reverse strand, counting down.
GAGACCATGGTCGTGCCCGCGGTCATGTCCGGCCAGTTCCTGGTGGCGGAAGCCCAATCAAAGTCCAAGGGTTTCGTCACGCCGGTGGCGATCGCCCTGTGGGCAACCGTCTCGGCCGAAGTCGATCAGCGCCTGGCGAAAGATCTCGACAAGCCATTCCGCCTGCAGGCCAACGAGTGGCGCAGTGGCGACATTGCCTGGCTGATCACCATTGCCGGCGAGGGCCGCATCATCAGCCCAATGCTGAAGCAGTTGCAGGAAACCACCCTGAAGGGGCGCCAGCTGAAAATGCGCGTCAAGGGCAAGGATGGTAAGGTCACGGTCGGCACGTTCGCGCCCAATACGGTGCAGGACGCTGCCACTACGCCCGTGGCGTGAGGTTTGGCGCACGAGGTGGCGGCCTAGAGTGCTCTCCACTCCAACTGAATCAGGGGAAAGCGCTCTAGTCCTTTGTTTGTCGCATTTTCTACGCCAAACCGGTGCCCACTTTGGCGGAAAATGCTCTAGGCCGGCGCCTCGTCATGCAACGCCATGGTCCTAAAGGTCGCGCTGGGATCCAAATGATCATCGTCGCCGGCTGATTCTGCCCATCCTGCTCGCGGATGTGATTTGCCGTGTCCGTCGTGTGCCAACGTCGAGCGCTTGTCGGGACAAGCTGCGTATGTCAGTTTCACTCGACATATGCCTTGGCAAGGTGGAGACCCTGTTGTGCGCACCGCCGAATTGCGGACCATCGACGAGGCGACGTTCGAGACCGAGATCGCCCAACACGGCGGCCTCGTGCTGCTCGACTTCTGGGCCGAAGGCTGTGTGCCCTGCAAGCAACTCACGCGCCTGCTGACCGAACTGGCGCCGAGCCTGCCAGACAGCGTGCGCATCGCCACGATCGAGGCCGGTCCGAACCCGGGTCTCGTGCAGCGCTTCAACATTTGCGCGGTGCCGACGCTGGTGTTCCTGAAAGATGGCGTCGTGGTCGAGACGCGAACCGGCGTCGATCGCCGGCAAGTCATCAAGAAGCTCGTCGAAACGCATGCCTGAGCGACGCCCTGCCGCACAGGCCGCGGCGCGCGCGCATCGGCCGGCGTCGACCCATGCCTTGCCCGCGAGGCCGAGCTGCGCGAGGAAGGCTTGCCTTTTTCCGCGCACCACCGCCCTATGGTCGGCAACACGCAATGCTTGCCAGGCGCGGCACGGGAGGATCAACGCATGACAGTTAATACCATCACGGGGCGCTCGGCGTTCCTGGCGCTCTTGAAGGACGAGGGCGTGACGCACTTGTTCGGCAATCCGGGCACCACCGAACTGCCGATCATGCATGCGCTGGCCGATCATCCGGAACTGAACTACGTGCTGGGCCTGCAGGAGAGCCTGGTCGTCACCATGGCCGACGGCTTCTCGCGTGCTTCAGGCAAGCTGGTCGCCGCCAACGTCCACGTGGCGCCCGGTCTCGGCAATGCCATGGGCGCGCTCTACAATGCCAAGTTCACCGGCACGCCATTGATCCTGACCGCGGGTCAGCAGGAGCAAGGCCATGGCCTGACCGAGCCGCTGCTCTACGACCCGCTGGTGCCCATCGCCCAGCCGCTGGTCAAGTGGGCGGTCGAGGTGACGCGGCTGCAGGACCTGCCGCGCATCGTGCGCCGCGCCGCCAAGATCGCGACCACGCCGCCGACCGGCCCGGTTTTCATTTCGCTGCCCGGCGACATTCTCAATGCCGAAGCCGGCATCGATCTGGCTCGCTCGAGCCGGGTGGAATCGCGGGTGCTGCCGGCACCGGACTTGGTTGACAAACTCGCCGACCTGCTGCTCGCCGCCGAGCGGCCGGTGATGATCGTCGGCGACGAGATCGTCAAGTCGGATGCGCTTGCCGAGGCCGCCGACCTCAGCGAGGCCATCGGCAGCCCGGCCTGGCAGAATACCTCCTGTTTTGGCTCGCACTTCCTGTCGGAACGGGCCTGCTACATGGGCACGCTGCCGCGCGACCAGCGCTTCGTGCGCGGCCTGCTGGAAAAGCACGACCTCGTCATATCGGTCGGTGCCGACTTCATGCGCATGTCGGTGATGAGCGAGACCGAGCCGGTGCCGGAAAACCTTGCCATCGTCCAGATCGGCCTCGTCGACTGGGAGCTGGCCAAGAACTATCCGGCCACGCTGGCGCTGAAGGCGGACGTGGGCGAAACGATCCGCGCGCTGCTGCCGGTGCTGGCGAAGAAGGGCGGCGCAAAACTTCAGGCCAAAGCCAAGGCGCGCGTGGCGGCGCTGGCCGAGGGCAACTGGACCGCCAAGCGCCGCAAGCTGGTCGCCAACTTGGAAAGCCAGGGCAAGGCCTCGCCGATCAATCCTGATTGGATGACGCTGCAGGTCGTCGAGTCGCTCGGCCGCGACAGCACGATGGTATTCGAGGGACTGACCACGGGCCGCCACATCGGCGATCTACTCGCCTATCGGCACCGCTATGATTACTGCGCCTACGCCAGTGGTGGCATCGGCTGGAGCGTGCCGGCCGCGGTCGGCGTCTCGCTGGCGCAGCCGGGCAAGCGCATCGTCTGCATGGTCGGCGACGGCAGCGCCATGTACTCGATTCAGGCGCTGTGGACGGCGGCGCACCATAAGCTGCCGATCACCTACGTCATCTGCAACAACGGCGGTTATCGCATCATCAAACAGCGGCTGCTGGCGTTCCACGGCAGCCGGCGCTTCGTCGGCATGGACTTCAAGGAGCCGGCTATCGATTTCGTCGGCCTCGCAACCTCCATGGGAATGCAGGCGCACCGCATCGACCGCGCCGACATGCTGCCCGAGGCCTTGGCCAAGGCTCGTGCCGTCAACGGCCCCGTGCTGTTGGATGTGCATGTCGATGGCAAGGTGGGGTAGTGGTATTGGCGGCGCGCAATTTGTGGGTGTTGCAGTATTCTCGCGAGACGTCCACTCCTCTCGTCATCCCGACGAAGGTCGGGACCTACGGCACGCCTCAACGCATCGTGCGGCCGGTCGTGGGTGCCGGCCTTCGCCGACATGACGAATTCGGCGCACCGGCTGTTGGCGCCGGAGCAGGAAATCTTCCACGTGCTGGGCCCATCCGTGCACGTCAGCGGAGGGTGCGATTGGCGTCGTGCGAGCCGACGTGGCGCCACATCGCGCGTGCGATGCACTTGGCCCTGATCGGGCTTACAGTGATGGGAGCCGAGATGAGCGCTGCTCTGGGCGCGCCGCAGGTCAAATCCGGCGCGGACGTGCTGCTCGCGCGCCAGTTCGATGTATTGGCCGGCAAACGCGTCGGCCTCATCACCAATCATACGGGGTTGGTTGGCGACCAGCATCTCGCCGACCTGTTGAGCAAGGCGCCCGGCGTCATGCTCGCCGCTATCCTGGCACCCGAACATGGCTTCCGCGGCACGGTGGAAGCCGGCGCCAAGGTGAAGGACGGTCGCGACGAAAAGACCGGCGTGCCGGTGCTGAGCCTCTATGGCACGACGCGCAAGCCGACGCCGGCCATGCTCAAAGGCCTCGACATCCTGGTGTTCGATATCCAGGACATCGGCGTGCGCTTCTACACCTACATCTCGACCATGGGGCTGGCCATGCAGGCCGCTGCCGAGGCCGGCATTCCTTTGCTCGTGCTCGACCGGCCCAATCCGCTCGGCGGCGAGGACGTGAGCGGCTTCGTGCTGGAAAAAGCTTTCGTTTCCTTCGTCGGTCAGTTCCAAATCCCGCAGGTGCATGGGCTGACAGTCGGCGAACTCGCCACCATGATCAAAGGCGAGAAATTGCTTTCGGGACTGGAGAAGCTCGACCTGCGCATCCTGGCCATGGAAGGCTGGCAACGGACGATGCGCTGGCCGGAAACCGGGCGCGCCTGGGTGCGCACCAGCCCCAATATTCCGACGTTCCTGACAGCGCTGGTCTATCCCGGCGTCGGGCTGATCGAAGGCATCGCCGCCAACGAAGGACGCGGTACGGATACGCCCTTTCTCGTGCTCGGCGCGCCATGGGTCAATGCCAAGCGCCTGTCCGATCGATTGATGGCGGCGAAACTGCCCGGCGTGACGTTCTCGGCTGCCGAGTATGTGCCGCGCGCGCTGCAAGGTGTGGCGAACGCGCCCAAATTCCAAGGCGAGACGGTGCGTGGCATCGCCATCACGGTGGGCGATCACAAGGCCTATCGGCCGGTGGAAACGGGCATGCATTTCCTGGCGGCCATGGCCGCGGAGGCCCGCGCGGCCGCAACCCCACTGTTCGACGATGCCGCCATGTTCGACAAGCTCGCGGGGACGCGCCGCCTGCGCACGCTCTTGCAACAGGGCGCCAGCGCGCCGGATATCATCAAGTCCTGGGCCGACGAAGCCGCCGCATTCCGGCAGGCGCGCCGCCGCTATCTGATCTATTGATTGGGTTGAAGTCAGGGGACGGACACATCGCACGACCGCCAATCAGCGCACCGGATCAGGCACCCTTGCCTGTCGCTCCGCGCTGGCCTTTCAGCAACGTCAGGGCCGCCTCGACGCGGTTGCGAACGTTGGGTTTCCTTGTCAGTACGGACTGGAGCCCAGCGATGGAAATGGGTGTCAAATCGTTCGCCTGCGCGAGGTCTGCACCAATGGCTCGACGAACGAGTCGACATACAACGCGGTCGCCGTTGCGCTCTGGTGGACGACGCCGTCGGCGACCTGGCGGCTCACCCAGCCGCCCAGTATCAAGAGGTTGAAGCCGATCGGAATGATCGCGACAATAAGGAATTTCGTCGTCAATCCGAGAGCGCGCCAATGCGCCCTGGCCGTCATGGCGAGGTCGATGATCCAGCGGTAAATGACTGAGAACAGCATGCCCCGGGGGTCCGGCAAGATGCAGTTATCGAACCCGTACGGCGTGCGGGATCTCACACATCATAGTGAGCACTCAGTTTGCAAGTATAGCGCCAGTGGCAAGTATAGCGCCAAATCCAAAGCCGAACCTGCCGTGGCACGGCGAACACCGTTAACAGGCGCGGAACAATTAGTGCTCCACGTGCGCCGTCCTTCTCCTTCGCCACCGCCTTCCCGGAAACCGCGCCGCAACGGTGTGCGCCGCCATCACCGCATTTCAGGGCCCGGTTTCCGGGAAGGCGGTGGAGGGGTGAGAAAGGTGGGAGCCCGGTTTGTACCCCTCGCGAACTGAGGAAACATTGAGCAACCCATTGAAAACATTGGTGAGCGGGAAGGAATGAAACTATGAACACTTATGTGATTGAAATTGCGATCTGAAATTGAGGGCGGCCAGCCGCACGGTGTGACCTTGACGGACCGAGCACCGTGTTACGCTCGTGGTGGCCGTGGCGATCATCGGCATGGCGCCATTGCGATCTTGTTCGGGCGGAGCGATCGTCGCCCGGTAGGGGCGAGACCCGCGGCCGCCTGCCAGGCGGGGCTCGGTCGCGCGGCCAATGCTTGTCGCGCGGTAAGCGCGACCCTCGCCCCTTCGGCGAGGGGCCGCTCCAAGAAGATAGACCAGCGATAGCGTTCGAGGTTCGTTCCGATCGTCAGGCCTTGTACTGAGCCATGGACTTCGAGGCGAACCCGGTGACGGCTTCGGCTGTCTTTTGCGCGATATTGGTCGAGAGTTCGAACAGCTCCTTGGTCTGCTCGCCGATTATGGCGAACTGGGCCTGTATGAACTTGGCCTGAAGCTGCGCCACCTCGACCGGCGACTTCGCCTGGGCGATCGCCTGGGCGGCAGTATATGTGGCCTCGGTGTTGGCAATGGCATTGTCAAACACCATCGCGGCAAGCTCGCCGGTCTCCTTCGGAGCGCCGAGGTTGACCTTGCCAAACGCCTCGGCGCCGTCCTTGGCCGCGGCGATCGACCTCAGCGTCGCCTCGCGGGACTTGCTCAGGCCGTCCTGGACCAGGGTCTGCACATGCTCCGGCAACTGGCCGTATTGCGCCGTCTTGAGCAAATTCGTGAATGGTTTGGTGAATTGGTCGGTCATGGTCGGCTCCGTTGTTTCGGTTGTTGTGCGCGACGTTCAATCGGCTCGGTGATGGCGCCGGTGTGGTCGGGCCCGCCTCCCGCGGAGGCCGGTGCGCATGGATAGCACATCCATGTTGCATTGCAACATTGAATGTTGCAATGCAGCAATGCATTTTGGTTGCAGCTCGAATCGCGTCGGCCGCTCATGCCACCGGCAAGCAAGGTTATGCGCTTCCGCATCACCTCGTTGCCTTGGATTGCAATGGCTCGTCCGCTCGGTGCTGCATTCCCTATCGAGCTTTTCCGGATGGATCCGCTACGCGACGGGACGATGCGGGATCACCCGCCACCGCGCGGCTGCCGGCCTCGGTCGCGCGCACGACCGTGACGCTGCACGGTGCGTCCGTTGTGATCTGGGCCGTGACGCCGCCTGAATAGGCCCCGCCGGTGGTCGGGGCGCCCAGGACCAGATGATGCACGTGGTTCGAGCGCGCGAAGTCGAGCACGGCGGCGGGGATGTTGCGGGACTCCAGCAGATGGTACGTGATCTTGCCCCGCGGCAGCTGCAGCGGCTGTGCCCAAGTCCGGAGTTCGACCAGCCTCTGCACGTGAACATTCTCTCCGGCCGCGTCGACATTCTCGTCGATCGCGATCAGCGACGTCGGCATGACGTTGACGCAAGCCAGGCGCGCGCCCGGCATGTTGGCCAGCACCGATGCACTGGCCTCGAGCAGCCTGTTCCTGAGGTCATCAAGGCCCGGCCGCAGGTCAACCGCGACCAGGATGATCGGCGCGCGCGGCGGCGGTCTGGTCGCGCTGGCCTCGATCTGTTTCATGATTGCCGGCATCCGGGCCCTGCGCCGCAGCGCGGTCCAGAAGTCGCTTTGGCTCGTCCGCTCGGCGCGCTCCGTCAGCTCCACAAGGTCGAGGTGGCGCAGGTCGAACATCAGATCCTCGGCGCTCCGATAGCGTGCATCCGGGATCGGCTCGAGACACTTCAGCATGATCTCTTGCAGTGACGGCGGAATCTCGGGTCGCAGTGCGCGCGGCGGAACCGGATCGCGCCAGACGCGGCGACGCACCTGCTTCATGCGAGGCGGCACTCCGAACGGCAATTCGCCGGTCGCGAGTTGGTAGAGGATGGCGCCCAGCGCAAAGATGTCGCTGCGCTTATCCGAGCGAACCCGCAGCAGCTGCTCCGGCGCCATGTACTCGGTGGTGCCGGTTGGACGGTGGAACTGTTCCTCCAGTAGGTCCGGCAGGTGCTGGTGACGCGACAGACCGAAGTCGATCAGCACCGCCTCGCCGGTTTGGCGGAACAGGATGTTGGCCGGCTTGAGATCGAGATGCAGCACGTGCTGCTGGTGCAGGTCGCCGAGCGCTGTCGCCACGGCGATGCCGGTCTCGATCACCTCGTCGAGTGTCATCTGCCTTTCGTTGACGCGCTTCAGCAGTGTCGGTCCGGCTACGTACTCCATGACGACGTAGGGCATCACCGAAAAATCGCCGTTGGCGATCCAACGCGGCACGTGCGGGCCCTTCAGCTCGGCCATGATCATCTGCTCGACCTCGAACCCGACCAGCAGCGACAGGCCGCCCTCGAAATCGAGGAACGGCACCTTCATGACGATCGGGAAATCGATATCGTCGCGGCTGACGCGCCAGATCGCGGCCATGCCGCCGCGATGCATGCGCTCTTCGAGCAGGAAGCCGTCGATCGTCATGCCGGCGGTGAGCTGTGCCTTCGCCATGCGCTCAGCTTCCCCTGACGAGGCGCGTGGCGAGCGCCTCGGGCAGGCCCGCTGTCCGGATCTTGGCGGCGGTAATATCAGCGTCGTAAGGCACCCGCACATATGTCAGACGGCTGCTTTCGGTATCGAACAGCCCATAGCAGGCGGCCGGATTGTGGTCGCGCGGCTGGCCCACCGCGCCGATCACTGCGAGCCACCGGCGTTGCGTCAGTAGCGGCATCGGCTGGCCATCGATCGGCACGTGATGCTGGGGCAGTGTCGAGGCGCTCTCGTTGAACAGCGCCGGCACGTGTGTGTGGCCACAGAACGTCAGTCGCTGCGCCGTGGCCCGGAAGCTCTGAAAGGCCTCGCGCGGGCCAACCACGTAGATCCAGTCTTGCGGCACGCAAGCGCTGGCGTGCACGTAAAGGCGATTGTCCTCGTTCAGGTCGAGCGGCAGACTGGCGAGGAACTGGCGATGCGACTCGCCGAGCTGCTGCCCTGTCCATGTGATCGCGGCTTGCGCGACAGCGCTCATTGTCACGCTGCCGTCAACGAGCGCGGCGTCGTGGTTGCCTTGCACCGCCAGCGCGCCGTTCGCCACCATCGCGGCGGCACGCTCCACCACCCAGGCCGGGTCGGGCCCGTAGCCGACGAAATCGCCGAGGAAGACAAAGCTGTCGACACCGGCCCGCTCGGCGTCGGCCAGACAGGCCGCGAACGCCTCACGGTTGGCATGGATGTCGGCGAGCAGGGCGATCAGCATCGCGATCCAGAGACTTCAGAAACGGCCGGTTGCGGCCCCTTCAGCGAATGACCGCGAGGATCATGTAGGCGATGCCGATGGCGACGACACCGCACGCGAGCGTCAATCCCAAGATGCGCTGGAACCGTGTCATTGCTCTCTCCTGAAGGCGTCTGGGGGTCGGGAACCGGGGCGATGGCGCCCCGGTCCTCCGCCGTTGCAGCTACTGCTTGAAGATGTCGCGCTTGTAGGTTTCCGGCACGAACAGGATACCGATGATGACGGTCATCAGCGCCACCACGATCGGGTACCACAGTCCGTAATAGATATCGCCGGTCTGGGCCACCATGGCAAAGGAGGTCGCCGGCAGCATGCCGCCGAACCAGCCGTTGCCGATGTGATAAGGCAGCGACAGGCCGGAGTAGCGGATGCGGGTCGGAAAGAATTCGACCAGGGCGGCCGCGATCGGCCCGTAGACCATCGTCACGTAGATGACGAGGATGGTCAGAATGCCGATCAATGTCAGCTTCTGTGCGTCGAAGATGTCGAACATCTTGACGAAGTTATACAAGCCATCCTTCGGTTCGATCTGGATCTTGACGATGCTCGGGTCGTTGGCCGAGGGGTAGCCGGCGGCGGTCAAGGCAGCGCCCACGTCTCTTGCGAAGGTCGTGCTCTTGGCGTCGAACTCCTTGTCGCCGACCTTGACCTTGGCCGGCGACCCGGCCGGAGCGGCGACCGTGGTCGAACTCACCGCCAGCCGGGC
>CAZCGE010000020.1:0-56220 GCA_964498125.1 uncultured Devosia sp. | reverse complement strand
AAATGCGCCAAAAGCTGACGCAAGCGGGTTTCGAGGTGACCGCGAAGGACGGTAAAGGCCACATGGCGCGCATCACCAAGGAGGTGGCGATGTTCAAGGACATCATCACCAAGGCCGGCATCAAGCAGATTGGTGGTTGACGGAGCATGCTTAAACAAAAAGTGGCCTAGCCGCGCGCTTCGTGGAAGAAATCGAAAATCTTTCGTGCGGTCTCGGCGTTGATTCCGGGCACGCGCGCAAGATCCGCGATTGACGCGCGCTCGATTTCTTTTAGCGTTCCGAAATGCCGCAACAGCGCGCGCTTGCGCGTCGGCCCGATGCCGGCAATGTCGTCGAGCGGATTGATACCGAGCGCTTTCGATCGCTTGGCGCGGTGCGTGCCGATAGCGAAGCGGTGCGCCTCGTCGCGCAGCCGCTGCACGAAATAGAGTACCGGATCGCGCGGCTCGAGCATGATCGGCGCGGCGCGGCCAGGAATGTGGAAATGCTCGCGGCCGGCATCGCGGTCGGGCCCCTTGGCGACGCCAATCAGGGCGATATCGGCGAGCCCCAGCTCGGACAGCACCTGGCGGGCGATGCCGAGCTGGCCGAGCCCGCCGTCGATCAGAACCAGGTCGGGACGGTCGGGGAAGGGGGTGTCGGCGTCGGCGTCCGGGGTCAGACCCTGCGGGTCTGACCCCATGGCACCCGGCGCGATCTTGCTATTCGCCACAGCCGCCGCGTCGCTCGTCTCCAGTTCGGCCCCGGCGGCGATGGGGTCAGACCCGCGGGGTCTGACCCCGATGTCCGCAGGATCTGACCCCGTAACCAGCCGCTTGAATCGCCGCGTCAGCACCTCGCTCATCATGGCGTAGTCGTCGCCGGGCGTGATCTCCACCGACTTGATGTTGAATTTCCTGTACTGGCCCTTCACGAAGCCGTCGGGGCCGGCGACGATCATGGCGCCAACCGCGTTGGTGCCCATGATATGGCTGTTGTCGAACACCTCGATGCGGCGCGGCGGCCGCGCCAGCCCGAAGCGCTCAGCCAGCCCATCGAGCAGAATCCGCTGCGAGGAGCTCTCCGCAAGCTTGCGGCCAAGCGCCTCGCGCGCGTTCTGCAAGGCATGCTCGACGAGGCCGATCTTGGTGCCCCGCTGCGGCACGCGGATCTCGACCTTGCGCTCGGCCTTGAGGCTAAGCGCCTCGGCCAGCAGCTCGCGATTGGCGATCTCGTGCGAGATCAGGATCAGGCGCGGCACCGGTTTGTCGTCGTAGAACTGGGCGATGAAGCTGTCGAGCACCTCCTCGACGGGCAGCGACCGGTCGGCCTTGGGATAATAAGCGCGGTTGCCCCAGTTCTGGCCTGTCCTGAAGAAGAACACCTGCACGCAGGTCTGGCCGCCGTCCTGGTGGGCGGCGAACACGTCGGCCTCCTCGACGCCGTCGGGATTGATCGACTGGTCGGCGGTGACGTGCGCCAAGGCCCACAACCGGTTGCGGAATTTGGCGGCGCGCTCGAACTCCAGCGCCTCGGCCGCCGTTTCCATGAGCTGTTGGTACATCTGCCGCACGTTCTGGCTCTCGCCGGTGAGAAAACGGACGGCCTCCTCGACCAGCGCGCTGTAGTCCTCCGGCGAAATCTCGCCGGTGCAGGGCGCCGAGCAGCGCTTGATCTGGTGCAGCAGGCAGGGCCGCGTGCGGCTCTCGTAGACACTGTCCGAGCACGAGCGCAGCAGGAACGCGCGCTGCAGCATGTTGATGGTGCGCCCGACCGCGCCGGCGGAAGCGAACGGTCCGAAATAGTCGCCCTTGCGGCTGCGCGCGCCACGATGCTTCATGATCTGCGGCGCGGCATGATCGCGCGAGATCAGGATGTAGGGGAACGACTTGTCGTCGCGCAGCAAAACATTGAAGCGCGGCCGGAAGCGCTTGATCAGGTTGGCTTCCAGCAGCAGCGCCTCGGCCTCGGTGCGCACCGTGACGAACTCCATCGACGCGGTGGCGAAGATCATGCGGGCGATGCGGTTGGTGTGGCCGGCCGCGCGCGCGTAATTCGAGACCCGCGCCTTGAGGCTCCTCGCCTTGCCGACGTAGATCACCTCGCCCTTCGCATCGAGCATGCGGTAGACGCCCGGCGCGGCTGGCAGGGTCTTGAGATAGGCGGCGATGACGTCGGGGCCGGAGGGGGGCGCTGGCAGCGCCTCGCTTGGCTCGTTGGCCGCCGGCCCCGCCGGCTCCTCGCGCGTGTTCTCGATCGGCATGGGGAAGAGGTAATCGAGCCGAGCCGGCAGGTCCAGCCCATGGGCGAGCCGCAGGGCGATCCAATGCACACTCGTCGTTCCGGGCGAGCGAGGCCACTTCAGGCCGAGCGAGACCGAGAACCCAGTGGAAGAAGCGTGGGCAGCACTCGATACATTGTGCGCTTCGCGCGAGTCTTGTGCTGGGTTCCGGGACTCGTCACCTGATCGGTCGCATGAGGTGACCGAGCGCCGGACGCCGACCCCTAATTCAGTTTCCAAGACACTCCGACGCGGCCACCGAGGCTGAGTTCATCGCCAGACAACTCGGTGTAGACCGCGGCGCCCAGCGTCATCTTGTCCAAGTTATAGGTCAAGCCAGCGCTCAGTCCGCCGTACAAGTGAGCCTGCTGAAAGCGAAATGTTCCCAGATCCGCGCCGCCGAATTCTATGGTGTGGATTTGGTTGCGGTAATCCCATTCCTGCCGGACGAGGGCCTGTATGTAGGGACGCAAGAGAGCATTGTTCTGCAGCGTCATGTTCGTGAAGAGCGTCACGCCGGCCGTTCCCGTCCAGGTCGAGAACGTGTATTTTTGCGCAGCAAGGGGGATTACCGAGCCGTCGGCGTCGTGAGTGACGGTCGCGAAGCGGTCGCCGATATTCTGAATGTAGCTGACCGAGCCTCGCAGATCGAGCTTGGGTCCGGACGCTCCCGCCAGATCAAAAACCCTGCCGGCAGCCGCGGTGCCCATGAAACCCGACGTGTTGAACTCGTATCGATTGATCCTGCAAGGGCCGCAGTCGTCGACGCTATCAACCAGCTTGGTTTCACCCCAGAAGCCAACCAAGGACGCCAGAGCATACGTGCCTCGCGATGCCCATAGGACCGTCCCGCCAGCGAAGAACGACTCGTTATCCGCATTGGCGAACTGGTCCGGGTCCAGGACGGCATACTTATTGGACTTCAGATCGAGTGAAACCCAATTGGATCCCGCGAGGCCGCTGAATTTGAGCTGTCCACCCATCACAGTACCTGGAGCCGTGTACACGACGTTGGCGAACGCCGACGCCTCGTTCGTCTTGTAGTCGAACCTAAACTCCGAAGTTGGCTTGAGCCCGTCATGCTCGGAGGTCCGCAACCGGCCGGTCGGCATGGCGCCGGCGGCCAGGGCGCCAGTCACGGCAGCGGTGCCACCTGCTCCGGGGCCGTTGGCGTTCATGCGCGGACCGCCAAGCTGGGCGGCGCCGCCCCCAGGTCTGCCGCCGGCCGGCGCGCTGGTGCCCGGGTTGGTTAGCACTTGCTGGTCGATGAGTTCGTTGAGGTTCTGGGTCACAGCGTCGGCCAGAGAACGGCCTGTCGCTGCGTTCATCGGCAGCCCAACAGAACTTTGTGCGAAAGCGTTCGAGGATATGAGAAGGAACGGCAGGGCAACGAGAAAGGCCGCAATGCGGCCAAGGGCTATAATGCTACGCCATACGCGGTACATTGAAACTCCCCCACAACGCGACAAGCTAAAGGCAACTTCGGATTCCACAAAGAGTGAAACAGCCAAGCTACGCGCTACACGCCAAACGGTAGCGCTTGTCTGGACAACCTGGGAAGTGTTAGAATTAACGCGTTCTGACTTTGATTGAGGGCTGTTGCTGCCTGGCATCAGACCCGCGATGTCGAGGTCGAGGCTAGGTCTGATATGGTCGGTTTGAAAATAAGGCTGCGGATCGCACTCCGGGCATGCCGTTCCATCTTTTGAAGCTGGAACGGCGCACACAGTCGGTTGCTCGATCTGTTGGAGTTCCCAACGGTGCCGAACCGAGACTTGAAGGTGTCGAGGCCGATTGGAGGACGCCCCCATGTTCCTCAGGCGATCTGAATTTTACTTGGCGAGCTTCATTGTGGCCGGCGCGCTGGTCTGGAGCGTAACGGCGTCGGCTCAAGGAGCACAGGGCAGCAAGAAACTCGCCCTGGTCATCGGCAACTCCGCCTACCGTGATGTTGCCAGGCTTGCCAACCCCGTGAACGATGCCACCGACATCGCCAAGAAGCTCAAGAGCTTGCAATTCGACGTTCTGCTGGCCACGGATGCCGATCATGCCAAGACGGTTGCCCTGTTGCAGGACTTCCGCAATCAATTGACCCGCGATCACGTCGGGCTGGTGTTTTATGCCGGACATGGCGTGACGGTGAACACCGAGAGCTTCATTCTCCCGGTCGATGCCCCAGCGTTGATCGAGTTCGATGAGGGCAACGCGGTCAGCGCACTGGGCCTCAACAAAAAACTCGTCAGCATGGCAACCGTGCTGGCGCCGCTGGAAGCCGCCAAGATTGGCATCGTTTTTCTCGACACGTGCCGGACGAGCAGCGCAGTGCCAGGGGTCGGATTGAGCCTCAGAGTGGTCTCGCTGGCAACGAAGCGTGCAATTCCGGTCCTGCGTGGCACCGGCCCGCTGCCGGTCAAGCCCAGCCTCCACTCGGCGGGCGTCTTTCGCGCCTATGCGACCCAGCTCGACAATGTCGCCGCCGACGGCAGCGGTCGCAACAGCCCGTTCACCAAGGCTCTGCTGCAGCACATGGGCACGCCCGGCATTTCCATCCAGGAGCTGATGATCCGCGTGCGCAAGCAGGTGATGCAGGAGACCGGCAACGAGCAGGTGCCCTGGGAAGAAGCAGCGCTGAATGAGATTTTCTATTTTGTTCCGCCATCGGCGCCGGTGGCCGGACGCCCAACATCTGGCCCCGCGGCTGCAGGGAAATCCGGCGGCGGCGCCGCCAACACCAACCTGCCTCCGAACATTGGTGCGGGTGGCGGCTCAGGATTGTAAGCCCATTCGCAGGTCCCACTTTGCCTGCCGGGTCTTCTCGGGTAGCTTTGCCGGCGTGCTGGGATCGAGCGATGCCTCGATGCACCGAGCACAGGACCGGGCTGCTTACCTGGGAGGTTGCCTCGATGCCCATCTCAATCCACCCGCTTCATCCGGTGTTCGTCGGCGAGGTGTCCGGCGCCAACCTCACCAGGCCGTTGTCGAAGGACGAGGTCGCCGCGATCGAGGCGGGCATGGATCGCTACGCCGTGCTGGTGTTCCGCAATCAAGAGATCAGCGACGACCAGCAGATGGCGTTCACGCTGAATTTCGGCGCGATCGAGAACGCCCAGGGCGGCAACATCACCAAGCAGAACGAGTATCGCCTGAAGCAGGGCATGATCGACGTCTCGAACCTGGACAAGGACGGCAAGCCGCTGGACCGCGGCGATCGCCGGCGCATGTTCAATCTTGGCAACCGGCTGTGGCATTCCGACAGCTCGTTCCGCGCATTTCCCGCCAAGTATTCGCTGTTGTCGGGCCGCGTCGTCACGAACGATGGCGGCAACACCGAGTTTGCCGACATGCGGGCTGCCTACGACATGCTGGATGATGCGACGCGCGCCAGGGTCGATCCGCTGATCTGCGAGCATTCCCTGCTCTATTCGCGCGGCTCCATGGGGTTCACCGAATTGACCGAGGAGGAGCGGGCGGCCTTCAAGCCCGTGCGCCAGAGCCTGGTGCGGACCCATCCGGTCAGCGGCCGCCGCTCGCTCTATCTCTCCTCGCACATCGGCGGCATCGTCGGCTGGATGGTGCCGGAGGCGCGCGATTTCATCCGAGATCTGACCGAGCACGCCACGGAGCGCGAGCTGGTCTACATCCACCGCTGGCGCCCGTTCGATCTCGTCATCTGGGATAACCGCCAGACGATGCACCGCGTCCGCGCCTTCGACGAATCAAAGCCGCGCGACATGCGCCGCACGACAGTGGCCGGCGAAGCGATGACGGTGGAGCAGGCGGCGGCTGCGTAAGGTCGCAATGGGCGGGCCGCCGCCCTGGGCCGAGGCATGCGCGGGCACTTCAGAAGCGCCCCGTTTCCACAGCGCCTGAAGTCCTGGCCTGGCGCGTGTTGCACTTGCTGTTGCGCCGGGCCTGGGATAAGTGCAAGCGTCGCTTCGAACATCATGAAAGTCCGTGGAATTTATGGTTCTGGTGCTGAACAACACGCCGGCCGGTACGACACAGGCTTCGCCGCTGCCGCCCGCGGCAGGCAAGCCGACGCTGGCGGGTCTCAGCCGTGCCGGCCTCAAGTCGGCGCTGGCGGCGGCCGGCGTGCCGGACAGGCAGTTGCGCATGCGCGTGACGCAGCTCTGGGGCTGGCTCTATGCCCACGGCGCCACATCGTTCGATGTCATGACCGACGTCGCCAAGGAGGTGCGGCGTGACCTCGAGGCCGCCTATACGCTGGCGCGGCCGCGGATCGTCACCGAGCAAGTATCGGTCGACGGCACGCGCAAGTGGCTGCTGCGGCTGCCCAAGCTTGGCCACGAGGTGCGCGCCCCCGAGGTCGAGGCCGTCTATATCCCGGAGAGCGACCGCGGCACGCTGTGCATCTCCAGCCAGGTCGGCTGCACACTCAATTGCTCGTTCTGCCACACCGGCACGCAAGCCCTGGTGCGCAACCTGGAGACCCATGAGATCGTCGGTCAGATCCTCGTTGCCCGCGATCGCATCGGTGACTGGCCGGGCGCGGGGCTACCGGCGGATGGGCGCCTGCTGCCGAGCTCGCAGCGCAAGATCACCAACATCGTGCTGATGGGCATGGGTGAGCCGTTGTACAATTTCGACAATGTTCGCGACGCCATGGACGTGGCTTCGGATGGCGAGGGCCTGTCCGTTTCCAAGCGTCGCATCACCTTGTCGACCTCGGGCGTCGTGCCCGAGATTCCGCGTTGGGGGGCCGAAAGCGGCACAATGCTGGCGATCTCGCTGCACGCCACCCGCAATGACTTGCGTGATCGGCTGGTGCCGATCAACAAGCGCTATCCGATCGCCGAACTGATGGCGGCCTGCCGCGCCTATCCGGGCCTGTCGAATGCGCGGCGCATCACCTTCGAGTACGTGATGCTGCAGGGAGTCAACGACAGCTTGGCCGACGCCAAGGCGCTGGTGCAACTGCTGAAGGGGATCCCGGCAAAGATCAACCTGATCCCGTTCAATCCCTGGCCCGGCACGGCCTATGTGTGCTCGGAGTGGGAACAGATCGAGCGCTTCGCCGAGGTGGTGAACCGGGCCGGGTATGCCAGCCCCGTGCGCACGCCGCGTGGGCGCGACATCCTGGCCGCCTGCGGCCAGCTCAGGTCCGAGAGCCTCAAGCTGCGTGCCAGTGCGCGCGGGCATGAGGCCGCCGCGGCCGACGCCTCGGAAGGTTAAGGCTCGCTCATGTTCTGGCGCACGCTCTGGCGCATGATCGTTGTCGCCTTCGCATTCCTGATCGCGGCGGTGGCAACGGGGTTCGTCATGGTCAGCCTCGGCATCGAACGCGCGACGCAGGTGATGCACGGCGCCGAGGTGCTCGGCAACAGCGTCGAGGGCGTGTTCGAGCTGGCCGGCGCCGCGGTGCGCCTGGTGTCGGCGATGACCATCCTGCCGGCACTGGCGCTGGTCATCATCGGCGAGATCGCACGCATCCGCTCATCGCTGTACTACATCATCGGTGGCGGCGCGGCGCTGGTGGCCATTCCCCTGTTGGCGCGGATCGGCCAAGCCGGCGCTACACTCCCCGCCCTCATCGTCTGGCAGGTGTTCGCCACCGCCGGCTTCGCGGGCGGCTTGGTCTACTGGCTGCTGGCTGGCCGGCGCGCCTGAACGCGTGGGCGTCGCTGTCGTGGCCCATTCAAGAGCGACCAACCTCGTCATCCTCGCCGCTCGGGACAGCACGAACCGGCCGCAACCGACCAAAAAACTGGCCACCCTTGGATGGACTGGATCGCTAAAATACGATAATCAGCGCATCTTATGGAGCCATCCGTCATGCGGAAACCTGCCAAAAAACTGGCCAAGAAACCGATAATTGCTCCGCATTCTGATCATTGGCTGCTCAAGTCGGAGGCCGACGTCTTCTCCTGGGACATGCTGGTGGCGCGGGGCAAAAAGGGCGAGCCGTGGACGGGGGTGAGGAATTACCTCGCGCGCAACAACATGCGGGCGATGCGGCTCGGCGATCTGGGATTTTTCTATCATTCCAACGCCGGCAAGGACATTGTCGGCATCTGTCGCGTGATCGCGCTGGCCCATCGCGACGCGGACGACGACAGCGGTACCTGGGAGTGTGTCGATGTCGAGTCCGTTTGCGCGCTGCCCAAACCGGTGACCTTGGCGGATGTGAAAGGCAACCCCAAGCTGGCGAAGATGAGCCTCGTCACCTCGATGCGGCTGTCGGTGCAACCGGTGACGGCGGCGGAATGGGCGGAGGTGTGCCGCATGGGCGGGCTGGATGTGAAGTCGATAGGGCGATGAAGGTATCCACCGATCCTGAAGCCTTCATCCGCGCCAATACGAGCCTCCTCTCGCCGCCGCTGGTCCCCGAGATCCGGCTGCATCTCGCCGCGGAGTCCTTGCCCATCTGGCGCAAGACCGAGGAGGAGCTGGACGAGATGAACTTGCCGCCGCCCTATTGGGCGTTCGCCTGGGCCGGCGGGCAGGCCTTGGCGCGCTACATCATCGACAACCCTGGGCTCCTTGCCGGCCGCTGCGTGATCGATCTGGGATCAGGCTCGGGGCTGACCGCGATCGCGGCGGCGCAGGCTGGCGCCCGCACAGTGCTCGCCGCCGACATCGACGCCTTGGCTGTCGCCGCCATCCGCCTCAACGCGAGCGCCAACGTCGTCGCGATCGAGACCACCACCGCGGATCTGCTCGCCGCACCGATACCAGTGGCCGACGTCGTCCTGGTCGGTGATCTGTTCTACGAGCGTACCTTGGCTGACCGCGTGTTGGCCGCCATCGAGGCCGCCGTCGCCAAAGGCGCGCTGGTCCTGATCGGTGATCCGCGGCGCAACTACTTCCCGCGCGACCGGTTCGAGCGTCTTGCCGACTACAACGTTCCGGTCACGCGCGAGCTCGAGGATGCCGAAATCAAGAAGACGGCGGTCTGGCGAGCGGGGTGATTGCAGCGCGGCAGTCTGGTATAGGAGGTGACAAGCAGATGAGAGGCAGCCACATGACCATCTCGCTCAGCAAGCAAGCCCAGAGCATCATTGACGCCGCCGTGGCGTCGGGCCAGTTCGCCTCACCGGAAGCCGTGGTCGACGCCGGATTGGCGCTGCTGGCCGAGCGCGAGCAGAAGCTCGCCTGGCTGCGCAACAAGGTGCAGCGGTCGATCGCCAAGGGCGGCAGCCATACGATGGACGAGGTGATGGCCGAGGTCGAAGCCGATCTCGCAGCCTGGGAGCAGACGCAATCACACGCCAAGCCGTGAGCTGCGATGTGGCGCCTCAGGCTCACGACACAAGCAAAGCAAGACATCCGCGAGATCGCTCGATATCTGACGAGCCAATCCGGTAGCGCCACCGTCGGACGTCGGTTCGCTCTGCGCCTCAAAAGAACCTGCGAAAAGCTTGCCAGCCTCGATCCAGTGTTGGGCCGCCCACGTCCCGAGCTCGGTGAAGGCTTGCGCAGCTTTCCGACTGGGAATTATCTCGTCCTTATCAAGTACGCGCGCGACACACTCGAGATCGTCGCTATCGTCGAGCGGCACCGCGACATGAGCGCATTACTCGAAACAAGACAAGACACCGACGAGGAGTCATGAGCACGCCAATCTGCCACAAAAAATGACTGTTGCGAATGTTCGCACTGATCCTCCAGCATGATAAACGTGCAGTCGCCGTGTCTATGGCAAGGAGTAAGACCCCATGACCATCTCGCTCAGCAAGCAGGCCCAGGCGATCATCGACGCCGCCGTCGCCTCCGGCCAGTACGCCTCGCCCGAGGCCGTGATCGACGCCAGCCTCGCGCTGCTGGCCGAACGGGACAAGAAGCTCGCTTGGCTGCGCAACAGGATTCAGCAATCGATTGCGGATGGGGGAAGTCATACCGATGAAGAAGTTGCAGCCGAGGTCGAGGCCGAACTCGACGAGTGGGAGCGTCGTCGGGGTAATAAGTAAGTGCCACGGCTTCGATACACTACGCGCGCGAAGGCTGACCTGAAGGCTATTGCCGCATATATTGCGGAATCTTCGGGCAGTAGGATTGCCGGTGCTCGCTTCGTTGCCCGGCTCAGAACGCGCTGCAGCAAGCTCGCAGTCTGCAACAACGAATGGGACGCCAGAGGCTAGAGATTGGCGAAGACATACGCAGCTTTCCCGAGAATAACTACCTCATCTTCTTCCACTATGTCGGTGACGTCTTCGAGGTGGTGAACGTCATGGAAGGTCATAGGGACATCGAGGCGCACTTCGCTCAGAAAGCAAGCGACAGCGACGACTGACCAGGAGGGAAACACACCATGGCATTCGCGGGTCTCAACTATTGGGCGATCGTCGTCGCGGCGGCGGCGAGTTTTCTGTTTGGCGGCGTCTGGTATGGGGTGCTGGCAAAGCCGTGGATGGCCGCGCTCGGCAAGACCGAGGCCGAGATCAAGAGTGCTGGGCGGCCGATGCCGCTGCTGTTCGGCATCACCATTGTTGCCCAGCTGATCATGGCCTGGGTGTTGGCCGGCCTGATCGGTCATCTCGGCGCCGGCCAGGTGACGCTGCGGACGGGCCTGATCTCGGGGGCCTTCGTCTGGCTCGGCTTCGTGGCGACGGCGCTGGCGGTCAATCATGGCTACCAGGGTAACAAGTGGTCGCTGACCGTGATCGACGGCGGCCATTGGCTCGGCGTGCTGCTCATACAAGGCGCCGCGATCGGCCTGATCGGCGTGCGATAAAGGCGCGCCCCGCCCCCACCCCAAATAAGACCAATGGGGCGGTTGCAGCCCACCGGGGCTGGCCGCATAATGCCGTCAATCCTCAATTCAGAAGTCTTGGGAGGAATGACGCATGTCCGAGAAGGTGTACGCGGTGCCCGCCGAATGGTCGAGCCGCGCCTGGATCGACGAGAGGAAGTACCAGGAGATGTACAAGCGCTCGATCGAGGACCCGAACGGGTTCTGGGGCGAGATGGGCAAGCGCATCGACTGGATCAAGCCTTACAGCCGCGTCAAGAACACCTCGTTTGCACCGCAGAACGTCTCGATCAAATGGTACGAGGACGGCACGCTCAACGTCTGCGTCAACTGCGTCGATCGCCATCTGAAGACGCGCGCCGACCAGACGGCCATCATCTGGGAGGGCGATGATCCGACCCGCGACGAGAAAATCACCTACCGGCAGCTGCATGAGCGCGTCTGCAAGTTCGCCAACGTGCTGAAGGCGCAGGGCGTCGAGAAGGGCGATCGCGTCACCATCTACATGCCGATGATTCCGGAAGCCGCCTACGCCATGCTCGCCTGCGCGCGCATCGGCGCCGTCCACTCCGTGGTGTTCGGCGGCTTCTCGGCGGAAAGCCTGGCGGGACGCATCGAGGATGCCGATTCCAAGTTCGTCATCACGGCCGATGAGGGCGTGCGCGGCGGCAAGCCGGTGCCGCTGAAGAAGAATGCCGACGATGCCTTGCAGAAGATCGCCAAGGGCGGCGAGAAGATGCTGGTGGTGCGCCACACCGGCGGCCCGGTGCAGATGACGGCCGGCCGCGATGTCTGGCTGCACGAGGAGCTGGTGAAGGTAGCGCCCGACTGCCCGCCAGCCGAGATGAGCGCCGAGGACCCGCTGTTCATCCTCTATACGTCGGGCTCGACCGGCAAGCCAAAGGGTGTGCTGCACACCTCGGGCGGCTATCTCGTGCACGCCTCGATGACGCACCAGTACGTGTTCGACTACCACGATGGCGACATCTACTGGTGCACGGCCGACGTCGGCTGGGTCACCGGCCACAGCTACATTCTGTATGGCCCGCTCGCCAACGGCGCGACGACGCTGATCTTCGAGGGTGTGCCGAACTATCCGACGGCCTCCCGCTTCTGGCACGTCATCGACAAGTGGAAAGTGAACACTTTCTACACCGCGCCGACGGCGCTGCGGGCGCTAATGGGCATGGGCGACGATTTCGTCAAGCGCACCGACCGCAGCTCCCTGCGCCTGCTTGGCAGCGTCGGCGAGCCGATCAATCCGGAAGCCTGGGAGTGGTATCACCGTGTCGTCGGCGATGGCCGGTGCCCGATCGTCGATACCTGGTGGCAGACCGAGACCGGCGGCATCCTGATCACGCCGCTGCCCGGCGCCACCAAGCTCAAGCCGGGCTCGGCAACGCAACCGTTCTTCGGCGTCAAGCCGGCGCTGGTCGACGACAAGGGCAACATGCTCGAGGGCGCAGCCTCGGGCAATCTCGTCATTCTCGACAGCTGGCCGGGCCAGATGCGCACTGTGTTCCGCGATCACGAGCGCTTCGAGCAGACTTATTTTTCCGCCTACAAGGGCATGTACTTCACCGGCGACGGCTGCCGGCGCGACGCTGACGGCTATTACTGGATCACCGGCCGCGTCGATGACGTGCTCAACGTGTCTGGACACCGGCTGGGCACCGCCGAAGTCGAGAGCGCGCTGGTCAATCACCACTCCGTGGCCGAGGCCGCCGTGGTCGGCTACCCGCATGATCTGAAGGGGCAGGGCATCTATTGCTACGTGACGCTGAAAGTCGGCACGGCGGCGACAGAGGACCTCAAGAAGGAGCTGGTGGCGCAGGTGCGCAAGGACATCGGCCCGACCGCCACCCCCGATCGCATCCAGTTCGCGCCTGGACTGCCCAAGACCCGCTCCGGCAAGATCATGCGCCGCATCCTGAGGAAGATCGCCGAGGACGATTTCTCCAACCTCGGCGACATCTCGACCCTGGCCGATCCCGGCGTGGTCGACGATCTCGTCAGCAACCGGCAGAACAAGAAGCCGGCATAGGCCGGTGCGACAGGATTGCGAACTTGGACACAGCTACGGCCCAAGGGCCATACCTTCGAAGCGTCCGGCTCGGCGGGCGCTCCATGCAAGTGATGGCCGGTAAGATGAAGCCAGCCGTCAACAAGGCGATTGGCGCTCGGGATTGACGCGCGGCGCCGCGGCTGCCCGCGCGCAGCGCTCCATTTCTTTGTTTGTCGCTTTATCTACGCCAAACCGGTTCCCACTTTGGCGAAAAACCCCTGTTCTACTTTACCCGTGGCCGTGGTCCGCCGGTTCCGCCTTTGCCTCTCCAATTATCGCTGTCCGCGAGAATCGGATGGTATCGGCCACCGTTGGGCACTTCCGGCTGAGCCGTCATGAAGTCGACGATGAGCATCGAGGGACGTTTGTGCTTGGTCTGACAGATATGCGTGCGCCCTTCGGGCTCGATCGCCAGTTCGAACTGGAACGGCAGCCAGTCTGGCGTCGCCAATTCCAGAACCGCCCCCTGTGCAGTCAGGCTTTTGACCGTACAGGGAATCTTCGGGCGTCCGCTGACGCTGATCCAGCCCAACGTTTGGCTCTGGCGTTTGCCGAATGGATTTCTTCCGCCAATGTTGGGCACGGGGCTCATCTTCCGCCAGGGCAATCCGCACTTCGGATTGGTGATGCCGGCAGTGTTGCAGAGCAGCCTTGCGCCAGTCTGGATGTCGGCGCCAATCGAACTCGCCAGGACAACGTCTAGCTACGCCATCGCCTTATCGTTCAGCGAGCGCAGGACGATGGGCATTGGGATCAAGCGGGTCGCCCCCAGCCGCCGCCGGTCGGGGTGATGATGATAACGGCTTCGCCGGGCTCGAGCGCTGTCTGGTCAGCGCCTTCCAGACGTTCCAGGCGCCCGTCATTGCGCCGCACGAGGTTCTCGCCGCACTCGCCGGGCTGCCCGCCTTCAAGGCCGTAGGGCTGCACCTTGCGGAAGCTGGCGAGAATGGCGCAGTCCATCGTTTCCAGGAAGCGGATGCGGCGCAGCGTGCCGTCGCCGGCTGACCATCGCCCCTTGCCGCCCGAGCCGCGCCGGATCGAGAATTCCTCCAGCAATACGGGATAGCGCAGCTCCAGGATTTCCGGGTCGGTCAGGCGTGTGTTGGTCATATGCACATGTACGCCCGCGGTGCCGTCGAAGCCGGGGCCAGCCGGTGAGCCGGAGCAGATGGTCTCGTAGTATTGGTATTTCGCATTGCCGAAGGTCAGGTTGTTCATGGTGCCCTGGCTCGGGCCCATCGCTTTCATCGCCGCGAACAGGCAATTGGTGACGATCTGGCTGGTCTCGACGTTGCCGGCGACGACGGCGGCGGGATAGGCGGGCTTCAGCATCGAGCCTTCCGGAATGATGATGTCGATCGGCTTCAGGCAGCCGGCGTTCATCGGGATCGGCTCGTCGACCATGACGCGGAACACATACAGCGTGGCGGCACGCGTGACCGGTTCTGGCGCGTTGAAATTATTCAATTGCTGCGGGCTGGTGGCCGAGAAATCGACGGTGGCGCGACGGTTCTCACGGTCGACGCTGATCTTCACCTCGACGTGCGTGCCCTGATCCATCTCGACACGGAAGTGGCCGTCCGACAGCCGCGTCAGCAGGCGGCGCACGCTCTCCTCGGCGTTGTCCTGCACGTGGCCCATGTAGGCCTTGACCACGTCGAGGCCGAAATGGGCGACCATTTTCTCCAACTCGGCGACGCCCTTGGCATTGGCGGCGACGTGCGCCTTCAAGTCGGCGATGTTCTTGGCCGGCATGCGCGCGGGATACTTGGCGCCCGACAACAGCGCGTGCGTCTCGGCTTCCTGGAAGCGGCCCTGATCGACCAGCTTGAAGTTGTCGATGTAGACGCCTTCCTCATCGATGGTGGTGGCGCGCGGCGTCATCGAACCCGGCGTCAGGCCGCCGATGTCCTCATGGTGGCCGCGCGAGGCGACGTAGAAGAGGATTTCAGCAGCGGGGTCGGCGCCGGCTGGCGAAGCAAACACTGGCGTCACCACGGTGATGTCGGGCAGATGCGTGCCGCCATTGTAAGGGGCGTTCAGCATGAACACGTCGCCCGGCCGCATCTCGCCGGCATTGTGGCGGATCACGGTCTCGACCGAGCGGTCCATGGAGCCCAAATGCACGGGCATATGCGGGGCATTGGCCACCAGCTGACCCTCGGCATTGAAGACCGCGCAGGAGAAATCCAGACGTTCCTTGATATTGACCGACTGGGCCGTGTTGCGCAGCGCCTCGCCCATCTGCTCGGCAATCGACATGAACAGATTGTTGAACACTTCCAGCAGCACCGGATCGGCGGTCTTGCCCAGCACTTCGCGCTGGCGCTTCTCGGATCGCGCCAAGACGAGGTCGTTGGCGGGTGAGACGACAAGGGTCCAGCCCGGCTCGACGACCACGGTCTGGTGCGGCTCGATGACGAGTGCGGGGCCGGCGAGCGAAGCACCGGGGGCGAGCTGTTCGCGCTGGAAGACGATAGCGTCGTGCCAGGCGCGGCCGGAGAAGAAGCGGGTGGTGGTCTGTCCCCTCTCCCCGTCCTTCACGGGGAGAGGGTTAGGGTGAGGAGCGGGTTCTGGGCTCGGAGCAGGCGGCCGCCCCTCACCCCGACCCTCTCCCCGTTCGCCCGAAGGCGAGCGGGGAGAGGGGGAAGCCGCCCCGCCCCCCGCCGCCTCGACCTCGATCTGGGCGATGAAGATGCGCTTCTCCGGCGAGACGAAACCGAAGCGCTGGCGGTGCTGGACCTCGAAATCGCGGCGCATCAGGTCCGGCTCATCGAGCAGGACGGGAAGCGCCGTGTCGGTGCCCTCGTAGCGCAGGTGCAGCCACGTCGTCGTGGCGATGTCGGCGTGCTCGACACCTTGTGCGATGAGCTCATCGCTGGCCGCGTTGACAAGGTCGAAGCCCAGGCTCTCGCAGTTCCGCAGTGTTGCTCCATCGAGCGGCGCCTCGACGGATTGCTGCCGGCTGGCGCGGATGCTGGCCAGGCCCATGCCGTAGGCCGACAGCAGGCCCGAAAGCGGATGGATCAACACCGTCTCCATGCCGAGCGTGTCGGCGATCAGGCAGGCATGCTGGCCACCGGCCGAGCCGAAGCAATTGAGCGCGTACTCGGTGACGTCATAGCCGCGCTGCACCGAGATTTTCTTGATGGCGTTGGCCATGTTCTCGACGGCAATGCGCAGGAAGCCATCGGCGACCTGCTCGGGGCTGCGCCCGTCGCCGATCTTGGCAGCCAATGCCGCGAAGGCCTGCCGCACGACGTCGGCGTCGAGCGGCTGATCGCGGCCGGTCCCGAAGATCCTGGGAAAGGTCGATGCGTCGAGCTTGCCGACCATGACGTTGGCGTCCGTGACGGTCAGCGGCCCGCCGCGGCGGTAGCACTTGGGGCCGGGATTGGCCCCCGCGCTCTCGGGGCCGACGCGAAAGCGTGTGCCGTCGAAGAACAGGATCGAGCCGCCACCAGCCGCCACCGTGTTGATGCGCATCATCGGCACGCGCATGCGCACGCCGGCCACCTCGGTCTCGAAGGCGCGTTCATACTCGCCGGCGAAATGCGACACGTCGGTCGAGGTGCCACCCATGTCGAAGCCGATCACCTTCTCGAAGCCGGCCAGCTTCGCCGTTTCCGCCATGCCGACGATGCCGCCGGCGGGCCCCGACAGGATGGCATCGCGGCCCTGGAACAGCTCGGCGGCCTTGAGCCCGCCCGAGGAGGCCATGAACAGGATGCGGGGGGCTTGTGGATCGGGGTCTGACGTATTTTGGTTGCCCGCCTCCGGCGGGACGGGTCTGACCCCGCCACCACCCAGCGCCCCCGCCACCTTCTCGACATACCGCTTCAGGATCGGCGACAAATACGCGTCCGCCACCGTCGTATCGCCGCGCCCGACGATCTTGATCAGCGGCGAGACCTCGTGGCTGACCGAGACCTGCGTGAAACCCAGTTCGCGCGCCAAAGCCGCCGCCTGTTGCTCGTGCTCGGGGAAGGCGTAGGCGTGCATGAAGACGATGGCGACGGCGCCGATGCCATCGGCGAAGGCTGCCGCGAGGTCGCGCCGCAGAGAGGCCAGGTCGATCGGCGTCTCTATCGCGCCGTCCGCACGCACCCGTTCGGCGGCCTCGATGACGCGGGAATACAGCATCTCCGGCTTGACGATGCGCTTGGCGAAGATATCGGGGCGGTTCTGGTAGCCGACCTCCAGCTGGTCTTTCAGGCCCGCTGTGATCACCAGCAGCGTGCGCTCGCCCTTGCGCTCCAGCAGCGCGTTGGTGGCGACCGTGGTGCCCATCTTGACCGTGGCGATCCGCTCGGCCGGGATCGGCGCATCAGACGCCAAACCCAGAAATTGGCGAATGCCCTCGAGCGCCGCGTCCTCATAGGCGCCCGGGTTCTCCGACAAAACCTTGCGCGTCGAGATGCGTCCCAGCGGATCGCGCGCGACCACGTCGGTGAACGTGCCGCCGCGGTCGATCCAGAAGTCCCACGTGCCGGGTTCGCTGTGCTGAGCCGTCATG
Organism: uncultured Devosia sp.; assembly: GCA_964498125.1. Taxonomy (GTDB): domain Bacteria; phylum Pseudomonadota; class Alphaproteobacteria; order Rhizobiales; family Hyphomicrobiaceae; genus CAMDBL01. Next base: position 38,669 of record CAZCGE010000020.1, on the reverse strand, counting down.
ATCGCCCTACCAGATACGGTTCGTTGCCCCTCAGATCGGCGAGCAAGGCCTGTGCCGTCAACCATTTTGGTGACGGCGCCCAAACGACTTGCCGTGCGGACGCGGGCCACTATGATCAGTCGGCGCTGCCACGGCGCGCTGGGGGACGTGACATGATCCGGACGGCGCTCGACCGACTCTATCTGCTGGCTGGCTGGCTCGCCGGGCTGTTCCTGATCGCCATCTTCCTGCTGATGATGGCGCTCTCGCTCGGCCGGCAGTTCGGCATCAACGTGAAATCCGGCGACGACATCGCGGCGTGGTGCATGGCGGCGATGTCCTTCCTGGCGCTGGCGCATACCTTCAAGTCGGGCGAAATGATCCGGGTTGGCCTGCTGATCGACCGGCTCAGCGGGCGCACCAAGTGGGTTGCGGAAATCTTCGCGCTGCTGATGGGCGCGCTGTTCATCGGCTTTTTCGCCTGGCACGCGGTCGCGCTGGCCACCACCTCCTGGCTGATCAACGACATGTCGACTGGCGTGCTGGTCGTGCCGCTGTGGTTTCCGCAGCTCGGGTTCTGCATCGGTCTCATCGTGCTGTGGATCGCGTTGATGGATGAGCTGGTGCATGTGCTCGGCGGCAACAAGCCGCGTTATGAGAGAGAGCCACCCAAGACCGCCGAGGAGCTGATCGAGCGCGCCGCCCAGAGCGGGGTCTGAGACACGATGGACCTGATCAGCATCTCGCTCCTCATTTCCGTGGTTCTGGTGGTCTTGCTCGGCTCGGGCGTCTGGATTGCCATCAGCCTGCTCGCCTGCGGCTGGATCGGCATGCAGTTCGCCGCCGGCAACATTCCGGCGGGCGCGGTGCTGGCCACCAAGATCTGGGGTAATGCCGCCTCCTGGGAATTGGCCGCTTTGCCGCTGTTCATCTGGATGGGCGAGATCCTGTTCCGCACCAAGCTGTCGGAGGAGATGTTTCGTGGGCTAGCGCCGTGGCTCGGACGCATTCCCGGCCGGCTGCTGCATGTCAATGTGCTGGGATGCGGCATCTTCGGCTCGGTGTCGGGCTCGTCGGCCGCGACCTGCGCCACCATCGCCAAGATCGCGTTGCCGGAGCTGAAAAAGCGCGGCTATCCCGAGATGATCTCGCTGGGCTCGCTGGCTGGCGCCGGCACGCTCGGCATTCTCATTCCGCCGTCGATCACCATGGTGGTCTATGCCGTGGCGGCCGAGGTCTCGATCCTCAAGGTGTTCCTGGCCGGCTTCCTGCCCGGCCTGCTCGTCATGGTGCTGTACTCGGGCTACATCGCCGTCTGGGCGCTGCTGCATCCTTCGCAAATGCCACCGCGCGAGCCGACGATGACGTTCCGGGAAAAGCTCAGCGAGTCCATGAACCTGATCCCGTGCCTGCTGCTGATCACCATGATCTTCGTGGTGCTGATCGTGGGCTGGGCCACGGCCACCGAATGCGCCGCATGGGGGGCGCTCGGCGCGCTGGCCATCGCCTGGTGGTCAGGCAGCTTGAACCTGACCAATTTCTGGGCGAGCGTGATGGGCGCCACGCGGCTAACGGCGATGATCATGCTGATCCTGGCTGGGGCCTCCTTCATGTCGACATCGATGGGCTATACGGGCATTCCTGTGGCGCTGGCGAGCTGGGTTGAAGGCCTGAAACTCAGCCCGTTCATGCTGATCGCGGCGCTGACGGTCATGTACATCATTCTCGGCACCGCGCTTGACGGCATCTCGATGATCGTGCTGACCACCGTCGTGGTCCTGCCGATGGTGGAGAAGGCCGGGTTCGATCTGGTCTGGTTCGGCATCTTTCTGGTCCTGATCGTGGAAATGGCGGAAGTATCGCCGCCGGTGGGGTTCAATCTGTTCGTGCTGCAAACCATGAGCGGCAAGGACTCCAACACCGTCGCCCGGGCCGCCCTGCCGTTCTTCTTTCTGCTGGTCGCCGCGGTTGCGATCATTACAGTCTTCCCCGACCTTGTTATGGTCCTGCCGAGAATGGTATTTCCTGGATGACGATAACCAAGGGAGTTCGACAATGAGCATGCGTAAGCAATCACTGGGTTCCGTGCTGGCGCTCGGTTTGACGCTGGCCTGTGGGCTTGGCGCCGCCGGGCCTGCCGCGGCGCAGACCAAATGGAACCTGCCGGCGGCCTATCCGGCGGGCAACTACCATTCGGAGAACCTGGTGTGGTTCGCCGAGGAGGTGAAGAAGGCGACCGGCGGCAAGCTCGAGATCACGGTGCATCCGGGCGCCTCGCTGTTCAAGGCGCCGGAGATCAAGCGCGCGGTCGCGACCGGCCAGGCACAGATCGGCGAAGTGCTGATCTCGATCCACGAGAACGAGGACCCCGTGTTCGGCCTCGACACGATCCCGTTCCTGACCACGAACTTCAAGGAGGCGCGCAAGCTGTGGGAGGCCGCGAAGGGGCCGATTGTCAAGAAGCTCGACAGCCAGGGCCTCATGCTGCTCTACAGCGCGCCCTGGCCCTCGCAGGGCCTCTACGCCAAGAAAGAGATCAACTCGCTTGCGGACCTGAAGGGTCTCAAGATGCGGGCCTACAACGTCGGCACGACCCGAATCGCCGAGCTTGCCGGCGCCCAGCCGGTGACGGTGCAGGCCGCCGATCTGCCGCAGGCGATGGCGACCGGCACAGTGAACGCCTTCATCACGTCGGGTATCACCGGTGTCGACACCAAGGCCTGGGAGACGACGAGTCACTTCTATGATCTCGAGGCCTGGCAGCCAAAGAACGTCGTCTTCGTCAACAAGGCGGCGTTCGCCGCGTTGCCGAAAGACCAGCAGGATGCCATCGTCCGGGCCGCCGTGGCCACCGAGGAGCGCGTCTGGAAGATCGCCAGCGAGAAGCAGGGCTCGAGCATCGACCAGCTCAAGGCCAGGGGCATAAAGGTGGCGCCGCCCAGCGCCGAGCTGAAAAGCGGTCTGCAGAAGATTGGCGCCCAGTTGACCGAGGACTGGGTCAAGAAGGCCGGCGACGAAGGCAAAGCCGTGCTCGACGCCTATCGCAAGTGATCAAGCGGTGAGCGAGGGATGGCGACACGACAGAACGTCGACAAAGGCTCGATCGCAAATCGGGCCTTTGTCGATGCGGTGTCGCCGGAGTGGTGGACGGCGTGGTGGGCACGTGTGAATTCCGCAGGCGGCCCGTTGGCCGCCGCCAGAGGACACCACACTTCCGAAACAAACCCGCTTCAAGGGTCGCGCGAAACCAGCTAACAGTCGCTCATGCTTTGGGGATCGTTCTCTGAACTTCTCGGCCTGGCCAAGGGCAGCGCTTTGCGCACCGCCCTCGAGGATCTGTGGGCCAGCCTCGGCAGTGACAGCGACCGCAAAGCCAGCGGCGCCTCGGGGGTCGCCTTCACGATCTCCGTGGTCTCGCTGTGCGCCAAAATGGCGAAAGCCGACGGCGTCGCTGTCCAGGTGGAGGCCGACGCCTTCGAGCGGAATTTCGGCGTGGCGCCGGAGGAGATGGACAATGTCCGCCGCCTGTTCGACCTCGCCAAGCAGGACGTCGCCGGCTATGAGGCCTACGCCGAGCAGATCGCCCGCCTGCTGGCGGACGAGCCGGCGCTGCTGTCCGACATCTTCGAGTGCCTGTTCCACATCGCCGCCGCCGACGGCATTCTGCACGCCGCCGAGGAGACATTCCTGAAGGCCGTCGCCGTCAAGTTCGGCATTGCCGCCGCGGACTACCAGCGCCTGCGCGCACTGTTCGTAAGCGATCCCGCGAGCCCCTACGCTGTGCTCGGCTCTTCGCCGGCTGACAACGACGAGACCCTGAAGGCCCGCCATCGGCAACTCGTCATCGAGCATCATCCCGACCGGCTGCTGGCGCATGGCGTGCCGAAAGAGTTCGCAGTCCTCGCCGAGCGCAAGCTGGCCGCCATCAACGCCGCCTGGGATGCGATCCGCAAGGAGCGCCGGTTATGATCACTGTTGCCGACAGTCCCCTGGTCGATGCGCTGCACCCCTCGCCCAACATCGGGGCGCGGCGTGGCGGCATGCGGCCCTCGATCCTGCTGCTGCACTACACCGGATTGCCGACCGTCGAACGGTCGATCGAAATTCTTTCTCGCCCCGATTGCAAGGTGTCCTGTCATTACGTCGTCGACCTGGAAGGTCGCATCACGCAGATGGTGGCCGAGGATCGCAGGGCCTGGCACGCCGGCGTTGCGATCTGGGCCGGCGAAACCGACATCAACTCGGCCTCGATCGGCATCGAGATCCAGAACGTCGGACAGAATGCGGGCTATCCGGACTTTCCCGCTGGGCAGATGCAGGCCGTGGTCCGTCTCAGCGATGATATCGTGCGCCGCCATGTGATCCGGGCCGAGCGCGTGCTGGCGCATTCCGACGTCGCCCCGGGCCGCAAGACCGACCCGGGCGAGAAATTCGATTGGGCCCTGCTGGCACGCCGCGGCATCGGCCTGTGGGTCGCGCCGGTCAGCATCGATCCCGCCGACAAGGGGCTTGATCTCGGAGCTGAGGGCGAACGCATCGCATGGGCGCAAGCGGGGTTGCGACAGTATGGCTACGGCGTGGAAACCCATGGGCGTCTCGATGCGGCGACCGGCGCCGTGATCGCCGCCTTTCAGCGGCATTTCCGGCCGGCCCGCGTCGACGGCCGGCTCGACGCCTCAACCGAGGCGACCCTCGCGCGGCTGTTGGCGGCCAAGGCGGCTGGCGGATCGGCGTCGTGACAGACGCCGCAATGCCCACGCGGGCACCATCGCCTCCGGCACCGTCGGGGCCCATCACACCCGACAGACTAGACGCCCGCGCCATCTCGATCCTGCTCCTGTGCACGGTCGTGTGGGGCGGCAATCTGGTGGCGATGAAGATTGCCCTCATCGGCTTCCCGCCGTTCCTGCAGTCGGGATTGCGCTCCATCCTGTCTGGCCTGCTCGTCTTCGCCTGGTGCCGATGGCAAGGCATCGCGCTGTTCGGGCGCGACGGCACGCTGTGGCCGGGCATCATGGCCGGCGTCATGTTCGCGTTGGAGTTTCTGCTGCTCTATTGGGGCCTGGCCACCACCACCGCCTCGCACGCGGTTGTCCTCATCAACACGGCGCCGTTCGTGGTGGCGCTCGGCGCCCACTTTCTGCTTGCCGGGAATCGCCTCACGGCCTCCAAGACGATCGGCCTGATTGCGGCCTTCCTCGGTGTCTGCGCGACGATGAGCGAAGGCTTGATGGCGCCTGGTGCCGTCACGCTCATCGGTGACCTGCTCTGTTTCGGCGGCGCGGTGTTCTGGGGCGCGACCACTGTGCTGGTGCGGGCGACGACCTTGCGATCCGCCACCGCCGAGAAGACACTGCTCTATCAGCTGGCTGTCTCCGCGCCGCTCTTGCTGGCGGCATCAGTCATCGCCAGCGAGCCGGGCATCACCAGCGCCGCTCCATCCGTGCTGGCTGGTTTCGCCTACACGGTCGTGATCGTCGCCTTCATCAGCTATACGATCTGGTTCTGGCTGGTGCGCACCTATCCACCGACCAAGGTGGCGGCGTTCACGTTCCTGTCGCCCTGTTTCGGCGTGCTGCTTGGCCATCTCATGCTCGGCGATCCACTGAGCTGGACCCTCGGACTGGGTTTGCTGCTCGTCGCCTTCGGCATCTGGCTGGTCAACCGGCCGTGACCGGACGGGGTGAGACCCATACGCGCTAATATAGAGAATCGTACGTCGTCATTCCGGCCAAGGAGGCGCCCTTCAGCGCCGACGCGAGCCGGAACCCAGCGCAAGACTCGTCCGAAGGACCCGATATGGTGTGCTTCGCACGCTCTTAATGCTGGGTTCCGGTCATGCTGGAAGCATGCCAGAGGCGTGACGCTCGGCCAAAGCGGCCTCACGTTTCCGGAATGACGGGAGCTAAGTTAGCGCCAATGGGGTCAGACCCGCAGGGTCTGACCCCGCCCGCGACGCCGTGCTAGCATCGTGTGGGCCTAATCCAAGGAGAACCTTCGTGGCAAAGTCGCCTGCTCGCAGCACATCGCCCCGCGGCAACGAGACCGTCGCCCTGCGGCTCGCCAGCGCCTTCCGCCGGCATGGCGTCGAGGTCGTCTTCGGCCAGAGTATCCCGACCGCGTTTCACCTCGCCGCCCCCCAGGTTGGCATCCGGCAGGCGGCCTACCGCGCCGAGAACGCCGGTGGCGCCATGGCCGACGGCTATGCGCGCGCCAGCAACCGGGTTGGCGTCGTCACGGCGCAGAACGGGCCGGCGGCGACGTTGCTGGTGGCGCCGCTCGCCGAAGCCCTGAAGGCCTCGATCCCGATCGTCGCCCTGGTGCAGGAGGTGGCGCGCGGCACGGCGGACAAGAACGCCTTCCAGGAGCTCGATCACCTGCGCCTGTTCGACGGCGCCGCCAAATGGGTGCGCCGCGTCGATCACGCCAAGCGCCTCGAGGACTACGTCGACATGGCTTTTGCCGCGGCAACCGGCGGGCGACCAGGCCCTGCCGTCCTGCTGGTACCGATCGATCTGCTCGACGAAACAGCGGCGACGGCCGAGCGGCGCACCGCCAATTTCGGCCGCTTCCCGCTCGACCGCATGGCGCCCGATCCGGCGCGCATCGCCGAAGCCGCAAAGCTACTTGCCGCGGCCAAGGCGCCGATCGTCATCGCCGGGGGCGGTGTGCACGCCAGCGAGGCCGCCGAGGCGCTCGCCAAACTCCAGGATACCTGCCATCTGCCGGTCGCGACCACGGTGATGGGCAAAGGGGCGGTGGCCGAAACCCATCCGCTGACGCTCGGCGTTGTCGGCTATGTCATGGGCAGCGGCAGCCGCACACAGACCATGCGCCGGCTCGTGGCCGAGGCCGATGTCGTGTTGCTGGTCGGCAATCGCGCCAACCAGAATGGCACCGACAGTTGGACGCTCTATCCGGAGAACGCGCGCTACATCCAGATAGACATCGATCCGGGCGAGATCGGCCGCAACTATGAGGCGCTGCGGCTTACCGGCGACGCCCGCCTCGGGCTCGAAGCGTTGACCGCCGCCCTGACGCAGCAGGACCTGGCAAAGCGCAAGGCGGCCCGGCCCGGCGTGGAGGCGGCGATCAAGGAGGGCGTCGCGGCCTGGACCAAACTCACCAAGGCCATCCGCGGCCGACAGCGCACGCCCGTCCGCCCCGAGCAGGTGATGGCGCTGCTCGACGGTATGATCGACACCGACACCATCATGGTCGCGGACGCCAGCTACTCCTCGATCTGGATCACCAACTATCTAACGGCGCGCCGCCCCGGCCAGCGCTTCTTGACGCCGCGCGGCATGGCCGGATTGGGTTGGGGCCTGCCGATGGCGATCGGTGCACAGATGGCCTGTCCGGACAAACGCGTCGTATGTGTCGGCGGCGACGGCGGTTTTGCGCACTGCTGGGCCGAGCTGGAAACGGCGCGCCGTCTGAAGCTGCCGATCACCATGATCGTGCTCAACAACCAGATCCTCGGCTATCAGAAGGACGCCGAGGACGTGCGCAACAAGGCGCACACCGATGCCGTCTACTTCGAGGCCGTCGATCATGCCGCGATCGCGCGCGCTTGCGGTGTCCGTGGTTTGCGGGTGGCCCAGGCGGAGGAGTTGGAACCGGCCTTGAAAGAAGCGTTCGCGGCGCGCGAGCCGGTGCTGATCGACATCATCACCGATCCGCAGGCCCGCCCACCGATCACCGCCTTCGAAGGCAAGTTCGAGCTGCCGTTTTGATGCCGACCCGCCCATGACCGGAAGCGACCCGCACCTCCAGCTGCTGACTTCGCCGGGCTTTGCCGGCTACGCCCTGCTCGACAGTGGGGCAGGTCGCAAGCTCGAGCGTTTTGGCACGATCGTTGTCGACCGCCCGGAGGCGCAGGCGCTATGGCAGCCGCGATTGGCCAAAGCCGAATGGGTCAAGGCCCATGCCGTCTTTTCCGCCTCGGGTGAGGATGACGAGAAGGGCCGCTGGCGCATCGATCAGCCCGTGCCGGAGAGCTGGCCGGTGCGCATCGAACTGCCGGGCGGCAAGGTCAGTGCCACCGCACTCTGCCGCCTGGCCGGCCTGTGGCATCTCGGGCTGTTCCCTGAGCAGTTTCCGCACTGGCAGTGGATGGTCGAAAAGGTGTCTGACATCGTGTCAGACACCTCGGGCAAGGTCGGCGCAACGGTGTCTGACCAGAGGTCAGACACCGCCCCCCGCGTCCTCAATCTGTTCGGCTACACGGGTGCGGCCTCGCTGCTGGCGGTGGCGGCTGGTGCGCAGGTCACCCATGTGGATGCCTCCAGGAAGGCCATCGCCTGGGCGCGCGACAATCAGGCGGCATCCAATCTCGCCCAGGCGCCGATCCGCTGGCTGGTCGACGACGCGGCCAAGTTTGTCGCCCGCGAGGTACGCCGTGGCCGCACCTATCAGATGATCCTGGTTGACCCACCGAAGTTCGGCCGCGGACCCGATGGCGAGGTCTGGGACCTGTTCGAGCATTTGCCCGGCCTGATGCGCGACTGCGCCAAATTGCTGGCGCCGGGGCCGGCGCACCTCATCCTGACCGCCTACGCCATTCGCGCCTCGGCGCTGGCGTTCGGCCAGCTCGTTGCCGAAGCGCTGGCGGATCGGGCAGGCGCGATCGAGATGGGCGAGTTGGCAATCCGCGAGGCCGAGGGCCGCCGCCTGTTGCCGACCTCTCTGTTCGTGCGGTGGAGCGCGCAATGACCACGCCGCCGCGCAACCCCATCGTCATCACCAGCCTGCAGAACGAGCGCGTCAAGCTGATCCGCAGCCTGGAGATGCGCAAGGCGCGCAAGGAGACCGGGCTGTTTGTCGCCGAGGGCGCGGCGCTGCTCATCACCGCCCGCGAGGCAGGCTTGGCGCCGCGCATGCTGGTCTTCAGGGCGGGGTCGGCTGAGGGCGTCACCAAGGGCCTGATCGCCTGGGCGCTGAATGCCGGCGCCGAAGTGCTGGAAGTCAGCGAAGCCGTGCTCGGCAAGCTTGCCGCCAAGGACAATCCGCAGAACCTGATCGCCGTGTTCGAGCAAAGCTGGTCCGAGGCGCCCAGTGCCAGCACCACGACAGAATCGGCAACCTGGCTCGCACTCGAAGAGGTGCGCGACCCGGGCAACCTCGGCACCGTCATCCGCACCATGGACGCAGTCGGCGGCGCGGGAATCGTGCTGGTGGGCAGCTGCTGCGATCCGTTTGCGCACGAGTGCGTGCGGGCGAGCATGGGCTCGATTTTCGCCGTGCCGCTGGCGCGGCTGTCGCGCGAGGCTTTTCTGGACTGGCGGCGGGGCTGGCCCGGTGACGTGGTCGGCACGCATCTTGCGGGGACGCAAGACTTCCGTGCCGCGCTCTATCGCAGCCCGACGCTGCTGGTCATGGGCGGCGAGGGACCGGGCCTGTCCCCCGAGCTGACAGCGGCCTGCGATCGGCTGGTCAAGATCCCGATGGCGGGCACGCTCGATTCCCTTAATCTGGCCGTCGCAACCGCGTTGACGCTCTATCAGATCCGCGGACCAAACCTTCGTCTGTAGGCCGATCATCCAGGGAGGACAAGACAATGCGAGCCATGGTTGTACGCGCCTGGGGACAGGCCTTCGTCAAAGAAGAACGGGCCGATCCCAAGCCTGGCCCCGGCGAAGCCTTGATGCAGGTGCGCGCCGCCGGCGCCGGGCTGACGCTGGTCAAGATGCGCACCGGTTCATCCGGCGGCACCGCACCGCGCATCATGGGCCACGAGCTCGGCGGCGATATCGTCGCGGTCGGCGAGGGCGTGACCAATGTCAAGGCCGGTGACCGCTGCGGCGTTTACTTCTACCTCAATTGCGGCCATTGCCGCTGGTGCCGCAACGGTCGCGAGACCTTGTGCGAGAAACATGGCGGCTACGTCGGCGTGCACCGTGACGGCGGCTATGCCGAGTATGTTGCTCTGCCTGCCGGCAACTTCATCCCGATCCCCGAGGGCCTCGACTACGAAGGCGCGGCGATCGCCTGCGACGCGGTCAATACAAACTGGCACTGCATGCGCGAACGGGCCCGTATCAACCCGCACGACGACGTGCTGCTGATCGGGGCGGCCGGCGGCGTCGGCATCCATGGCGTGCAGGTGGCCAAGCTGTTCGGCGCCCGCGTCATCGCCGCCGACATTTCCGATGAGAAGGTGGCCCTGTGCAAGCAGTGGGGCGCCGACGACGTCATCAACGTGCGCGCGGTCAAGGATGTGGCCGCCGAGGCCAAGCGGCTGACCGGCGGCAAGGGCGTCGAGGCAGCGGTCGACTACGTCGGTGCGCCGGCGACCTTCCAGGCGGCTGTCGATGCGCTGACCACTTCTGGCCGCGCCGTGGTGATCGGCGGCCAGCCGGGCACGGTCACGCTGACGCCGATGAACCTGGTGCTGACGGAAAAGACGGTCACCGGCTCGCGGCACTCGACGCGCGCCGAACTGATCGAGACCATGCAGGTGATGGCGCGCGGCCTGATCAAGCCGGTGATCGGCAAGCGCGTGCATTTCACGCAAGTCGAGGAGCTGTTTCAGGACCTGGCGGCCGAGCGGCTGCTGGCCAGAGGCGCGTTGACGTATGAGTGAGGGCCACGGCGGCGTTGCATTGCAGGCACGCGGCCGCCGCAGGTGGACCGCTGCGCCTGAGCGGGCTACATCAAAAGAGCCATAGCACCAGCCCTTCGTCCAAATGCGAGGTCTTCATGTTCGATGTCCGACTGACCGAGGAGCAACAGGCGTTTCAGCGCATGGCGCGGGACTTCGCGCAGAACGAGATCAAGGAAGTGGCGCTGGCGCTGGATCGCAAGCCGACCTGGGAAGAGCGCGTGCCGTGGGACCTGCTGCGGAAGGGCTCCAAGCTCGGCTTTCGGACGTTCTGCCTGTCGGAGGAAAATGGCGGGGCCGGCGTCTCCGATCATCTGACGTCGTGCGTCATCGCCGAGGAGCTGGCGGCCGGCGACATCGGCACCGCTTATTATTTCATGCTGCCGGCCCGGCGCGCGCGCGACTGGTTCGAGGTGCGCATGACGCCGGAGCAGAAAGCCTATTTCCTGCCGAGGTTCGTCAATGACGACCTCTATTTCACCACCGTTGCAATTCACGAGCCCGATACGGACTTGGGCTTCGACTACTACACCGAGACACCCCCGACCGCGCGTCTCAAGACCAAGGCGGTCGAACAGCCCGATGGCTCCTGGCTGATCAACGGCACCAAGAATTTCCAGACCATCGGCTACGTCGCCAAGCTGCTGCTGGTGACGGCGCAAACCGAAAGTGGCCCGCAGGCGTTTCTGGTGGAGGGCGATTCACCGGGGCTGGTGCGCCAGCCGATGTCCAAGATCGGGCGGCGCGTCGGCGACAACGCGGAAATCTTCTTTGACAACGTGCGCGTGCCCAAGGGGCGCATCCTGCCGCCGGCGCCGAAAGGGCGCGGCGACCTCGGCACCGTCATCACCATTGCCGCGCAGACCCTCGGCGTTGGCCGCGCCGCGTTCGAGGAGACCTTGAAGTATGTCAAGGAGCGCGTGTCGGGCGGCAAGCCGATCATCAAGCACCAGGCCGTCGGCCTGACGCTCGCCGACATGGCGATCAGCCTCGAGACCGCACGCGCCATGATCTGGAAAGCGGCCTGGCTGAAGGATCACCCAGAGGCCTTCGAGGATGGCGGCATCCCGGATTTGCCCTACGAACATATCGCCTGCGCCTATACCGGCACCGCCGTGCAGACGCTGACGGTGCATGGCATGGAACTGTTTGGCGGCATGGGCGTGATCCAAGGCATGCCAATCGAGAAGTACGTGCGCGACGCCCTCGTGCAGCGGCATATCTCGTTCCCATTCCCCTCGCGCTACCGGATCACCGAGGCGATCGCCGGCTTCGAGCGCAAGGTCGGCTCGTTCCTGGGGTCGGGCAATTAGGCCGTCATGAGGCGGCAAGGAGATCGAGCATGGGCGTTCTGATTGGCGGCAAATGGACCGATGGGGAGCTGCCGCAGGAAACCGGGCCGGGCGGTGAGTTCAAGCGCGCCGAGAGCCAATTCCGGCACGCAATCACGGCGGACGGGGCGTCCGGCTTCAAGGCCGAGACCGGGCGCTACCACCTCTATGTGGCGCATGCCTGCCCGTGGGCGCACCGCACCCTGATCTATCGCGCGGTCAAGAAACTCGAAGGCGCGATCAGCATCTCTTGCGCCATCCCCGGCCTCAAGGATCAGGGATGGACGTTCGAGCAGAACCCGGCCTTTCCCGAATGCATCCCCGACACCGTCAACAATTTCCATTACCTGCACGAGGCTTACACGGCGAGCGATGCCACGTACACTGGCAAGGTGACCGTGCCGGCTCTATGGGACAAGAAGACCAGGCGGATCGTCAACAACGAGTCGCCTGAAATCATCCGCATGCTCAACAATGCCTTCGATGGGCTGACCGGCGACGACACCGATTTCTATCCCAAAGCGCTCCGCACCGAGATCGACCGCATCAACGACGAGGTCTACGTCAACGTCAACAACGGGGTCTATCGCTGCGGCTTTGCCAGGTCGCAGGCGGCCTACGAGGCCGCCTATGATGCCCTGTTCGGGACACTCGATGCGCTGGAGGCGCGGCTTGGCCGTCAGCCCTACCTGGTCGGCCGGCGGATCACGGAGGCCGACTGGCGGCTGTTCCCGACGCTGGTGCGTTTCGACGTCGCCTACTTTTCGCTGTTCAAGTGCAACCGCCAGCGCATCGCCGACTATCCCAACATCCTCGCCTACATGCACGACTTGAACAGCGTGCCGGGCGTGGCGGCAACGGTGTTGCCGCGTCACTACGTCATCAATTACTGGACCATCAAGCGCCTGAACCCGACCGGCATCGTGCCCAAGGGCACGCCGGTCGCGCTGCCCGGCGGAGCCGGCGCAACGCGACACTGACGCGCGGCCCCCTCCCCCACCGCCTTCCCGGAAATCGCGCCCTGTTCGGCGCTCATTGCTGCGCGCACCCTTGCGGCGCGGTTATCCGGGATCATTACCCGGTGCAGATTGGCGACAGCGATCCAATCGCAACCGGTAAAGGTCCCGGCTGCTCCTTACGCCCGGCGCCGCCGGGCGGCTCCGGCCGGGAACGCTGGTCAACGGCTCAATTGAGCTTGGCCAGCGCCTCGCCGAAGCCTTTCAGCGAGATGGGAATGCCGATGCCGGCTTCCTCGGTCTGGAAGATGATGAAGATCGCCGTCTGGCCGGTCCTGAGCTGCTCGACCAGCTTGTCCTCGGCCACGACCTGAGCGTAGCAGGCAAAGGAGTGACATCTCAAGAATGGCGCGTTGCCGACGTCCTTGTCGTCGACCTTGAGGCCAAGCCCCGGCGGCAGCAGGATGCCGAGTGGAGCGAAGACGCGCAGCACGCGCGTGCCATTGGCGAATTTCTGAAAGTAGACCGTCAGCCCGACATTGTTGCGGTCCTCCGCCGTCACGCTTTGCACAATGGCGCAGACCTCCGACTTGGCGCCGGGAGGCGGCGGCTTGCAGACGATCTGCCAATCGCCGAATTGCCCGCGGACGACGCCATCGTGTCCGGGCTGCAATTGCTGGGACTGGCCGGCGCTCGGGACGAGCAGGCCTGCCAGCACCGCCAGCCCCATCATCGCCCACAGACGGGCTCGGTTTGACGGCGGTGCGCTCGGTCGCCATGCGCTGCCGCGACCACAATCGTGCTGGTTCTGCCGCCCCACGCCGATCCTCCATCCACCCATTGCCGGACTGCGGTGGGTTTCCACGTCTGCCCTGTCGGCGAGGAATCCGGCCAAAATGGGACCCGCCATGGCGCCGCATGCTCTATTCGACGTGCGCGAGATCATGTGCATGGCAGTCCTCGCGCGTGCAAATGCCGCATGACTTGCCCTTGAGCCACCAACGCCGATCGTGTTCTTTGGGGGCCGCGACGGCCTTGCGTTCGACAGGACAAAAACGGATGTGGCGGCGGGGCTGATTTGCTAGATCACCGCCGGCTGCCGCACGTTGGGTATCAGGGTTCGCGACGCCGCGAAAGCCTGGCAGCCGCTGCCTGGGTTATGAACTCGGGCCTTGAGGATGTGGTTCGATGACTGAGCCCACCGCTGCATGGCGGCTGGGTCCTGAAGCGACAATTGGAGTGCGGGAATGATCGATCGTCTGAGGAAAGCCGGCAACTGGGGCACCGGCTTGGGCTTCGGTCTGGCAACATGGCTTTGCAGCCCCATGGCGGGATTGGCCGGCGCTGGGCAGTCGCGGCCTGGCCAGATGGTGCTGCAGGATCCCGTCACCCCGATCGCGGTCGAAATTCTCTGGCTCTACGACATCGTCAACTACATCATCATCGCCATCACGGTGTTCGTGATGCTACTGTTGCTGTGGGTGATCATTCGTTACAACGAGAAGAGCAACCCGGTACCCTCCCGCGTGACGCACAACACGACGGTCGAGGTATTGTGGACCGTGATCCCGGTGCTGATCCTGGTGGCCATGGCGATCCCGTCCTTCAAGCTGCTCTATATGCAGTACGATTTCCCCAAGCCCGACTTGACCATCAAGGCCACCGGCTATCAGTGGTACTGGAGCCACGAATACCCCGATCAAGGCGGCGTCAAGATCGACAGCGTCATGCTGCAGGACAACGAACGCGAGGAGCGCATCAAGCGCGGCATCGATTCGCCCCGCCTGCTGGCCGTCGACAACGAGGTGCTGGTGCCGGTCAACAAAGTGGTGCATGTGCTGGTGACGGCTAGCGACGTCATCCATACCTGGACCATTCCCTCCTTCGGCTCCAAGGTGGACGCGGTGCCCGGCCGCGTCACGTCGACCTGGTTCAAGGCGACCAAGGAAGGCGTCTACTACGGCCAGTGCTCGGAGCTGTGCGGCAAGGACCACGCCTTCATGCCCATCGCCGTGCGCGTGGTGAAGGATCAGGTGTTCAACGACTGGATCGCGGCGGTCAAGGCAAAAGACCGGCGCAAAGCGCGCGACATCATCGAGAAGGCCGAACTCGAGCAGACGGCGACCTCGCGGCTCGCCGCGAAATAGTTGCAGGATCGGCGGGCGCCGGGACTCGATTCGACACGTCACACATTTGCAATTCGCTACCGACAGGTGATGGCACATGGCCAGCAAGGAAGACGCAAGCCACCACGACGATCATGGTCATGGGCCCTCGGCCTACGACATGCGGCGTTGGCTCTATTCGACCAACCATAAAGACATCGGCACCATGTATCTGATCTTCGCCATGGTGGCGGGTGTGATCGGCGGCGCCCTGTCGGTGGCCATGCGCCTGGAACTGCAGGAGCCGGGTCTGCAATACTTCGCCAATGGCCAAGTGTTCAACGTGTTCGTCACCGGGCACGGTCTGATCATGGTGTTCTTCATGGTCATGCCGGCCATGATCGGCGGTTTCGGCAACTGGCTCGTGCCGCTGATGATCGGCGCACCTGACATGGCTTTTCCGCGCATGAACAACGTCTCGTTCTGGTTGCTGCCGGCGTCCTTCACGCTGCTGATCCTGTCGATGTTCGTCGAGGGTGACTCCGGCGGCATGGGGGCGGGCAATGGCTGGACCGTCTACGCGCCGCTGTCGACCTCGGGCTCGCCCGGACCGGCCATGGATTTCGCCATCCTGTCGCTGCACCTTGCCGGCGCCTCCTCGATCCTCGGCGCCATCAACTTCATCACGACCATCTTCAACATGCGCGCGCCGGGCATGACGCTGCACAAGATGCCGCTGTTCGTCTGGTCGATCCTGGTGACGGCCTTCCTGCTGCTGCTGTCGCTGCCGGTGTTGGCCGGCGCCATCACCATGCTGCTGACCGACCGCAACTTCGGCACCGCTTTCTTCGATGCCAAAGCCGGTGGTGACCCGGTGCTGTACCAGCATCTGTTCTGGTTCTTCGGCCACCCTGAAGTCTACATCCTGATCCTGCCGGGCTTCGGCATGATCAGCCAGATCATCTCGACGTTCTCCAGGAAGCCGGTGTTCGGCTACCTCGGCATGGCCTACGCCATGGTCGCCATCGGCCTGGTCGGCTTCGTCGTCTGGGCCCATCACATGTACACGTCCGGCATGGGCGTGAACACGCAGGCCTACTTCATCTTCGCGACAATGGTCATCGCAGTGCCGACGGGGGTCAAGATCTTCTCCTGGATCGCCACCATGTGGGGCGGATCGATCTCGTTCCGTACGCCGATGCTGTGGGCCCTGGGCTTCATCTTCCTGTTCACGCTCGGCGGCGTCACCGGCGTGATGCTGGCCAATGCCGGCGTCGACCGCGCCCTGCACGACACCTACTACGTGGTCGCCCACTTCCACTACGTGCTGTCGCTGGGCGCCGTGTTCGCCATCTTCGGCGGCTGGTACTATTGGTTCCCGAAGATCACCGGCAAGATGTACGACGAGTTCTGGGGCAAGCTGCACTTCTGGACCACGTTCATCGGCGCCAACGTGCTGTTCTTCCCGCAGCACTTCCTGGGCCTCGCCGGCATGCCACGCCGCTATGCCGACTATCCCGACGCATTCGCTTTTTGGAACAAGATCTCGTCGATCGGCTCCTATATCACGGCGGTTGGCACGGTGATCTTCTTCATCGGCATGTTCCTGGCCCTGGCACGACGCGAGAAGGCCGGTAACAATCCGTGGGGGGCAAGCGCCACGACACTGGAGTGGACCCTGCCATCGCCGCCGGCGTTCCATTCCTACGAGAGATTGCCGCGTATCACCGGAACGGCGGATCACCATTAGCGGCTGCGATCGGGGTCTGAGCCCTGGTTGAAACGGGACGCAGGAGCATGGGGTCAGGCCCGCAGGGTCAGACCCCGACGACAGGCGCGCAGCAGGATGGACATCGGTCGAACATGGCGGACACGGGGCTAGCGAGCAGAGGACTCGACGCAGACGGCGGCTCGGCCACCGCGGACATCGGCGGCAGCATTAGCGACTATCTGGCGCTGATGAAGCCGCGCGTCATGTCGCTGGTCGTGTTCACCGCCCTGACTGGGCTGGTCGCCGCACCTGGCGCGTTGCATCCAGTGCTCGCCGTCATTGCCATCCTCTGTATCGCCGTCGGCGCTGGCGCCTCGGGCGCACTCAATATGTGGTACGACGCCGACATCGATGCGCGCATGGCCCGCACCGCCAACCGGCCCATTCCGCGCGGCAGACTGTCGGCCGAGGAAGCCCTGAACTTCGGCGCCGTTTTGGCGATCGGTTCCGTGCTGACGCTGGGCGTCCTCGTCAACTGGGTTGCCGGCGTGCTGCTGGCGCTGACCATCGCCTTCTACGTCTTCGTCTACACGATGTGGCTGAAGCGGCGGACGCCGCAGAACATCGTCATCGGCGGCGCCGCGGGCGCCTTTCCGCCGATGATCGGCTGGGCGGCCGTGACCGGCACGGTGAGCCTTGAAAGCATCCTGCTGTTTGGGATCATCTTCATGTGGACGCCGCCGCACTTCTGGGCGCTAGCGCTCTATCGCGTGCGCGACTACGAGCGGGTCGGCGTGCCGATGCTGCCGGTGGTGGCGGGCCCCGACGAGACGCGCCGCCAGATCCTGATCTATTCCGCCTTGCTGGTGCCGTTGGCGGTGACGCCGGCGCTGATCGGACTGGGGGGCATCGTCTATGCGGCGGTCTCAGTGGCGCTCGGCGTCGTCTTCATGGCGCTGGCGCTGAATGTCTGGCGCGTGCGTGAGGGAAGGGCCGCGGACAATGCGGCCAGGACGCTGTTTGCCTTCTCGATCCTTTATCTGTTCCTGCTTTTTGCCGTGCTGCTGTCTGAGCATCTGGTTCGGGCTCATCTGATGCGAGTATGGGCATGACGCGGGGCCTGGTCGGGAGCGATGTGGTGGCAGGTGAGCACGAACCGGATGCGGAGCGGACACGGCGGCAACGCCTGCGTTCGCTGGCGATCGCGCTGGCGCTGGTCGGGCTCGTTGCGCTGTTTTATATCGCCACGATTGTCCGCCTCGGCGGCAACGTCATGAATCGCGCGATGTGACGTGGATTGGCAGCGGAGGACGGCAGAGGCAATGACGGCGATGAGCCCCAGCAGCGAGCAGCGTCAGCCGCACCGGCACCGTCCGGTAGCGCTCGCCTGCGCTGGCCTGGTCACCGGCATGGTTGCCATGAGTTACGCCGCGGTGCCGCTCTACAAGCTGTATTGCCAGGCGACCGGTTACAACGGAACGACCCAGCGCGCCTCCAAGCCGTCCGAGCAGACGCTGGACCGGATGATGAGCGTGCGCTTTGATGCCAACGTCGGGGCTGGCCTGGCCTGGCACTTCGAGCCCCTGCAACGCACGCTCGACGTGAAAATCGGCGAGAACGTGCTGGCCTTCTATCGCGCCACGAATAGCTCCAGCCGGCCCCTGACAGGCATGGCCACCTTCAACGTCACGCCGGAGCTGGCGGGGTCGTATTTCGCCAAGGTCGAGTGCTTCTGCTTCACCGAGCAGCGCCTCGAGCCGGGCCAGTCCATCGACATGCCGGTGAGCTTCTACATCGACCCGGCGCTGATCCGTGACAGCGACGCGGCGGGGCTGCAATTGATCACGCTGTCCTACACGTTCTTTCCGGTGGCAGAAAAGGCGACCTCCGCCGCTGCGCCCATCGGCAAGGGGTCCTAGGACGCAGACGGCTAAGTAAACAGGTGGGGTGGCGTAAAGCTGCCGCATCGGCGACGAGATGACAGACGACGGGACCGACGGAGACCAAGCAATGGCCGACACGCACGCCAAGCATCACGATTACCACCTGGTAGACCCGAGCCCATGGCCGTTTATTGCCTCGGTGTTCGTCCTCATGATGGCGATCGGTGCGATCGCATGGATGAAGACTGCAACCGGCGGCGTGTTCGGCATCAAGGGGCCTTCGCTGTTCGCCTTGGGCGGCGCCGGAGTCATCTTCACCGCCTATAAGTGGTGGGGCGACGTCATCCGCGAGGCGCATAAGGGCGATCACACGCCGGTCGTGCAGCTGCATCTGCGCTACGGCATGATCATGTTCATTGCCTCCGAGGTGATGTTCTTCGTCGCCTGGTTCTGGGCCTATTTCGACGCTGCGTTGTATCCAGGCTCGGTCAGCGAATTATCGAGCACCTCGCAACACATCGTCGGCATGGTTTGGCGCAATGAACTGACCGGCGGGCACTGGCCACCAAAGCCGTCGGCGAACTTCCAGGGCACTTTCGACCCATGGGGCCTGCCGCTGGTCAACACGCTGATCCTGCTGCTGTCGGGCACGACCGTCACCTGGGCGCACCACGCCCTGCTCAATGACGATCGCAAGGGCCTCGTCTGGGGCCTGGTCTGCACCGTGGTCCTGGGCGCGCTGTTCACCGCCTGCCAGGCCTACGAGTACGGCCATGCGGCATTCTCGTTCGGCGGTCACATCTACGGCTCGACGTTCTTCATGGCGACCGGGTTCCACGGCGCGCACGTGCTGATCGGCACCATCTTCCTGACCGTCTGCTTGTTGCGCGCGCTGGCCGGGCACTTCTCGCCCAAGCAGCACTTCGGCTTCGAAGCCGCCGCTTGGTACTGGCACTTCGTCGACGTGGTCTGGCTGTTCCTGTTCGCCTGCATCTACGTCTGGGGCGCGGGTACGCCGGCGCCGCATTGATGGGATGGGGTCAGACCCTGCGGGTCTGATCCCATGAAGATTGGCAACCGTCGTGCCTGGGGTCAGACCCGCAGGGTCAGACCCCGTTCGGTAGCGCCATGACCCGCACCTATCCCCCGCTCAGCCCACTCCAGACCGGCCTCCTGTGCCGCTGTCCGCGCTGCGGCAAGGTCGGGTTGTTCGACAGTTTGCTCGGTGTGCGCGCGAGCTGTCCGAATTGCGGGCTGAGCTACGACTTCGTCGACTCCGGCGACGGCCCGGCGGTGTTCGCCATCTTCATTCTGGGATTTTTTGTGCTCGGCGGCGCGCTGATCGTCGAGTTCCGGCTGCTACCGCCCTGGTGGGTGCACGTCGTGCTGTGGGGCATCGCCACGCCGCTGCTGGCGTTTGGCCTGTTGCGCATCCTCAAGGCGACGCTGATCGCGCTGCAGTTCAAGCACGAGGCCGAAGAGGGGCGGCTGGCTGCACCTCCTGGCGATGGAACAGCGTGATGCAGGCGCGCTTCAAGGCCGCGGGTCTGCTCTGGGTGACGATCGCGGCGTTGGCGGCGCTTGGCCTGTTGCTGGGGCTGGGAACATGGCAGCTCGGCCGGATGGCCTGGAAGATGCAGCTGATCGCCACGATTGCCGACCGCGCCGCTGCCACACCTGTCGCCCACACCGCCGCCGTCGGGCTCAGCTGCAGTCGTGCCAGCGATGATATCATGCGGTCCTGTGACTACCGGCGCCTGCGCCTGCGCGGCACGTTCGATCATGCGGGGGAGCGGCATATCTTTGCCGGCGCCCTGGGGTCGGGGCCATCGACCCAGGTCGGCTATTGGATTTTGACGCCTTTCCTGCCGGAAGCAGCCAACCCGACCGCGGCCGGAAAATCGCCGCCGGCCATTCTCGTCAACCGCGGGTTCGTGCCCGAAAACCTCAAGGCGCCGCTGGCGCGCATTGCCGGACAGGTCACCGGGCCCGTCGAGATCCTGGCGCAGATCAGAACGCGGCAAACGCGCAGTTGGTTCGACGGCCAGAACGATGCGCCCAAGAATATCTACTATGTCCGTGACCCGCGCGAGCTGGGCCAGCCGGTCGCCAACCCGTCGCCCGAAATGCCCGTGCTGGGCTCCGGCTGGTTCTATCTGGAGGTCGTCGAGGGCCTGCCGCCCGGCGGATGGCCAAGGCCGATGCCGGCCAGCGCAACGCTCGCCAACCGCCACCTCGAGTACGCCATCACCTGGTACGGCCTGGCGTTAACGCTGATCGGCGTTTTCGCGGCATTCGCGCGCGGGCGGCTGAAGGCGCCTCGGGCTCAGCCGAACACCGGCTGCGCTGACCCTCGATGACGAAAGCAATCGCCCGCCAATACAATTGCAGCCCCTGACTTCCGTAATACAACGTTATAACATTACATGCAAAAAACAGGAGAATGTGCATGGGTGGACCTGGGAAGTTTGCCCGGCACCGAGGCTTTGGCGCGTTTTTTTTCGTTTCAGACCCGTCCATGCGGAGCATGGCGTCGCCATGACGGGTCTGACCCCGATCAACTGACCTCGACCTTGCCGCGCCAGGTGTGTCGCGGATTGTAGCCCAGCATGCGGCGGGCCTTGTCGATCGACAGCAGAGTGGTGTGGGCGCCGATGTCGCCACGCAAGGGCACGTGCGGATAATAGGCCTGCATCAGCTCGGCGTTGGTCTGCTTCATGATGGTATCGGCGGCGGCGATGGTGAAGATCTCGGCGCCTGAGATCTTGGCTTCCAGCGCCAGCCGGCAGGCCGCGGCGACGTCGCGGCGGTCAACCCAGCTCCACAGGTTCCATTTGCGCGTCGCCGGATCATCCCAAAAGGTCGGGATCGGGCCGTAGTCGGCTTCGTCGAAGACATGGCTGAGGCGAAAGCCAATGAAGCTCGTCTGTGGGCACCAGCGGTTCATCTCGCGCGCCATCTGCTCCTGCAGGACCTTGCCGAGCGCATAACCGGATTCCGGCACGGCGGGATGTTCCTCCGTCATCGGTGCAAACTGCGGCGGGTTGCGCGTCAGTGGCAGGCCGAACGCGGTCTCGCTCGATGTCCAAACCACGCGCTTCAGGCCAAGCCGGGTGGCGGCATTGAAGACGTTGTAAGTGCTAATGGTATTGATCTGGAATGTCACGTGATCGGGCAGCAGCGCCGGCGCCGTGATGCCGGCCATATGGATGACGGCGTCGGGGGCAGGAAGTGGTCCGCGGCGGCGGTCGACCATGCCGGCGTGACGGGCGAGCGCGTCCATCACCTGGCCCATGTCGGTCAGGTCCGCCTTCAGGTGCAGGCAGAGGGGCTCGCGTGGCGCGGCCAGATCGACGTTCAAGACGCTGTAGCCGTGCGCGATCAGCTCCTTGATCACGACACTGCCGGCCTTGCCGCTGCCGCCGGTGACGATGACGCTTTGCATGGGGCGCTTCCTCGAACGAGCTATCGCTGCGCCCGATCATGTCAGACGCGGCGGCCGAGGCAAGTGCCTGAAGGCGAAATTGAACGCGAAATTCAACGCGAGATCAGGTGCGCGGCAAGAGCCGGGTCACATGCCCCATCTTGCGGCCGGGGCGGGCTTCGTGCTTGCCGTAGAGGTGTAGGCAGGCGCCGGGCTGAGCGGCGAGATCGCGCCAGCCATCGGCCTGCGCACCGATCAGATTGTCCATCACTGCATCCGAGTGGCGCGTCGTCGAGCCGAGCGGCCAGCCGGCGATGGCGCGGATGTGGTTTTCGAACTGGCTGACGGCGCAGGCGTCGATCGTCCAGTGGCCGGAATTGTGCACGCGCGGCGCGATCTCGTTGACGAGCAGGGGCTCGGCGGCATCCGCGACGTAGAACATTTCCACCGCCAACAGACCAACATAGTCGAGAGCGGCGGCGATGCGCAGGGCGATGTCGCGGGCGCGTGCCTGGGCCGCGGCGGGCAGCGCACAAGGCACGCTCGAGCGGCGCAGAATGCCGCCGGCATGCTCGTTGTGCGGTATATCGTAAACCGCGGTGTGGCCATCCGCGCCGCGCAGCACCAGGACGGAGACCTCGGCGGTGAAGGGCACGAAGCCTTCCAGCACCGCTGGCCCGCCGCCGATTTCGGCATAGGCCAAGGCCGCATCGGCTGGGTTCGCGATCCGCGCCTGGCCCTTGCCGTCGTAGCCGAGCCGTCGCGTCTTGAGGATGGCAGGCAGCCCTGTCAGCGCCTGAGCGCCCGCCAGCTCCCTTTCACTGTCGACCGCCGCGAAGGCGGCGACCGGAATGCCCAGGCTTTCGATGAATGTTTTCTCGGCCAAACGGTCCTGCGCCACCTCGAGCGCCCGCAGACCTGGGCGAAGGGGCTTCAGTCGTGCGGCCGCGGCCGCGGTCGGCAGCGGCACGTTCTCGAACTCGTAGGTGACGACGTCGACGCTCTGGGCGAAACTGGTAATGGCCGCGAGATCTTCGAACGCTCCCAGCGTCGTGACGGCGGCGACATCGAAGGCCGGGCCGGAATGGTCCGAATAAATGCTGCACTTGAATCCCAGTCGCGCCGCCGCCATGGCCAGCATGCGGCCGAGCTGGCCGCCGCCGAGGATGCCGATCGTGCTGCCGGGGGGGAGGGCCGCCATGCCGGTGCCGCGCCTCAGGCCTGGTCGGTCGGGGCGTCGGCGACCCCAGCGGTGGACCTGGCCCGCATCTCCGCGATCCGCCGCCCCAATTCGGCATCCGATAGCGCCAGGATCTGGGCGGCCAACAGGCCCGCATTGGTGGCCCCCGCCTGGCCAATGGCGAGCGTGCCGACAGGTACGCCGGCGGGCATCTGCACGATCGAATACAGACTGTCCTGTCCCGACAGCGCCTTGGACTGGACCGGCACGCCGAGCACCGGCAGGGTCGTCAGCGCCGCCACCATGCCGGGCAGATGCGCTGCCCCGCCGGCGCCGGCGATGATGACTTTCAGGCCGCGCTCGGCGGCGGTCTTGGCGTAGCTGTACAGCCGATCGGGCGTGCGATGAGCGGAGACGATGCGGGTTTCATAGGCGACACCCAGCTCCGCCAATGCCGCCGCGGCATGCTTCAGCGTCGGCCAGTCCGACTGGCTGCCCATGATAATGCCGACCAGAGCGGCGTTGGCGGTCATCTTGAGGTTCCAGGCCTGTGGGCGCGGTTGCGACGGCGCATGCACTGCATTATCGCGGCATACCGGCCGCCCGAGCCGTTGACAAGCACCAATCCAGCAACGTGCTTGCCCATGCCGTGCCGCCAAGGTTCAAGCGATGATGTCCGGCACCAGTTGATCCTCGAGCGCCGTGATCTGATCCTTGATGGCAAGCTTGCGCCGTTTCAAGCGTTTGATCAGCAACTGATCGGCGGGACCGGCTTGCTCCAAGACGACGATCTCTGCGTCGAGATCGCGATGCTCGGCCCGCAGGCTGGTCAATTGTTCGCGTAAATCTCGTTCATCCTGCCGGGACATGGTCATCCACTGCTGTCTGCTCTCGGCCTGGTGCACATAGAGTATCATAGTGTTAATTCCGGCGTGTAAGCCTTACGACATAGGCCGTGATCGAGGATGTCATTGAAGTCCATCATGTTTGCTTCGATTCGCCAGCCGTGGGCACATACTCAGGTAATTATTTTGTCAGAAACTCGCCGCTGAGGGTTGGACATGAAGTGATGAAACTGTCACACTGCGAGCCTCTTCAACTCGCAAACCGGAGGGCCTGATGGCGTTATCGGCACATCTCGCTGAGCTGAGTGAGAAACACAGGTTTCTCGAGCAGAGAATAGAAGAAGAGATGTCCCGGCCTGGGACGGATGAAGCTGAGTTAAGGCGATTGAAATTTGAGAAGTTGCGGCTGAAGGACGAAATCCAACGCCTCGACAAGCAGACGCGGCACTGATCGTCGGCTTGGCCAAAGCTTTGGCGCGTTGATCGACACCGTTTGCAGGTGTCGCACGTGGTGCGAAAGGCGCGGGATCGTCGGTGAACCCGCGCTCATCCCCTGCGTGCCGGTTCCGCCGGTTTTGCTGGATCCTGCGTCACCACGCGAAGCCGGAACGGCCCGGATTTGCCTTCGTTGTTGCTGGCATCGATCAGCGCGCCGATCGGTCCCAGCAGCGCGCCCGGCAGGAAGCTTTCCTGGCGCGGGGCGATCTCGAGCGCGTAGCCTGCACCCTCCTTGACATCGAGATCGACCGTATAGGCTCCCGGCGAGGACCATGCCTCGACGCTGACCTTGACGCGGCCCGCGGGCACGGGGACCACGGTGGCGCTGCCGGCCCAGATGTCGGCCACCGTCTGGCCATTGACCTTCACCGTCGCGGGCGCGCCCGCATAGAGCACGCCACTGACACGCGAGATCGTCAATCGGGCCTGACCTGCCACGGGTGCTTGATTCGCCGCTTGTGTTTGGGTGGTGGCGGGCAACGCGCCGGTGGTGGTGAGCTGGGCCGATGGCGCACCGGCATCGTCGCCTGCGCATCCAGCCAGCAGCAGCAGCGCCGCGGCGACGATAGATGCTTGGGAATTTCGCATGATCACCCCGATTGAAGACTGGCCCCCATGCGGACCGACCCCGTCGCAGACTGGCTCGCGATAAGAATCTGATCGGCACCTCGATGACACGGAGCCCGATTACATGGAGTCGGTTACCAGGCGCGGCGCGCCCGCCCGGGATCTGCTGTTCTCCACAACTAAACGCCCTCGGCCGAGAGCCTTGCAATCGCCTGGCGAACTATGATCCTCGAGACGCTTGAGCGGCCCGATTCGGATCGCAAGCGGCGACGGAGTTGCGAAGCGCGTGGCGGTGCCAAATCCAGAGCGACAGCGCATGGCGCGTGACAGGCTTGCGCGGCTATTTGCGCATCCGGCGTCGGTCTTTGTCATCCATTACGCCTGCCAGAGCCTGGTCCAGGACCAGCGCCAAGGCTCGCCGCGCGTCACTGCCATCGCCGCCCGCAACCTGGAGACCGGCGACGTTGCCAGTTTCTCGATCCATGCCGAGGCCGAGCTGGCCCACCTCACCCCGGTGCGGATCCTGTCGCTGATGGATCAGCTCGAGCGCGCCATGCTCGACAAGTTCTTCGAATTCCTGAAGGCGCAGCGCGCTATGCGGTTCGTGCACTGGAACATACGCGACGAGGTGTTCGGCTTTCCCGCCATCGAATTGCGCTGCGCGATCCTCGGCGGCACGCCATGGATGATCCCTGAAACACAACGGACCGATCTGGCGCGCCTGCTGATGGATGTCTATGGCAGCGGCTATGTCGCTCCACCGCAATTCGACAACCTGGTCGGGTTGAACGTCTTGCCGACGCAGGGCGTGCTGCCGGGCCGGGAGGAAGCGGATGCCTTCGAGCGTGGTGAGTATGCGGCCGTCAAGCGTTCGACATTGGCCAAGGTGCGGCTGATGTTCGACATCCTGCAGCTGGCGCATGACCGCACCTTGAAGACCAAGGCCACCTGGTGGGAGCTGAACGTCGGGCGTGTGCGCGAGGCTTACGAAATGTTCGAGCGCAATCCGGTGCAGGCCGTGGCCGGGTTGGCCATCGCCGGCGTGAGCACGGGGTTTGGACTGATCATGAAGTGGTTGGGGTGAGTTGACCGGCGGCCTGGCGTCCAGACCACGTCATTCTGGTCGTTCTGATCGCCGCGAGCCGGACGCGAAACGACGTCACCGCCGTCCGTCGAAGACCTTCGCGGCCGTGTCGGCATCACGCGATGCCGTGCTGGCCTGACCAAGCGCGCTGTCCTTGGAGATGATTTGCCGTGGCTGCTCCGCCGGCCGGCCATTGCGCGCGGCCCTGGCACGTTCATTCGCAGCGTCGTTCTGTGCCTTGTTGATCGCCGCCTGTTGCGCCCGCACCGCCGCATCCCGCTGCGCGTTCTGCTGGTTGATCGCGGCCTGCTGCGCCCGCGCGGCCGCAATGGGATCGGTTTGCCGTGTTTGCGTCGGCGGGGTTGCCGGGCGCGTTGCCGGCGCGGCAGCCCGAGGTGCTTGAGCCGGCGCGGCCACCCGAGGCGCTTGTGCCGAAGCGGTCGGCCGAGGCGTTGGTACTGGTGCGACGACCCTTGGCGCCTGTGCCGGTTGGGTCGCCGGGCGCGCAGCCGGTGCGGCAACCCGAGGCGCCTGTGCCGGCGTGGCAGCCCGGGCAGCGGGTGCTGGTGCTGGTGCGACCACCTTTGGCGCCGGCGCGGCGGCCTTGGGCGGTGGCGTAGGCGCTGGTGGCGTGGTCTTGGGGTCGGCGGCGATGGCTGACTGGTGCAGGAGCACGAGCGACGCCGCCGCTGCCAGCATACCGATGCGGTGTGATTTCATTGGCTCCCCGCCAGTTCGCGCAATATGCAATCAATGCAGACAGTTGGTGGACCAGGCAAGTGCCAAGCCATGCCGATGGTTATCACGATGCACCTGCGCGGACCATGGGCTGACCAACTGACGGTCGCCCATGTGACCAAAAAGTGACTATTGCCCGAGGCGCGAACAGCCACCCATTAACCCATCTTCGCCCTCTCCCTCAGCACGAATTTCTGGATCTTGCCGGTACTCGTTTTCGGGATCTCGGCAAAGATGACGTGACGCGGGCACTTGTAGGCGGCAAGGTGCGCGCGGCACCAGGCGATGAACTCGTCCGCCGTGGCCGAGGCGCCAGGCTTCAGCTCGATGAAGGCACACGGCGTCTCGCCCCATTTCTCGTCGGGCTTGGCCACCACGGCGCAGAACGCGACGGCGTCGTGCTTGTAGAGCGCGTCCTCGACCTCGATCGAGGAAATGTTTTCGCCGCCCGAGATGATGATGTCCTTGGAACGGTCCTTGAGCTGAATGTAGCCATCGGGGAACATGACGCCGAGATCGCCGGTGTGGAACCAGCCGCCGGCGAAGGCTTCCGCGGTGGCGGCGGGGTTCTTGAGGTAGCCCTTCATGACGATGTTGCCGCGCATCATCACCTCGCCCATCGTCGCCCCGTCGGCGGGCACGGGTGTCATGGTGGCGGGGTCCATGACGCTGAGCCCCTCCAGCGCCGCATAGGGCACACCCTGGCGGGCCTTGAGCTGGGCCTGGCGCGAGGGCTCCAGCGCGTCCCATTCCGCCTGCCATTCGTTGACGACGGAGGGACCATAGACCTCGGTCAGGCCATAGACGTGCGTGACGTTGAAGCCCGCCGCGGCCATGCGGGCGAGCGTGGCCTCGGGCGGCGAGGCGCCGGCGGTGACGAACTCGACGGTGTTGGCGAGCGCGCGTTTCTCAGTGTCCGGTGCGTTCAGCATCGTCGACATGACGATCGGTGCGCCGCACATGTGCGTGACCTTGTGCTCGACGATGGCGTCATAGATCGACTTGGCGCGCACCCACCTGAGGCAGACGTGGGTGCCGGCCACTGCCGACAGCGTCCATGGGAACGCCCAGCCGTTGCAGTGGAACATCGGCAGCGTCCACAGATAGACGGGGTGGCGGGCCATGCCGGCCGCCAGCACGTTGGCGGTGCACATCAGCGCCGCGCCGCGGTGGTGGACGACGACGCCCTTGGGATTGCCGGTGGTGCCGGACGTGTAGTTGAGGCCGATGGCGTCCCATTCGTCCGACGGCATACGCCAGGCGAAATTCGCATCACCGCCGGCCAGGACCGCCTCGTAGTCGAGGGCGCCGAGGCGCTCTCCGTCCTGGGGAAATTCGCGGTCATCCACATCGATGATCAGTGGCCGGACCGTGGCCCGCGCCAGCGCCTCCCGCATGACGGGCGCGAATTCGCGATCGGTGATCAGCACTTTCGTGCCGGCATGATCGAGCTGGAAGGCGATGATCGCCGCATCGAGCCGGGTGTTCATGGCGTGCAGCACCGCGCCGGTCATCGGCACGCCGTGATGCGTCTCCAGCATCGGCGGCGTGTTGGGTAGCATCACCGAGACGACATCGCCGGCGCCGATGCCGCGGCTCACGAGCGCCGAGGCGAGCCGGCGCGAGCGGGCATGAAACTCACCCCATGTCACGCGCTGCTGGCCGTGGATGACGGCGATGTGCCCGGGCCAGATGGCGGCGGCGCGCGCCTGCAGCGACAACGGCGTCAGCGGCTGGTGGTTGGCCGGGGTCTTGTCGAGGTGCTGATTGAACGGATTGGCGGACATGGTGCGGGGCGGCTCCGGACGGCGACGATGGGCCCGCCGACGCTAGCCAATTGCCGGCAGTGCAGCAATGTGTGCACAAATGGGGCTTCGGCACTCTGCGAGTATTCGCTTGACAAAGTACGGGTAGACCGTAGTATTATGAATGATGATGCTTTTGAATGGGACGAG
Organism: uncultured Devosia sp.; assembly: GCA_964498125.1. Lineage (GTDB taxonomy): Bacteria > Pseudomonadota > Alphaproteobacteria > Rhizobiales > Hyphomicrobiaceae > CAMDBL01. The sequence continues at coordinate 9,810 of CAZCGE010000020.1, read as the reverse complement.
GCGAAGGCGGCAGCCAATCTTGTCAAGCACAAGGTCAGCTTCGAGACGGCGCGGCGTGCGTTCAAGGACCTGTTCGGCGTCGACCGCGAGGACGACAGCGAACGCTACGACGAGCCGCGCCACACACTCCTTGGCATGGTCGAAGGGAAACTGTTGTTCGTCGCCTATACGATGAGGGGTGACAAGATCCGCATTATCACGGCACGAGGAGCCGAGCCTTATGAGCAGCGCATCTACCACGAAGACAACGCCGGGTGAGGCGGATCAGGAGAAGATCGACTGGACCGCCTTCGATGCGATGACGCCGGAAGAACGTCATGCCGCCGCGCTGAGCGACCCGGACGCGCAGCCCTTGACCGAGGCGGACATGAGACGGATGAAGCGCACGCCGCGCGCGAGGATCATCCGCCGTGCCCTGGGTTTGAGCCAGGAGGAGTTCGCGGCGCGGTTCCATATACCCATTGGTACCCTGCGTGACTGGGAGCAGGCTCGCGCCGAGCCGGACCAGGCCGCTCGCGCGTACCTGACTGTCATCGCCCGCGAGCCGGACGTGGTGCGCAAGGCGCTGATGCCGAGGTGATGGTCGTAGGGCGGGTTAGCGAAGCGTAACCCGCCGCGACGGAAAGTTCGGCCGCGCGTGTCGCAGTGCAGATCGTCACGCCCGCCCGGCCGCCACCACCGTCGTAAACGCCGCATACAGCGAGGTGGTGCCGCAGATCAGCAGGCGGTTGCGCTTGGGGCCGCCGAAGGCGACGTTGGCGACCATCTCGGGGATGCGGATCTTGCCGATCAGCACGCCGCCGGGCTCGAGCACGTACACGCCGTCGCCGGCGCCCGCCCAGATGCGGCCATCGCGATCGAGGCGGATGCCGTCGTACCAGCCGACCGGGCATCGCTCGCCGATCACGCGCGAGGCGCCGAGCGATCGGCCGTCGGCCTTCACGTCAAGGCGGCGGATGTGGAGGGGGCCTGCCTCGACGCTGGCGCCGCCGCTGTCGACGACGTAGAGGTGTCGTTCGTCGGGCGAGAATGCCAGGCCGTTCGGCTTGACGAAGTCGTCGGCGACCTTTTCGACCGCTCCGGATGACGGATCGATGCGGTAGACGTGGCAGCCACCGATCTCGCTTTCCGCAGGCTCGCCCTCGTAGTTGCCGCCGATGCCGTAGTCGGGATCGGTGAACCAGATCGAGCCGTCGGATTTTACCACCACGTCGTTGGGTGAGTTGAGCCGCTTGCCCTGCCAGCGGTCGGCGACGACGGTGATGCGACCATCGTGCTCGGTGCGCGTGACGCGGCGGGCCAGATGTTCGCAACTGACGAGCCGTCCCTGCAGGTCGACCGTGTTGCCGTTGGTGTTGCCGGACGGCTGGCGAAAAACCGAGACGTTGCCGCTCAATTCGTCCCAGCGCAGCATGCGGTCGTTGGGGATGTCGGACCACACCAGCGTGCGGTGCGCCGCAAACCAGGCTGGCCCCTCCGACCAGCGTGCGCCGGTCCACAGCCGCTCAACGCGCGCGTGACCGACAAAGCAGGCCTTGAAGGCCTTGTCGATGACCTCGAACGCCGTGCCTTCGATTTCGCCGTGAAACATCGGTGCCTCGTGTAGTGCAGTGGGTGAGTGGTGAGTGGTCAGATGGTCAGATGGTCAGATGGTCAGGGCTGTGCATAGCCACCTGACCACTGACCATCTGACCACTCACGCCTTCTTCCACAACCGTCCCGTCGCGATCCTTGCGCCCTCCACCAGTGCGCCGAGCTTGGCGAAGCAGACCTTGGGATCAACCAGCCCGTCGCCGGCGAAGGTCGAAAAGCCGCAATCGGTGCCGGCCATCACGCGCTCTCGGCCGACGATGTTCGCGAACGTCTCGATGCGGTCGGCGACCAGCTCGGGATGCTCGATGTAATTGCTGGTCGAGTCGATGCAGCCGGGGATCAGGATCTTGTCATCGGGGATTTTGACCTCGGTGAAGGCCCGCCATTCGTGCGCATGCCGCGGATTGGCGCTCTCGATCAGCAATTGGCTGGGCTTGGCCTTCAGTACGATGCGGATGATCTTGTCGAGCGGGATGTCGCGGTGGTGCGGCCCCTCGTAATTGCCCCAGCAAACGTGCATCCTGAGCCGATCCGGCGGCAGACCGGCCAGCGCCGCGTTCAGCACCTCGACCTGCTCCTCCGCATGCTGCAGAAAAGCCGAATCGCTTTGCTGCTTGAAAATCGTATGCCGACCCATGCCCAGATCGGGGCAATCGATCTGCAGGTCGAAGCCGCTGGCGATGATTGCCTGGTATTCCTCCTGCATCGCCAGGGCCAGCGCTTCCAGATAGGCGGAATGCGAGGGGTAGTACTTGTTCGGCTGGAAAATGGCGATAACGCCCGGCGAGGCGGCCGTCATGAAGGCGCCGGTCGGCTTGTGGGCCATGACCGCCGCCCGCATGCGGCGGATGTCGTCGGCGAGCGGCTGGCGGTTCTTGACGGCGACCGGACCCGTGCAGGCGGGCCGCGCGAACGTGATGGCCGCCGAGCGGCGGGCGCCGAGCTTGCCGGCATACTCGGGATAGTCCTCCAGATCGGCGCCGACGATACGCGGGCTGTCGCCTTCGAATCCGCTCAGCCGATCCTTGATGTAACTGGCGTAGCTGATCTTGGAGAACTCGCCGTCGGAGACGATGTCGAGGCCGAGCGCCACCTGCTGGGCCACGATCTCGTCGACGGCATCGGCGACCGCGGCCTCGAACAGGTCGTCGATGCCGGGCGTGCCTTCCTCGCGGGCGCGGATGACAGTGCTCACCAGTTCGGGGCGCGGCAGGCTGCCGACATGGGTGGTGAGGATGTGGGAGGGTGACGGCATGGTGGTGTCCGCTGCTCTTTGCTGCTGCTGGTTTCGACACTCACCTCATCGCGGCATCGATCGCATGGCGACCCGGCCCGGTCGCCAGCAGCGCCAGCGGCAGCAGCGTGTACATCAGCCCCATGTCCCAACTGTGCTGGCCGGGTTTCATGAATGGCTCCTTGGCGTCGAAGATCAGCTTCCAGGTGATGCCGGCGCCGCAGATGGCCAGCGCCAGGTTGGCCCAGCCGTGGGCGAGGCCGACGACGACCAGAGCGCCGCCGAGCGTTTGGGTGATGGCGACGGTCCAGGCGACCGGCAGCGACAACTGCCATTTGCCGGCAAATCCGTCGATGCCCGTGACCTTGCCCCAGCCGTGCGCAACGCATGCGGCGCCGAAGGCAACACGGACGATCAGGAGAATGAAATTGGCGTCCATCGGTCGCCAAGTCAGGATTTGCGACATTGCCCCGGTCCCCAGTTGATTGCGCGCCGCGACATTGCCCTGGAGAGGGGACGGCGGCAAGCGCACGGCGTCATGGGGCACGAAGTCATGGCCGCTGTACCTGACCCAACATCGCCAGCAGCTGGTCGGCGGCTTTTGTCGGCAGCAGCCGCCCCGCGCGCACCTCCGCCTCCAGGCCGGGCGTGGCCGCGGCAACCGCCGGATCGGATCTGAGCGTCGCCATCATGCGGTCGGCGAGCATGTCGCGCAGCCAGGCGACGGCCTGGGCCTGGCGGCGCTCCGCCAGTTCGCCGCTGGCCGTCATGGCCTGGCGGTGGGCCAGCACGTTGGCCCATAGCGCGTCGAGACCCAGATTGTCGCGGCCCGAAATGGTCACTACCGGCGGCGACCAGGTGGCCGAATGCGGCGTCAGGATGTGCAGCGCGCCCTGATAATCGCCGGCCGCCCGCTCTGCCCGCTCGACGTTGTCGCCGTCGGCCTTGTTGATGGCGATCATGTCGGCGATCTCGATGACGCCCTTCTTGATGCCTTGCAGTTCGTCGCCGCCACCGGCCAGCAGCAGGACGAGAAAGAAGTCGACCATGTCGGCGACCGCGGTCTCCGACTGGCCGACGCCGACAGTCTCGACGATCACCACATCGAAGCCGGCGGCCTCGAGCAGCACCATGGTCTCGCGCGTCTTGCGCGTGACACCGCCCAGCGTGCCGGCCGTCGGCGAGGGGCGGATGAAAGCCTGGTCGGAAACGGCGAGCCGGCCCATGCGTGTCTTGTCGCCGAGGATCGAGCCGCCGGTGCGCCGCGAGGTCGGATCGATGGCGAGCACGGCAACCTTGTGACCCTGGGCGAGCAGATTGATGCCGAGCTGGTCGATGGTGGTCGACTTGCCGACACCGGGCACGCCCGTGATGCCGAGGCGGATCGCCTGGCCGGAGTACGGCAACAGGGCCTGCAGCACGTCCTGCGCCAACGCCGCGTGCTCGAGCTTGCTGCTCTCGATCAGCGTGATGGCGCGCGCCAGCACGGCCCGGTCGCCGCGCCGCACGCCGTCCACCGTCTCGGCCAGGGTCAGCTCGCGTTGCATGCCACCGACCATGTTCGGGAATCAGGCGCGAAGCAAGGCAGTGTCAGGGGTCAGACAGGCGATGGCGGTCGACTCAGATCGCCCGGCGGACGGGCGCCAGCGCCCCCAGCACGATGCCGGCGATGACCAGACAGGCGCCGGAGAGGCGGGCGGGATCAATGGCTTCGCCAAAGGCGATGGCCGAGACGGCGAGCGCCGAGATGGGTAGGGCGGCGGTGGCAAGCCCGGCCAACCACGTCTCGACGTGCGGCGCGCCGCGATACCATAGGATCGTGCAAAAGACGCTGGCCGACAGGGCATACCAGACGGCGGCCAGCCAGATCAGCGGACTATGTCGGGCCGGCGACAGCGCCATGACCTCGGGCAGCCCCACGGGAAGGCTGAGCAGCAAGCCGGCCGCGGACACCCCCAGCGACAAGCGAATGGGCCGGTAGATGGCGCTGATGCGGCTGGAGATCAGGACGAAGGTTGCCTCACACAGCACCGCCGCGCCGACCAGGATATTGCCGAGCGCCGAGCTCGCCTCCCCGCTCGCGACCACCGCGGTATTGACGATGGCGAGCCCGCCGACCGTCAATGCCAGGGCCAGAACCTGCACGCGGCCCGGCCTCTCCCGCCGCAGCAGCATGCCGATCAAAGCCGCCACGGCTGGCAGGCACGCCAGAATGATGCCGGCATCGATGCCGGAGGTGCGTTTCACCCCCTCCAACGACAGCGCCATGTAGCCGACCGAGCCGAGCAGCGACAGCAGCGCCATATCGCCGGCATGCCCCCACGTCATGTCCCGCAGCTTGGGGCCCGGCTCGCCGCGGGCCAGTACGGCCAGCACTGCCGTGGCGATGACAAAGCGCAACAGTATCAGGGCATAGACGGGGATGTCGGCGACGACGGCCTTGCCCAGCGGCACGTTTGTGCCGGTGAACGTCATGGCGGTGACCAGCAAGAGCATGGCGGAGGATCGCGACATGCCGTTTGATGCCCTGCGCCGTGCCTGGGACGCAAGTCACTTCGGTACAGGTGGTCAGGCAAGTCGTCGGGGCTACAAACTCTGCATTGACCCGAGCACGGGGATCAGGTCTTCTTGCGCCTTGGCATCAATCGGCGGCGAGCTTCGCGGAGAGTGCGTACTGACCCGCCGCCGTCCACATGCAATTCAGCAAGGCTGCACCCTCATGTCACCCGGGACAGTGGTGTTCCGGCGAGGACCGCAAGAGGCATCATGACGCTCTATTTGCCGATTGCCGAGATGTCCGCCAACGTCTACCTCTTCCTTTTCATGGGTGGGTCGGTTGGTTTCCTGTCGGGCCTGTTCGGCGTCGGCGGCGGCTTCCTGATGACGCCCCTGCTGATCTTCTCGGGCGTGCCATCGGCCGTGGCGGTTGGCACTGAGAGCGCGCACATTGTTGCATCATCGGTCTCAGGCGCGATGGCCCAATGGCGGCGCAACAACATCGACTTCAAGCTCGGCACCGTGCTGCTGGTCGGCGGTGTGTTTGGCTCGATGATTGGTGTGCAGATGGTCAAGATCTTGCGCCAGGCCGGTCAGTTCGATTTTTTCGTGACGCTCGCCTACGTCACCTTCCTGGGGTCCATCGGTACGCTGATGCTGATCGAGAGCATCAACACCATCCGGCGCACGCGCGGCGGCAATCCCGTCTCGGCGCGGCGGCCAGGCCAGCACAGCTGGATCCATGGACTGCCATTCAAGATGCGCTTTCACCGCTCCAAGCTATATATCAGCGCCATTCCGCCGCTGCTGATTGGCGCCTTCGTCGGCTTTCTCGCCGCAATCATGGGTGTTGGCGGCGGCTTCATCATGGTGCCGGCCATGATCTATCTCTTGCGTGTGCCGACCAACGTGGTGGTGGGAACCTCGCTGTTCCAGATCGTGTTCGTGACAGCCGTGACAACGTTGCTGCACGCCACGCTGAATCACACCGTGGACGTGACGCTGGCCTTGATCCTGATGATTGGTGGCGTGATCGGCGCCCAGTTCGGCGCCATCGTCGGCGAGCGCTTGAAGGGTGAGCAGCTCCGCTTCCTGCTGGCCGGGCTGGTGCTGCTGGTGTGTCTGCGCATGGCCTGGACGCTGGTGATCCGCCCGGGCGATCTGTTCACGCTCTCAACGCCGTTGGGAGGGTAAGCCGGGATGCAAGGGCGAGCGGATCGGCGTCGGGCTTTGACGATCGTCGGAATGGCGGCGGCACTGGCCTATGGCCTGGCAGCCGACCCGGTCCAGGCGCAGCGCCGGGATCGCCCGGCACCGTTCCCTATCATCCCGACACCGCAATTCTTGCAGAAGACGTTTCCACCGCCGCTGCCGGCTTTGCCCGAGGTGATGCCGCCCGAGAGCATCCAGGCTGACGTGTCGACCCGCAGCGTCGCCATCACATCGAGCTTCACCGGCACGGAGATCGTCGCGTTCGGCGCCGTCGACAACAGCCGCCAGACCAGTGCCGAGGCTGGCCTCTACGACGTGGTGGTGGTGCTCGAGGGCGTGCCGAATCGTCTTGTCGCCAGACGCAAGAGCAAGGTGGCGGGCATCTGGATCAATACCACGTACGTCGTCTACGAGAACGTGCCGAGCTACTACGCCATCGCGTCGACGCGGCCTGTGGAGGAATTGGCCGATGAGGCGACGTTGCGCGAGAACCAGGTTGGCTTCGAGCACATCCAACTGACGCCCGCCGAAACCAGTCATCCGATGGCGGCGGCGGACCTCAAGGCGTTTCGCGAATCGGTGATCCGCCTCAAGGTCAAGGATGGGCTGTTCGTGCAGGAAGACTATGGCGCCGCCTTTATCGGCCGCAGCCTGTTCAGGGCCTCGATCGACTTGCCGGCGAACGTGCCGGTGGGGCCGCTGGTGGCCCGCGTCTATCTGTTTCGCGAAGGCCAGATGCTCAGCCGCTTCATTGCCCGCGTCAATCTCGAGCGGGAAGGCGTTGAGCGGCTGCTGCACAGTTTCTCCCAGCGCCATGCCGTGTGGTATGGCCTGGCGACGGTCTTGCTGGCGGCGGCCTCCGGCTTGATCGCCTCCCGCCTGTTCCGCCGCGGCGCGCACTGAGGCGTTTTTGGCGATCAAGCTTTGGCGTAAACCTTGCCGAAGCGATTGGCGAGGAAGGCATCGAGCGGTACGCTTTCCTGGCGAATGAAGCCCGATTGCGGCAGCACGCCCGTCATCACCAGATCGAGCACGGCGGCGATGGCCGAGGCCGTCGTGATCTGGATGGCCGAGACGACGCGACCCTCGACCGCGCGCGAGTAGATCTTGTTGGCGTAGGTCTCCTGCACGAAGCGGCCCTCGCGCGTGCCCGAGACGGTCACCAGCACGATCACGACGTCCTGCAGGGTGGTGGGCAGCGCATTCTCCAGGATGTCCTTCAGCACGTCGCGCCGGTCGCGCAAGCGCAAGTCGTTGAGCAGCGCGCGCATGATGGCGGCGTGGCCAGGATAGCGGATCGTCTTGTAGTTGAGGCTGCGCACCTTGCCGTCGAGCGTGTCGGCCAGCGTGCCTAATCCGCCCGACGTGTTGAACGCTTCGTAGGTGACGCCGTCGAGTGAGAATTCCTCGCGCTCCTCGAGCGGGGGAACTTCGCGGCGGGCGCCATTGACGACGGCCTCGCAGGGTTCGCAGTATTCGTTGATGACGCCGTCCGTGCTCCAGGTCAGGTTGTAGTTGAGCGCATTTGAAGGATACTGCGGCAGCGCGCCGACCCTGAGCTTCACCGTGTCGAGCTTGTCGAAGCTCTTGACCAGGTCGGCGGCGACAATGGAGATGAAGCCGGGCGCCAGGCCACATTGCGGCATGAAGGCGGTGCCGGCGCCCTCGGCCAGCTGCACGATGCGGCGCGTGGCGGCCACATCTTCGGTGAGATCGAGATAGTGCGCGCCGGCAGCCTTGGCGGCCTCCGCCACGCGCGTGGTCAGGTGGAAGGGCGCGGCACTCAGCACGGCGGATTTGCCGTTGAGCAGCGCCAGCAGCTTGGCGCCGTCCTCGATGTCCAGGATGTGCGGCTTGATGCCGGGCGCGGCTCCGGTGATGTCGAAGGCCTGCTGCGCGCGATCGACGATGGCCACGTCGTAGTCGCCGTTGGCCGCCAGCAGGCGACCCACGACCGAACCGATCTTGCCGGCGCCGATGATGGCGATGTCATGCATGATTGAGGCCTCCCCGAAAGTCCTGCCCGCAATGCAGGAGTGGCGCCCAGACTATAGCCGGAAACCGGGATGGGGGCACGGCGATGGGCCAATACCGACTGTCAACTCTTGGCATTGGCGAGGCTGGAGAGTTCATCCAGGAACTGTCGGAGCGCTGCTGAGCTGAGTTTGCCTGGTGACAACACCTGACCCAGGTATGCCCAGTGGATGATCCGGGCCCGTGTCAGCGCCCTGTTTCCTTCCACACCCGCGTCGATAAGCAGGTTTTGGAGGTACCGCAGGCGCCTTGCGTCCACGGCCTCGACTACGGTTCTGGCTCTCGGTTCAGCAGTCGCCCAAGCCCGCATCGATCTCTCGAGCTGCGAGTTCGCCTCGAACGCGCGACTGAGCAAAGCCTGCAAGCGATCCTCGGCCACGGCTTCGACCCCCTCCACGATATCCGCGTAAGCGACCTCGCACCATCGCTGAAGGACCGCGGTATGGAATGCTTCGACGTCGGCAAAGTGCCAGTAGAAGCTGCCTCGCGATACGCCGAGGGTCTTCGACAACGTGTCGGCCTTCAGCGCCGTGAAGCCGGATTTCGCCAGGGCCTTCAAGCCGGCGTTTACCCAAACCTGGGAGTTGAGGCGATTGCCGCTCATTTAACCATACACTTCTGTATTGACGAGGCCGCTGCGCTATGTTATGAACAGCATACATAACTGTATGGAGATGAGCAATGCGCGATTTGGCAATACATGCAGCGGGCGGTTTTGCCGTGCTCGCCGCAACTCTTCATGGTGTCCTGGGCGAGACAAGAATCTTCGCAAAGGCCCACATTGAGCCCGCACGGATCAAGCTGATGCTGCGTCTTGTTTGGCAATGCAGTACCGTCGCCTGGATCGGCCTCGGCGTGCTGCTTACGGTCACTCCCCACATGGCGTCGGATGCCGCGAGGCATTGGATCATCGCGATAGCCGTTGCAACATTTGGCTTTGGCGCAGTTGCCAATGCCTGGGCCACAGGCGGGCGGCACTTCGGATGGATGGCGTTGACAGTGGTATGCGTGCTCGTCCTTGCGGGGCGCTAACACTCGACGCGCTTCGACCGGTTGGGGTCATCAACGTGGACTTCACTATCATTGATGGCGCGTCCACTTGACTAGAGCACTTTCCACTTGATCTGGGTCGCTACCCGTATCCGGCGTGCCGAAAATAGTTGGCGCACTCGTCTGGTGCAAATGTCTTGATGAGCTTACCGACGAGCTTCATCAGCGCCGTGACGGTGCGTGCGGCACCT
>CAZCGE010000019.1:0-5454 GCA_964498125.1 uncultured Devosia sp. | reverse complement strand
GCCGCATCGCCGCGCGCGTGATCGAGAGCCTCGTCGCACGGCCGCCCGTCACCATGCGCCAGCTCGTCGATGACACCCGGCGCTGTCGCTGGTTCCCGTCAATTCACGCGAAGCTAGCCTGAGGTAAAGGGATAGGCATGCCTACCGCATAGGCGCCCGCCGCCCACGAAAGTAAAAACCAGGCCGACGCCGATCCGGAAAAAGCAACGAATGCAACCGTCACATTGAATATATGCCCAAGCATTGAAAATGGAGTGGCGCGCAAAACGACTCCAAGACCCAGATCACGGCGTTTGCCAGGCTGAAGGGCCTCTGGATCGGTCGGCATGGCTGGTGCAGCCGTCTGCATATACATCGCACGCTCGGCACTGCGGGGGAAATCGTCGTCGCGCAAATGTTGTCGGATATTCGCCTTTCAATTTCGTTGAGATATTGTTTCAAATGATTGGTGCAATCATTGTTTGGCACATGCAAGTCGTCAAGATCGCCCCGGCCGCCGCCCTGCCGCATGCCGGCCAGGAACTCTAAACCGCCACGTCGAACAGGCGGCCCCAGCCCGTGATGCGGCGCGGATCGACACCGGCGACGCGCAGGCATTGCCACAGCGTCACGGACACCGAGTCATAGACTGGCACCTCAAGCTCGGGCTCGATCCGGGGCGCCACGGCGGCGCCAGCCATGTTGGTGCACAGCACGACCACGGCATCGCACCCCTCGCTCGCCACGGCGCGGCTCATCTCGGCGATCTCGGCTTCCGTGATCTCACAGAAGGAATAGTTGTCGGCAAGGCCGCGGTGACGTTCCGCGGTGATGGCGAAGCCCTCCGCACCCCAGACCTTGGCGATCCGCGCCTGCACATCATCGGTATAAGGTGAAACCAGACCCACACGTCGGACGCCGGTGGCGCGCAGCAGGTCGCGATAGCCGAGCACGCAGGTCGAGGCCTTGATGCCGGTCGCGCCTGTGATCCGCCGCGCCATGTGCTCGTCGGTATGCAAGCCCAGCCAGCTCGCCGACGTGCCGTTCCAGGCGATAACGTCGACCTTGGCGGTCGCCAGCAATTCCGCCGCCTCGAGGATCTCGGTATCGTCGAATTGGCGCATGGCACGATCCGACAGCGCGATCTCGGTGACGCGGAAACGACCGAAATGCGCCGTGACATCGGGCAGGCCGGCCAGCATGGCGCTGGTGACGGGCTCGAGCACGGTGTTGGAGGAAGGCGTCAGCATCCCGAGGCGGGTGCGTTGCGACATATCGCGGCTCCAGAAGGCAAACGCGCGGCCTCGTCCAGGCAAGACCAATCGGTGCCCGCGGATCAGCTTCAAGCTTAGCTGACAGGCACACGCGAAGCGACCAGCAGTTCGACAATTTGATGCGGTTCGAGGGCTTTCCTCGAACCGGAACCCGCGCGCTGGGTTGGCGGGCGGCATCGCGCAAGTCCCGCGCGATGGGTTGGCCGGCGGCATCGCGCAAGTAAAAATGGTGCGGTCGAAAGGACTCGAACCTTCACGCCTTGCGGCGCTACCACCTCAAGGTAGTGCGTCTACCAATTCCGCCACGACCGCACGTCGCATCGGCAAGCGTCGCTGATATAGCGAACAGCGGACCGCCGAACAAGGCGCACGGCGACCGCATGGGCCTCGACTAACAGAGGCGGGATCGCCGCGCAAGGGAAGCCATTGCGGCCGGCGCCATGGGCCACGTACATTGACATTGCACCCTCACCTTGGCGGCGGCTTCTCGCGCCAGCCCCGCAAGCCCAGCGGCGTCAGCGCCAGGACCTTACACGTGGCACTCCAGACCATGATCGATTGGGCCGTCAGCGATCGCTTGATCGATTATGCCGAAGCCGTGGCGCTGATGGAAATGCGGGTCGCGGACATCGCCGATGGTCATGCACCGGAGCTGGTGTGGCTGCTCGAACACCCGCCGCTCTACACGGCCGGGACCAGCGCCCGACCCGACGAGCTGCTTTGGCCCAATCGATTTCCCGTGCATCTCACCGGCCGTGGCGGTCGCTATACCTACCATGGTCCAGGCCAGCGCATCGCCTATGTCATGCTCGACGTGCGCCGGCGTGGCGGCGATCTCAGGGCTTTCGTGGCGGCGCTGGAAGCGTGGGTGATCGACACACTCGATACGTTCGGCGTGACCGGCATCACTCAGCCGTGTCGGATCGGCGTCTGGGTGTCCAGGCCGGGCAAGGGCTGCGACAGCGAGGAGAAAATTGCGGCGATCGGCCTCAGGATCCGGCGCGGCGTCAGCTATCACGGCCTAAGCCTCAACGTCGCCCCCGACCTCGAGCATTTCGCCGGCATCGTACCGTGCGGAATTGCCGATCGCGGCGTCACCAGCCTTGCCGCGCTCGGCCGGAACGTCTCCAGGCAGCACGTCGACGTGGCCTTGCGTACGAGTTTTGAGCGCCGTTTCGCCGTAACACGAACGGTTGCGCCGCCATCCGCGCCAGCGTTGCCGCGCGACCACCCGCTGCCCCAGGCCTGAATACGAAAACGCCCGGCCCCGCGATGTGCGGAGCCGGGCACCAATTCGTCGACCTCTTCACTCGGCTACTTCGGACGGGCGGGCGGTTGAACATCGCCCTGGCCCGGCTCAGCCGTTTGATCCGGCCCGTCGTAGTAAAGTGAACCATCCTCGATCGAGACGACTTCCGACCCATCGAGATCGTAGTCGTCCCGATCACTGTCATTGAGGCGGATGATACAGCCCTTCCGACAGATCCCCTGCAGAGTCGCCGCCGGCTTGAGCGCGTGCTCTTGCCTGCTGCTTCCCTCCATGATCGTCACTTTGTGGTCCTTGTCGTCGCGGTTTGTTAGTGTCGCCGCGACAGAACCTGAGATCGACAGAAGGGCTGCAATCGTGCCAGCCGCAAACGCTACACATGGCTTCACGGCCAACTCCGTTACAGAGGGTCGCGGATCTTACTTCTTCTTCTTCGCAGCCGCCTTCTTGGCGGGAGCCTTGGCGGCCGGCTTCTTGGCGGGCTTCGCAGCTGTCTTGGCCTTCATGGTGGTTCGTCCTTCTTTTGCTGACCCGAATCGTTTCCGGGACAAAATCAACTTGGGCAGATTCAAGTGGGATCGCAAACGCATTTTTCCGGTGACCCTTATCGAAGAAACCGATAGATAGGGTCTCACCGTCATAGAGTTGCGTTGAGCCTGCATGGATATCAACCTCGCGCGTACGTTTCTCATCATTGCCGAGACCGGCAGCTTCATCGACGCGGCGCGGCGCATGAATGTCGCCCAGTCGACCGTCAGCGCCCGCATGAAAACACTCGAGGACCTGCTGGGCCAGCCGCTGTTCCAACGCTCCAAGACGGGTGCGGATCTCACGCCGGCTGGCCAGCAGTTCCAGAAGCACGCATTGGCTCTGGTGCGCGTCTGGCAGCACGCTCAGCTCGAGGTCGGCATCGCCGAGCAGCATCGCGACCACCTGGCCATTGGCGCCGCCGCCAGCCTGTGGGACGGCTTCCTGTTGCGCTGGATTGCCGCAATGCGCGAGTCCATTCCCGACATTGCCGTGACCGCGAGCGCGGGCGCCGGCGCCAGCCTCATCCAGCGCCTGGTCGAAGGCACGCTGGATCTCGCCGTGCTGTATCGACCGACGCAGCCGCCGGGCCTGCTGATCGAACATCTGTTCGACGAGGAACTCGTGCTGGTGACCAGCGCCGAGGGCAGCCGGCGGCATCGCAGCGACTACGTCTTCGTCGATTGGGGACCCGAGTTCCAGGCCGACCACGCCGCCGCGTTCCCCGAGTTCTCCAAACCCGGCCTCAACCTCGACCTCGGCTCGCTCGGCGTCGGCTATCTGCTGCAGAGCGCCGCCTCGGCCTACCTGCCGATGCGCCTGGTCAAGCCGCACCTGTCGCGTGGCCGCCTGCGCGTGCCCAAGGGCGCCCGCAAGTTCGTCTCGCCGGTCTACATGGTCTATCCCGAGGCGCGCGACGAAGAGGCCTACGAGCCGATCCTGCAACTGCTGCGGCGGACGGCGACAAAGGCGTAGTGATGCTCGATGGCGTTGGTGGTCGGGGTCAGACCCTTGGGTCTGACCCCTCGATTGGGTGCCTCGTATCCACAAGGGGTCAGACCCAAGGGTCTGACCCCGACCAAATCTCGACCACACCATCACACCGTCGGCCGCACGTCGAAGCTGGTGAATGTGTCGGCACCGTCGCCGAGGATATGCAGGCGATCAACCCGCGCGGCGGCCGGTCCGCTGTAGCACTGGGCCAGCATGTCGCCGACGGTGTCGGACGGACCGGAAAAGACGGCCTCCACCGCTCCATCGCGCCGATTGCGCACCCACCCATCCAAGCCGAGCCCGCGCGCCGTCAAATCGACCCAGGCACGGAAACCGACGCCCTGCACGCGGCCCTCGATCAGCACGTGCACCGTGCGCGGGACTTTGGTCATGGCCTGATCCTGTCTTCTGGCCGGCGGCGTACAGCTGGGTCGCAGACGCCGCGGTTTCATTATTCCGCCGCACGCTTCAACTTTATTTGTGAAGTCACGGATTGACTGTCGTCATGGCAGATGCACATTCTAGTGCGTGACCGCTGAGGATACAGCGCCGCGAAATCGCGCGGACCAAATTGTCACCAACCAGGGGAGACCACATACATGCTGCGTTACATCGCCATCGCCGCCGCTCTCGCCGTCGGCGCGACCGCCGTTTACGCCCAGAACCTCGACGCCATCAAGGCGCGCAAGGACGCCATGAAGGCGCAATCCGCCGCGGCCAAGGAGCCCGGCGGCATGATGAAGGGCGAGGTGCCGTTCGCGCTGCCCAAGGTGCAGGCTGCCCTCACGGTCTATCAGGACGCGGGCAAGCTCAAGGCGCATTTCCCCGACAACGCCAAGACCGGCGGCGAAACCGAGGCGCTGCCCGCGATCTGGGAGAAGAAGGCCGACTTCGATGGTCGCCTCGACAAGCTCGCCGCCGACGCCAAGACCGCCGCTGGCGCCATCAAGGACGAGGCCAGCTTCAAGGCCGAGTGGGGCAAGGTGATGGGCAACTGTGGTGGCTGCCACAAGGAATACCGCAAGGCGAAGTGAGGCTGCTCGCATCGGGAGCCTAAACGGACGGCGCGTGCGGGACCACCTCGCGCGCGCCGTTTGCATTCAGCCGGCCAGATGGGTGGGGTCACGTGGGGTCAGACCCCGCGGGTCTGACCCCACGTGCCGATCTGCAACTGTTGAGCGAAACTTATCCCCGCCCTCCTTTCCTCGCGTATCCTCCCCTCATCTCGCCGCATACGGACAGGACCCGGGAACGTGCTGGGTGATCGGGAGCGGGGAGAGCATGCCGGGTACCCTTGGCGATGTCAGCGCGGCCAAGAGGGATCGCTGCCGGCGGGGCGCAGGAACCCCGTTCAACTTCGGCCTCACTCAGGATGCGGCCGAAGGATGGTGGCCCCGGGATCCGAATAGGGGG
>CAZCGE010000018.1:0-8152 GCA_964498125.1 uncultured Devosia sp. | reverse complement strand
GGTGCGCTCTGGTCTCCAGTTGCCGCGCCGTAGTAAGATTTCGGAGGTTCCCAAGCCAGATCGGCCATTCATTCAAGACGTGGCGCGTCAGCGGAAGAATACGTACTTGACCAGCGCCGCGATCACGAGGGCGATGATGATGGCACCGAAGAGGTGCATCCAGCCCATGCCCCAGAACATGCCATCGTACATCATGGCTTGATCCTTACTGTCAAAATGGATGCGATCCGAGCGGGTTACCGCTCGTTACGCCGGCTTCTCTCCGACAAAGCGCGCGAACTGCTTCGGGGCGCCATTGCCAAACAGCATCACGTCGTAAGCCTCCGGCCTTCCGCCCTCCATCCCGGGCGACCCGATCGGCATGCCGGGAACCGCAAGGCCGCGACCCGACGGCTTTTCTGCGAGCAGGCGCAGGATTGCCTGCGCGGGGACATGCCCTTCGATCGTGTAGCCCGCGATCTCGGCCGTGTGACAGGACGCCAACTCCGCCGGAACGCTCCGCTGCGCCTTGATTGACTGGACGTCGGACGTCTCGATAACCGTTGCCACGAAGCCGTTGCCGCGCAGATGCTCGACCCATCCCCCGCAGCAACCACAGCTGGGGTCCTTCCACACTGTGATGGCGGGACGCGTGTCCGCCAGCACGCGCCCGCCGAACAGCATGATGCTGCCGGCAGCGATCTGCGCGAGAAGTGTCCGCCGGCACGTGTTGATGGGTCTGTGGCTTATTGGCTATTTCCTCATTTATGCCGAAGCGTCCGTCACTGACCAGGATCAACGACGCATCCGCCCCAGGACCTCCATAAGTTCTGCGACCTTCTTGCGTTGCTCGTCCGCATTGCCGCTGGCGATCGCATGCTCGACGCAATGGCCGATGTGGTCCTCCAGGATGTCCTCCTCGACCCGCGCCAGTGCGGCCCGGACCGCGGCAATCTGGGTGATGATGTCGATGCAGTAGCGATCCTCTTCGACCATCCGGCCGAGGCCGCGCACCTGCCCCTCGATGCGGCTCAGGCGCTTCAGACGCGCGGATTTGGATATGATGTCCATGCTTGACGGATACCCCATGAGGGTATACGTGTCAAGATATACCCGCGGCAGGTATCGATCAGCCAGCGCGAGTTTTGGGACCATCGACATGGAACAGCACGGAACCCACGCCCATGGGGCGCAATCCCACCACACCACTCACGCGCCCGCCGGGCCCGGCGCGAAGGACCCCGTATGCGGCATGACGGTCGACCCGCATACGGCCAAACACCGGCATACCCATGAGGGGCATCCCTATTATTTCTGCTCGGCCGGGTGCCGGGAGAAGTTCATCGCGGAGCCGGCGAAGTACCTGAAGCCGGAGACCAGGCCGGCGGCTCCGGTACCGTCAGGCACCACCTACACCTGCCCGATGCATCCCGAGATCCGGCAACAGGGGCCGGGCGCGTGCCCGATCTGCGGCATGGCGCTCGAGCCGGAGATCGTCTCGGCAGACAGCGCGCCCAATCCAGAGCTCGCCGACATGACGCGGCGGTTCTGGATCGGCCTCGCACTGACGCTGCCTGTGTTCGCCTTGGAGATGGGCGGGCATCTGACCGGTCTCCACCAATGGCTCGGGCAACAGAAATCCAACTGGATTCAACTCGTGCTGGCGACGCCCGTCGTGCTGTGGGCCGGCTGGCCCTTCTTCGAGCGCGGCTGGGCATCGCTCAAGACCCGCAATCTCAACATGTTCACGTTGATCGCCATGGGCACGGGCGTCGCATGGATCTACAGCGTGATCGGCACCCTCTGGCCGGCGCTGTTCCCCGCCTCGATGCGCGGGCATGACGGTTCGGTTGCCATCTATTTCGAGGCAGCCGCTGTCATCACGGTGCTCGTCTTGCTCGGGCAGGTGCTGGAGCTCAGAGCCCGTGAGCGGACGAGTGGCGCCATCAAGGCCTTGCTTGATCTGTCACCCAAAATGGCACGCCGAATCAAACCCGATGACAGCGACGAGGACGTAAGCCTCGATCTGGTGGTTGTCGGTGATCGGCTGCGGGTGCGGCCCGGCGAGCGGGTTCCTGTTGATGGCGCGATCCTCGACGGCCGTAGCGCCATCGATGAATCGATGGTGACGGGCGAGAGCATGCCCGTCACCAAGAGAGTCGGCGAAAAGGTTATCGGCGGCACGATGAACCAGTCGGGCGGCTTCGTGATGCGCGCCGACAAGGTCGGTCGCGACACCGTGCTCGCGCAGATCGTGCAGATGGTGGCACAGGCACAGCGGAGCCGCGCCCCCATACAGCGCCTCGCCGATCAGGTCTCAGGCTGGTTCGTGCCGGCCGTGATCGCAGTGGCCGTGTTGGCGTTTGCGGCATGGTCGATCTGGGGGCCAGAGCCGCGGCTCACATTCGGGCTCATCGCGGCCGTATCAGTGCTCATTATTGCCTGCCCCTGCGCGCTCGGGCTCGCTACGCCGATGTCGATCATGGTCGGTATCGGCAGAGGCGCGCAGTCGGGTGTCCTCATCAAGAACGCCGAGGCGCTCGAGCGCATGGAGAAGATCAACACGCTCGTCGTCGACAAGACTGGCACACTGACAGAGGGCCGGCCGAGCGTCATCGCCATTCGCACCGCCGACGGCAGCGAAGAAACTGAGCTGTTGCGCCTGACTGCCAGCCTGGAACGGTCGAGCGAGCACCCCCTTGCCGCCGCCATTGTGCGGGCGGCAATCGAGCGCGGCCTGACACTCGTGCCGCCGTCGGGCTTTGACTCACCCGTCGGCAAAGGGGTTGTCGGTACGGTCGACGGGCGCAAACTCGTCATCGGCAATCAGCGGATCATGTCGGAGGGCGGCGTCGACATCGCCGGCCTCAGTGCCGCTGCCGATGAGCTGCGCAAGGAGGGCGCGACCGCGATCTTTGTTGCGATCGATGGCAAGGCAGCTGGCATCATCGCCATCGCCGATCCGATCAAGGCCACCACGCCATCGGCCATCGCTGCGCTCAAGGACGCCGGGATCCGCGTCGTCATGCTGACCGGCGACAACAAGACGACCGCACAGGCCGTCGCCGCCAAGCTCGGCATCACCGAGGTCGAAGCCGAGGTGCTGCCCGAAGACAAGAGCAAGATCGTCGAGCGGTTCCGGGCTCAGGGGCGTGTCGTCGCGATGGCCGGAGACGGCGTCAATGACGCACCTGCACTTGCTGCCGCCGATGTCGGCATCGCCATGGGCACCGGCACCGATGTCGCCATGGAAAGCGCGGGCGTGACGCTCCTCAAGGGCGATCTCAACGGCATTGTCCGGGCGCGGCATCTCTCGGCAGCGACGATGGCGAACATCCGGCAGAACCTGTTCTTCGCCTTCATCTACAATGCGGCCGGCGTGCCTGTGGCGGCTGGGGTGCTTTACCCGCTATTCGGGATTCTGCTCTCGCCCATCATTGCCGCAGCCGCAATGGCGCTGTCCTCGGTCAGCGTCATCGGCAATGCGCTGCGGCTGAACCGCGCGCGGCTCTGATCATCCCCTGCGCGGGTTGATCGGGATCAAGGAGGCTGGTTGCGTAGTCGTCGAAAAAGAACCTGACTAAGAGTCATACTGCGCAAAGATCTGCCGAGGACATGCCCAGGTGTGGCAGGGTGTCATCATCTCTGGATTGCGGTTTCTGATCGCAGCGGCGCTGTGCTCGCTATTTGCGATGCCAGCGTCAGCGCATCCAGGACATGACCATGCGCCGTCGATGATTATCTCTGAGACTTTAAGCGACCCGCTGCTCGATAAAGAAGATCTGAGACGTCCCGGAAGCGGCACCCAGGGGACTGTAGCTCCCGCTACAGGGCTTCTGTGTTCTCCTTCATGTTGCTGCACGGCGTGCGGTGGCGATGCGGGGTGCGGGTCAGGCATGACGTGCGGGTCGGGGTCCTGCGGACCGGCCAGTGGTGCGCTTGCCGCTTCGGGCGAACAACGTCTCATTTCATCGGCGGGGTCTGTGGATATTCTGAGTTCGGACCAGCACCATGCAGGTCGTGGCCCGGGCCCCGGTGAAAAGCCCCCGCGCGTCTAGGCGCATCCGACAGCCTTATTGGCTGGGTGTCAGGACGCGCGCTAGCGCATGACCAAGCCAATCAATCTCAATTCAGCACCGAGCGTGGTCCATCCGCGAGGTCCGCAACGAGCGGCGTCGGTGGACGAGATCAGCTCATAGATATCCTCAAGGATGAAGGACGTATCCAATGCGCCGTCGCGATTTTCTCAAAGCCGCCGCTGCGAGCGGAACCTCGGCCACAATCCTCTCCACTTTCGCCGTCCCGCGCGGCCTTGGACAAGTCCTGGTCAAGCCGGATGACTCCGCTCGCCAGGTCCCGCGAAGCCTCCGAATCGTCTCCCGCACGCTCGACATCAACCGTCGCCCGGCCAAGGTCTTTGGCCTCGTTGATGCGCAGGGGCGACCTGGGCTGACCTTCACCGAAGGCCAGAACTTCAGAGTGGGCCTCGCCAATGAGCTCGGTGAGCCGACGCTCATCCACTGGCATGGACTGAAACCGCCTTATGAGCAGGACGGCGTGCCCGACATGCCCGCCCCGATGCTGAAGGCGGGCGAAACGAGGGCCTACGACTTTCCCGTCGGCGGCGCCGGCACGCATTGGATGCACGCGCATACACTGCAGGAACAAAACCTCCTTGCTGCCCCGCTCGTCGTGCACAGCGCTGCAGCATCGGTGGCCGATGAGCAGGACGTCGTCCTCCTCCTGCATGACTTCTCTTTCACACCTGCCGAGGAGCTGCTGGCCCGTCTCAAAAGCACGAAGGGCGGCCATGGCATGCATGGCGGCGGCATGGGCGCCATGGACCTCAATGACATCGAATACGATGCCTACCTCGCCAACGACCGCACGCTCGACGACCCCGAGGTCGTGACGGTCGAGAACGGTGGCCGCGTGCGCGTCAGGATCATCAATGGTGCGACCGCGACCGTATTCACGATCGATACCGGCGCGATCGAAGCCGACCTGATCGCCGTCGACGGCCAGGATATCGTGCCGGTGCGTGGGCGGCGCTTCCCGATAGCCATGGGGCAGCGCATCGACCTCCGTCTGAGCCTGTCAAAAGGCGCGAAGGCCTATCCCATCCTGGCGCTGCGCGAGGGTGCCGTCGAACGCACCGGCCTCATCCTGACGCAGAGGGGCGCGCAGGTGACCAAAATTGGAAGCGCTGGCAGCGTCAAGGGGCCGGTCATGGGCTTCGACCTCGAGACCCGGCTCAGGGCACGCGTGCCACTCGTCCCGCGCCCAGCCGGTCGAACCCTTTCGATCATGCTCACGGGCGGCATGAACGGCTACAACTGGAGCATGCCATCGTCCGCCCCGCTCAGCGTACGCAGGGGCGAGCGCGTCCATATCGTCATGCAGAACCACAGCATGATGTCGCATCCGATGCACCTGCACGGCCATCACTTCCAGGTGGTCGCCGTTAACGGCCGTGCGCTGGCGGGTGCGGTGCGCGACACGGTGCAGATCCCGCATATGGGAACGGTCACGATCGCGTTCGACGCCGATCACCCCGGCAAGTGGGCGTTCCACTGCCATCACCTCTATCACATGGCATCCGGAATGATGGCGATGCTCGCCTACGACGGCATCGCATGAATTGCGCAGGCGACAATCGGCGCCCCACCGCAGGCGCTAATCAACCGAGGAGTATCGATAATGAAACGCACGACTTTGGCTTTGGCCGCACTGGCGACGGCGGGAGTTTTGGCGGCCGTGATGCCATCGAGCGCGCAGCAGCCCGGCATGGGCATGCGCGACATGCCGATGGGGCGCGGCATGATGGGGATGATGGGTGACTGTCCGATGATGGGCACGATGATGGGCGGCGATATGTCGACCTTCGCAGAGGGTCGCGTCGCCTTCCTAAAGGCTGAACTCGCCATCACGGATGCGCAAAAGGCCGTCTGGGAGGCCTACGCGGCGGCGCTCAAGAAAAACCTGCAGGGGATTCAGGCGATGCGCCAGACCATGATGAAGGTCATGGAAGCCAAGACGCCAGTCGAGCGGCTCCGACGCACACCTTGCCGCCATGGACGGCCGCCTTGCATCGCTGAAGGAGGTGAAGCCGCCACTAGCCGCGCTTTACGCTGCGCTGACCGCCGAGCAGCAGAAGAAGGCCGACCAGATCCTCACCGGCATGGGCTGCATGATGTGATGAGCAGGGAGGGTCGCGCGACTGCGCGGCTCTCGAGAAAGATCGCAAACACACACAGGAGACAAACATGAAGTTCATCATCGTGGCTATCGCCACCTTGCTGGCACTGCCAATGGCGGCAGTCGCACAGCAGCAGCCGGCAGCAAAAGTGAAGTTGCTCGCCGCACCCGAGGACCCGCGGCAGAAGACGATCCTGGTCGGACGTGCCGAAGCCGGCGGAATGATCATCCAGTTCGAGATCGAGCCGGCGACGACGATGATCATGCCGATGGGATCGCCGCCGCGACCGACCGAGCATGCACCTGCGGCCGGCGAGGTCTATCATCTCGAGGTCAAGCCGATCGATCCCCGCTCCAAGACGCGCATTTCCTACGCTGTAGTGACGTTTTCGGCGACCAATCGCGATAACGGCAAGACGCTCAAGGACGAGTTGCATCCCATGTGGGGCGGCAGTGGGCTGCACTATGCGCTCAACAGCGCGTTGGCCGGTGACGGTGCGTACGATTTGTCAATTACTGTGGAGGCACCGACTTTCTCGCGCTCGGTGAAGGACAAAGATCTGTTCGCGAAACCCGCCACGGCGCGGTTTCACTTCAGGCTCAAGGGCGGATCTCTGATCGAAGTCTCGGAGCCAGTCGCTGTACCCGGCTGATACGCCGGAAAAACGTCCACTGCGCAGTATGAGCCTGTGAAAGATGTGGGCGCTCGGCCGGCAGGTGACAGCCGCAGGCCGGCCGAGTGTACTCGTCAATGTTCAAGATATCCGAAATATGGCGCGAGACATTCGCGAGGGCTGCTCTTGAGGCAAGATCATGATACTCGCTCCCACGTCCGGACCAGTTTGGCCGATCGCAGTACGCCGTTACCTCGTCGGGTCGGCGATCCTGCATCTTATTTGGGAAGTGCTCCAGCTGCCGCTCTATACGGTCTGGTCAGAGCCGATCGCGAACCAGGCCTTTGCAGTTCTCCATTGCACGGTCGGAGATGTGATGATCGCCGCGTTGGCTCTGCTCACGGCTCTTGCCCTACTCGCACCATCCGGTTGGCCTCATTCTGGAACAAGGGCTGTCTGGTTGCTCCTTCTGATCCTTGGTCTCGGGTATACGGTCTACAGTGAATGGCTCAATGTCAGCGTGAGGCGAAGCTGGGCCTACGGCCCGCTGATGCCGACCCTACCCTTGACCGGCACGGGCCTCTCGCCTCTGCTGCAGTGGATGATCGTACCGACGCTGGTGATCCGCATGGCCATCGCGAGATGGCCGTGGGATCGCCCGAGTTCCGAATTTCCCTGAACGGAGGCATGTCATGTCCAGCGTCAAAGCTTTCCTTGGCTCGAGTACGGGTCTCGTGGTCTGCGCCGCGCTAGCGGTGCTTGGCCTTTATCTACTCGTGTACCATCTGAACCACGTGCTGCTTGCTGTGCCCTATCTCGTGCTACTGGCCTGCCCGTTGATGCACCTGATGCACCGAGGCCATCACGGGCATCATGGCAAGACCCCTCCGAAGCAAGATTGATCGGATGGGGACGTCACTGGAGGTTGGGATCGCGGAGAACAGGCAGAGCAGGACTCCAACTGCCGAGTTCGCGCCCGGTGTCGGCGTCTTGGTTCTCCTGTCGTTGCCGTGGCTATGTCCGGAATAGAAAAGCGCTGACGTTGTTGGCAACACTCCCAAATTCGGCAGGTCTTGGCCCATCGCGACGAGCGCCCTGCGGCAGGTATCGGATCAATCCGGCCGTCGCCACAAAAGATGCGCCATTATGATGCAGCCTGGACCTGTGTCGCGAGCGACTGCCTCCGGGTCAACCGACTAGCCACGGTCTGATGGCCGCAGTTGTGCAGGTTTCTCGGACGCCGGCATGACGGAGGTGGCCGCGAGCGCGGGCCGGCGTCGGAGAAGCGCCAAGGCACGAAGTCGCGGGAGGTGGTGCCGTGCTGGTGCAGCGAGCTCTATGGGGATTGTGCTGGAGCAGGT
>CAZCGE010000017.1:0-26384 GCA_964498125.1 uncultured Devosia sp. | reverse complement strand
TCCCCAACTCGATCGCAACGATGCGACGGCGACTCAACGTCGGCCTCGTCGCGACCCTGTCGCGCTGCCTCTGCTGTGGGAGATCAAGCGACACGAACCCTCAACGCCGGAACTTATGACACAGTACAATTAGCGCGGCCCGGATGTACCGGTGAATACGCCCGCTACGACCCGCGCGTAACCCAGCATACCGGTCGCGAAAAAGATGCTGGGTTACGGGCGCGTGTATGGGGTGAGCATTGTGCGTGCGGATGGGCGCCCTAACCCAGCCTACGCCTGAGGCCGTGACCGCGGCCCGGCGCAAGCGCCGCCCTCGCGGAGGCTGCCCGCGCGCTCAGCGCGCGGATCAGCAGCCGTGAGCGTTTACAGCGTCCGCGCGATCGTCTCCACCTGGAAGCACTCGATCTGGTCGCCTTCGCGGATGTCCTGGTAGTTGGCGAAGGCCATGCCGCATTCCTGACCAGACGGCACCTCGCGCATATCGTCCTTGAAGCGTTTCAGGATCGACAGCGTGCCCTCGTGGATCACGGTGTTGTCGCGCAGCAGGCGGACCTTGGCGCCGCGCTCGACCTTGCCCTCGGTGACCTGGCAGCCCGCGACCTTGCCGACCTTGGAGATGTTGAACACCTGCTTGATCGTGGCGTAGCCGAGGAACACCTCTTTCTTGGTCGGCGCCAGCAGCCCCGCCATCGCCAGCTTCACCTCGTCGACGAGGTCGTAGATGATGCTGTAGTAGCGGATTTCCAGGCCCTGGTTGTCGGCGGCCTGTTTGGCCTGGACGTTGGCGCGGACGTTGAAGCCGATCACCGCGGCCTTGGAGGCGGAGGCCAGCGCAATGTCGGATTCGTTGATGCCGCCGACGCCCGAATGCACGACCCGCGCCTCGACCTCGTCGGTGCCGAGTTTCTTCAGCGAGCCCATGATGGCTTCCAGCGAGCCTTGCACGTCGCACTTGATCAGCAGATTGAGCTCGCGTTTGCCGGCGGCGTCCTTGAGCGTCTGCATCATCTGCTCGAGGGTGCGCGGTGTACCGGCCGAGCCGAGCGTCTCGCGGCGCTTTCTCAGGCGGTAGTCGGTGATCTCGCGGGCGCGCGCCTCGTTCTCGACCACGGCGAACTGATCGCCGGCCTCGGGCGCGGCGTCGAAGCCCAGCACTTCGACGGGCACGGACGCCCCGGCCGTCGCAACATTCTTACCGGTGTCGTCGATCAGCGCCCTGACGCGCCCCCATGCGCTGCCGGCAACGATCAGGTCGCCGACACGCAGCGTACCGCGCTGCACCAGCAGCGTGCCGACCGGCCCGCGACCGCGTTCCAGCTTGGCCTCGATGACGAATCCCTCCGCCGAGCGCTCCGGGTTGGCGCCGAGCTGCAGGATCTCCGCCTGCAGTTGGATGGCCTCGAGCAGTTTATCCAGGTTCGTTCGCTTGAGTGCGGAGACCGGCACATCGAGGGTCTCGCCCGACATGCTCTCGACCACGATCTCGTGCTGCAGCAGCTCGGTGCGCACGCGGGTCGGATCAGCGTCGGGCTTATCGATCTTGTTGATGGCGACGATGATCGGCACGCCCGCCGCCTTGGCGTGGTTGATGGCCTCGATCGTCTGCGGCATGACGCCGTCATCGGCGGCGACCACGAGCACGACGATGTCGGTCACTTTGGCACCGCGCGCGCGCATGGCCGTGAAGGCCGCGTGGCCGGGCGTGTCGATGAACGTGATCTTGTGGCCGTCGGGCGTGGTGACCTGATAGGCGCCGATGTGCTGCGTGATGCCGCCGGCTTCCCCGGCCACGACATTGGTCGAGCGGATGGCATCGAGCAGCGACGTCTTGCCGTGGTCGACGTGGCCCATGATGGTGACCACCGGCGGGCGCGGCTGCAGCACTTCATCGTCGTTCTTGGCGGCGATGAATCCTTCCTCGACATCGGCTTCCGACACGCGCTTGGGCTTGTGGCCGAAGTCTTGCACCAGGATTTCAGCTGTGTCGGCGTCGATCACATCGGTGATCTTGTGCATCGCGCCCTGCTTCATCAGCAGTTTGATCAGGTCGACGGCGCGCTCCGACATGCGGTTGGCGAGGTCCTGGATGGTGATCACCTCAGGAATGGTGACTTCGCGCACGATTTTCTCGCGGTTCTGCGGAACACCAAGCGCCCGCAGGCGCTCGCGTTCCCGCTTGCGCTTCAGCGATGCCAGCGAGCGTTCACGCTGCTGTTCGTCGAAGGCGTTGTTGATGGTGAGCTTGATGCGCTCGCGCCGCTCTTCGCCGGTCTTGACCGGCTTCACCGGGACCTTGCTGCCACGCTTGCCGCCACGGGCGGATTCCTCGTCGTCGGAAACCTCCACGGCGATCGGGCGGACGATACGTGGCCGAATCGGCTGGTCGCCATCAGGGGGCAGAGTAGCCCCGGCAGGAGGCGTGGCGCCCGCCGTTGGACGGCGCGACGGCGAGTCGATCTGCTGTGGCCTGCCACTCTCGATGAGGAAGCCTGGCCGCTGTGACGTCCTGCCTTCGCCGTGCCTGGCCTGACCTGGCGCTGAACGCGGTGCGCCGCCAGCCGGCCGGTGGGCATCACGGGTCGTATCGCGGCCTGCTGGTACGCCCACTCCGGTCCGGCTCGCCGGACCGCGAGCGACAGCAGGAGCCTTGGATGCCGGCGATCGTGCGGATACCGTGCTGCCGCGCGCCGCGCTGGCCTCCACCGCCGTGACGGCGCCGGCGGAAACCACTTCTGTCGCGCGCGCCGACGGTGCGGCGGCGACCTCGGTGGTTTCGGCTGCGACAGTGGGAGGCGCCTCGTCAGCAACCGTCGCCGTATCGGCCTCTTGCTCCACATGCGTCTGCTCATGTGGAGCCGGCTCGGGGACGTCCTCGCCACGGGCCAATCGCTCGGCACGGTCGATCTCAGCCTGTTCGCGCGCCAGGGCTTCACGCTCGCGCGCAGCCGTCAAAGCCATGTTGCGGGCCGCCATCTCGCCGGCCGACAGGTGTTTCACCGGGGCTGGGGCGGGCGCGGCGGTGCGTGGCGTATCTGCCTTTGCCGGGGCCAACCCCGACGCACGTGCTTCAGCGGCTGGCGCCGGCATCTCCGCTTCGGGTTGGCCGCCGGTCGCCGTCGGCTTGCGCGACTTGCGCGTTTCCACCACGACGGTCTTGGAGCGGCCATGGCTGAAGTTCTGCCGCACATGGCCGGACTCGACCGTTCGCGCCAAGCTCAATGGCTTGCGCGTTCCGCTGCCTGCGCCGCCGCGCAGCGGCTTATCGGTGGAGTCCTTGGTTTCGCTCATGCGTTTTCCGTCTCAAACTCTCGATTAACAGAGGCAATTTCTGCCTCTAGGATATGCAACTGCCCGACCGGTAGCGCATCAAGCGCTCGGCCACAGTCACCACTCTGCGGGCGGCTCCGCCCTGTCTAAGGGCAGCATGTACCACATTTTCCCGGCCGATGGCCAAGCTCAATTCGCCGATGCTCAGAGCATCGAGGACAACCGCCACTTTGCCGCGATCTTGCGCGACCGCGGCATGTTTGCGATCAAGCTTGAGGCGACCATCCGCGGCGGCATCCGACCCGTGCAATAGCGCCGATGCCTCGCCCGAAGCCAGCAACGCTTCGACCTTGGTAAATCCAGTGATCAGCTCGCCAGCCTTGTTGGCGAGCGATATGGCCTCCATTACGCGTTTGACCAGCAGGCCTTCAATGCGCTCGGCAAGGTCAGGCGGCACCAAGACCTGCTGTTTCAGGCTCTTGGCAAACGCCTTGGCCTTGATGGCGGCGATGACGGCATCGCGTGTCGCTGTGACCCAGACGCCGCGACCAGGCAAGCGGCGCGCCAGGTCCGGCACGATCGTGCCGTCCGGCGCCAAGACGAAGCGAATGAGCGCCTCAGGCGGCAGTTCCGCGCGCGTGGCAATGCAGAGCCGGAGCGTGCCCTCGCCCTCCGTCTCCTCCAGACCCTGATCTGGCCGTCCGCTCGACACCGTGGACGTCTTGCCTCCGCATCGATTGTCCGCCTCAGGCCGCCGGGCCTGGCGCCGCGGCGGCGCCATCCAGGTCTGCCTCGCCGTCGCCTTCCGCAGCTGCCGTCTCGGCCGGCAACAAGTCTTCGGCCTTGATCCAGCCCGCCAATACGCGCGCGGACATGATCATATCCTCGGCGTCCTTGCGGCTGGACTCGAAGGACTCGAGGATGCCCTTGTGCTTGACCGGCTCGGCATCCTTCTCGCGCTTGCGCTCGACCCAGCCCGTCAAGTCGTCGGTGGCGCAATCGGCCAGATCCTCCAGCGTCTTGACACCGTTCTCGCCGAACGCGACCAGCATGGCCGTCGTCACGCCGGCAACTTGCGCCAATTCATCGGCCACACCGAGTTCCTTACGCTTTGCATCGCGCTCCGATTCGATCTTCTCCAGATATTCGCGCGCCCGGGTCTGGATCTCGCTCGCCGTGTTTTCGTCGAAGCCTTCGATATGCGCGATCTCGCTGAGATCGACGAACGCAACTTCCTCGACCGACGAGAAACCTTCGGTGACAAGGAGCTGAGCGATGACTTCGTCGACATCGAGTGCTTCCATGAGCAGTTGCGAGCGCTCCGCGAATTCCTTCTGACGCCGCTCCGACTCCTCCTGCTCGGTCAGGATGTCGATGTCCCAGCCGGTGAGCTGAGAGGCAAGTCGCACGTTCTGGCCACGCCGGCCAATGGCCAGCGACAGCTGGCTTTCAGGCACAACGACCTCGATGCGGTTGGTGTCCTCGTCGAGCACGACCTTGCTGACCTCGGCCGGCGCCAGCGCATTGACGATGAAGGTGGCCGCATCGGGGTTCCACTGGATGATATCGATCTTCTCGCCCTGCAACTCGGCCACCACCGCCTGCACGCGCGCGCCGCGCATGCCGACGCAGGCGCCGACGGGATCGATGGAGCTGTCCTTGGAAATGACGGCGATCTTGGCGCGGGAACCAGGGTCACGCGCCACGGACTTGATCTCGACGACGTTGTCGTAAATCTCCGGCACTTCCTGGGCGAACAACCGGGCCATGAACTCCGGCTTGGCGCGCGACAGGAAAATCTGCGGCCCGCGCTGTTCGCGGCGCACGTCGTAGATATAGGCGCGCACGCGGTCGCCGTAGCGAACAGCCTCACGCGGGATCATCTCGTCGCGGCGGATGATGCCCTCCGCGCGGCCGAGGTCGACGATGACATTGCCATATTCGACGCGCTTGACCGTGCCGTTGATGATCTCGCTGATGCGGTCCTTGAACTCGCCGAACTGGCGCTCGCGCTCGGCCTCGCGCACTTTCTGCACGATGACCTGTTTGGCATTCTGTGCGGCGACGCGGCCGAAATCCAGGGGCGGCAAAGCCTCGGTGATCATGTCGCCGACATTGGCGGCGGCGTTGCGGCGGCGGGCATCGGCAAGCTGAATTTGCGTCGAGTCGTTCTCGACGGCCTCCACCACCGTCAGGACACGGATCAGCTTGGTCTCCCCGGACTTGGGATCGATCTCGCAGCGAATATCGTTCTCCGCGCCATAGCGCGATTTCGCCGCCTTCTGGATCGCGTCTTCCATGGCCTGGATGACGATCTTCCTGTCGATCGTCTTCTCGCGCGCGACCGCGTCCGCGATCTGCAATAGCTCGAGCCTGTTGGCGCTGACGCCGGCAATCGCCATGACTATTTGTCCTCCGTTACGTCGGGCGCCACGGAACCATCCGTCAGCGCACCCCTTTCCTTCTTCTTCCCGCTTCGCAGCGACTCGCGCACGAGATCGTCGGTCAGCACCAGCTTGGCCTCGGCGATCAAGCCGAACGGCAGGCCAATGACGCAGCGCCCCCGCGGTTCGACCTCGATCTCGATTAGCGCTTCGCCGTTCTCGAAACCTTCGATGATGCCGCGAAAGCGCCGCCGGCCGTCAATCAGCTCCTTGAGCTCGACCTTGGCCTCGTGCCCCGCCCAGACCTCGAAATCCGTCGGGCGGACCAGCGGGCGGTCGATGCCGGGCGAGGAAATCTCCAGCCGATAGTTGCTCGCGATCGGGTCGGCCACGTCCAGCACCGGCGAAAGCTGACGCGATATCGTCTCGCAGTCGTCGATCGACATCGTGCCGTCGGGACGCTCTGCCATGATCTGCAGCACTGCCGCCGCCGCGCCACCCGTGATCTGCACACGCACCAAACGGAATCCCAAACCATCGAGCACGGGCTCGATGATGCCGGCCAGCTCGGCGGCTCTTCCAGATTCAAGCGCGAACCGCGCTTCGGACGCACCTTCAGCCTGCACTGGCGTTGGCCTTGTACCTAAACGTGACGATTGGCTCATCACTGCACACAAAAACAAAAAGAGCGGACCCCGGGGGGCCCACTCAAAGTTGAGATGATCATGAGCAAGGCGAGATTACGTGAACGAGATAGGACGTGCAAGCGGAATTTGTCGCAATTTTATGTATCGCGACGCTGGAAGCGGAAGAAATATCCGCGCCGGCCTTCACGGATGGCCTTCTGCTCGTAGCGCGTGGGCGGCCAGTCGGCCGGACGCTGCCGCCAGTCCCGCGGCGAGGCGGCCCCCCAAGCAAACGCCGGATGCGCGTGGATCGCAATCAACAAGGTGCGCACGTAGTCGCCGATGTCGGTGCCGATCCTGAGCTCGGCGCCGGGTTTCAAGACGCGCGCGAGCAGGTCGAGCGTGCTTGGATTGACCAGACGGCGCTTGACGTGCTTGCGCTTGGGCCAGGGATCGGGGAACAACACGAAGGCGCGGGCGATCGAGGCGGGCGGCAGCCAGCGCAGCAACGGCCGGGCATCATCCGGGAGCAGTAAGATATTGCGCAAGCACTTATCGTCGATCGCGGTCAACACCTTCACCACGCCGTCCTCGAACGGCTCGCAGCCGATGATGCCAACGTGCGCATTGTGCTCCGCTTGCCAGATCAGGTGCTCGCCGCCGCCGAAGCCGATTTCCAGCCAGACCTCGGAGATCGGGGTCTGACCCGTCCCGCCGGAGGCGGGCAAGATCGGAGGGTCTGACCTCTGGCAGGTGCGCGGGAGGAGCATGGGGTCGGACCCGTCCCGCCGGAGGCGGGCAAGATCGGAGGGTCTGACCCCGGCGAGCGCGTGCATCGCCGCATCGAACAGCCCGTCAAATTGCGCCGGTCGGGACAGATCGATCGCCACGGCCGGCAACAGCTCGGCCATCAAGGTGGCCTGGCGCGGGCTGAGCTTGCGACCGCGCCGGCGCCCGAACGAGCGCAGGTCGCGTTCACCGCTCGGGGGTGGGATTTGTTGGTTCATGAATAGTGAGCAGATGCGAATGGCCATCTGTGGCCGCTGCAGTCATTCAGAGGCGCGCCCGGACCTCTTCCCAAGGCGCTCCGACCGAAGTTCCCTCATCGAAGGATCTCAGCCGTTTCTCGGTTTCCCTGACATGCCAGTCGGGCGTCGGGATTGCTTCATCCGGAAGCCCTTCCAGAGAGGCCCATAGTGCCTCGATCAGCTCCAGGCGCTCGGTGACTGTAAGGTGCTCGAGGTTGGCCGGATCGATCGGGCGGTTCATGGCCATCATGTGCCTTTCGCAGATCATCCTGGCAGCATATCAGCAGACAGCGGCCACGCGCCACATGTAGGTTGGGTTACGCGCTCCGACGGTCTCCATCCGGATGCGACGACGATTGACGCGCGTAACCCAACCTACGCCGAGAAATCAAACCGCCGTCTTGATCTTGTCGGCGAGGTCGGTTCGTTCCCAGGAGAAGCCGCCATCGGCCTCCGGCGCGCGGCCGAAGTGGCCGTAGGCCGCGGTGCGCTGGTAGATCGGCTTGTTGAGCTGCAAGGTGCGGCGAATGTTGGTCGGCTTGAGCGGGAACAACTCGGCCAGCACCTCTTCGAGCCGGTGGTCGTCGACCTTGCCGGTGCCTTGGGTATCGACCAGCAGCGACATCGGAGCGGCAACGCCGATGGCATAGGCGACCTGGATCATGCAGCGCTCGGCCAGCCCAGCGGCGACCACATTCTTGGCGAGGTAGCGCGCGGCATAGGCCGCCGAGCGATCGACCTTGGTCGGGTCCTTGCCAGAGAAAGCGCCGCCGCCATGGGGCGCATAGCCGCCGTAGGTATCGACGATGATCTTGCGGCCCGTCAGGCCACAGTCGCCATCAGGCCCGCCGACGACGAAGTTGCCCGTCGGGTTGACCAGGAAATCGACACCGCTCTTGGGCATCCAGCCCTTGGGCAGCGCCGAGGCGACGGCATCGCCGATCATGTCCTTGACCATCTCGGGCGTGTAGTCCCGGCCCTTGCCGTTGGCCTTCTGATGCTGGGTGGAGACGACCACCTTGGCGGCGCCGACGGCCTTGCCGTCCTCGTAGCGGATCGTCACCTGGCTCTTGGCGTCGGGCAAGAGGTCGGCGAGCTTGCCCGATCGGCGCTGCTCGGCGAGCACTTTCAGGATCTTGTGCGAGAAGTAGATCGGCGCCGGCATGAACGAGCCTTTTTCATAGGCCTCGCTGTCGGTGCAGGCGAAACCGAACATCATGCCCTGGTCGCCGGCGCCCTCCTCGCCTTGCTTCTCGTCGACGCCCATGGCGATGTCGGGAGACTGGCCGTGCAGCAGCACCTCGATGTCGGCGCCGTGATATGAGAAGCCAACCTGGTCGTAGCCGATATCCTTGATCACGCCGCGAGCAATCTGGCTGATCAATTCCCGGTTGATGCGCGCCTCTTTGCTGCTGGCGTGCTGATGGCTGTCGAAGACCTTGAACAACGGCGCCTGGCCGCGGCCTTCGCCGGCGATGACCACTTTGTCCGTCGTCACCAGGGTTTCGCAACCCAGTCGCGTATTCACCGCGCTCTTGTCGGCAATGCCGAGTCTCAGGTCATTGGCGATGAATGCGTCGAGAATGGCGTCCGAGATCTGGTCGGCGACTTTGTCCGGGTGCCCTTCGGAAACCGACTCACTGGTGAACAGGTAGGACTTGCGCGCCACTTGGGCCCCCTTGGCTGGATTGGACTTCCTGGCAATTTCGCCGGGTTCTGGCAGCGTTTCGACAGGGGGTCAAGGGATCGCCTTGCCGGAGTCCCGCATATCTGCCGCGCTTTCCGCTTCGCCGGAGATCGAGCGAACCAGCTCGACGATGGAGCGCCGGATCTTTGCATCGGTGATTTTGGCGAACGCCTTGTTCAGCTCGAGCCCGTCCCGATTGCCCAGGAACTCAGCCGCGTAGCTCTCGGCCGCGCGCTCGGCCATGCCCGCTGGCAGCGAGCCTGGTGTCATGTGCGAGGGCGCTTCCTCGTAGAAGAACTGCACGGAGACGCCGAGCACGCGAGCCAGATCGAACAAGCGGCTGGCACCGACCCGGTTGACGCCTTTTTCGTATTTTTGCACTTGCTGGAAGGTCAGGCCCAGGCTCTCGCCGAGTTTCTCCTGGCTCATGCCCAGCATCATCCGCCGCAGCCGCACGCGGCTGCCGACGTGAATATCGATTGGATTGGGCCGGCGCACGCTGTGGTCGTCGCCGACACTGCCGTTGAGATCACTGCGGCCCTTTGCCATGGCTTTGCCTCGACCTCTGATGCGGTTGGACGAGGCATTCCTAGGTGTCCAAGCGGTACACGTCAACCGGGAGCGACAGGCCCGCCGCAAAAGTGCCGGTTGCAATGGTTCCGAGCAGTTCACCGTTCACATTGCCAAGCTTGACATGTTGCAAGCCCGTTATTTTTCAAGTTGGAGACCGCAGCGTCGCTAGTACCCGCCATCAAAAATGGCTGGTACTAGCCATCTTGCTGAAGTACCCGATTCACGCTGCATTTTCGTGCCACGAAGTGTGGCACTCAATTCCGCGATCGGGTACTAGCGCCGATCGACCCGCTTGCCACCGCAAGGCGACGATCACGGCCAAGGCCACGAGCAGAAGCGCGGCAAACAGCCACTCGCCAAAGCGGGCATACGGCGTCGCGGCCCCGGCGGGCGGAAGTCGGCTGTCGATGACGCCGCGCTGATCGAGCGCCAGGCTGGCCAGTACGCGGCCCTGGGCGTCGATGACCGCCGAGATGCCGTTGTTGGCGGCCCTGATCACCGGCACGCCCTGTTCGACCGCCCGCACCCGCGCCTGATGCAGATGCTGGTGCGGGCCGATGGAATTGCCAAACCAGCCGTCGTTGGTGAGGTTGACGAAGACGCCCGGCCGCTGCGATCCCTGCACCAGCTCCGTCGGAAAGATCGCCTCGTAGCAGATCAGCGCTCCGACCGGCGGCAATCCCGGTATGACGAGATCCGCGCGCGGCGCCGCCCCTGCCGAGAAACCGCCGCGCAGCCGCGTCAGTTGCTGCAGGCCGATGGCTTCGAGCGTGGTCTGAAACGGCAAATACTCGCCGAACGGCACCAGGTGGATCTTGTCATAGAGGCCTGCCAAAGTCCCGCCCTGGCCAAACACAATCAGGCTGTTATAGGCGCGCCGCTCGCCCGCCACGGTCCGTTCCATGCGCAGCGCGCCGGTCAGCAGATGGGTGCCGCGCGGCAGCAGGTCGGCGATCATCGCCAGCGCTTCCGGGCGGTCGAGCGGCAGGAACGGCATCGCCGCCTCCGGCCAGATAACGTGGGAGATGCCGGCCAGTTCGTCCCGCCGGCCCGCGGCATCCTGCCGTGACAGCATGAGATGCAGGTCGAAATTGGCGGCCTGCTTGTCCGCCTGCCACTTCTCGCGCTGCGGAATGCTCGGCTGAACGATCCGCAACCGGGCGCTGTCATCGATGGCGATCGGCTGACGCATGAGTTGCAAGGCGCCAATGCCGGTCAGGACCGCCAAAGGCAGAGCTGCGGCAAGGCAGATGGCTATCACCGCCTTGCGCCGCTGATGCGCCTGGGCTTCGTCCCAAAGCACGAGCGGCGTCGCAAAGATCAGCACCGTCAGCAGCGTCAGGCCGTAGATGCCGAAGATGCCGGCGGTCTGCAACAGCGGCAGCTGGGCGGTCAGCGCATAACCGAGTGTGTTCCAGGGAAACCCCGTGAAGATGTGCCCCCGCAGCCATTCGGCAAGCGACAGCGCGACGGCCAGAACGAGGATGCGGGCGAGGCCGCTGTGCCATGCCAGTCGCGCCGCCGCCGAGGCCAACGCAAAGAACAGCGCCAAACCGGCCGGCAACAGCGTGACGGCGAAGGGCAGCAGCCAGGCGAACGTTTCGGCCTCGACCAAGAAGGCTTCGCCGATCCAGAACAAGCCGCAGACGAAGTAGCCGAATCCAAACCACCAGCCGGCAACGCCCGCCCGCAGCGCCGCCCGGCCCGATCCGAGACCCGGCAGCGACTGGGCGCGTGGGTAGGGTCCCGTCCCGTCGACCAGCCAGACCAGGACCGGCAGCGTCAGAAACAGCACCGGCGACAGGAAAAACGGCGCCATCGCCAGCACCGAGAGGACGCCGGCAAGACAGGCGACCGCGGCGCGCCGCCAGCCGGCAAGCCGGGCAATTCGCCCGGCGATCGGGCTCTCGGACATCATTGCGATCGGCAAGAGACGGGCTCCCAACGCATCACGTCCCATCCGGCCTGGACTTGGCCTCGGAAAGCCCTCGCGACCGATGTACCCTGAGCTTCTTCACTCGGCGCGGGTCGGCATCCAGCACCTCGAACTCGACGCCGGAGGGATGGCGGATCAATTCGCCGCGGGCCGGCACGCGGCCGAGCATGGCAAAGATCAAGCCGCCGAGCGTGTCGATGTCCTCCTCGTCGCCGCCGACGAGAAGCTTGACGCCGAGATGCGCCTCCAGCTCCTGGATGGGTGTACGCGCCAGCGCTACCAGGCCGATCTTGGGGTCGGTGAAGATATGCTGGGTCTCCGCCTCGTCGTGCTCGTCCTCGATTTCTCCGACGATCTGCTCGACCAGATCCTCGATGGTGACGAGGCCGTCGGTGCCGCCGTATTCATCGACGATCAGCGCCATGTGAATGCGCGTCGATTGCATGCGCAGCAACAGGTTCATCGCCGGCATCGAGGGCGGCACGTAGAGCACCGGGCGGCGCAACCGCGTCACCATCACCGCGCGGGTCAGGTCAAAACGGGAAAGGTCGATCGGCTCGGCAGGCTCCCCGAGCTTGCGCAGCTCAGTGACGCGCTGCGCCGGGCTCACCTTGGGTGCGGCTGGGTCGCCGCGGGTCGCGGCCGCCGTCTTGCCTTGCGCCTCGGCCATCAACCAAGCGAAGACGTCCTTGATGTGCAGCATGCCGCGCGGATCATCGAGCGTGCCGTGGTAGAGCGGAATGCGCGATACCCCGGCATCCATGAACGTGCGCAGCACGGTCGAGATGGGTTCGTCTTCATCGGCGGCGATGATGTCGGCGCGCGGCACCATGATGTCGACGACACGCAGCGCACCAAAGCGCAACATGCGCAGCAACATGCCACGCTCCTCGGTGGAGAACGCCGCGGCGGTCTTGGCTTCCTCGCGCAAGGCGTATTCCAAGGTATCGCGCAGCGTCGGCGGGCCCTGCAGGCCGAGGCGGGCGCGCAGCGTGGCCAGCCAGCCCGGCGACTGGGTACTACTCTTGCCGTCCGGTGGCTGGGTCGTCTGATCCGGCTTCGACTGCACGTGGTCGTTGCTCATGGCACCGTCATCGTTGGATCGCGGGCGCGCCCTGCAATCGTTCAAGCGTCAGTCGCGGGCGCGCCGTCATCATAAGGGCTCGGCACGCCGAGTGCAGCCAGAGCGGCAACCTCCAGCGCTTCCATGATCTCGGCGTCGGCGTCGGACTCGTGATCATAGCCGATCAAATGCAGCAATCCATGGATCACGAGATGCTGCAAGTGGTGATGCGCGGGAATGGCGTCGGCGGCCGCTTCCCGCCCGAGCGTCTCGGCCGCAAGGACGATATCGCCGAGAAATTGCTGTATATCGCCCATGCGACTTGCGGCTGATTGGGCTGCGGGGAACGAAAGCACATTGGTCGGCTGGTCCTTGCCCCGCCAGGTGGCATTGAGCGTGCGCACGTGCGCATCGCTGGCCAGGACGATACAGGCCTGGCCGTTCAACGGCGCGATGTCCGGCAGGGCGGCCAGGGCAGCGGCGGCTGCCTCGATGACGGACTCGACCGGCTCGAAACTCGCCCAGTCCCCATCCTCGCGCACGATGTCGAGAGTGATGCGCCGCCCAGCAGGCCGGCCACCGCGACTGTCGCCAGGGACGCTCATCGCATCGTGGTCCTTTGCCTCCGCTCTGTTCTCTGGCGGTAGCCTCTACGGTACGAACCGTCGGGGTCGGTGAACATTGGCATCGCGGCCAGCTATTTTTTCCTGGCTGACGGCTTCCCCGCTTTCGTCAGTCCCACCTTGCCGACGGCCTTCTCGGGGCCTATCTCAGTCTCGTCCACGCCAAGCTCGCGCGCCGCTTCAATAAGGCGCTTTGATTGATCGGACTGAGACTTCTTGGGTTCCATGGCGATTGCAAGCAGCGGCACCTCATCTGCCTCGATTTTCGGCAAGAAGTTCTCGTTTGACACCACGGACTTGCCCGTCTGCTTTTCCAATGCCTCGCGCGCAACCTTTGCAACGCCAGCCCCATCGAGTGATGCTCGCCGCGTATCCACGTACACTTTTGTGTCGCGCGCAATCATGATGTCGGTAGCAGCGGTGTCGGCCAGATTATTGATGGCCAATTCCGTGCGAGTCATGTGGTTCTGCCGGTTTTCACTGGGAGAAAGTTTCTTGATTTCGAGATGTCGAGCCGGGGTGACGCCAAATGCCACCTCACTCATCTCAGCATTGAGCGCTGCATACAACGGACCAGCAACGCCGCGATCTTTCCACTGGTCCGTTTTCTCGTTATTGCCAGCGATTGCTTTGATGCGATCACTGATCCAACGCTCATCACGTCCCATCTTGCGGTAGGTGGCGATTGCGCGATCAATCGCCGTAGACGGCTCGGCGGTCTCCTGGATGCGCTCAAATCCAACCTTGGCAAGCCATTGCTTAAATGGCTCAGCCTTCGGCGATGGGATCGACTGGATGATCCGCAGTAGCGTCTGAATGTCGGCGCAGTCGGTCTGTTGCGGCCCACCAGAGGTGGGTAGTCGAAGGGTTACGATTTTCTCGTATACCTCTGGAAAGCCCTCATCGTCGCGCAACTTCCGCTTCAAGTCAGTCCAGTATCTGCTTGGATTGGTTGTCCCGGCCAGCGCAGCAACGATATCCACGACTGAGTAGTGCGGTTGCCCACCATGGATACACCGTCGGATAGGGGTGCCGTCGAACACGGGCGTGTCGATGTCGCCTTCTCTGGCCGTGCTCGCCTTGTACTCGGCGATGGACGTGAAGTCGGTAATCCTGTTCGCAGGCTTCCTGGGTTTGGCCATGATCTATGCGCTCCGCTGGTGCGGTCGCGAGCGGCTCTGAGCGGCGAGGGCAAACCAACTTGGCGCGATACGCAGCGCGCCCGCACTGTCATCCTATGCGACGGCTTCTGCGCCGATTTAAGCCGACCGACCGATTGGTGTCAACGAGTGCCGCCTGTTGAAAAATTACGGGAAACTCTTGTTGACGCGGCATCAATTGTTCAGCCGGCCTTGTCATAGGCCTCGACGATACGGGCCACCAGATCGCGGCGGACGATGTCGACATTGGTGAAGCGAATGGCTTCGATGCCGGCCACGCCGGCAAGCAGGCCCACGGCCTCCTCCAGCCCCGAACGCTGACCCGGCGGCAGATCGACCTGGGTCGGATCGCCCGTGACCACCATCTTCGAGTTCTCGCCCAGCCGGGTGAGAAACATCTTCATCTGCATGCTCGAGGTATTCTGCGCCTCGTCCAGAATGACAAAGGCGTTGGCCAGCGTGCGTCCGCGCATGAAGGCGAGGGGCGCGATCTCGATGATGCCCGCCTCCAAGTCGCGCTCCACCTTCTCCGGCGGCAGAACGTCGTAAAGCGCGTCATACAGCGGTCGCAGATAGGGATCGACCTTCTCGCGCATGTCACCGGGCAGGAAGCCCAGCCGCTCGCCGGCTTCCACCGCGGGGCGCGACAGGATGATGCGCTCGACGACGCCACGCTCCAGGCAATGGGCGGCATAGGCCACCGCGAGATAGGTCTTGCCGGTTCCCGCCGGGCCGACGCCGAACACCAGATCGATGCGCTCCATGGCGCGCATATAGGCGCTCTGCATCGGCGTGCGCGCCTTGATCACCCGGCGACGAGTGGCGATCTGGGCCTGGCCGTCGCTCACCGGCAGGTCCTGGCCCACGTGGCGGATCAGGCCATCGAAATCACCGGGGCCGATGTCCTCGCCCTTGCCGATGCGGGCATAGAGTTGCTCGAGGACCGTCCGGGCGGTGGCGCAGTCGCTGTCCGAGCCTTGCAGGATGACGACATTGCCGTGGGCGTGGGCTTCGATGCCGAGCCTGACTTCGAGCAGCGCCAGATGCGCATCGAACTCGCCGAACAGGCGGGTCAGGTGGCGATTGTCGTCGAATGGCACCGCGAGCCGCGTCTTGCCCGCCTGGGTCTTGGGTGCCTTGCTTGGCCCATTTGCATTGGGCCCGCGAATTGCCGTCAAATTGAGGCCTCCTGGAGACGTTGCAGGAGTTATCGGAACGTCTGTGAGACTCACAGTGTATCACATCGACCAGCAACACCCATCCCCTGCGCCATCGGGGTGCTGCCGTAACTCAATTATGTCAGAAATCAAGCCGCCCGTATGACGCCGGACAGGCTGTTCGGCCCTGCCCCCGAGATTTCCACCGGCATGATGCGCCCAAGCAACGCTGCATCCGCGTCGACCTGCACGAGCTGCAGGTAGGGCGAGCGGCCAATCAGCTGGCCGGCACGCCGGCCGGCACGCTCGAACAGCACGGGAAAAACCTTGCCGACAGAGGTGGCGTTGAACGACAGCGACTGGGTATCGAGCAGCGCTTGCAGGCGCTGCAGGCGCTCACTCTTGCGGTCCTCGGAAACCTGCTCGCCCATCGTCGCCGCCGGCGTGCCGGGCCGCGGGCTGTACTTGAACGTGTAGGACTGGGCGAACCCGACGCGCCGCACCACATCGAGGGTGGCCTGGAACTCCGCTTCGGTCTCGCCCGGGAAGCCAACGATGACGTCGGTGGACAGTGCAATATCGGGACGAGCCGCGCGAATGCGCTCGACAAGCGCCACATAGTCTTGTGCGGTGTGCTTGCGGTTCATCGCCGCCAGGATGCGGTCGTCGCCAGCCTGGAAGGGCAGATGCAGGAAAGGCATCAGCTTGGCCTCGTCGCGATGCGCCGCGATCAGGTCTTCGCCCATGTCGCGTGGGTGGCTGGTCATATAGCGCAGCCGCTCGACGCCCTCGATCGCCGCCAGGTGCCGGATCAGGCGTGCCAGCGACCACGCCTCGCCATTCGGGCCGGTGCCGTGATAGGCGTTGACATTTTGGCCGAGCAGAGCCACCTCGCGCACGCCGCGGGCAACGAGCCGGCGCATCTCGCGCTCGATATCAGCGACAGGGCGGGAGAACTCGGTGCCCCGCGTATAGGGGACGACGCAGAACGTGCAGAACTTGTCGCAGCCTTCTTGCACCGTGAGGAAGGCGGCGGCTGAACCCGCAAGGCGCCGTTCGGGTAGCCGGGCGAACTTGTCGTCCACGGGGAACTCGGTGTCGACCAACGGCCGACCTTCGGCGATGGTCCTGAGCAGCATTTCCGGCAGCCGATGGCTGCTTTGCGGCCCGACAACGAGGTCGACGACCGGCGCACGCCGGACGATCTCGGCGCCTTCGGCCTGGGCGACACAGCCGGTCACGGCGACCAGCGTCGCCTTGCCGTTGGCGGCGCGCTCCGACTTGATCTGGCGGATGCGGCCGAGATCCGAATAGACCTTTTCGACGGCCTTCTCGCGAATATGGCAGGTGTTGAGCACGACCAGGTCGGCGGCCTCGATCGTGTCGGTCTCGGCATAGCCGACCGTAGCCAGGTGATCGGCCATGCGCTCGGCGTCATAGACGTTCATCTGGCAACCAAACGTCTTCAGGAAGACCCGCTTGGCCGCCGGCGCTCCGGTCTCATCGCTCACGTTTGCCAACCCCACCCGCACATCTAAGTTTCATCGCCTGTTCTGGCACATTCATTTGGCATCCGTCATCCTCGATGAGCGCTGTCGGGAATAACAGGTGCCAAATGAATGGGCCAGAATTCTAGCCGACGCCAGGTCCCCCGCGCCGCAGCATGCCGACGACGGCGCGACGGACCTCGGACTCGCTGTGGCGGGCCAGCGCCTTGCGATCCGCGAACGCATCGAGTGGGGTCGGCGGACCGATACTGATGGCAACGTCGATGGGTCCTGCCTTCAGCAGTTGCCAGGCATGACCGCCCATCAGCATGTCGCCGTACCAGCCAATCAAGGGTCGATCCGCTCGTCCCAGCGGCACGCCATGCAAGTGGGTGTAGACGATCGACAGTGTCTGCACGACGGGGCTGACGGGCGAGCGCGGCTTTGCATCGGCGCCGGTCTGCACCGCGCCAAACAGCGCGGTTTTGAACGGCAGCACCCGATTGCCGTCGCTGGAGGTGCCTTCCGCGAACAGCACGACGGCGTCGCCAGCCGCCAGCCGCCCCATGATTTCGCTGGTCGTCTCACCCACCGACGTGCGCCGCGTGCGATCGACGAACACAGTGCGCTGCAGCCGCGCCAGCGCGGCAACGAACGGCCAGGTTCCAACTTCCTTCTTGGCGACGAACGACAGCGGTGCGATCGCGGACAGAACCGGAATATCGAGCCATGACGTATGGTTGGCAACGATCAGCACGGGCCGATCGCGGGCGATCTCGCCCTCGACGTGCAGTCGCAATCCGACCAGGCGGCAGACCTTGCGGTGATACCAGTGCGGCAACCGCCGCGCGCCAGTTCGACTGGTGCCAAGCAGCGCGGCTTGCACCGGCATCAACGGCACAGTCATCGCCATGAAGGCAGTCAGGATCGCGGCGCCTCGGAGAGTTCCCATAGTGCCAAGATCCGGATCAAAATCGCGTTGTCGCCCGATTCACGGCTTGCGCGTACGCTTGATGGGCTCGCCATACAGCTCCAGGCGGTGCCCCACGAGCTTGTAGCCCAACTCGCGGGCGATACGCTTCTGGAGCTTTTCGATCCCCTCGCTGCGAAATTCAATGACGCTACCCGTGTCGATGTCGATCAGGTGGTCATGGTGCTCGCGGGTGGCTTCCTCATAACGGCCACGGCCGGCGCGAAATTCGTGCCTCTCCAGGATGCCCTTGTCAGCGAACAGGCGCAGCGTGCGATAGACCGTCGACAGCGAAATGCGCGCATCCGCGCCGTGGGCCCGACGATGGACTTCCTCCACGCTCGGGTGATCGTGGGCATCGGTCAAGACGCGCGCGATGATGCGGCGCTGGCCGGTCATGCGCAGGCGATGCTTCGCGCACAGTCGCTCGATGCGGTTCGGCTCGATCGATGGGGCACCATCAGGCATTGATTGGACAGGGTTGCTTGGGCTGATGACAATTTAGACCAGACGGCGGAGGAAGCATACACGAGTGATGAAGTTTCACCTGCAGGTCAACGCGCCTAAATTGTTGCAGCGTCCACTCAAATTGCGCACTGCAGCACGAGGGCATCGACGGCTTGGCCATTGATGCGGGGGTAGTACCCATTTCGCCGGCTGGTCTCGACGAACTTCAGCTCGCGGTAAAGCGCCAACGCGGCGGCGTTGTCGGCGGCGACCTCCAGGAACAGCCGCTTGCTCTCTGCCTTTCTGGCGGCGCGCAGCAGGCCATCGACAAGCGTGCGCCCAAGACCGCGCCTCTGCAGTTCCGGCGCCACGCCCAGCGACAGGATCTCGGCCTCGTCGGCCATCACCTGCCCCATGATGAAGCCGACAGCGATCTTCGGCAGGCCGATCTCGGCCACAAACGCGGTCGAGGCGGGATGCTCGAGCAGTTTGGCGACGCTGGATTCGTTCCATGGCGCATCGAACAGGCGGGCATGCATGCCGGCGATGTCGGCGGCGCGCTCGGGCCCCGCCCAGAGCAAGCTGACAAGTTTTCTATACAGCGGCGGCAGGCGCTTCATAGGGTTCTCGCAAGTGCTACGTTCTGTTGCGGTTTGGCATCGGGCGGGCGCAGATACAAGGGAGCAGGTGCTGCCAGCGGCACGAGGGCCATATCGGCAAAGTGCCGGGCGTCGGGCTCGATGTCGGGCAATACGGCTTCGAGCATGAGCCCTGCCGCCTTGCCAGCATCGGCGACGATCCGCGCCGCCGATCCAATCAGCACGGCATCCGGCGCCAAGGCCGCAATCGTCATCGCTGCCGCGGGGCCAGCGAGAAGCTGGACGGCGGCGAGCCCGGGTACAGTGCCGATGCGGACGATCTCCAGCATCACCAGGCCCTTGCCGCCATCGATGCACGCCGCAATCGGTCGCCCATTCGGTCGCCCATGTCTGTCGGCTGGCAGGGCCGCGCGCGCGGTCGCCGCCAGCAACGCCAGGCTGGTGCTGCCGAGCACTTTTGCGCCTGTGGCCAGGGCAAATCCGCGTGCGGCGGCGATACCGACACGGGTGCCCGTGAAGGTGCCTGGCCCGACCGTCACGGCGATGCTGTCAATTGTTGCCAGCGTGCAGGCCGCTTCGGCCAGCACGTCCTCGATCATCGGGCACAACCGCTCGGCATGGCCACGGCGCATGGGTTCATAGCGAGCGTAGAGCGCGCCGCCCGTGCCATTCCACAGCGCCACCGAGCACGCATTCAGGCATGTATCGAACGCCAGCCTATGCACGTTGCCGGACTTTCCTGTGTCGCCATTCATCGAGCACCGCGCCGCTTGCCGTGCTGGCCATGCCACGCGCCACTCAGGCCGAGGCCGCATCCTGTTTCTTGCCGAGCCAGCGTTTCCACCAGCCGCCCTTGGCCTTGGCGTCGGCGCTGGCGGCGGCATCGGCCTCGGGTTGCGGTCCGACGATCTCGCCGAATTTGTTGAAAAACTCGCCGGCGAGCTTTTTCGAGGTGGCGTCGATCAGCCGTCCGCCGAGCTGGGCCAGCTTGCCGCCGACATCGGCCTTGGCGGTGTAGCTCAGGATCGTGCCCTCGCCGTCGTCGACGAGACTGACCTTGGCGTGCCCCTTGGCGAAACCGGCGACGCCGCCCGAGCCATTGCCGCTGATCAGGTAGGAATTGGGCGGGTCCATCTCGGACAAGGTGACACTGCCGGCGAACGTCGCCTTGACTGGACCGACCACCAGCGTCACGGAAGCCTTCATTTCGCTGTCGGACAGCTTTTCGAGGCTCTGGCAGCCGGGGATGCAGGCCTTCAGCACCTCGGGATCGTTAAGCGCCTCCCAGACCACCTGGCGCGGCGCGGCGATCTTCTGCTCTCCCGTCATGTCCATTGCGGCCCGGCTCCAAGTCTCGAGGACTGATCTGGGCCGCTCAGCGCGACCGTTGCGCAACCTTACCGGCCGCCGGCCGCGCTGGCCAGAACCAATGCCACGCGGCGATGCAGCCGACCTCCCGCGCCGTCTTCCCGGCCCTCCCTCCATTGCGTTCCCGGAAGCCGTGCCATTGCGCGGCTATCCGGGATCTTCACCCGGTGCAGGTTCGTACCGGCGATTCAACGGCAACCGGGGAAGATCCCGGCTGCTCCGCGCGCCCGGCGCCGCCGGGCGGCTCCGGCCGGGAAGGCGTCAATGGAAGGGACACCGCCATGTCGGCCGCGCACGCCCGTGGCAGGAATGTGTTCGGAATGCAACGGAATGGCGGCAATCCGTGGCGCGGCGTCGGACTCATATTGCCGTGCGACAAACGGTCTGGTCTCCTATGATGAATATTGTTCGGCGTCAAAGCATTCGGTGGTGTTGTGCGGAGTAGCGGTCATGTGGCGGCACGGGCGTTGGCGGGGCTCGCCATCGTGACGGCTGTAGCTGCGGGGTTCGGGGTGCCGGTTCAGGCGCAGGGAACCTCACCGCCGCCGAGCAGCTTTGGCAGCGTCCAGGCACTCGCGGGCTGTGGGCTGACGACCTACATCGATACTTCCAACGATAA
This sequence comes from uncultured Devosia sp., assembly GCA_964498125.1. GTDB lineage: Bacteria > Pseudomonadota > Alphaproteobacteria > Rhizobiales > Hyphomicrobiaceae > CAMDBL01. Next base: position 5,390 of record CAZCGE010000017.1, on the reverse strand, counting down.
CAACATCGAAACGAGCGCAGTCCAAAACTGCTCCTCCATTACACCGCTGCACAACGGTGCCCAGATCGGTGTCATCCAGCAGGCCGTCGATGGGCTGCAGACGCAGATCCTGGGCAGCGTGCTTCCGGGCTTCGGGCCGAGCATCTTCGCCTCCGGTCGTTATGCCGCCACCAGCCACAACGGCGAGACGCTGCGCATCAACCCGACGTTCAAGGGCCCGGGCTACGACACCACCGAAGTGTCCGGCCTGGCCAACGCCGAGTTCGCCCTGTCCAAGCAGCAGAACAGCTCGATGCGCGCCGGCTTCTACGCCGGCTATGCCAACATCGACGTTAACTACGCCTTCCAGCAGGCCAAGGGCGCCAACGACTCGGGCATGTTCGGCGCCTATGGCCTGTACACGTTGGGCCAGAGCTACGTGATGGCGATGGCCACGGGTGACATCGGCCAGACCGACTACACGCTGCGCGACATCGGCAACCGCGGCAGCTACGACACCAAGGGCGTGCTGGCATCCTTGACGGCGGGGCACGTGCTGTCGCTGTCGCCCAACTGGTTCCTCGATGTGCGCGGCAGCCTCGGCTACGGTCATCATCTGGGTGATAGCCACATCGCCCGCGCCACGGTGGCGACGTCCGGCGATTTCCGCGTCGGCGAGACCGAGCACGAGGTGTTCTTCGGCACCGCGACGCTGACGCTGTATACCATCGTCAAGAGCGGCGGCACCGTCTACCAGCCGTTCGTCAAGGTCGGCATCAAGAACGAATTCGACGAAAAGAGTACACTGAAGATCCCAGCCCAGATAGTGACCGCCGGCGGCCTGGAGACAACAATCACCGGCAAGACGATTAGGTTCTCCGACGCCGACCTTTACGGCAATGCCGAGGTCGGCATCAATGCCCAGCTCAGCAAGAACTGGGAAGGGGGCGTCGCCGCTTATGTCTCGGGCAGCTCGGACGAACTGACCTACGGCGGCCGGGTCGGCCTCAAGTACAAGTTCGACTGAGCGGACGTATTGCCGCCGCGATGCCTGTGCCGGTTGTTGGCCGATACGGCAATCTCACGATTTTTAACGCCGTCTATCGTTGCGCCGGCCCGCGCGAAATGCAAAACTGACCGCGTTCAATTCTGCCTTGATCGACAAAGGGAGATGGCGATGTCGCGAGTGATGGCTCTGCGTGCGGCTGGCGCCCTGTTGACGGCATGCGCGGTCTGCGTGCTGGCGAGCACCGACGTTCGCGCCGAGCGGCGCGTGGCGCTGATCATCGGCAATTCCGAATATCGCAACGTCGCAGCCCTCGGCAATCCGGTCAACGACGCCCGCGCCATGGCCGACAAGCTCAAGGCGATGAAGGGCGCCTACAAATTCGACGTCATCCTGGCGCTCAATTCCGACCGCGCGGCGATGCTGGCCAAGCTCAATGAATTCCGTTCCAAGACGAAAGACGCCGACGTGGCGTTGGTGTTCTATGCCGGGCACGGCATCGCCATCAATTCGGAAAGCTTTTTCCTGCCGGTGGATACGCCGAGCCAGATCTCGGTGACGGGCGCCGCGAACGCCGATGCCATGGCCGGGCACCTGGTCAGCATGGCGACGTTGCTGGCGCCGCTCAGCGAGGCGCGCGTCGGCATCGCCTTCCTCGACGCCTGCCGCAACACGCCGGGGCGCGCCGATCTCGGACTGAAGGTGGTGGCGCTCGATGCCAAGGGCGGCGCGACGCGCGCGGTGCCGCTGTCGCGCGGGCTGGCGTCGATGACGGTGGTGCCGACGCAGAAGTCGCTCGGCATGTTCCGCGCCTATGCCACGGCCGCCGACAATGTCGCCGTCGATGGCGCCGGTAAGAACAGTCCGTTCACCAGCGCCATCCTGCGCCACATCGACAAGTCCGGCCTGGAAATCCGCGACCTGATGCTCAACGTGCGCACCGAGGTGATGAAGGAGACCAGCGGCAAGCAGGTCCCCTGGGAGGAAGCCGCGCTGAACGCCCGCTTCTACTTCCTGCCGCCGATGACCGGCAGCGGCCCCATCGCCGGCCCCTCGATTCGTCCGGACACGGGCCAGGCCGAGACCGGTTCGGTGAATGCGGGTCGCGTTGCCAAGCCGCGCGTCGAGGAAGGCGCCCGCACCGGCGGCAACGGCGCCAACACCTATCGCCCGCCGGGGCTGGGTGTGGGCGTGGGTATGGGGATGTGATGCGTCTCCCGGAGTTGCCCGCACCATGCTGTCGCGCCGCGATTTGATCCGGACCCTGTCGATTGGCGCCACGCTGCCGCTCATCGTCAGTAGCCGGCCGAGCCTGGTGCATGCCGCCGGCCCGCGGACGCGCCTGCATGCCATGATTGTCGGCATCAACGACTACAATGGCCGCATCGGCCGCCGGCTGGCCAACGGCAGCATGGCCTATCATGCCATCAAGCGGCTCGGCGGCTGCCTCAACGACAGCAACGGCATCGAGGCCGCCATCCGTCCGCATGCTAGCAGCGTGCGCGCCCTGCGCGACCGCGACGTGACGCGGCGCAACTTTTTCTCGGCGTGGCAGGCGACGCTGGCGGCGGCGAAACCCGGCGACATCATCTTGCTGACCTATGCGGGCCACGGCGGCCAGGAGCCCGAGCGCATCAAGGGCAACGAAGCCGACGGCCTCGACGAGACGCTGATCCTCGCCGGTTTCGACGCCGCGCAGGACCAGGTCTCGGCGGAGCGCATCATCGACGACGAGATGGCCACCTTGTTCGAGGCGGCGCGCCAAAAACAAGTGACCGTCATTTACGTCATCGACGCCTGTCATTCGGGCACGCCGACGCGGGCCGTCGATCCGCGCGCGGCGGCCGGCCTCACCTATCGCTCGGAGGGGCGCTACGATTTCGCCAGCCGGGCGTTGACACCAGCCACGACCGCGACAGCGGCGCCACCACCAGAGGAACTGCCGAATCTGATCGTCCTGACCGCCAGCCAGGACGACGAGATCGTACCGGAGCTGACGATCGAGGGCCGCAAGCACGGCGCGCTGAGCTATGCGGTGGCGCGCGGGCTGGCCGGCGCCGCCGATTTGAACCAGGACGGCATCATCACCGGCGCGGAGCTGACGCAGTACGTGCTGCATTGCATCCGCACGATCTCGGATGCGAGCCAGCATCCGCAGGTGCGCTGGCCGACGCCGGATGCGCGCATGGGTGTAGCGCCCTCGGCGCCGGTACTGGTATTGCCGCAGGCCGCGGGCGCCAAGCGGCCGCGCCAGATCGCGGCGGCGGCGAAATCCACCACGATCCGGCTGGCGGCGCTCGGGCTCGATGCCGCGGCCCAGACCCGCTCCTTTGCCCGTCTCACCGATGCCGAGCCCGCCGGGCGGGACGGCGAGCGCGACCTGGTCTGGCACGCGGCGACCGGCGACGTGTTCAACGATTTCGGCAACCGCATCGCCGAGGGCGTCAAGGCCGATGCGCTGCAGTACGTGATCGACCGCAAGATCGCCCTCGATGCCATTGCGGCCATGTCCGCGGATCGCGGCCTGGCGCTCAGCCTGCGGCTGCCCGGCGAGGAAAATCTGGCAGCGCCGAGCCTCGCCTCCGACCGCACGCACACCGCCGGCACGCAGCTCAAGTTCCAGATCTCTGGCATCACGCAACGCTACTTCGTGCTGTTCAATCTGACCGGCAGCGGACAGATCCAGGAGCTGGACAAGGGCGGCGACGGCAAAGTTGGCCGGGATCTGTCCGCGCAGGGCCAGGCCGGACGCAATGTGCTGACGGTTGCTGGCCAGACCAGAACCTACCAGGACGACCTGCTGGTGCAGGCGCCGTTTGGCGCCGATCATGTGGTGGCGGTGGCCGCCGACAGCCCGCTCAACCAGCTGGCGCCTGCTGTTCGCAGCCATGACGGTAAATTCGCCGCGCGGCCGGTGCTCGAGGCGCTGCGCCGCGAAGCCGAGCTCAACCGCATCACGGTTGGCTATCAGGGCATCTACTCGGTCGCGCGCTGAGCGCCAGCAAAGCCGATTGCGGGTGGCCCCCCGGCATGCTTCATTGCGCGCCGGAAACGCAAAATAAGGGGCCACGCGCCATGACCGAAAAAATCCGCGCCATCGACGTCCACGCGCACATCTTCGACGAACCGATGATGGAGGGCATTCGCCGCATCGCGCCGCAGCTGAATTGCAGCCTGACCGAGGTCGGCAAGGTCGAGAGCCGCTTGCACATCGGCCACATCCAGCAGTGGCCGCATCCGAATGGCGCCTGGGACATGGCCATTCGCCTCAAGGACATGGACGACAACGACGTCTCGATGCAGGTGCTGTCGCAGACGCCGCAGACCTTCCTCTACGACATGGACGGGGCGCTGGTCGCCGACACCTCGCGCATGATCAACGAGCAGTTGGCGGCCTGCATCAAGCAGCACCCGACGCGCTTTATGGGCATCGCCGCGGTACCGATGCAGACGCCGGAGAAGGCGGCCGATGAGCTGAAATACGCCATGACCAAGCTTGGCCTGCAGGGCATGCAGATCGCCTCCAACGTCCGCCAGAAGAACCTCGACGATCCCGCGCTGGAACCCTTGTGGGCGACCGCCGAGGAGCTGGGCGCCTTCATTCTCATGCACCCGCAGTTCGTGGTGCCGACTGACCGCTTCAAGGACTACTATTTCCGCAACTTCATCGGCAATCCGCTGGAGACGACGATCGGCGCGGCCTCGCTGGTGTTCGGCGGCGTCATGGAGCGGCACCCGAACCTGAAGATCTGCCTGTCGCACGCCGGCGGCTACCTGCCCTACCAGCTCGGCCGCTTCCGCCACGGCTGGGGCGTGCGCGAGGAAAGCAGGAAGCACCTGAAAGTGTCGCCGGAGGCCTCGATCCGCCGCTTCTATTTCGACACTCTCGCGCACTTCGACTCGTCGCTGCAGTTCCTGATCAACACGTACACGCCCGATCACGTGCTGATGGGCAGCGATTATCCCTTCGACATGGGCGCGTTCGACTGCCCGGCGATCGTCAAGCGCCAGCCGATCTCGGCGATGGACAAGGAGACGATCCTGCATCGGGCGGCGGAAAACCTGCTGAAGCCGACGAAGAAGGGCGCCAAGGCCTGAGACCGAACGCACACCGCTTCGGCGAATAGCCGGCGAGGCCGACATGACACTCGCCGTGGCCATGACGGCGCGCGGGGGCACCGACCGGTGTAGCTACATGTCGATGCGTCTGCGGCAGGCAGGTCGCCAGCAAATGGGGAGCGGGGCGGCGACGCGCCGCTGGAAGTGTTTTTTTTTGACGGCGTGTGGCCGCCCCGCGGGCCGGTTTATCTGTCGCCCGGATATTGCAGGACGGGATTACACCGTCGTTATCCGGGTCGCCGCGCTTGTGGCTGGATGCGTTACCCCCTGCTGCCACGCGTACCGA
>CAZCGE010000016.1:0-62451 GCA_964498125.1 uncultured Devosia sp. | reverse complement strand
CTCTCCCTACTCCCTACTCCCTACTCCCTACTCCCTACTCCCTACTCCCTACTCCCTACTCCCTACTCCCTACTCCCTACTCCCTACTCCCTACTCACCCCAACACCGCCATCCCCAGCCACTCCGCCACGAGCGCCGGCTTCGTCCCGCCTTCGATTTCGACCGTCACCTCGTTGCGAAACAACACCTCGCCTTTGCCGCGCTCGATCAGCTCCTTCAAGACGAATCGGCCACGGATACGCGAGCCAGTCTTCACCGGCGTCAGAAAGCGGATCTTGTCGAAACCGTAGTTGATCGACGTGGCCGTGCCCTCGATGCGCGGCATCACCTCCGAGAGCAGGACGCTCAGCATCGACAGCGTCAGGAAACCGTGTGCGATGGTGCCGCCGAACGGTGTTTCCGCCTTGGCACGCACAGGGTCGACATGGATGAACTGGTGGTCATTGGTGACGCCGGCGAAGCGATCGACCATGTCCTGGCTGATCACATGCCAGCCCGAAATGCCCAGCTCCGTGCCGACCCGCTCCTTCAGTTTCGCCAGCGGCACGATCGGCCGCTCCCTTGTCGCCATCAGTCGTCTCCCCCCAAAACGCCCTCGCCACAGACGACGTGCAAGCCGCCGTCGATGGGAATGATGGCGCCTGTCGTATAGCCGCCGCCGCGTCCGCACAAGAACAGCAGCGCCGCGGCAATGTCGTCGGCCCGGCCGATGCGGCCGAGCGGTACGCCCTGTTCCATGCGCTTGCGCTTGGCCGCATCGCGCGTGGCGAACGCCATCATGCGGCTGTCGAAGGGGCCCGGCGCGAAGGCGTTGACCGTGATGTGGTCAGCCGCCAGCTCGTTGGCGAGGATGCGCGTCAGATGGTGCACCGCCGCCTTGGACGCGGAGTAGGCATAGGCGCCCTTCGACAGCGGTTGCGTGCCCATCACCGAGCCGAGGTTGACGACGCGGGCTGGATCATCGCCGGTCGCCGCTGCTCTCAACAGCGGCAGCAATTCCTGCGTCAGGCTGAACGGGCCGGCGAGATTGACGCCAAGCACCTCGCCCCAGGCCCTGTGCGGAAAAGCCCCGAGCGGAGTGCCCCAGGTGCGGCCGGCATTATTGACCAGGATGTGCAGCTGGTCCGTGCGTTTGGCGACCTCACCGGCGAGCGCCTTGACGCCAGTCTCGGTGCCGACATCGCCGGCGAACCCTTCGCTGCTGCCAGGCAACCCCTTGGCCGACAGCTCTCGCGCCAGCGCGGCGCAGGCTTCACCCTTGCGCGAGGCGATCAGCACGCGCGCGCCGGCCGACACCAGCGCTTCGGAAATGATCGCGCCGATGCCCGACGCGCCGCCCGTGACGAGTGCCGTCTTGCCGGCGAGGCTGAACAGATGGTCGAGGAATCCTTGTCTCATGTTTCACCTTGTCGAGGGTGTCTGATATCTTGCCAGAAACGCGCGTAGGTCGGGTCGAACCCGGACACTTGGTCCGGGGAGACCCGACATTGTGATCGACGCCAATGTCGGGTCTCGCGAAGGCTCGACACCGACCTACAGCTCATCAAACTCCTCCCTCAACTCCTGAACTTCGGGTCCAACCAATCCCGCAAGGCATCGCCGAGAAAATTGAAGGCGAATACCGCGATCGAGATGGCGAGGCCAGGGAAGATGATCAGCCAGGGCGCCTCGCGATAGAAGTCGGCGGCATTGCCCGACAGCATCAGACCCCAGGCCGCCGTCGGCTCGACCACGCCGAGCCCGAGGAAGCTCAAGGAGGCCTCCAGCAGGATGGCCTGGGCGATGAATGCCGTCACCAGGATCAGATAGGGCGCGGCGACGTTTGGCGCGATATGGCGCAGGATGATGCGCCGATCCGAATAGCCCGCCGCCCGCGCCGCGTCGATATACGGCATGGTCGAAATCGACAGCGTCACGGAGCGGATGACGCGCGCCACCTTCGGCACGATGGGCAGCGCCAGCGCCACGATCAGGTTGGCGTCGATGCCGAGGATCAGCTTGCGGCCGAGCATCGCCAGGGTCACCACGGCGAGCACGATGATCGGGAACGACAGCAGGATATCCATCAGCCGTTGGATGAGCAGGTCCGTGCGGCCACCGTAATAGGCCGACGCAATGCCGATCAGTGCGCCAATCGTGCAGCCGGTGAGCGACGCCGTGAAGCCGATGATCATCGCCGTGCGCGCACCCCAGATGATGCGGGAGAGAACATCGCGGCCATAATTATCTGTGCCCAACAGATGCCCCCAGGTGGGCGGCGACAGCATGGCCGAGAAATCGTTCGCCACCGGATTGTAAGGCGCCACCTGGCCGGCGAACATACCGGCGATCACCATGACCAGCACAACCAGGGCCGCCACCGCGCCGGTCGGTTGGGCGCGGACGAAGCCGATCAGCCAGAACGGTTGCCTTGGCGGGATGGGTTGATCGATCGATGTGCTGTCGGTCATGGGTGCTGCCTCAGGCGTAGCGGATGCGCGGGTCGAGGCGCGCATACAGCAGATCCACAGCCAGGTTGACGACGATGAACACGCTGGCGGCCAGCATGACGAGCCCCTGCACCAGCGTGAAATCGTTGCGCGTCACCGCCTGCACGAACAGCCGGCCGATGCCGTTGAGATTGAACACCTGCTCGGTGACGACCAGGCCGCCGATCAGGAAGGCGAACTCGAGCCCGACGACGGTGACGGTCGGCAGCAGCGCGTTCTTCATGGCATGCCGGCGCACCACCTGGGACTCGTAGACGCCCTTGGCGCGCGCCGTGCGGATGTAGTCCTCGCGCATCACCTCGATCAGCGAGGAGCGCAACATGCGCGCCACCATCGCCGCATAGCGGTAGCCGACTGACAGCGCCGGCCAGATCAGTTGCGACAGGTTGGCGATCGGGTCATGCCAGAACGGCACGAAGGCCATCGGCGGCAGCCAGTTGAAGCCGTTGAGCAGCACCAGGATGATGAGCATGCCGAGCCAGAACGATGGCACGGCAAGCCCGGCGATGGTCACGGCACGGATGGCCTGATCGACCCAGGTGTCGCGCCAGAGTGCGGCTGCCGTACCGAGCGGAAAGGCGATCAGCAGGGCGACGATCGTCGACAGGATCGCCAGCTCGAACGACAACTCGAGCCGCGCCGCGATCTCCTTGGTCACCGGCTGCCCGGTCCACATCGAGGTGCCGAGGTCGAGGGTGAGGAGGCCCAGCATCCAGTCGCCGAACTGCACGACCAGCGGCCGGTCGAGGCCCAGTCGCTTGCGCTCGACCTCGACGACCTCCTGCGTCACCTGCGCGCCATCGCCCCTGAGCTTCACCTCGACGATGTCGCCGGGCACCACGCGCAGCATGAAGAAGATCAGCACCGCGCAGCCGAGCAGCGTTGGAATGACGAGCAAGAGGCGTCGGAAGAGATAGCGGATCATGACAACGCGATCTCCTCGGCGCGGTGGCAGGCGATGTGGTGCGGCAAGCCCGCCGTGGCCGGCAATTGCCGCAATGCGGGCACTTCGCTGGCGCAGCGTGGCTCGGCGAAGCGGCAGCGGGTGCGGAACACACAGCCCGATGGCGGATTGAGCGGGGAAGGAATCTCGCCCTCCGGCATGCGCCGCCGGCGCGCGCGCTCGATCGCCGGATCGGGGATTGGCACCGCATCGATCAGCATGCGGGTATAGGGGTGGCGCGGCGCACGATACAGCTGATCGGCGTCCGCCAGCTCGACGATGCGGCCGAGATACATGACGGCGACGCGGTCCGAGATGTGGCGCACGACGGCCAGATCATGGGCGATGAACAAATAGGCCAGACCCTGCTCCCGTTTCAGGCCTGCCAGCAGGTTCATCACCTGCCCCTGGATCGACACGTCAAGCGCCGACACCGGCTCGTCGCAGACGATCAGCTTGGGCTCGAAGGCCAGTGCACGGGCAATGCCGACCCGCTGCCGCTGGCCGCCCGACAATTCGTGCGGATAGCGCGAGGCCATATACGTCAGCAGGCCGACCTTGCCCAGCAGCTCCTCGATCCGCGCGGGAACCTCACGGCGCGGACGGATGCCATGCACGCGCAGCGGCTCGCCGATGATCTGGCCGACGGTCATGCGCGGGTTGAGCGAGGAAAAAGGGTCCTGAAACACCACCTGGATCGTGCGCCGCAGCCGCCGCATGCCGTCGCGGCCCATGCGGTCCACGGCCTCGCCGCTGACGTGCACACGTCCCGATGTCGGCGTCTCCAGGCCCAGCACCAGGCGGCCGACCGTCGACTTGCCGCATCCCGATTCTCCGACCAAACCCAGCGTCTCGCCCGGCGCGATGCGCAGGCTGACGCCATCGACCGCACGGATCGGCGGCAGACGCGAGGAGATCATGAAATGTTTGGCGATCCGATCCGCCGACAGCAGGGCCGTGTCACCGGTCGGGACCGGCGGCACAACCGGTGCCAGGGATTGGGCCACAGGGACCAGGCCGCCCAACTCGCGTGACCGCCAGCAGGCCGATTTGCGCCCCGCGGACAGCTCCTCGAGCGGCGGTTCGCTGACGCACGCCTCGATACGGAATGCACAGCGTGGCGCGAACCGGCAGCCGCGTGGCGGCGCCAGCAGATTGGGCGGCAAACCAGGAATCGTCGCCAGCTCGCCCGTGCGCGGCCGATCGAGGCGCGGCACCGAACTGAGCAAACCCACCGTGTAAGGATGGCGCGGCGACGCGAATATCCCGTCGGCATCGCCCTGCTCCACCTGACGGCCGGCATACATGACGTTGACGCGATCGGCGTAGCGGGCAACGATGCCGAGATTGTGCGTGATCATCACCAGGGCGACGCCGAGGCGCTGCACCAGATCGCGCAACAGCTCCAGGATCTGCGCCTGGATGGTGACGTCGAGCGCCGTCGTCGGCTCGTCGGCGATCAGCAGCTTGGGATTGCACGACAGCGCGATGGCGATCATCACGCGCTGGCGCATGCCACCGGACAACTGATGCGGGAACTGACCAAGCCGGCGCTCGGGGTCCGTGATGCCGACCTGGTTCAGCAGCTCGATCACACGCTCGCGCGCCGGCTGCCCACGCATGCCGAGATGGATGCGCAATGGTTCGAGGATCTGCGCGCCGATATCCATCACCGGGTTGAGCGAGGTCATCGGCTCCTGGAAAATCATGGCGATGTCGCGACCGCGCAAGGCGCGCATCCCGGCCGGGGAGAGCTGCAGCAGATCGCGGCCATCGAACATGACGCGGCCCTGCGTCACCCGCCCCGCGGGCTTGGGCAGCAAGCCCATGATGGCCAGTGACGACACCGACTTGCCGCAGCCCGATTCACCGACGATGGCGACGATCTCGCCGCGCCGGACGCTGTAGCTGACGCCCTCGACCGCGCGCAGCGTACTGCCACCCAAGGAGAATTCAACGCTGAGGTTCTCGACGCTGAGCAGGATCTCGCTGGCCGCGATCGGCGCCTGATGTGCGGACGGTCGCGCGACGGCTGCAGCCACGGTCATGCAGCGCAGGCTCCACGACCACTCGCGGTTTCAGCGCGCTGTCGATACGCCAGTGCCGACGATACCTCGAAAGCCGTCACGTGTCCTCCCGTCGCACACATCCCGGTTTCGCACCGTTGGGTCATCATGCAGGCCATAGTGACGGGCTCGCGCACGCGGTTCAAGGCACAAGTCGGGGTCAGACCCGTCCCGCCGGAGGCGGGCAAGAAAGGAGGGTCTGACCCCATGCTCCGATCGTCACCTTGGAATTGGCGAGTCGCATCGGCTGCAGCGCACGTGCCCCAGTCTTCACAATCCGTGCCTGGGGTCAGACCTGCGGGGTCTGACCCCGCAAACGTCAGAACTTCACCGCCGCCAGATGCTTGCGATGGGTGAACCGTTTGCGCTCGAAGGGGCGCAGCCAGGGCGCGTCGAATGGCAACCGCCTGACCGCCGCGAGCAAACCCGCCGAGCTTAGACCCTCGTTCCCGGCGCCGCGCCCCGGCGCCAGATGCGCGCCGACCAGGCCGACCAGCCGCTCCAGCTCGCGCTCGCGGATGCCAAGCTCGGCCAGATGCGCCACGGTATTGAGCAGGTAGTCGATGTTGGCGCCGGAGATGCCGCGTGCGCCGCGGATCAGGTGCGCCTGCACGTCGAGCGGCAGACGGCCGGCATAATTGGGATGCTCACGCTCCACCAGATAGGCCAGCGCCATCACGCGCGCATGCCCCGCCTCCAGCAGCGTCACCGGCAGATAGGCCTCGCGATAGGCGCCGCTGACCTGCTCACGCTCGGTCAAATACGCATGCGTGCGCGTGGCATGCTCGGCGTCGATCAGATAGGCGATGCCCTCGCAGGCGCCGCCACGATCGAGCCCCAGCACCATGCCCGGCCGCGTCAGCGTGCCGCGATGATGCATCGAGTACAGACAGAAACAGCGGCGAAATCCGGTGATCCGGGCATGCACGGCGCGCGTGTAGGCAAAGCCCGGCCGCCACATCAGGGAGCCGTAGCCGAAAATCCACAGATCGCGCGACATCGACCCCTCGCGGCGGTTGGACATACCCCATCGTGCACGCGCCGACCGGCCCGCACAACCGCCACGCCAGGGAGGCACATGTGGCCCCTCAGATCGGTAATGGCTCCGATCGCGCACGTCGGTGTACTGCCGGGTGCCGAGTTGCTACTGTCCGAATCGCAATGGAGGGGTGGATTTGGCCGACAAGCTCATCAAGATTGTCGAGGACTATTTTGCTGCCTTGCGCAACGCGCGTGGCCTGGGCGCGGGCACCGCCGAGCGCTCCTACTATTCCGCCATGGCCAACTTTCTGGATGCCATCGGCGCCGATTTGAAGGGGCGGGTGCTTTGCCTCCCGGACCTCGAGAACACCGGCGCCGGGCATCCGGATTTCGGGCTCTTCGCCAAGAGCCAGCTGCAGCGCGGCACGCCTCGCAAGGGGCAGATGCCCGAGCGCGGTGTGATCGAGATGAAGCCGGTCGCCGACGACGCCTGGCTGACCGCGAAGTCGGAGCAAGTCACCAAATATTTCCAAACCTACCGGCTGGTGATCGTCACCAATATGCGTGATTTCCTGATTATTGGAGAGGAAGCGGATGGCCAGCCGGGCAAGCGCGAGAGTTTCCGTCTCGCCAAGGACGCGGCATCGTTCTGGGAGCTGGTCTCGACGCCACGGAAGTCGGCGGAGTGCGTCGGTTGCGCCTTCTGCGAGTACCTGAAGCGCGCACTCACACAGTCGGTGGCACTGCGCGAGCCGAAGGATCTGGCGTGGTTTCTCGCCTCCTATGCCCGCGACGCCCTGGAGCGGGTGGAGGCGAAGCGCGAGCTGCCGGGGCTCGCAATCATCAAGTCGGCGCTCGAAGACGCGCTTGGCATGAAATTCGAGGCCGACAAGGGCGAGCACTTCTTCCGCTCCACGCTGGTGCAGACGCTGTTTTACGGCGTGTTCTCATCCTGGGTGCTATGGGCGCGGCAGATGCCCCCACCGACGGGGCGCTTCGAGTGGCAGAAGGCGATCTGGCATCTCAACGTGCCGTTCGTCGGCGCACTGTTCCAGCAGCTCGCCGCGCCGAAGCAGCTGCAGCCGCTCGGCCTCGTCGAGCTGCTCGACTGGACGGAAGCCACGCTCAACCGCGTCGTGAAAGAGGACTTCCTTCAGAAGTTCAACGACGCCGACGCGGTGCAGTTCTTCTACGAGCCGTTCCTGGAAGCCTTCGATCCCGTCCTGCGCAAGGAGCTGGGCGTCTGGTACACGCCGAGCGAGGTCGTCACCTATATGGTGGCGCGAGTCGATAAGGCGTTGAGGGACGATCTGGGCGTCGCCGACGGGCTCGCCGCGGAGAACGTCTATGTGCTCGATCCCTGTTGCGGGACAGGGGCCTATGTGACGGCGGTGCTGCGCTGCATCGACCGGACGCTCGACGAGAAGGGCCTCGGCGATCTGAAAGGGCAGATGGTCAAGAAGGCCGCGCTGAAGCGCGTGCTGGGCTTCGAGATCATGCCAGCCCCGTTCATCGTGGCGCACCTGCAGGTCGGAAGCGAGCTGCAACGGCTCGGCGCCGGCCTCGAGGATCACGAGCGCGCCAGCGTCTATCTCACCAACGCGCTGACCGGCTGGGAGCCGGCACCCAGCAAGCCGCTGCCGTTTCCGGGACTGGAGGAGGAGCGCAAGAAGGCCGAGCAGTTGAAGCAGGCGGCGCCGATCCTCGTGATCCTCGGCAATCCGCCGTACAACGGCTTTGCTGGTGTGACCATTGGTGAGGAGCGCGACCTGTCGGCCGCCTATCGCAAGACGGAGCGCGTGCGCAAGCCCGAAGGTCAGGGGCTCAACGATCTCTACGTGTGCTTCTTCCGCATGGCCGAGCGGCGCATCGTCGACAAGACTGGCCGCGGCATCGTCTGCTTCATCTCCAACTACTCGTGGCTCGACGGGCTGTCGTTCACCGGCATGCCGCAGCGCTATCTCGACGCCTTCGATGCCATACGCATCGACTGCCTCAACGGCGACAAATACAAGACCGGCAAGACGACGCCCGACGGCAAGCCCGACCCCTCGATCTTCTCGACCGAGCACAACCGCGAGGGCATCCAGGTCGGCACCGCGATCGCGACCCTGGTTCGGCAGGCCGAGCACACGCCGGCGAGCACGGTGGGGTTTCGCCATGTGTGGGGCACGAGCAAGTGGCAGGATTTGCTCGCGACAGCAGAGGCCGAGCCAAATGTGCTCTATGGAGCTTTGCAGCCTCCGCTCGAATTGGGACTGCCTTTCGTGGTTGCAACGGTGGGCGGGGGCTTCTTCGGCTGGCCCAAATTGCCGGAGCTGTTGCCGACATCCTTCCCTGGGGTGAAGACGAGCCGCGACGACTTTTTGGTGAGCATTGACCGAGAGGCGCTGGAACAACGATTGCGCGATTATTTCGATCCAGCGGTCTCAAACGCGGCAATACTCGCAAAGTATACGTCAGTCATGACGCCTTCGGGACGATTCGATCCCGTAACCACTCGACAAATATTGCTCAAGCGCGGCGCGCTGGAGGCAAACGTTGTGCGTTATGCGTACAGACCCTTCGACGTTCGTTGGCTGTATTGGGAACCGGAGACGAAACTGCTCGATGAAAAGCGGTCTGAATATTGGCCGCATGTCAAGCAGGGCAATACCTTCTTGAGTGCGGGCGGGAGAAACCGAAAAGAAATCTTCTATCAACCCCAGATTGCGCGCCCGCTTGCTGATCATCATCTGGTCGAGAGCAATGTAGCCCTCTTCCCGCTGCACCTTAATGTGGATCAGCCAAATCTACCAAAGTCACTTGTCGAGCATATTGCTGCGCTGAATCTACCAAGTACGTCGATCTTTCATCACGTTGCTGCTTGCCTTAACTCGCCTCATTACCGCACCGAGAACGCCGGCGCCCTGCGCATGGACTGGCCGCGCGTGCCGCTCGCTGGTGACGCCACTGTCTTGCGGGCGTCCGCGGCGCTCGGCGCGACGCTCGCCACGCTGCTCGATCCGGAGACTCCGGCGCCGGGCATCTCCACCGGCACGCTTCGCGCCGGCCTCAAGACCCTGGGACTGCCGACCAAACGAGGCGGCACGGGCCTCGACGGCGACGACCTGAAGCTCACCGCGCGTTGGGGCTCCGTGCAGACGGCCGGCGGCGGCCGCATCGTCATGCCCGGTCGCGGCCTCGCTGCCGAGCGCGCCTACACCGACGCCGAGCGCGCCGCGCTCGCCCAGGAGGGCAAGACGCTCGGCCTCTCGCTCGACGAGGTCCTCGTCCTCATCGGCGACAGGACGCTCGATGTCCACCTCAACGCCGACGCCTGCTGGTCGAATGTCCCCGAGCGCGTGTGGGACTACACACTGGGCGGCTACCAGGTGATCAAGAAATGGCTCTCCTACCGCGAGCACGACGTGCTGGGCCGCGCGTTGCAGCCCGACGAGGCGGTCTATGTGTCCGAGATGGTGCGCCGCATCGCCGCGATCCTGCTGATGGGACCGGCGCTCGACGCCAACTACGCGGATTCGAAAGCCGCCGCCGTCGCCTGGAAGGACGGCGCCCCGGTCGTGTGAGGAATTCCGAGGACACGGCCCGCCCGGCACTCGCGCTGCTGAGGCGAATCGATCATCTTTCACCCGATTCGCAACTCTGCATGGGGGCTCCGTGACGAACGATAACACACCGGGCGCAGCACGGGGCGGCCAGCTCGAGCTCTTCGGTGGCGAAGTGGTCGCCAAAACCGCTCCCACTGCGGAGCAGATGCGCGAATGGCTTCTGGGCGTCCTCGCCGAGGCCCGGGCCGCCCACACGATGCCCTGGCCGCCGGCGTCCGCCAAGCTCTACCGCCTGATGTTTCCGCAGATCACGTTCTGGCTGCCGGAGGAGGAAGGCGCGCAACTCCGCTTCGAGTTCGAGAGCGAGCTGGCGCGGCTGCAGGCGGCCTGAGGCCGCCGCCAATGGCCCACTCCCCCTTCGTCCTCCCCTCCCCGCTGCTGCCGCTGATCGAGGACCAGCGGTCCCGCGGCCCTTTGCTATCCGATAGAAGCCTCAGCCCTTCCCCGCTGCTGGCCCATGCGGCCGGCCGAAATCCGGCGCGGCGGTGTCCTGGCCGGCCTGGATGATGCCGCGGCGGACGGCGCGCGCCTCGGTGAACAGGCGGAACAGCGTGTCGCCGTCGCCGTAGCGGATGGCGCGCTGCAGGACGGTCAGATCCTCCGAGAAACGGCCGAGCATCTCCAGCACGGCGTCCTTGTTGTTCAAGAACACGTCGCGCCACATGGTCGGATCGGAGGCGGCGATGCGCGTGAAATCGCGGAACCCTCCCGCGGAGAAATTGATCACCTCGCTGTCGGTGACACGCCCCAGGTGGGCCGCCGTATTGACGATGTTGTAGGCGATCAGATGCGGCACGTGGCTGGTGATGGCCAGCACCATGTCGTGATGCTCCGCGCTCATGACCTCGACGTTCGCGCCCAGCGCCTGCCAGAAGGTTTTCAGTTTTTCCACCGCCTCGGCGTCGGCGTCGGCGGCCGGCGTAAGGATGGTCCAGCGGTTGTCGAACAGCTCGGCAAACCCCGACTCCGGGCCCGAGTGCTCGGTGCCGGCAATGGGATGGCCGGGAATGAAATGCACGCCCGCCGGCAAATGCGGCGCCACATCGCGCACCACCGCGCCCTTGACCGAGCCGACGTCGGTGACCACCGCGCCCGGTTTCAGCGCCGGTCCGATCTCGCGCGCCACGTCGGCACAGGCGCCGACCGGCACGCACAAAACGATGAGGTCGGCGTTCTTGACGGCCTCGGCGGCACTGGCGGCGGCGACATCGACCAGGCCGAGGCGACGCGCCGTTTCGATCGTGGCGGCGGTGCGCGCCGATCCCGAGATGGAGCCGACCACGCCGGCCCGGCGCGCGGCGTGACTGATCGAGGAGCCGATCAGCCCGATACCGATCAGCGCCATGCGCTCGTAAAGCCGGGCTGACATTACCGCCTCTTGTCCATGAACTCGGCCAGCGCCGCCACCGTGGCGCGGTTATCCGCCTCGGTGCCGATCGTCATGCGCAGCGCGTTGGGAAAGCCGTATCCCGTCACGCGCCGCAGGATGATGCCGCGCGTTTTCAGGAATGCGTCAGCCGCCGCCGCTGTCCGCGCGTCGTTGTCCGGGAAATGCATCAGCAGAAAATTGCCGACGCTCGGGGTGATCCCGAGGCCGAGCTTGCCGAGTTCCTCGACACACCACGGCAGCCAGCGCTCGTTGTGGGTCAACGCCATTTGCGTATGACTGACATCCTCGATGGCGGCGATGCCGGCCGCGATCGCTGGCGCGTTGACGTTGAAGGGGCCACGGATGCGGTTCAGCACATCGGCGATGGCCGGCGGGCAATAGGCCCAGCCGAGCCGCAGCGCGGCCAGCCCATAAATCTTGGAGAATGTCCGCGCCATCACCGTGTTGGCCGTGGTGGCGACCAGCTCGATGCCCGCCTCATAGTCGTTGCGGCGCACGTACTCGGCGTAGGCGCCATCGAGGACGAGGATGACATCCTCCGGCAATCCGGCCCTGAGGCGGCGCACCTCGCCGATGGGGATGTAGGTGCCCGTCGGGTTGTTGGGGTTGGCGACGAACACAACCTTGGTGCGTGGGCTGACACGCGCCAGGATGGCATCGACATCGCACGTCAGGTTCTTCTCGGGCGCCACCACCGGCGTCGCGCCGGACGCCAGAATGGCGATTCTGTAGACGAGAAATCCATGCTCGGTGTAAATCGCCTCGTCGCCGGGCCCGAGGTAGCCGTGGCAGATGAGGTTCAACAGCTCGTCGGAGCCAGCGCCGCAGACGATGCGCTCGGCGCTCAAGCCATAAGCCTTGGCGATGGCCTGCCGCAGTGCCGTTGCGCCACCATCGGGGTAGCGCTCCAAACTTTCCGCCGTCGCCAGATAGGCCGCCTTGGCCTTGGGGCTCGCTCCCAGCGGCGTCTCATTGGACGACAGCTTGATTGGCTTGACGCCGCCCGGCAATTCGCTCTCGCCGGGGACATAGGCGCTGATCTCGAGAATGCCGGGTCTCGGCTTGGGCAGTTTCACGGGGCTCGCTTCCCATCCAGTCGCCGCGGGATCAACCCCGCGCCGTGGCGGCAGTGATAGACGAGCCGCTGGCCGAGCGAAAGACCAGCATGCAGCGGTCATAACGCCTCGCCACTGGCAATCGGCTATGGCTGAGCCTCGATTAAGGCTCGCCGACCGCGTGTCAGATAGTTAATATGTGTATTTTGCATACTTGGGTGCAACTTGTAACGTGCATATCTTTCATATTTGACATCGCTAATTCATCACATTAAGCATATTTATAGTCTGACTCGGCACGTCGTGCTGGCTGATTTGTCGAACGCCGAGGGAAAAGCGCATGCCTTTGACCATGGAACACCATGACGCCGCGGTGGACACGACCCCTATCCCGGGGCCGGCCGGAGTTGGACACGGCCTGGTCCCCAAACCCCTCTACAGCCAGGTCCGGGACTTGCTCGCCAGCCAGATTTCCGCTGGACAGTGGGCCCCCGGCAAGACCCTGCCGAACGAGTCGATCCTGGCGCGGACTTTCGGTGTCAGCATCGGTACGATCCGGCGTGCCGTCGAAGGCCTGGAAGACTTGGGCATCGTCGTGCGGCGGCAAGGTCGCGGCACCTTCGTCGCGGGCCTCGGCCTGCCGGCCATCGCTGACAAGCTGTGCCGCGTGCGCGACCCGCGCGGCGCGGTGTTGACAACGACCTCGAAGGCGCTGGCGAAGTCACGGCGGGTATGTCTGCCCGTCGAGGCGCGCCAACTTCGGCTGGGGCTTCAACATGAGGTCCTGGAGATCCGGAGCGCAGTGCTGATCGACGACACGGTCATTGGTGTGGAGCAATCGGTCTTGCCCGCGCTGTTGTGCGCGCAGCTGGAGAGCGGCTTGGCCCGCGGCGGCACTCTGTACGCGGTGCTTGGCGCCCACGGCGTGATGGTGACGCGGGCCGAGGAGAGCGTGACGGTGACGGCGGCCGAGGAGCACGATGCGCAAGCCCTGAGCGTCGCTAAAGGGCAGCCGTTGCTGCACGTCGACCGGCGCGCATTCGCCATCGACGACCGTCTCGTCGAGCTGCGAACCTCACTGTATCTGCCGTGGCGCGTCTGCTATGTCGCCACGACGGGATGAAACGGCAATGTGCACTCACCCCCACCCGTCCAGCCACCGATCGCCACGCGCGCACACGCCGCGGCAATCGTGCCTCAGTGCTCCGTCTTCGATGCAGACCGATCGAGCGCGGCCAGGTAGGCCTGAACTTCGCCGGCAATTTTGCCTTCCGCCTGAGCCGGCCGCATGTCGAGATCCAATGTCTGCAGGCAGCGTGCCAGCGTCTCGAACGGGCTGCGCTTCAATTGCAGGAACAGCTCGGCGGTGGCACGCATGGCGCGAAGCTTGCCATCGGCATCGGCTCGCGAGCCAGTCCCAACGGCATGCCCGGCACCTTCGGCCAGCGCCGCGGCCAGTTGCCACGCCGCAAGGTCAACGGCAGTTGACGACGCAGCGCGATCCCCTGCCACTGGCGACAGCTCTTCGCTGGCGCCAGATTTAGCCAGTCCGGGCGTCGTTTGCGCTGAATGATGCCGCGCGTACCCCTCGGTTGCGCCGTGGGATTCCCAACCGTAGAGTTCGTTGGGCGTTATGCCAAGCTCAGCGCAGATCGACCACACCAAATCGAGCTTGGGCACGGCCTCGCCCCGCTCGTAGCGCGAGTACCGATTCTCACTGATGCCCAGGGCGCTCGCAAACCCACGAGCGGTTGTGTGCCCCTTGGCGAGGCGCAACCGCTTGAGCTGCTCCGCCAAGCTCATTTTAGGCTCGCTCACTGTCGCTCCGGCTAACCTGGATTCGGATCCGGGAATCTACTAACCCAGAAGGCCAACCGCGTAACCTGTTAATTGTCCTATGTCTTTTCAAAACATAAAACAACGTTTACGCACATAAATATGCTGTTTATGGTTACTCTTACCCACCGCCCGGAGCGCCAAAACGACAGCCGCCGGCTAGTGCGCTTTCCACTCGCTTTCAATCAGGAGAAAGCGCTCTAGCTCTTTGTTTGTCGCATTTTCTACGCCAAACCGGTGCCCACTTTGGCGGAAAATGCTCTACCGTCCCACCACCCCGGCCGTCTCCAGCACGGCATGCAGCAGCACGTTGGCGCCGGCGGTGGCCCATGCGGGCTTGATGTCTTCAGCCTCGTTGTGGCTGATGCCGCCGACGCACGGCACGAACACCATCGCCGACGGCGCCACCCGCGCCATGTACACGGCATCATGCCCGGCGCCGGAGGTGATATCGCGATGCGTCAGCCCCAGGCGGCGCGCGCCCTCGCGCACCCGCGCCACGCACGCGGCATCGAAGGTGGTGACGGGGAAATGGAAGATCTGCTTGATGTCACATGCCAGGCCCGTGCGTTCGGCGATGGCGGCAACCTCGCGTCGCAGCTCCTGATCCATGGACTGCAATCTGTCATCGATGGGGTGCCTGAAATCCACGGTGAGGAACACCCGCCCGGGAATGACATTGCGCGAGTTGGGCTCGGACAGGATCATGCCGCAGGTCGCGCACGCGGCCGGCTCATGCCGCCAGCCGATGGCATTGACGGCCTCGACGATACGAGCGGCGCCCAGCAGCGCGTCCTTGCGCCGGCTCATCGGCGTCGGCCCGGCATGGCTCTCGAAGCCGGTCAGCGTGATCTCGTACCAGCGCTGACCGTTGGCATGGGTGACGATGCCGACGTCGATGCCGGCTTCTTCCAAGAGCGGGCCTTGCTCGATGTGCAACTCGAAGAAGGCGGCGACTTGGCGTCCGCCCACCTCTGCCGGCCCCGCATAGCCGATCCGCGACAACTCATCGCCGAGTTTCAATCCGGCACCATCGGTTTGACCGTAGGCGAACGCCAGTGGGAAAACCCCCGCGAACACCCCCGAAGCGACCATTGCGGGGGCAAAGCGCGAGCCCTCCTCGTTGGTCCACATCGCCACCTCGATCGGATGACGGGTCTGGATGTCGAGATCATTGAGGCTGCGCACCACTTCCAACGCCGCCATCACGCCCAGCGCACCGTCGAACTTGCCACCTGTCGGCTGGGTATCGAGGTGGCTACCGACCATCACCGGCGGCAGACTGTCGTCGCTGCCGGCTCGGCGCGCAAAGATCGAGCCCATGCGGTCGATGCTGATGCCGCAGCCGGCCGCCGTGCACCAGGTGACGAAGAGATCGCGCGATTGCTTGTCGAGATCGGTCAGGGTCAACCGCTTGACGCCGCCCTTCGGCGTGGCGCCGATCTCAGCCATTTGCATCAGGCTATCCCACAGCCGCGCGGCGTCGACGGCGAGATTGCTGTCCTGGCGCTGCATCCTGCCCCCGCGGCTAGTTCGCCTTGCATGTACCGGTGTATTGCGCCACCACGGCCTGCCCCAGAACCCCGACGTGGCGCGAGTGCACGGCCGGATACAGACCGGTCGCGGGCTCTTTGTCGTAAATCGTGGTGAGGCCGAGGAAGCCTTCGTTCAGCACCTCGATGAAGTGATTGGCATTCAGCGCACGCACGATACGCAGCTTGCTGGGCGCCGCACCGGCCTTGGTGATGATCTCGGCGACCTGGCCTTCCAGATCGATCGCCCTCAGCTCAAAGGCGAGCGGGGATGCCTCCGATCGCTTGAACGCGCCCTCGACGTGACTGGCGGCCAATCCTGTATTGAACATGCAGGCAACGGCCGCCGGCAATCCTTCGGCACGCGCCACGTGGGCCAGCGGCAACATCAGGCAGGCACACAGGACAGCCTTGCGCATCGTCGTCATCATTGTCTCCTGCCTTTGCTTCGGGAAGGAAGGCGGGCGCCAGCTTCGCTTCGGTCTGTGGCGCATTGAAGCCCTCGCCCCGGCAGAACGCAACCGTTGATGCATCCACTGTCGTGTCGGGCCGGCAGCGTTGGAGGTTTGGTTGGCGGCGAAGGCGGTGTGATGGCGTCGCACCTCGCCCTTCGCCGGCGCGCTTGATGACGGGCCCGGGCCGGCGCAGTCGCAGTCGCAGTCGCAGTAGCGGTTGCACGGCCGCCGTCCGGGGCGCAAGGCCCTGGGCGGCGCCGGCATCAACTCTGCGAGGTCACTTCATCCGATCACTGATCTTGGCGAGAGCGGCGCGGGCGCAATCCTCGTCGATCTGGCCACCCGGTGCGCCGCTGACGCCCAGCCCGCCAATGATCTTGTCGCCAGCCTTGATGGCCACGCCGCCGACTGCATAGGTGACGTTGGGCAGCGGCGTCTGCGGCACCGTCGACGGCGCAGCCTTGGCCATCCGTTCGGCGACGGCCTTGGTGCTGTCCTCCTTGCGCGCCAGGGTCAGGGAGGCCGAGGCGTAGGCCTTGTAGAAGGCATTGTCGACGGAGTGAATGGGCGCGCCGTCGCCGCGCAGCACGGCCTGGCGCACGCCGTCGAGATCGACGACGACCGCGACCACCGGATGGCCCTTGGCGGCACAGTTTTTTACCGTCTCGCCGACCAGCTCATTGGCCAGCGCCGCCGATAATTTCTGAATGGTGACGAGGCCTTGCGCCTCGGCCCCTGTCGTGGCGGCAGCAGCGAGCATGGCCGAGGCCAACAGCACCGCATTCAATCCCTTGAGGGTCCGCGTCATCACAGTCTCCCTGTCGGTTGTTGGGTATTATCTGTACACCATACGCGATCAACACCCCCGGCGGAAGCCTCCGGCAAAAACGAGACGTTTGCCAGGCCGGGCAATGCGACGTCAGGCGCCTGACGCCGCCATGCTCAGCACCTCCAAGCTTTTCCGCAGCGCCGCCTCGGGGATATCGCGCGTGATGAAGACAATGCGGGTCTGGCGGTCGCCGTCGGGCCAGCGCGCCATGCGCACGGGCGGGTGCAGCAGGTGCTGCACGCCCTGCACCACCACTGGCCCCGGCAGGCCCGCGACGTTGACGATGCCCTTCATGCGCAACAGGTCCGCCCCGCGCAGCGAGGTGATCGACTGCAGCCAATGTTGCAGCGCGCTCCAGGCGATCGGCGCATCGAGCGTGATGCAGAAGGCACGCACACGGTCGCTGTGCCGGTTGCGATCGAGACCCCGCGTGTGGCCATGATCGTCGGCATGGCCGTGGTCATGACCGTGGCTGTGGCGATGCGCCTCCGCCTCGAAGGCTTCGGCATCGAGCCATTGCCTGATGAGGTCGGGGCTGGCCACGGGATCGGATTTGACGAAGCCGAATAGCTCAACCGGCGCGATCTGGCCGTTGACGATCTCGCGGACGGTGGCCGCCGGATTGACCTTGGCCAGCCGCTGGCGCAGCGCCGCCACCGCATTGCCGCCGGCGAGGTCTGTCTTGGTCACCAGCAGCACGTCGGCAAGGGCTGCCTGCTTGACCGGTTCGGGCATGTCGTCGAGCTGGGCCAGGCCATTGACGGCATCGACCGTGGTGACCACCGCCTTCAGCGCGAAGATCGAGGTCAGCATCTTGTCGGTCGACAAGGTCTGCACGATCGGCACCGGATCGGCCAGCCCGGTGGTCTCGACCAACACGCGCGAGAACGCCGGAATGACGCCGCGCCGCCGCTTGGCGTCGAGTTCCACCAGCGTATCGACCAGATCGCCGCGGATGGTGCAGCAGACGCAGCCCGACTGCAGCACCATGGTGTTCTCGATCGAGGACTCCACCAACAGGTGATCGATCGCCACCTCGCCGAATTCATTGATGACGACGGCGGTGTCGGCCATGTTCGCGTCGCGCAGCAGATGGTTCAGCAGCGTGGTCTTGCCGCTGCCGAGGAACCCGGTGATGATCGTGACAGGCATGGTGGTCATGGCGTGTCCTGCGTCGTGGGCCGTGCGCCGGCTATGGTGTGGTCAGCCCCACACCCCCTATCGCCTCGCGGTGCTGCTAACTGGCCACCCGACTGTACCCCATGACGCCCGAAAGTCATCCGGCAGGTTGGCAAGCCAGGCATGTTGATGTGCCCGCACGGCAGGCACCCCATGCGCCCGTCACGGAGCGGATTGGCGCGACTGGCCGGCCTTGGGAATGTAACGGCGCGCGAACAGCGCGGTGGACCCGATGAAAAGCAGGTTGACGTAGTACATATTGAAGCCATACCGCCAGATGTCGAAGCTGTGCGTCAGCGCCACCAAGGCGTGATGCGCGACAAGCGCCAGCAGCGGGATGGCCACCAAGGTCAGGTAATCGCGCCGTGCCGGCCCGGACCACGCGCGCCAATACAGCCATGGCCCGGCCAATGCGAAAATGGCCAAGCCGCACAATAGCCCGGTCAAGCCGAAAAATATGATCGCCAGGCCGGCATGCACGATCCGGCCGACGAGGGTGCCTTTCAACGTGTCCTCGGACCCGAGCGGACCAATGTCATTGGCCACGCGGATGCCGGTGTCGATGCCTGACGCTTGGCCGGTAGCGGTCAACAGATACGCGCCGGGTGCGCTTCCAGGCCGCGCGTGGTGTGCAAATTTCTCGAAAGCGGCCGTGAAACCATAGCTGATATGCCACAGCACTTTGGCCGCATAGGGCAGCGGATCGGCCAAAGCCGCGCGCCTGACGGCACCGAGCAGAAAGTCCGCCTGCGCGCGCGGATCGGGAAACCTGGCGTCCAGCAGCGCTGTGAACTCCACATCATAGCTGCACAGATCTCCATTAAAACCCAGCCGGCGCCAGCCACGCTCTGATCGCTGCTGCACGTCACGCATATAGTCGCGCAGTTGTGCCTCGAATTGAGCCTGATCCTGCAGGGACAGGCCGGCCCGGCGCCGCAGCGTCGCGGAGATCATGTGCAGGTGATTGCAAAAAACCGCCCGGGGTCCAAACAACAGCTGGTCGCGCTGGCTGTATGCTCCCCCCAACACGCGGTCCGGCAGCGCCACCACATGCACCGCGGCAAGAGGAATGACGAGCGCCACCGCAATGCGCGCCGACTGCCGTGTCCACGTTGCATCCGCTGCGGGCGTCAGGCGCCATAGTTGGACTGCGACAACCAGGCCGAGGGCGATCGCTGCAAACAGCCAATGCGGCTTGACGACCAAGTTGAGGCCGATCACGACACCGACCATCGCCGCGGTCACCCACGCCAATTTCGTGCCGGGCGCCAGACGCGCATACCAGATCGTCGCCAAGACCGCGGCCAGCGCCAGGCTGGAGAAGAACGCCTCCGTCAGCATGGCCGCGATCTGCACGTGCACGATGCTGTAGAGCGAGGCCAGCCCAACGCCGATCAGAATGGCCGCGCGAAATTTCTCGGCATATGCGTCTCCCGGCGGCAGTATTGGCATGGCCCAGCGCATCAGCGCCCAATACACCCCCGCCAGCGCCAACGCGGCGGCCAAGGCCTGCAAGGCCACCAGCACCAGCAACGGCGCAGGCGTCGACAAGGTCGCCGCAATGATCAGCGGATAACCGAACTGACGATTGCCGGGCCGGGAATACGCCATCTCGCCCGTGATCCCCAACGCCTGAACGAAGTAGCCTGAGCTATCGGCCCAGATCTGATACCTGACACCATCGAGGTAATAGACGGCAATCATCACCGCCAAAAGCAGAACAAATACTGCGCGGGCCCGCGTTACGATGTTCAACGTCAGTCACCTTCCCTGGTCGCACCGACAAGCGGAGCAGTTGCGCAGGTCACGCCATCGCCGACACCAAGTCCCTACTTGACACATCCGACCCTGTGACGCCTTTCACCACGCAACACAAGCTTGCCTGGAGGACCGGCGTGCAAGAAAGCCCCATCGATGCCGCGGCGACCGCCCGCATGCGCATCGCCGTCATTCTGCCGTGCCTCAATGAAGCCGATGTCATCGCCAGCGTCGTGGCAGACTTCCGAACCCATCTGCCGCATGCCGCGATTCATGTCGTCGACAATGCCTCCACCGACCAGACAGCGTCCGCCGCCGGTGCCGCCGGTGCGACCATCATCCATGAGGCCGCGCGCGGCAAGGGACATGCCGTGCGCCGCTCCTTCGCCGCCGTCGATGCCGACGTCTACGTCATCTCTGATGGCGACGGCACCTATGATGCCAGCCGCGCGCCGGAATTCATCCAACTCCTCACCCGCGAGCGGCTCGACATGGTCATCGGTGCGCGGCGCAAGACTGGCGATCTCGCCTTTCGGCCGGGCCACGAGTTTGGCAATCGCATCTTCAACCGCCTGCTCACCACGTTCTTTGGCAGCGCGTTCCGCGATATCTTCTCGGGCTACAGAGTGCTGTCGCGCCGTTTCGTGAAATCCTTCCCCGCCATGAGCGACGGGTTCGAGATTGAAACGGAAATGAGCGTGCACGCCATTCTGCTGCGCATGCCCACCAAGGAGATCGACGCCAACTACATCAGCCGGCAGCAAGGCTCGAGCAGCAAGCTTCGCACCTACCGGGATGGCTTGCGCATCTTGCGGACGATGTTCAGCCTTCTGCGTCTGCATCGACCTCTATTATTCTTCACCGCGCTCGCGGGCCTCATGTTCGCCTTGGCGCTCGGGCTCTTTGTGCCCGTATTCCTCGAATACCTGAATTCCGGTCAGGTGCCGCGGCTGCCGACTTTGATTGTCAGCACCGCGCTCGGCGTCAGCGCGCTGCTGGCGGTTGCCTGCGGCCTGATTCTCGACGCCAACTCGCGCATGCAGATCGAGATCAGGCGGCTGCTCTACCTCAACTCGAATTGACGCCTACATATCCACCTCGCAGATATACAGCCCGCCACCATGCCGATCGACGGTGTAGAGCAGGCCCTTCTCGTCGATGTGCACGTCGTTGAACTGGATCGACGTGGCGCGCGAGCCCTTCGGCGCCTCCGGCACGAACGAGGCGATCTCCTTGGGCTGCAGCGGGTTGGTCAGATCGTAGCCGCGCACGCCGCCCGAAAAGAACGTGCCGAAAACGATGTTGTCGGAATGAAACGACAGATCGTCCGGCTTGTTTTCATACAGGTTGTGCGAGCCGTAACGGCCGCCGCGCTTCTTGAAGTCCTCCATCGGCGGCAGCGGCAGCGTCGAGATCGGGATCATGTTCTTCTCGTTGCGCGCATCCACCACCCAGGTCAGCTTCGGCCAGTCCGCCACCGTCTCGGAGGTTGCCTCCTCGGTGACGATCAACAGCTCGCGGCTGAACAGCGGCATCACGGTGTGCGTCATGCCGGGATAGGGCGGATGTGGGTTCCAGTTGGAGATTGGCTTCGGGTTCGACTTGTCGGAGATGTCGAGGATCCAGGCGCCGCCGTCGATGTTGCCGACGTAGGCGCGGTCGGGGCGCGCCGGATAGACGTTGGTGTTGTGGGCGCGATAGCCCGAATCGAGCTTCAGGCGCTGCGGCGGCGGCGTCGAGTCACCCTTGCGGGTACCGGGCTGCCACCACATGCCGACATCGCGCGGCTTGGTCGGATCCTTGACGTCGATGATGCGGTAGGGCTGGTCGTCGAGCGGATTGGTCGGGATGAAATCCGGGCCACCGGCGGCGCAGTGCACGTACTGGCCGTCGACGAACCAGACCTGATGGATGCCGCGCGAATAGGGCCCGGAACAATCGTAGTGGCTGAGCAGCTTGGGTTTCTCGGGCACCGAGACGTCGAACATGTCGAAGCCGGCCGGCTTCAGGCCGGGCTCGGAGGTCTGGTAGGCGACGCACAGCAGGTCGCCAAAACCTTCCAGCGAATTCGAGCGCACCTTGTTGTGCGGCAGGTCGGTCTGGATGATGACCTTGGGCTTCCTCGGATCGGTGACGTCGATGCCGGTAAAATTCTTCGGCGCGCTCTCATGCGCCAGCCACATGACGCGGCGGCCGTCCTTGGTCTTCTGCAGCGAGATACCCTCGCCGATGCCGCCGTAGCCGAGGCAGTTGTCCTGGCTGATCAGCTTCATGTTCTTGGATTCGAGCACTTTGACGTCGGGCATGGTTCCGTCCCCTGGGCTGATGTTACGTCGTTGGCTTCGGCATCATCGTTGACGGAACGGCGCGCGGCCGTCAACCAATTCGGGCCGTAGGTCGGGTCGAGCACTTGCGAGACCCGACACGTCGATGCGCCGACCGCAGATGTCGGGTCTCGTTCCTCGACCCGACCTACGACTGTCGGCCCCGCGATGACAACCGCACAACCCGCGCAAACCCTTTCGCGACTGCAGCATCAGTGCTATGTCGGCTCGCACACCTTCGCCGCGCGCTGCCGATTCGTGGCGCGCCTCTCAAGGAATTGTGCCATGGCCCAAGGCCTATCGTTCCCGGATTCCGGGCTCGCCCTGACCTTCGACGACGTTCTGCTGGTGCCGGCCGCCTCCGAGGTGATGCCGGGACAGGTCGATGTCTCGACCCGGATCACCAAGAGCATCACGCTCAATATCCCCATCCTGTCCTCGGCGATGGACACCGTGACCGAAGGCCGGCTCGCCATCGCCATGGCCCAGGCCGGCGGCATCGGCGTCATCCATCGCAATCTGACGCCGGAGGAGCAGGCCAGGCACGTCTCCGCGGTCAAGAAGTTCGAATCCGGCATCGTCCTCAACCCGGTGACCATCCACCCGACCGCGAGCTTGCGCGAGGCCCGGCAATTGATGGCCGAGCACCACATCTCCGGCATCCCCGTGGTCAAGCCGCCGCGCGACGGCTCGGACAAGGGCAGGCTGGTCGGCATCCTGACCAACCGCGACGTGCGCTTTGCCACCAACCACGAGCAGCCGGTGTCCGAGCTGATGACCAAGGACAAGTTGATCACGGTCAAGCGCTCGGTCGAGCGTGAGGAAGCCAAGCGCCTGCTGCACCAGCATCGCATCGAAAAGCTGCTGGTGGTCGATGACGACTACCAGTGCATCGGCCTGATCACCGTCAAGGACATCGAGAAGGCGCAGAAACATCCCAACGCCAGCAAGGACGCGGAAGGCCGGCTGCGGGTCGCGGCGGCCACGACGGTGGGCGAGGACGGGCACGAGCGCACCGAGCGGCTGATCGCGGCCGGCTGCGATATCATCGTCGTCGATACGGCGCATGGTCATTCCAAGCGCGTGCTCGACGCCGTCAACCGCATCAAGACATTGTCCAACGCCGTGCAGGTGATCGCCGGCAATGTGGCGACAGCGGATGGCACCAGGGCGCTGATTGACGCTGGCGCCGACGCGGTCAAGGTCGGCATCGGCCCGGGCTCGATCTGCACCACCCGCATCGTCGCCGGCGTCGGCGTGCCGCAACTCACCGCCATTCTCGACTGCGTCGCCGCCGCGCAAAAACACGGCGTGCCGATCATCGCCGACGGCGGCATCAAGTATTCCGGCGACCTCGCCAAGGCCTTGGCGGCCGGCGCCTCCGCCGCGATGGTCGGCTCGCTGCTGGCCGGCACCGATGAAGCACCAGGCGAGACCTATCTCTACCAGGGCCGCTCCTACAAGGCCTACCGCGGCATGGGCTCGGTCGGCGCCATGGCGCGCGGCTCGGCCGACCGCTACTTCCAGCAGGAGGTGACAGATACCCTGAAGCTGGTGCCGGAGGGGATCGAGGGGCAGGTGCCCTACAAGGGGCCGGTCGACGCCGTGCTGCACCAACTGGTCGGCGGCCTGCGCGCCAGCATGGGCTACCTCGGCGCGCCTTCGCTCGAGGCCTTCCGTGCCAGCGCCAAGTTCGTGCGCATCTCGCCGGCCGCCATGCGCGAGAGCCACACCCACGGCGTCACCATCACGCGCGAGAGCCCGAATTATCCCGGCGGCGGGTGAGGGGCGGCGTCATGCTGGCCCCGGCACGCGCACAACGCATTGCCGAGCTCAAGGCGGAGCTGGATGGCCTGCGTCCGTTGGCCGAGACCGCGCTCGCTGGGCTGCGGCACTATTACGATGTCGAGCTGACGTTCACCTCCAATGCGATCGAGGGCAATACGCTGACGGCGCAGGAAACCGCGCTGGTTATCGAAAAGGGCATCACGATCGGCGGCAAGACGCTGGCGGAGCACCTGGAGGCGCAGGACCATTACGCCGCCGTTCAACACATGCGCGCGCTCGCGGGCTCTGGCCGGCCGCTCGCAGCCCGTGACGTAACGGAGCTGCATCGGCGGATCGTCTTGCGGTCGCGGCCCGAGATCGCCGGCGTATTCGCCACGACCCCGCGGCGCATTGCCGGCTCGCAGGTCGTTTTCCCCAACGCGGCACGGATCCCCGAGCTGATGGTCGATTTCGGCCGTTGGCTGGGCGCCAGCGTTGCCGGGCCGGACTCGGCATTCGAGGCTCACCTGCGGCTCGTCTCCATCCACCCGTTCGTCGATGGCAATGGCCGCATCGCGCGCTTGTTGATGAACCTGCTGCTGATCCGTGCCGGCTACCCGCCCATCGCCATCCGCCCAGCCGACCGCCAGGTCTATCTCGCCGCCATCGAGCAGACCCAGGTCGGCGGCGACCAACAGCCCTATCTCGAATTTCTCGGCGAGCGACTTGCAGTCACGTTGGCCGATTACGTCGCCGTATGCCGTGCGCCGGGATCGGACGACCGGCAGGCGTAACCTATCTCGTCGGGGCGTCGTGATTGCGACTGCACCGAGGTCAACTGGCCAGTATCCGGCAACGCGAAAACGGCAATCGTTGAACGACCCTTTTGGCCGCAGCTCCACCCCTCACCGATACTCGTACGTCACCTGGAACGTGCGCTCGCCCGGCGGCACGCCGTTGGCGGGGGCGGTAAACTGGGTGGAACGGACACGCTCGGCAACCAGCGTGTCGAGCATGGGCACGCCGCTGCTCTTGAGCACGCCGACCCAGGCCACCGCGCCCGCCGGCGACATGATGATGCCGATCACGACGCTGCCCTTCAGGCCGCTGGGCTTGGGCATAGTCTGCTTCAGCCGGCGCATCACCCCCTTGACGTAGTCGCTGGCCTGGCCCTGTCGCGCCAGCGACGCCTGGCTCGACAGCGACACGGAGCCCTCGAGATCCTGTCTGGCGTTCTCCAGGATCTCGGCGATGTCGGCCTCCGACAGTTTGGCCGGCGGCGCCACTTTCCGAGGCGCGGCGACCGGGCCGGGAGCCTCCCTTGCCGGGACCTCCGATTTCGGCTGCGGCGGGGACGGAGCGGGCTGTTGCGGCTGCGGCTGCCGCGCCGCCGACGGAGCTGGCGCGGCGTCGGCGGCGTCCCGCCCCTTGGAGAAGGAGACATAGCGGCGGTCATACTCGGCCGCGTCGATCACCTCGACGCTGACGCCGTCCTTGCTGCCGGCGGGATCGCCAGCGCGCACCTCGACGCTGACCGGCCCGCCGATCCCCCAACCGCCGGCGACCATCACGACGGGCAAGGCGTGCAGCAGTAGCGCGGCGATGACAGCCAGCAGGAAACAGTCGCTGTCGCGCGTCCGCGGGTCGGCCCACCGGCGGCGCAGTGCCGCCGCGAATCCGTCACCCTGCGGTACCTGCGATATCCATGCCATGGCGACAGTGACCGGAGGAGTCAGGCTCGGTGGGTTGCGCAATCGATTCGAGGGTTACGGAACTCAGCCTGCCCATAGCATGGATCGGCCATGCCGCGAAAACAGTCCGGCCGATGCAGCCCAGGTGCTCTTGACCCTGCTGATCCTCATGCTCTTGCCGCGCGCGCGCCGCCTCCATGCGCGGCAACAAAAGACGGAGGCTCGTATCGACGGCGATCACGCGGCGGGTCGTGCGACTTTCCGCGCCGGAACATAGTGTGCTGCCAGGACGTGCTTGTCGCGAGCCAACGCTCGGCAGGCAATTGCCACGACGGGCGGCAGTTCATCTTTCTTCAAATAACCCATGATCGTGCGCCGACCGACCCCAAGCATTTTGGCCGCTTCCGTCAACGACAGTCCCAAGGCAATCCGCCACTCTGCAAAATCCGCCCCGGTCATCGGCTGTTGCTCGTCCGCGATCCGCCTCAACGTCGTGGCCGAAACATCTAAAGGACCCCATTTCGTCGGGACGGGCCAGGATACCCCAAGGCCTTGCTGCACGATTTTCGCCTTGGCAAAGGTCTTGGCGTCATCCATCAGCGGTGCGAAATGCATGCTGCGAGCGATCAGTCCGGTCATGTCGAGTTCGCGGTCATGCCGATCGCCGGCGAAACGGACACGCAGAACACGGTCGCCAGTGGCACGCACCTTCGTCACTCTTGCGATGTCGTCGCTCATACTGGTCACCTCTGGAATTCGTCCCACATCGCCAACACCTCAGCCCGGTGCTCCTCAACCCAGCGGCGAGCCTGTTTCAGGACCCTGTTGGGCGCATCACCGGCGAGTAAGGCGCCGTTTGAAATGCGTATCTTCGCGGCGAAGTCGGAGCCCTTGATGTGCACATGCGGCGGATTCTCGTCCTGAAAGAACATCAGGAGCTTAAAGCTGCCAAACCTGGCGATTTCCGGCATCCAAGCTACCCCGGTCGAGCTCCATATAGGGCAATATTTGCCCTAGTTCAAGCTGGGTGGTCGTCGCAGGATAGTCAAAGGGGAGCCTCATGGCAGGCCCTCACGAGCAACTGCACATGACAAGGGGTCGATGTGGATCGCCACGCATTCATTGCAAGGGACTTTTGGCCTTCGGCGCTTCTTGCGCTGGGCAGCTCTTGAATGTGCCTGAACACTAGCAACCGCGCCCGTTGCGTGCGATGTGTTGGGCCCAATATGATCCACGGACACGCCACCTAAACCATGCCCCAGAACCTGATCCTGTTGCCTGTCCTCGCCCAGGTGCTCTTGACGCTGGTGATCCTCGTGCTCTTGCCACGCGCGCGCGCCGCCTCCATGCGCGAGCGGCGGCAGCGGATGCAGGACATGGCCTTGGCGGGCAAAACCGACTGGAATGAACAGGCGCAGAAGACCGCCGCCTGCTTTTCCAACCAGTTCGAGCTGCCGGTGCTGTTCTACGTCGTGGCGGCTTTTGCCCTGATCACGCGCCTGGCCGATCCCTGGATGTTTGGGCTTGCCATACTGTTCGTACTGTCGCGCATCGCCCACGCCATCATCTATATCGGGCCCAACATCGTCGCCTGGCGGTTTGCGGCCTATGCCGTGGGCCTGCTGGCGCTGCTGGGCATGTGGGGCATGCTGGCCTGGCGCATTATCGCAGCGGGGTTTTGAGTCGATGCGACCTGGAGCACGACTGAAAGCGGCGGTCGAAGTGCTGGCCGCAACTCTGGAGCGGCACGCTCCGGTGTCGCAGGCGCTGGCCGATTGGGGCAAGGCGCATCGCTTTGCTGGCTCCGGCGATCGCGCCGCCATCGGCAACCTGGTGTACGACGCGCTGCGCCACCGCCAATCGATTGCCGCGCAGATGGGCGCCGACACGCCGCGTGCGTTGGTGCTCGGTGTGGCGCCACGCGCCTTGGCGCTGTCGCCTGATGCCCTCGCGGCTACTGCCGATGGCACGGACTACGCCATCGAGCCCCTGTCGAGCGCGGAACTAGCCGCTCTGCAACAGCCGCTCACCGCCGATCAACCCGACCACATCGCCGGCGATTTCCCGGAGTGGCTGGCGCCGTCGCTGGCGGGCACCTTTGGCCCCCGCGCCGCCGAGGAAGGCAAGGCGCTGTCCGAGCGGGCGCCCATCGACCTCAGGGTCAACACGCTGAAATCCACACGCGAGAAGGTGTTGAAGGCGCTTGAGCGGTTCGGCGCGATCGCAACACCGCTGTCGCCGCTGGGCGTGCGCCTGCCCCCGCCGCAAGGCCCGCAGCGCGCGCCCCACGTCGAAGCGGAGACGGCGCACGGCAAGGGCTGGTTCGAGGTGCAGGACGAAGGCAGCCAGATCGCGGCGCTGCTGGCAGGCGCAGGCCCGCGCCAGCAGGTGCTCGACCTGTGCGCGGGGGCCGGCGGCAAGACGCTGGCCATGGCCGCGATCATGCAGAATACGGGCCAGATCTATGCCTACGACCGCGCGCGCAGTCAGCTGCGGCCGATCTTCGAGCGGCTGAAGCGGGCGGGCGCGCGCAACGTCCAGGTGCTGAACGGCGGCGACGAGGCGGCACTGACCGGGCTCGGCCCGCGATTCGATTCGGTGTTGATCGATGCGCCATGCACCGGCTCGGGCACCTGGCGGCGGCGGCCTGATTCGAAATGGCGGCTGAAACCGCAAAACATCATCGATCGTCAGGCCGAGCAGCGCTCGGCGCTCGTCTTGGGGGCGGCAATGACCAAGCCG
This sequence comes from uncultured Devosia sp., assembly GCA_964498125.1. GTDB lineage: Bacteria > Pseudomonadota > Alphaproteobacteria > Rhizobiales > Hyphomicrobiaceae > CAMDBL01. The sequence goes on along the minus strand of CAZCGE010000016.1, from coordinate 33,803 downwards.
GGCGGCCGCCTCGTCTACGTCACCTGCTCGATTCTGCCCGACGAAAACAGCGAGCAGATCGAATGGTTCATGGCCAACCACGCGGGCTGGGCGCTGGAGCCCTGGCGCCAGCGCTGGGCCGCGACGATGCCGGGACCACCGCTCGATTCGGCCGACGGTAGCGAGCAATCGCTGCTGCTGACCCCGGCGAGCCACGGCACGGACGGCTTCTTCGTCGCCAGCCTGCGGCGGGTGGACTGATCGATTCGCAAAGCCCGAATGCAACCGAAATCGCCGCCGGCGCGTCGCCGCCCACAGCAAAAGCGGCGATTGGCACACCCAGGGCAGAATCGATAAATGCTGTTTTGAAAAAACATGCGGGAACGTTGAAAAAGCCACTTGAATTGGAATCGTGCCTGACTAAGTTCGTCCACCGTTGAGACTATTTGTCTCCCGTCGAATTTGGCGTCTCGCCAGCAGAGGGACCAGCATCCCTCCCCATTCGGGGTTCGACGGCATACCGGAGGACAGTCGTCCATCATGCCCGTAGCTGCCAAAGCGAAGCGACCGAAGCGCAACACTCAGCGCTCGTGCCTCGGCCCCGTCGCGGACCTCGAGGCGCATCTGCCCGCCGAGTGGTGGCGCAAGCTGTTCAATGCGCTCTACGTCAAGACCGACGGCGACGTCGTCGAGAACAGCGAGAACACGCGGCGCGAGGTCGACTTCATCGTCGCCGCCGCCGCCATCCAGCCGCACAGCCAGATCCTCGACCTGTGCTGCGGCCAGGGCCGGCACTGCCTGGAGCTGGCGCGGCGCGGCTTCAAGAACGTGATGGGCGTCGACCGCTCGCGCTATCTCGTCCGGCTGGCCCGCAAGCGCGCCCAGACCGAGGGGCTGCAGGCGCTATTCAAGGAAGGCGACGCGCGCAACCCGCGGCTGCCCGAGAACAGCTTCGACTGCATCGCCATCATGGGCAATTCGTTCGGCTACTTCTCCAACAAGCAGGACGACGAGAAGGTGCTGCTGAGCGTCGGCAAGATGCTGCGGCCAACCGGCCAGCTGATGCTCGACATCACCGACGGCGCCTACATGGCCGACCACTTCGACCGCCGCTCTTGGGAGTGGATCGACGAGCACCACTTCGTCTGCCGCGAGCGATCGCTGTCGGCGGATCGCGACCGCCTGATCAGCCGCGAGGTCATCGTCCACGACGAGATGGGCGTCATCGCCGACCAGTTCTACGCCGAGCGGCTCTACACGCGCGAGGCCATCGGCAAGCTGCTGGAGAAGACCGGCTTCCGCAACGTCCGCCACCACGGTTGGGCCGAAGCGGTCTCCGATCGCGATCAGGATCTCGGCATGATGGCGCGGCGGCTGCTGCTGACGGCGGATGCGCCGCAGTTGCCGGCGCGCAAGCCGAAAGGCAAGATGCAGCTGATCGACATCACCGTGCTGATGGGTGATCCGCGGCTGCCCGACGACGTCAAGCGCGGCGGCCAGTTCAACCCCGAGGACCTGGATACCGTCCGCAAACTGAAGGACGCCCTGTCGGAGCTGCCACTGTACAGGTTCCGCTACCTCGACAACCACGCCACCCTGGAGCGCGATCTGGCCGAGCTCAGGACCGATCTCGTTCTCAACCTGTGCGACGAGGGCTACAACAACGATCCGTTCAAGGAGCTGCACGTTCCCGCAACGCTCGACATGCTTGGCATCCCGTACACGGGTGCGGCGCCGGCAGCCCTGGCTGCCTGCTACGACAAGGGCCTGGTGCGCGCCGTTGCCATGACGCTCGACGTGCCCGTACCGCTCGAGACCTATGTCAGGCCGGGCGATCAGGGCGCGACGCTGCCGTCGGTGTTCCCGGCGATCCTGAAGCCCAACTACGGCGACAGCTCGCAGGGCATCACCAAGGACGCTGTCGTCACCAACAACAAGGCGCTGCTCGACTATCTCGACCGCCTGCGCGTCGAGTTCCCGCGCCGTCCGGTACTGGTGCAGGAGTTCCTGACCGGGCCGGAGTACTCAGTCAGTCTGGTCGGCAATCCCGACCAGGGGCTGCGCGCGCTGCCGATGCTCGAGGTCGACTACTCTGGGCTCGACGCCAAGCTGCCGAAGATCCTCGGCTACGAATCGAAGTGGGAGCCGGACAGCCCCTACTGGACGCAGATCAAGTATCAGGAGGCGCAGCTTCCCGATCACATCCAGGCGCAGCTGATCGAGCACTCCGCGCGGTTGTTCGAGCGGCTGGGCTGCCGCGATTACGCCCGCTTCGATTACCGTGCCGATGCCAAGGGCGAGATCAAGCTGCTCGAGGTCAACCCCAATCCCGGCTGGTGCTGGGACGGCAAGTTCAACCTGATGGCCAGCTACGCCGGCATCCGCTACTCAGAGCTGCTCGGCCAGGTGCTGGCCGCGGCCGAGGAGCGACTTGGCGTCGTGGCCAAGCCGCAGCTGCAGGTGGCACATATCGGATCGCTGCAGGCGGCGCAGTAAGCGTGACGATGGTCTGATGAGCGTTTCGGCGGGGCGCGGGCAACTGCGCCCCGTTGGCGTTGATAAAACACCAGCCCGCGCTTGCGTCACGTCCGCGCCACGAAGCAAAGCTTAGTGCTATGCATGGCAACCGGTCATGTCGCCGCGCGCTCGACTGAACTTTAGCCGGCCTTCCACGTCACTTCACCTCGAGGCGTCCCGATGTCGCTGCCCAAGCCCCGTTCGGACCTGAAGCCGAACACCGCCGATTTCGAGCGCCTGCCGCTGGTCAAGGCAACGGGATTTCGCGAGTACGACGCCCGCTGGCTGTTTCCCGAGGACATCAACCTGATGGGCCTCAACGCCATCGGCCTGGGGATGGCGACGCTGTTCGCCCGCCGCGGCGTGAAAAAGCGCATCGTCGTCGGCCATGACTATCGCTCCTACTCCGGCGCTGTGAAGCAGGCGCTGATCACCGGGCTGCTGGCGGGCGGCGCGGAAGTGCACGACATCGGCCTGGCGCTGTCGCCGATGGCCTATTTCGCCCAGTTCGCGCTGGACGTGGAGGGCGTGGCGATGGTCACCGCCTCGCACAACGACAATGGCTGGACCGGCATCAAGATGGGGCTCGCGCGACCGCTGACGTTTGGGCCAGAGGAGATGACGGCGCTGAAGGAGATCGTGCTGGCCGGCGAAGGCGACGCCTGCGGCGGCGGCAGCTATATCTTCGTGCCAGACCTGGCGCGGCGCTACATCGCTTCGCTGTGCGACCGGCCGAAGATCAAGCGCCGCCTCAAGGTGGTCGCGGCGTGCGGCAATGGCACGGCCGGCGTGTTCGCGCCGCAAGTGCTGCAGGCGCTCGGCTGCGAGGTGGTGCCGCTCGACGTCGAACTGGACTACAATTTCCCGCGCTACAACCCCAATCCCGAAGACATGAAGATGCTGCACGCCATCGCCGAGGCGGTGGTCGAGCACAAGGCCGACGTCGGCCTCGGCTTCGACGGCGATGGCGACCGCTGCGGCGTGGTCGACAACGAGGGTGACGAGATCTTCGCCGACAAGGTCGGCGTCATGCTCGCCCGCGACATCTCCGGCCTGCACCCCGGCGCCAAGTTTGTCGCCGACGTCAAGTCGACCGGCCTGTTCATGACCGATCCTGTCTTAAAGGCCAACGGCGCCACGACCACGTTCTGGAAGACCGGGCACTCTTACATCAAGCGGTTCAGCTACGAGACCAAGGCCCTGGTCGGTTTCGAGAAATCCGGGCATTTTTTCTTCAATCCACCGCTCGGGCGCGGTTATGACGATGGCCTCGTCGCCGCGCTGGCGATCTGCGACATGCTCGATCGCAATTCGGGAAAGAGCATGGCCGACCTCAAGAACGACCTGCCGAAAACCTGGCAGTCACCGACCATGTCGCCGCACTGCGACGACGAGAAGAAATATGCCGTGGTCGATCGCATCGTGGCGCATTACGAGGGCCTAGCCCGCCAGGGTGCGCGCATCGCCGGCCAGGGCATCCGCGAGCTGATCACCGTCAATGGCGTACGCGTTGTGCTGGCGGACGGCACCTGGGGACTGATCCGCGCCTCGTCGAACAAACCCGAGCTGGTCGTCGTCGTCGAAAGTCCGACATCGGAGGCCAACATGCGCGCCATCTTCGCGGACATCGACGGCGAGCTGGCCAAGGAGCCCGACGTCGGCGCCTACAATCAAAAGATCTGAAATGCTGGCCTGAGCCGAAGTGGGTGGCAACCGGCCTCAGTTCGCGCGCCTTCTGAGCAGCGAACTGATCAACGAGGTCGTCAGCGATTTCGAGACGAAGAAGTCGCCGGCATTCACGGTGCGGATGATGCCCGTGAGCTCGGCGGAGCTGACGCCTTTCAGCACGTAGGCGCGGGCGCCCAAGGACAGCGCCTTGCCGACGGAGTCATGGTCATCCCGCATGGTCAGGATGATGACCTGGACGTCGGGGCAGGTGGTGGCGATCCGCGCCAGCGCGGCGAAGCCGCTGCCCGGCATGTTCATGTCGAGCAGCATGATGTCGGGCTTCAAGCCGCTGGCAATGTCGATGGCCTCGGCGGCTGTTCCACCGCTGCCGACGATGTCGATGTCGTCTTCCAGCGACAAGACAGCAACGAGGCTTTCGAGCATCCTTGGATGGTCGTCGACGACGGCGACACGAATTGGCTCAGACATCCGCCGAAATCCCGCTGCTGTTCGGAAAGCGCGCCATCAGCGACGTTCCACTGCCGATTTGCGATGCCACCACGAGCGCGCCGCCGATACTCTCGAGCCGTTCGCGCAGGCCAATGAGGCCCAGCCGGCCGGAGCTTTCCAATGTCGCTATATCAAAACCGGGTCCGGCGTCGTGAATATCGACGAGGATCGTGTCGTCCTGGCTGCGCGCCACGATTCTCTGGCCGACCCCCTTGCCGTGGTTCGCCGCATTGTTCAGCCCCTCCTGGACGAACCGGAAACAGGTCGCCTTGGTGATATGTGGGCTGGTTTCGGGCAGTTGACCGACGACGAGTTCGACCTTGGTACCGGTGCGTCGCTCGTGCGCTTTCACCGCCACTTTGATGGCCTCGCCGACGGTCAGCTGCTCGACCTCGGGCAGGGACAGGCCAATGGCGATATTGCGAATCTCGTTCAACGCATCCGACAGCGCTCCGCGGATCATCGCCTTGTCGTTGACCGGCAGCGAGCTGGTGGTCTCGCGGCCAGGAGGGGGCGCGGCCGGTTTGCGTGCCGCATCGAACCGCAACAGCGCCAGGCTGACGAGTTGTGCCGGGCCATCGTGCAGCTCCGATCCCAGCCGGCGCAGATAGTGCTCGTTGATCTCGGCCGTACGTAGGGACGACCGCTCGAGCCGACCGCGCAGGGACTGGTTCTGGTCGAGAAGGTTCGACAGCTCGGCGACCCGGCCCTCCAATGAGCGCCGCTGCTGCTCGATGGTCCTGCTGGCACCGGCAACCGTGCCGTACAGGGCCATGACCGCCAGCAGTCCGACCCCGCCCAATATCAGCCAGGATTCCAGTTTGGCCCGGAAGATGTCGCTCTTCAGCTTGTCGGCTTCCTCGTAGAACTCGACGACCGCGATCACGGTGTCGGCGTACGCCTTTCTGATCGGCACGTAGACTTCGAGCAGGGTAGGGCGGCTGCGCCGCCCGGACCGATCTTCGACGTGCTCGTTTTGATCGAACTTGGCGGCCACGCGTCCGCTCCAGGCCTCGCGCAAGTTGGCCGTCGACTGGACGGTCGCGCCGATCAACGCCTGGTTGCTGGCATAGATGATCTGTGCGTTTTGTTTCCAAACCTTGTAGGCAAAGATGCGTTGTCCGAGCACCGTCTCTCGCATTAGCCGCTGCAACTCCTGCTGCACGTCGGGCTGGAACGCATCGTCATCGGCAAGGCTCTGCAGCTTCGGGCTGACGAAACTCTCGACATACAACGCCGTGGCCAGCGCGGTGTTCTTGGTCACACCGTCCTCGATGCGATACGACAGCCATTGACCGATCAGCACGATGCTGGCCAGGGTGACACATGTGCTGACCAGCAGGAATTGACTGGCAAGGCTTACCGCCCGCCATTGCGTTATCGCGCTCTTGAATACTGGAAGCACGCCGGCTCCGTCCAGTTGTGCAGTAGCACCTCTATATAAAGCGACGATGGCTTACAGGCTGCCGCAAACATCAAAATCGGTAAAGTTTTGTTTCCATTCAGGGTTATTCGCCTGAGGGCCATGCCATTCTCCCTGCTGCAGGGCGGGGAGGAGGGATGACTATTGACTACTCGGCTGCTGGTCGCAAGCGTGCGCGGCGGCCAGCAGCCGGTCGATCGGGAACAGTGGCATCTCCGGCTGGCGGCCCAGCAACTGATCGGCCAGCAGGCTGCCGATATAGCCCCCGCTGGTATAGCCCGAGTGCACGCCGCCGCAGACGTAAGCATCGTCTAAACCCGGAAGTGGTCCCACGGCGGGCAACCCGTCCGCCGTCTCGGCCTCGAAACCGGTCCAGCAGCGCGTCAGCCGCGCCTCCCGCAAGGCCGGGATGGCGTGACAGGCCAGGCGCACGTTGCCGACGATGTTGTCGGGGAGCAGGTCACCAGCGCCGCTGTCGCGGTCGCCCTGGCCCTGCCAGCCGCCGCCGATGACGACCGTGCCGTGCGGATATTGTTTCAGCGACAGCAGCCCCGAGGCGATGCCGACCTGCGTGCGCATCACCGGGGCGAGGCGCTCGGTCACGGACAGCTGGTTGACGCGCACCTTGATCGGCAGGCGCCGGCCGAGCCAGGCCAGCATCGGCTCGATCCAGACGCCCCCGGCAATGACGAGGCGGCGGCCGTCGATGGGTCCGTTCGAGGTCTCGACACGAAAGCCGCGCACCTGTGGAATGATGTCAGTTGCCGTGGTCTGCTCGTGCAGCTTGACCTCGGCGGCGATCAGCGCGCGCCGGTAGGCGAGGCCCGTCAGGGAGGCGTTGGCGAAGCCGTCGACCTTGCACCAACCGGCGACGCGCACCTGGTCGGACAAGCCGGGCTCGATTTCGCGAGCCCTGTGCCCGGTCACGATCTCGATCGGCGCGCCGGCCTCACGGCGTTTGCCGGCGCGGAACGTGAGCAGCTCCTCTTCCGGCTCGGTGAAGGCGAGGGAGAGGCCATCACAGACGACGACGCCGACATCGTGCCCGAGCCAGGCGCGGGCCGAGGCCCACATGGCGTGCCCTTTCATCGCATAGGGGATCAGCGCCACGCGGGTCGTCTGCATGGTCAGCGTGCCGGCATTGACGCCGGAAGCGCCGCGGCAGATCTGATCGCGCTCGATGAGCGCCACCTGCATGCCGCCACGCGCCGCCAGCAGCGCCACCGTCGCGCCATGGATGCCGCCGCCGATGACGACGAGATCATGCTTGGCGGTCATAGCGGCGCCGGCTTTGGTATCGGGATATCGCTGTAGTCGAAGTCGCCGACGAGGTCCTCGAGCGGCACCGGGCGCAGCGGCGGGCGCCCGGTCCAGTACCCGACGCTGGCGCGCGGCAATCGCCGCGTCCGAGCCAGGATTTCCGCCGCTACGTCGCCGCACATGCGACCCTGGCACGGCCCCATGCCGCAGCGCGTGAAATGCTTGAGCTGATTGACGTCGTGGGCGCCGGATCGGGCCGCGGCCTCGATCACCTGGCGCGAAATATTCTCGCAGCGGCAGACGATGGTCTCGGGCGGAATGGACGCGACCTGCGCCGGCTGCAACGCCATCAGACCGGCCATGGCGTCGGCGAACGGCGCATAAGACGCCAGCTGCCTTCGCAGCGGCGCCGTCTGGTCGGCGTGCTCGTCCTGTGTCAGGCATCCCGCATCGAGTGCCGCTGTCAGGCCAGCGATTTCCCCCGCCAGCAGAGCCGGCTTGGCGCCGCGAATGCCGGCCCCGTCTCCCACCGCAAAAAGGCCAGGCAGGCTGGTCCGGCCGAACCCATCGACCTTTGGTATCCAGCCGCCACGCCGCCTCGAGTACGTCATTGCGGCGCGCAGGAGGCGCGGGATCTCGCCGCCCGGCACCAGGCCATTGCCAACGACGAGCGCATCGGTCGCGCATGCAATCGCGGGCCCGGACGTGGCGGCGCCTGACCGATCGACAGGCCCGATGCGCACGCCCTCGATACGCTCGCCACCCTGCGCCGCCCGGATCGCGTGACCGAAATAGACCGGCACGCGCGCCCGCTTGAGGCTCAGCGCCCAGCCCGCGCCGCGCAACAGCAGGCGAGGCTCGCCCAACATGCGCGGCAGGGCCGCAAGCCAGTCCCGAGGATGGGCGGTGTCGACGATCGCCACCACCGTGCCGCCGGCCGCGACAATCTCGGCCGCCACCGCGGCCAGCAGCGGGCCGCAGCCGGCCACCACGGTGCGCCGCCCCGGCAGCATGGACTGCGACTTGAGCAGGATCGTCGCGGCGGCAAGGCCAATGACGCCGGGCAGCGTCCAGCCGGGAAATGGAATCACCCTTTCGTGCGCGCCGGTGGCCGCAATCAGGCGCGGCGCGGTGTAGGCCGCATGGCCGTCAGTTCCAACGACATCGACGCGATAGCCCAGCGCGACCGACCAGACGCGGCGCGACGGCAGCCATGTCACCTGGGATGCCGCCACGTCGCGGCGCAGCGCGTGGCCCGCCAGGGCATCGGCGTCGTGCTGGCCCGGCGGCGCCCGCAGCCCGTCAGCCGGGGCGCGATAGACCTGTCCACCCGGCGCCGCCGCCTCGTCGAGCAGGGCCACCGAAAGACCGTGGCGTGCCGCGGCCAGCGCCGCCATGCCGCCGGCCGGGCCAGCGCCGATCACGATCAGATCGAACGCCGCCGTCATGCCGTTTTTTTCCCGGACCCGATGAACTCGACCTCGAGGCCGTCGGCGACCGTCACCATGCAGGCCTGACGCAGCTTGCCGCCGACGCGAACCAGGCACTCCTGGCACACGCCCATCAGGCAGAACGCGCCACGTGGCCCGCCGCGACTGGGGGCCTGCCGCAGCGCGACAACGCCGGCCGCCAGCAATGCCGCCGCCAGCATCTCGCCGGCGTGCGCTTCGATGCGCTGCCCGCCGACGGTCAGCACGACTTGCTTGCCCCGTTGCTGCAGAGGCGAGCGGATTGCTCCGCGATCAGGCATCATTTGCTCATTCCAGCACGTGCTCATTCCAGCGCTGGCCAAGATTGGCCGACGGCTTTACAAGTCCGGCGTTGTTATACATTCTTCCCTGTTGCGACAACGCACGCTCCAGCCGGATGCCGTGGACCGCCGCGACCCTTGCAGCCTGCGACCCGAATTCATTAGACTTTGTCGGCCAAAGCGGGGAAACAAAACTTTAAGTCCGTGCTCAATGAGCCGGTCGATCGCTCTCCAACCGACGTGGGAAAAATGCTTCCAAATCCGGACTACCGTGGGCTGCGCCCGTTGCCGCAGCTCATTTTCGGCTCGCGCTGGCTGCAGGTGCCGCTATATCTCGGTTTGATCGTGGCGCAAGGCGTCTACGTCATTTTGTTCCTGAAGGAGCTGTGGCACCTGGTCCGGCATGCCGCAACCATCACCGAGCAGCAGATCATGCTGGTGGTTCTCGGGCTGATCGACGTGGTGATGATCTCGAACCTGTTGGTGATGGTCATCGTCGGCGGCTACGAAACGTTCGTCTCTCGCCTGCACCTGAAAGGCCATCCCGACCAGCCGGAATGGCTGGATCACGTCAACGCCAGCGTGCTCAAGATCAAGCTCGCCCTGGCCATCATCGGAATTTCCTCGATCCACCTGCTCAGGACGTTCATCGAGGCGGGCAATCTGGGTAAACCAGAGTCCAACTACACCGAAGCCGGCATCATGTGGCAGACCATCATCCACACCATCTTCATTTTGTCGGCGATCGGCATCGCCTGCGTCGATCGACTGCAAGTCCAGCCGAAGGGTCATTGAATGGCCGCGCGCCCTCCCCTGCTTGCCAAGGAATGCAATCACGAGGTGGCGGCGGGTATGTTGCATCTACCTGTCGCGCATTGCCACTTGTCATGTCGGCCAACTTCTGTTTAACTTTGGAAAAGGTCAGCATTGCTGTCCTTTATGGAAGAGGGCGGTAGGTGGCAGGAGAGTGAGCGGTGGCAACCGTTCGGAATAGGTCTGTCGAACGAACAGCGGCTGAAGGCCTGGCTAGTGTCGTCTTCCCGCGCGGAGGCCGGCGAAAGCAGGCGCGCCGGCATTGTGCGTGGCCGCGAAAATCGCGTATTGCAGCCTGAGCGACCCGTTAGGGTCTCGACACCGTCACGCAAGTAAAACCGGCACGCAAGAAGCACCGGCACGCAACAAGCGGTGCCTTGCGGAGCCCGATCGGTCGATCGGGCAAAGAGGCAAACCGGCCTCACCCGTCGATCCTGAAGTCATTACGGCGCCTAACGACATCATCCCGAGGTCGGAAGATGACTGACGACACCCTGCCATCAGCATTCGAACGTCCGCCCTCCCAGGGCCTTTATGACGCAACGCGGGAGATCGACGCGTGCGGCGTCGGCTTCATTGCCGATCTCAAGGGCAAGCGGACCCACCGCACCGTCCTCGACGCCCTGGCGATCCTGGAAAACCTCGAACACCGCGGCGCTGTCGGCGCCGATCCGCTGGCCGGCGACGGAGCGGGCATTCTGGTCCAGATACCGGACGCGTTGCTGCGCGAGGAAACCGCGGCGCTCGGCATCAAGCTGCCCAAGCCCGACCACTATGCGGTCGGCCATATCTTCCTGCCGCAGGACGAGCGGTTGAGAGCCCATTGCGAGCGGGTGTGGGCGCGCATCATTCGCGAGGAAGGCCTCGAATTCCTGGGCTGGCGCTCCGTGCCGGTCGACAATTCCTGTCTGTCGGAGATGGTCAAGGCAACCGAGCCCGTGCACCGGCAGATTTTCATCGGCCGGCCGAAGGCTATGGCGTCGCAGGACGAGTTCGAGCGCCGGCTCTACATGATCCGCAAGGTGGTCTCCAACGCCATCTATTTCGCCTACAAGCAGCGCGACATCGGCCACTACACGGTGAGCCTGTCCTCGCGCACGCTGGTCTACAAGGGGATGTTCCTCTCCTATCAGGTCAAGGCTTACTACAAAGACCTGTCCGACGAGCGCCTGACCTCGGCGATGGCCCTGATCCACCAGCGCTTCTCGACCAACACGTTCCCCTCCTGGAAGCTTGCCCACCCCTACCGCATGGTCGCGCACAACGGCGAGATCAACACGCTGCGCGGCAACGTCAACTGGATGGCGGCGCGGCAGGCCTCCGTGGCGTCACCGCTCTATGGCAACGAAATCTCCAAGCTCTGGCCCATTTCCTACGAAGGCCAGTCCGACACCGCCTGCTTCGACAATGCGCTCGAATTCCTGACCATGGGCGGCTACTCCCTGTCGCACGCGGCGATGATGCTGATCCCGGAAGCCTGGGCCGGCAATCCACTGATGGAGTCGACGCGCAAGGCCTTCTACGAGTATCACGCCTGCCTGATGGAGCCGTGGGACGGCCCCGCGGCCATGGCGTTCACGGACGGACGCCAGATTGGCGCCACGCTCGACCGCAATGGCTTGCGGCCCGCCCGCTACCTGGTCACCACGGACGATCGCGTCATCATGTCCTCGGAAGCGGGCGTGCTGCCGATCGACGAGGCGATGATCGCCAAGAAGTGGCGCCTGCAGCCGGGCAAGATGCTGCTGATCGACCTCGCGCAAGGCCGCATCATCTCCGACGACGAACTCAAGGCCGAGCTTGCCGCCAAGTACCCCTATGGCACCTGGCTGAGGCGCACGCAGATCCAGGTGTCGGACCTGCCGCTGAAGGGCAAGAAGGCGCCCAAGCGCTCCAATGTCAGCCTGCTCGATCTGCAGCAGGCGTTCGGCTACACGCAGGAGAGTCTGAAGTTCCTGATGGCGCCGATGGCGCACACGGGTCAAGAGGCCGTCGGCTCGATGGGCAACGACACACCGATCTCGGCGCTGTCGTTCAAGTCCAAGCCGCTGCACACCTACTTCAAGCAGAACTTCGCCCAGGTGACGAACCCGCCGATCGACTCGATCCGTGAAGAGATCGTCATGAGCCTCGTCTCCTTCATCGGACCGCGGCCGAACCTGCTCGACCTGGAGGGCACCTCCAAGGTCAAGCGGCTCGAGGTCTATCAGCCGGTGCTGAGCAACGACGAATTGGAACGCATCCGCCAGATCGGCGAGGTCAAGGACAACCACTTCTCCTCGATCACCATCGACATCACCTATCCAGCCGACAAGGGCTCGGCGGGCATGGGGCCGGCGCTCGATAGCGTATGCGCGGAGGCCGAGGAGGCCGTACGCTCCAAGGATTATAACATCATCATCCTGTCGGATCGCGGCTGCGGGCCCGATCGCGTGCCGATCCCGGCGCTGCTGGCGACCTCGGCCGTGCATCATCACCTGATCCGGCAGGGGCTGCGGACTTCCGTCGGCCTCGTGGTCGAGACCGGCGAGGCGCACGAGGTGCACCAGTACGCCACGCTGGCGGGCTATGGCGCGGAGGCCATCAACCCCTATCTCGCCTTCGAGACGATCGAGCAGATGCTCCCCGACCTCGACGCCGACCTGCCGCTCAAGGAAGCGGTCAAGCGCTACATCAAGGCCGTCGACAAGGGTCTGCTCAAGGTCATGTCGAAGATGGGCATCTCGACCTACCAGTCCTATTGCGGCGCGCAGATCTTCGATGCGGTGGGATTGCGCACGAGCTTCGTGCGGAAATATTTCACCGGCACCCACACCCAGGTGGAGGGCGTTGGCCTGCGCGAGATCGCGCGCGAGACCGTGGAGCGCCATCGCCAGGCCTTCGGCGACGTGCCGGCACTCGATGGCCAACTCGATGTCGGCGGCGAGTATGCCTACCGCCTGCGCGGCGAGGCGCATATGTGGCGTCCCACCGTGGTCGCCGACCTGCAGCACGCGGTTCGCGGCACCGCCATCGAGGACGCCAAAGCCGGCAAGCTGCCGCAGAAATTCCGCGATTACGCGCGCCAGATCAATGACCAGTCCGAGCAGCTGATGACGCTGCGTGGCCTGTTCCGCATCAAGGGCGCCGCTGAGCTCGGCCGCAAGCCGATCGCGATCGAGGACGTGGAGCCGGCTGTGAACATCGTCAAGCGCTTCTCCACCGGCGCCATGAGCTACGGCTCGATCTCGCGCGAGGCGCACACCACGCTGGCCATCGCCATGAACCGCATCGGCGGCAAGTCGAACACCGGCGAGGGCGGGGAAGAATCCGACCGCTACAAGCCGATGGCGAATGGCGATTCCATGCGCTCGGCGATCAAGCAGGTGGCTTCCGGCCGCTTCGGTGTGACGACGGAATATCTGATCAATTCCGATGTCATGCAGATCAAGATGGCACAGGGCGCCAAGCCCGGCGAAGGCGGCCAGTTGCCCGGCCACAAGGTCGATCAGGTGATCGCCAAAGTGCGCCATTCCACGCCTGGCGTCGGCTTGATCTCGCCGCCGCCGCACCACGACATCTATTCGATCGAGGACCTCGCCCAGCTCATTTTCGACCTGAAGAACGTCAATCCGGCCGCCGACGTCTCGGTCAAGCTGGTCTCCGAGGTCGGCGTCGGCACGGTCGCTGCCGGCGTCGCCAAGGCGCGCGCCGACCACGTGACGATCGCCGGATTCGAGGGCGGCACCGGCGCCTCGCCGCTGACCTCCATCAAGCACGCCGGCTCGCCCTGGGAGATCGGTCTGGCCGAAACCCATCAGACGCTGGTGCTGAACCGGCTCAGGGGCCGCATTGCCGTGCAGGTCGATGGCGGCGTGCGCACCGGCCGTGACGTGGCGATTGGCGCCATGCTCGGCGCCGATGAGTTCGGCTTCGCCACCGCGCCGCTGATCGCGGCCGGCTGCATCATGATGCGCAAGTGCCACCTCAACACCTGCCCGGTTGGCGTCGCCACCCAGGACCCAGTGCTGCGCGCCCGCTTCAAAGGCAAGCCCGAGCACGTCATCAATTTCTTCTTCTTCGTTGCCGAGGAAATGCGCGAGATCCTGGCCTCGCTCGGAATGAAGACCTTCAATGAGCTGATCGGGCGTACCGACATCCTCGACAAGGACCGCGCCCTGCAGCACTGGAAGGCACATGGGCTCGATTTCGACGCGCTGTTCCACAGGCCGCGCGTGCCGCAAGACGTGGCGGTGTGGAACTCGGAACGGCAGAACCACGGCCTCGACAAGGTGCTCGACACCAAGCTGATCCGCCTTGCCAAGCCGGCGCTGGAGCACCGCAAGCCGGTCAAGGCCGAACTCGCCATCACCAACCGCGACCGCGCCACGGGCGCCATGCTGTCGGGCGAGATCGCCAAGCGCTTCGGCCATGCCGGTTTGCCCGACGACAGCATCTGGCTATCGCTCAAAGGCACCGCCGGCCAGAGCTTCGGCGCCTGGGCTGCCCACGGCCTGACCCTCGATCTGGTCGGCGAAGCCAACGACTACGTCGGCAAGGGGCTATCGGGTGGCAAGCTGATCGTCCGGCCCGATCCCAAGTCCAGCATCGTGCCCGAGGAGTCGATCATCGTCGGCAATACCGTGCTGTACGGGGCCATCACCGGCGAGTGCTATTTCCGCGGCGTCGCCGGCGAACGCTTCGCCGTGCGTAATTCCGGCGCCGTCGCCGTCGTCGAAGGCACCGGCGACCACGGCTGCGAATACATGACCGGCGGCGTCGTCGTCGTGCTCGGCCCCACGGGGCGCAATTTCGCCGCCGGCATGTCGGGCGGCATCGCCTACGTGCTGGACGAGGCCGGCGATTTCGACCGCAAGTGCAACCTGTCGATGGCCGACCTCGAGCCGGTGGAAGCCGAGGAGGCGGTCATGCGCAAGCTCGCCAACCAGGGTGGCGATCTCGCCAGTCACGGTTTGGTCGATATCATGGGCGACATGACGCGGGACGACGCAGAGCGCCTGCATCGCCTGATCACGCGGCATGCGCACTACACGAATTCCGCCAAGGCCAAGCTGATCCTGGCCGACTGGCCGACGTGGGCCGGCAAGTTCAAGAAGGTGATGCCGGTCGAATACCGCGACGCACTGGCCAAGATGGCCAAGATGCAAGCCGCGGACACGACCGGGCTCGAGGTGATTGAGATCGGAGTGAGGAAGTAGGGGCGAGGCGTAGGTAGGGTCGAGCCCCGGATTTAATCCGGGGGAGACCCGACATCTCACCAATGGCCCGGAATGTCGGGTCTCGCGAAGGGCTCGACCCGACTTACGAATTGGCGCGGTGGGAAAGCAGACGATGATTAAAGGCCTGCATCAAGCATTACTCGAACGTGTCGTCCGCCTCCAGACGGACTACCGGGACTATGGCGGCGAGATTGTGCGTTGGGAAACTCCTGAGCAGGCGTATCCGGACTGCTCGTGCGGCTGCCGCCATTTCGCTGCGCTGAAAGGTCAGCTCGGGGCCAGCTGGGGAGTTTGCACGAAGCTGGACGGCCCCCGCTTCGGCCTCCTGACGTTCGAGCATCAAGCCGGCATGCAATGTTTCGAGGTGGACCCGCGGGCTCGAGACGAGTTCGATGCCTTGATGGCGGGCGCCGAGCCTGTTGCTACGACTGGCGACGTTACCGAGCTCATCCGTTTCGGGCGAGACCAGATGGATGGCCGTAATCGGAAAACGTGAGACCATGACTCCAACATTCGCCACCCTCCCCACCCCGCCCTACTACGCCGTGATCTTCACATCGATGAGAACGAACGTGGAGCACGGCTATGCGGCGATGGCGGAGGAGATGGACGCCCTCGCCCGCCAGCAGCCTGGATGCCTCGGTGCGGAGAGTGCGCGCGATCCGGGAGGCTTCGGCATCACGGTTTCCTACTGGCGCGACGAGGCGAGCATTGCCGCCTGGAAGAGTGAGGCACAACATCTCGTGGCACAAAAGCTCGGCAAGGAGCTCTGGTACGCGCACTACGAACTGCGGGTGGCGAAGGTCGAGCGGGCCTACAGCGGGCCGGAGGGTCGGTAAGGATTGCGGATCGTGAGCTTATCGATGACGAGACCGTCGTGCATGTCCTCGGAGTACAGCGTGGTGCAGCCGGCCAACAGGGCGGCGGCGACGACGTTCGCGTCATATATGTGCAACTGGTATCGCTCAGCCAGGCGGAATGCCCGATCATGCACCTCGACGGTCAGGGGAACCACCTGGCACGTCATGCGCACGGCATCGAGGACATCCCTCACCTGCGCAAATGACATCGCAAATTTGCGCAGACCTGCCCGGGTGAACTCGTTCAACACCTGCACGCTGATCACGGCTCCCGCCTTGACCAGTGCATCCGAGCGGTTGGCTTTAGCCGCCTCTCCGCTAACGAGATACAGCAGGACATTCGTATCCAGAAACGGATCAGTATTCGCCATCTTCGTAGGCGTCCGATCGCTTGAACTTATAACCGGCCGGCAAACTTCCGCGCATCGCCCTGATACGCTCGAAAGCGGCGTCGATGTCGGCCTGCGACCGCGCGGTCGGCTTCGCAACAGGCTGCACCTCCACCTCGTCGCCGATGACGAGGCCCAGCTTCTCGACCACCTCGGCGGGAAGCAGGACGGCGAGATCGTCGCCAATCTTACTCACCTTCACGGTCACCTCCTGCGATGTCGGTTGGTGACGAGTGTATAGCATAAAAAGCCGTATTCACACACAGCAAAACCGCCGACCACAGGACGACCGACCATGGGCAAGATCACAGGCTTCCTCGAAATCGACCGCACCGACCGCGGCTACAAGCCGGTCGAGGAGCGCGTCAAGCATTACGAGGAGTTCGTCGTCCCGCTCTCGGAAAAAGACACGAAGAGCCAGGCCGCGCGCTGCATGGATTGCGGCACCCCCTACTGCCACACCGGCTGCCCGGTGAATAATCAGATCCCGGATTGGAACGACCTCGTCTACAAGGGCGACTGGCAGACCGCACTGCGCAACCTGCATTCGACCAACAACTTCCCTGAGGTGACGGGGCGGGTGTGCCCGGCGCCATGCGAGGCCGCCTGCACGCTGAACATCGACGACAACCCGGTCACCATCAAGACCATCGAGTGCGCCATCGCCGACCGCGGCTTCGAGGAAGGCTGGATCGCGCCACAAAAGCCGGAGACGAAGACCGGCAAGAAGATCGCCATCATCGGCTCCGGCCCCGCCGGTCTCGCCGCCGCCCAGCAGCTTGCCCGCGCCGGCCACGAGGTGCATGTCTACGAGAGGAGCGCCAAGCCCGGCGGGCTGCTCACCTATGGCATCCCGGACTTCAAGATGGCGAAGTCGGTGGTCGAGCGCCGCGTCAAGCAGATGCAGGCCGAGGGCGTGACCTTTCATTGCAGCGTCGAAGTCGGCCGCGACATCACCGCCAAGGCGCTGACCAAGAAGCACGACGCGGTGCTGATCGCGGCCGGCTCCGAAGCGCCCTTCGACTTCTTTGCCGATTCCCCGGGCCGCGACCTCGACGGCATGCATTTTGCCATGGATTTCCTGCCGCAGCAGAACCGCCGCGTATCCGGCGAGAAGCAAGCCAAAGGCACCAGCGAGATCAGCGCCAAGGGTAAGCACGTCATCGTCATCGGCGGCGGCGATACGGGTTCGGACTGCATCGGCACCTCGTTCCGGCAAGGCGCCAAATCGGTCACCCAACTCGAAATCATGCCGTTGCCGCCGGCGAAAGAGAACAAGTCCCTGTCCTGGCCGCACTGGCCTGTGAAGCTGCGCGTCTCCTCCTCCCAGGCCGAGGGCGCCAAGGTCGAGTACTCGATCTCGACCACGGGGTTCTCCGGCAAAGGCGGCAAGGTCACGAAGCTCAACTACACCCGCGTCGACGACAAAATGCAGCCCGTGCCGGGTACTGAGGGGTCGTTCGATGCCGACCTGGTGCTGTTCGCCATGGGTTTTGCCGGCCCGGTCGAGACCACCTTCGCCAAGGAGCTGGGGCTCGCCATCGTGCCGCGTGGCCGCTTCAAGGGGCTCGACGCCAGCGAGCGCGACTACAAGGTACCGGGCGCGGCCAAGCTGTTCGCGGCCGGCGACGTGCGCCGCGGCCAGAGCCTCGTCGTCTGGGCGATCCGCGAGGGCCGCCAGGCCGCGCACGAGATCGACAAGTGGCTGATGGGTCGCAGCGACCTGCCGCGATGAAGTGAACGTCGGTCGGGGTCAGACCCTTGGGTCTGACCCCTTTGTGACTACCGGCGTCGACCCAGCCGCGTCGCAAGTGGTCAGGGCGTGCCGAACAAGGGGGCAGACCCAAGGGTCTGACCCCGCCCCTCCCACGGTCACTTTCAATCCATGCGTCCGCCCGAGAACCGCCGTCCGGGTACGGACGCAAAATAGGCCACGGCCTGCGCGCCATCGGCGCCGAGCACGCTGCCGCTGGTGTACTGAGCTTCGTCGGAGGCGAGGAAGATGGCGGGCCCGGCGATGTCCGCGCCCGAGCCGACGCGGCCCATCGGCACGCCCTTGCGGCGACCCTCGTAGATCTCGGGGTCGGCGTACATCCCCTCCGTGCCCGGCGTGCGGATGTAGCCCGGCGTAATGGCGTTGGAGCGCACGTTATAGGGGCCCCACTCCAGCGCCTGCAACTTGGTCAACATGATCAGACCGGCCTTCACCACCGAGTAGGAGCCGGCCCAATTGTAGGGAAACAGGCCGGCGATCGAGGCGATATTGACGATGGCGCCGGACTTCTGCTTGATCATGTGCTTGGCCGCCTGCTGGCTCGTGTAGAACGCGCCGCGCAGGCCGATGTTCATGGTCGTATCCCAGGAGTCGAGCGGCAGTTCCTCGAGCTTACCGGGCATGATCTTCATGGCGTTGTTGACGAGGATGTCGATGCGGCCGAATTCCTTGATGGTGGCGGCAACCAGGCGATCGACGTCGGCCGGCTTGGCGACGTCGACGGCGATGCCGATGCACTTTGGGCCCGTCGCGGCGGCTTCCCTGGCGGTCGCCTCGGCGGTGGCCGGATCGATCTCGGCGACCACGACCTTGGCGCCTTCCCTGGCATAGGCCAGCGTGATGTCGCGGCCGATGCCGCGTCCACCGCCGGTGACGATGGCGACTTTGTCCTTGAGGCGCATGGGGGTGCTCCGGGGTCGGGGGTTGTTGGGTCGCCAAGCTGAGCGATAGTAAACGCAGCGGGGTGGCGTGGCCAAGCGCAGCGGGCGGCTCCTGGCCCAGAATGATGTGGCATTCCTAACTTACCTCACTTCTCCGCAGGTTCGTCATGCACTATGTTGCTCTGGTGGAGGAACGCGGAATGCAAAGCTCTATGATCCTCGTCAGGGCACGCTGGGACGCCGAGGCGGCCGTGTGGGTTGCGACCTCCGAGGACGTGCCGGGGCTGGTCACAGAGGCCGATACGCTGGAGGAGCTGCGCGACAAAGTGCTTGTGATGATCCCGGAGCTGTTGGAGGCCAACGGCGTTGCTTCAGACCTTGCAGAAATCCCGGTACACATCATCGCAGAGCAGACCACGCGCATCACCAACCCCATGGCGCCGGCGATGCCCTGATGGCCAGCTACGAGCGCACGGTCGGGGTCAGACCCTTGGGTCTGACCCCTTGTAGACCCCTTGTAGACCCCTTGTAGACCCCTTGTAGAGCACCGGCGTCGACCCAGCCGCGACGTAGGTGGCGAGCGCGGGCCACATAAGGGACCAGACGCGAGCGTCTGACCCCGCCCGGTCACATCCCCGCGTAATTCGGCCCACCGCCGCCCTCGGGCGTCACCCAGGTGATGTTCTGGCTCGGGTCCTTGATGTCGCAGGTCTTGCAGTGCACGCAGTTCTGCGCGTTGATCTGGAAGCGTTTCTTGCCGTCCGCCTCCTCGATCACCTCGTAGACCTGCGCCGGACAATAGCGCTGCGCCGGCTCGGCCCATTCCGGCAGATTGACCGCGATCGGAATGCTTGGATCAGTCAGCTTGAGGTGGACCGGCTGGTCCTCCTCGTGGTTGGTGCCGGAGAACGACACGTTGGTCAGCCGGTCGAAGGTCAGCACGCCATCGGGCCGCGGGTAGGCGATCGGCGTGGCCTTGCTCGCCCGCCTGATGCTCTGCGCGTCGTTCTTCTTGTGCCTCAGCGTGTAGCCGAGGCCAATGCCCGGCAGGATCGTATTGAGCCACATGTCGAGGCCGCCGAGCGCGATGCCAGCCCAGGTGCCGAAGCGCGACCACATCGGCTTGACGTTGCGCACGGGGCGCAGATCGCGGGCGATCGGGCCTTCCAGCACGTCGCGCTCGTAGGCCACCAGCCGGTCGTGCGCGCGCCCCTGCCCGAGCGCCGCGAAGGCGGCCTCGGCCGCGTGGATGCCCGACAGGATGGCGTTGTGGCTGCCCTTGATGCGCGGCACGTTGACGAGGCCCGCCGCGCAGCCGAGCAGCGCCCCGCCCGGGAAGATCAGCCGCGGGATCGACTGCCAGCCACCCTCGGTGATGGCGCGCGCACCATAGGAAATGCGCTTGCCGCCCGCGAAGGTGCCGGCAATGGCAGGGTGCGTCTTGAAGCGCTGGAACTCCTCGTAGGGGGAGAGGTACGGATTGTCGTAGTTCAAATGCACGACGAAACCGACCGAGACCAGATTGTCGCCGTAGTGATAGAGGAACGAGCCGCCGCCGGTGCGCCCGTCCAGCGGCCAGCCGAAGGAGTGCTGCACCAGACCCTTCTGGTGCTTCTCCGGCGCGACCTGCCACAGCTCCTTGAGGCCGATGCCATACTTCTGCGGTTCGCGGCCTTCACTCAGTTTGAAATCATGGATCAACTGCTTTGTCAGCGAGCCGCGCGCGCCTTCCGCGATCAGCGTGTACTTGCCGCGCAACTCCATGCCGCGCACGAAGCTGTCCTTGCGCTTGCCGTCGCGGCCGACTCCCATATCGCCTGTCGCCACGCCCACCACCGGGCCGGCGCCGTCGCGCAGCACTTCCGCCGCGGCAAACCCCGGATAGATCTCGACGCCGAGCCCGGCCGCCTGCTCGCCGAGCCAGCGGCACACCGCGCCGAGGCTGACGATATAGTTGCCGTGGTTGTTCATCAGCGGCGGCATGAGGATGTTGGGCAACCTCAGGTCGCCCCGAGGCCCAAGCACCAGGAAACAATCCTCGGTGACCGGCGTATCGATCGGCGCGCCCTTCTCCTTCCAATCGGGAATCAGGCGATCGAGGCCGATCGGATCGATGACGGCGCCGGAAAGGATGTGCGCGCCGACCTCCGAGCCCTTCTCCAGCACCACCACGGAAACTTCGCGGCTACTCTCGGCAGCCAGCTGCTTCAGCCGGATGGCGGCCGCAAGACCGGCCGGCCCGGCGCCGACGATCACCACGTCGAACTCCATCGCCTCGCGGGCCGGCAGATCAGTGTCGCTCGAAGCCATGTCGTGTCCTATCTCGATCCGAACTGTACCCCATGGATTGGTTCGATAGGGCCCAAGCGTCGCCAGCGTCAAGCGGCGCGGCATGCGCGCGAGGCAGCCATGCACGCGTGAAATCGGCGCGTCGATCGGCTAGACTGAACCTCGATGATGGAACCCCACACACGGCAGGCTCTGGTTGCATGGCTCGAATGGCAGGTCGCCATGGGCGCCGAGGCCGCCGTCGACGGCGTGGCGACCGACTGGATCGCGCGCGGGCCGGCCGTTCCGGGCCAGGACCTGAGCTTTGCGCCCGAGCCTGGGCCGGCGCCGCCAGTGGCCGGGGTCAGCCCCCCCATTGTTGCCCGCCTCCGGCGGGACGGGTCTGACCCCACACCCCAGCCTGCGCTCCAGTCTGCGCCACCGGTGCTAGGGGTCAGACCCGCCATTGTTGCCAGCCTCCGGCAGGACGGGTCTGACCCCGGCAATACCGCACGCCAGTTCCCGACGGCTTCCCCCGATGCCGCCGCTGCCACCGCGCGCCAACTCGCCAAGACCGCTGAAACCCTCGGACAGTTGCAGAGACTTCTCACCAACTTCGACGGCTGCGCGCTGAAAGCCACCGCCAAGTCCCTGTGCTTCTATCGCGGCGCGGACCGCGCCCGCCTGATGCTGATCGGCGAGGCGCCGGGTCGCGAGGAAGACCTAGAGGGCCGCCCCTTCGTCGGCCGGGCCGGACAATTGCTCGACAAGATGTTAACGGCTGCCGGCTTGAGCGAGGCCGATGTTCACATCACCAACGTCGTCTACTGGCGCCCGCCGGGCAACCGCACGCCGACCCCGCAGGAAGTGCTGATTTGCCAGCCGTTCCTGGAGCGCCAGATCGAGCTGGTGGCCCCCGAGATCATCCTCCTGCTCGGGGGGGTGGCGGCCAAGGCCGTCCTCGACGTCAGCGAGGGCATCATGCGGGTGCGTGGCAAATGGCACGAGGCAACGCTGGGTCGCCACACGGCGCGCGTTCTGGCCACCTTGCATCCCGCCTTCCTGCTGCGCACACCCGCCGCCAAGCGATTGGCATGGCGCGATATTTTGACCATTCGCAGCACCCTGGCCGGCGCCTGATGGCGCGGCGCTGCCCCATGCTTGCTCTGCAAGGGGTGTACATATTAGTTGCAATTTGAACTGCGGCTTTAAGCCAGCCCAAGCTTATCCTGTGTAGACTGCCCTCAACGTCGACTGTGCGTGGAACAGCACCGCGCATCGCGGCAACGACGAGGAGTAAGTGACATGAGTACAGGCATCGTCTATTTGCGCCCGGCGCCGGTCTTGTTCGTGCGGGTGCGCGGTGTCCTTTCGGCTGCGTCGTTGCAGGCTTGGGCCAAGCTGCTCGGGTGGGCCGATGCAAAAGGCGTGCGCCATGACATCAGCCGGGCTTACGGGCTGGTGCGCGATCATGCTGCCGTCGCCGGCGAAAACGAAGGGCGCTATGACGCCTGCATCGAGGCAGCGGGCGATCTGGCGGAGGATCATGATGCGGGCATCGGTCTGCAGGTGCTGCCTGGTGGCGCTTATGTCCGCCATCGCCACACGCAGGGCAGCGCCACCATCGCCCCTCAGATGCACTGGCTCTGCAATGAATGGGCGCCGGGCCGCGGCGTCACCGTCGACGGCAACCGGCCGCTGCTCGAGGCTTATTTGACCGATCCACTCGATCCCAAGTCCGGCAAGCTGCGCCTGGACCTGTGCGTGCCGATTTTGTCCACGTCCCAGCGCCGCGTCGCCTGACGAGCGAGCGGCACAGCGGCGCGATCCGCTCGCGCCGCTGCAGCAATGCCCGTCGGGGGCGCTTTGCTATTTCACCGCATCGGCGCCGGCGATGGCCACTTTCGCGTCATTCTCGGACGCCACGCCGGACACGCCGATGCCGCCCACGATCTTGCCGCCGACGATGATCGGTACCCCGCCTTCGAGCGGCGTCGCATTGTTGAGCGCGAGCAGTCTCAGGCCTGCCCCGCCGCCCGCAATCGCGTCTTGCAAGGCTTTGGTCGGGCGCCGGAAGTCCATTGCCGTCTTGGCCTTGCCTTCGGCGATCGCCACCGACGCGGTCTGCGTACTGTCGAGCTTCACCAGCATGACGAGCGAGCCGGTGGTGTCGACGATGGCGATGGCAACTTGCCAGTTGTTCTTCGTGGCTTCCGCCTCCGCCACCGCCATCGCCTTCTTGGCGGCGTCGAGAGAGATGGGCGCTCCATAGCCCGCTGGTTGCTGTGCAGATGCTGGAACTGCGGCCACAAGTGTCATCGCGACGGCCATGCCGGCCAGTCTGAGGGCTTTCATGTTTCCTCCTTCTGCAAGGTGTTGAGTGTTGGGGCTCTGTCGCGCGATCGTCGTCGCAGCCCTTCATGACAGTAGCTGGGTTTTCTCAACGTCGATAGACGCATCAGGGTATTTGTTAGCCCCAAGGTGGAATGTCCTGTCTCTGCAAAGTTGAGATGTCCACTTTTTGGCCTTGGACTTGGCCTTGACCGAGGGGGGGACTGGTGGACGGGGACATAGTGGCGATGCACGCGAAGGAGCGCAAGCGGACGCATGTCGTGCGGCGTGTTGCCGATCGGCAGTTGCAGCAGGCGCGGGCGGCCGGTCGAGGGAACAGGCACGGCCCGTCCTGATCCGCTCGCGCATGCGCAACCCGCATTCTGGTGTTATCCTGCCGGCATCGACCCAACCACACCGGCAGGACTCGCGCATGCCCGACACAGGACTGAAGGACAAAGTCGCCATCGTCACCGGCGCCGGCTCGCGTGCCGACGGCATCGGCAATGGACGCGCCGCCGCCATCTTGCTGGCGCGCGAAGGCGCCAAGGTGGCGCTGCTCGACGCCACCCGGGAGTTGGCCGAAACCACCAAGGCGATGATCGACAAGGAGGGCGGCACCGCGATGGTGGTGGTCGCCGATGTCGCCGATCCCGCCTCCAGCGCGGCGTCTGTTGCCGCCACGGTCGCCGCCTGGGGCCGTCTCGACGTGCTGGTCAACAACGTCGGCATTGGCGGGCCGCGCGGCAACGCGGTCGACGTCGACCCGGAGGCGTGGGACGCGGCCATGCGCGTCAATGTCACCTCGATGATGCTGATGGCCAAGCATGCCATCCCGCATATGCGCAAGCAGGGCGCCGGCGCCATCGTCAACATCGCCTCGATCGACGGCCTGCGCGGCGGCAATCCCAATCTGTTCTACTCGGCCTCGAAAGGCGCCGTGGTGAACATGACGCGATCCATGGCGGCGCATCACGGGCCCGAGGGCATCCGCGTCAACTGCATCGCACCGGGCTACGTCTACACGCCCATGGTCTATGCCCAAGGCATGGAGCCGGAGCTGCGGGAAGCACGCCGCAAGAACACGCTGCTGCAGACCGAGGGCACCGGCTGGGATATCGGCAACGGCGTGGTCTATCTGGCCTCGGAGCAGGCGCGCTGGGTCACCGGCATTATTCTATCGATCGACGCCGGCTCGATGGCCGGGACGGCCTTCAACACCACGCCACAACGCGCCTTTGGGGATATGCCGGGCAAGGGGTGAGATTACCCTACGTCCCACACCGGCCGGCGCACCTCCGGGTCGACGACGCGCACGTTCTTGTCGCGCAGCGCGCCGATGCGGGCCATCTCGGCATCGCTCAAGGTGAAATCGAAAATATCGATGTTTTCCTCGATTTCGCGTTCCTGCAATGCGCGTGGGACGACGCCGACGTCGGGCTGCTGGATCAGCCAGCGCAGCGCCACCTGGGCCGCCGATTTCTTGTGCGCGGCGGCGATGGCGCGGATGACGGGATCCTCGAGCAGCAGCCCGCGCGCCAGCGGCACGTGGCAAGTGACCAGCAGCCCATGCCGGCGGCAGGCGGCAATCACCTTATCCTGGCGGATATAGGCGTGATATTCGATCTGGTTGGTGACCAGCGGCTCGGGGCAGACCTGGACCGCCTCGTCCAGCAGCGCAATGGTGAAATTCGAGACGCCGATATGGCGGGCCAGCCCGGTGCGCTTGGCCTTGGCCAGCGCCCCCATCGTCTCGGCCAGCGGCACGCGCGGCTGCGGCCAGTGGATCAGCAGCAGATCGACATAGTCGAGACGCAGGGTCTCGAGGCTGGTCTCGACCGAGCGGGCGAAGTCGCTGGCGCGCGCATTGTCCTCCGTCACTTTGGTGGTGACGAACAACTGGTCACGGGCGATGCCCGACGCCCTGATGCCCTCGCCGACCCACTGTTCGGACCCGTACTTGCGCGCGGTATCGATATGGCGATAGCCGCGCCGGATGGCGTGCGCCACCAGGCCCGCCGCCCGGTCGGGCTCGGGAAACTCCATGGTGCCGTAGCCGACCACGGGAATCGCTGCGCCGCGGGCTTTGATCTCGAAGGCTGGAGCAGGCTGCATGCGGCGACCCCTGGGTTGTGGCGATTGCGGAGCGCGAACCGCATCACGCCCCGTGCATCCCCGTCAAGCCCACAGCTTCGCCAAGCCGATCGCTCACGCGGTGGCCGGCGCCGTTCTGGGGCCGCACAGCGCGGCCAGCGTCGCGGCCAACCTGCCGATCCCCCGCGCTCCGGCGACCTCGAGACGATAGATGCACACGCGTGGCGCGGCATCGAACCTATTGTGCGAGCCGGCGCTGATTTGCGCCCAGCCTTGCCTGAGAACCTCGGCCAGAAAGCCGTCGTCGGTCGTGGCATCGACCACGAGCAGGATATTCGCCAGAGGCACCGCGTCGAGCAACTCATGCAGCTCGAAGACGCAGCCCTGATTCGCCCGCGCGAAGCCGCGCAAGTCATCAGCACCGCGTCGCTGTCGCGGGCGAGCCGCCGCAGCACCATCTGCCAGGTATCGGCACAGAAAAAGCTCGATACGCGGTAGCGGCCGTCCAAATCGCGTCCGGACTGCGTCTCGGCAAGGCGTTGCTCGAGCGCAGGCGGACCGGTGATGAAGCGCCGCTGCAGCCGTCCGGCGAGGAAGTCGAGGAACTCGTGTGGCTCGACCGTGGAGTTGGCGAGGTCCGGCCCGGCGATCATCTGTACCGATCCAGTGTGTCGCCACAGCCGTGCGAAGGCGTCAAACAGCCGTCCACTACGGGCACCGAGAGAAAATACGCGAAGCAGAAGCAGGCGTGGAGCGATCCTGCCGTCCACTTGCCCCACTCCAACCAACCGTTGCCCCAACAAGGCCACCAGCTTGTAGAGGAGGAATGCGGCGAGCCCCGCATACGGCAGCTGTCGCGGCGCTTGCAGGACCGCGAAGCTCAGCCACACCGCATCGATCTGGATCGACTGGTCACTGACCCATTGTGCCCGGTAGAGCCGCCCGACCCCTCTCAGGACGATGTAGCCGACCAGGATGGCGGCAAGTGCGGCCGAACCGAACACGATGAGCCCCGTCACGGATCCGCCGAATTTGCCACTGGCGCCGAGGCCGGTCGCCACACCCGCCACCCACTCGATCATGGCCGCGTCCAAGACGATGGCCAAACCGAACACGCCGGCCGCGGCCGCCACCACCAGCGCCGACACGATCGGTCCCATCGCCCGGATTGGCCGCGCCAGAAATGCCAGCACGAACAGCGTGGCGGGTCCGTTGATGTTCCACCAGTTGAGCGCGAACAGGCCCGGCGTCACCTGCGTGCCCTGCATCAGGTAGAGTGCGACCGGCACCAGCAGCACCACGTAGACGAGCACGACGAGCAGCGTGGCGCGCCAGGACACCGCCGCCACCAGGCAGACCACGACCACGAGCGGCCAGGCGAAGAACAGCGTGAACATCACAAATCCCTGCCAGGCGAACGCCTGCCAGCCGGTCACCCCCGCGGCCAGCCATGTCCATGCCAGCGTCACGCCGATCGCATAGACGAGACCGGCGGCGATCTGAATGCCAACAGCGCGCCGCGGGCCACGCCAGGCGGCACGAATGGCCTGTCGGCTAGGATCCTCGGCCTCGCCGATTTGCAGCGGCACAGCCGGTGGCACGGTCGGCGGCGCGGGCGGGCGTGGCGGCGCCGTGCCCGCGGCAGCAACCGCCGGCGTGGACGGTCGCAGCATCGAACGCTTGACGGCGCGCAGATAGAGCCGCAACAGCGCCAAGGAGACGAGCAAGACGACGATCGCCAGCAGCACGTCGCGATCATACAACAACGAACCCATGCTCATGCTGCTGGCCCCATCACGCAAGGCGGCTGATGGCGGCGATCATGCCCCAGCCTCGGCGCGACGGCTACAGCGCTATCCACTCCAGCCGCTGACCCCAAAGACGCAGTGGCGGGTGAGCCGAAGCCAAAATGGCGCCGCATTGAGCCTTCGACCCGGGTTCCGCGACCGCCGGCATCGGCGTACACTGTCAACCACTAGAACGCTTTCCACTCCAATTGAATCAGGGGAAAGCGCTCTAGTACCCGGAATCACAAGTGGCTAACACACCCACTGCCGTCATCCCGGCGGAGGCCGGGACCCACGACAGGTTACAGCGAACGGTGCATGCGAGATGGGGCGATGCGCAAGCAGCACGCACCGTTCTTTGCCGCGTGGGTCGTATTCGCTGCCAGCAAACGTGGGTGCCGGCCTCCGCCGGCATGACGGAGCTGATGGAATTTCTGACTCACTCACTTCCGACACCGGGTACTAGTGTCGCATTTTCTACGCCAAACCGGTGCCCACTTTGGCGGAAAATGCTCCAGTCATGCCGGGCGCTTGCGCCAATGAGGTTCCGCCATGCCGAAAATCGACGACAGCCGCCCCTTCATATCCGTCCGCATCGCCGTGCTGACGATGTCGGATACGCGCGATCTGGCCAGCGACAAATCCGGCAATGCGCTGGTCGAGATGATCAAGGAAGCCGGCCATGTCTTGGCCGATCGCGCGCTGGTCAAGGACGACGTGGCGGCGATCCGCGCCAAGGTCGAGGGCTGGATCGCCGATCCGAAAATCGACGTCGTCATCACCACCGGCGGCACTGGTTTTACCGGGCGCGACGTCACACCCGAGGCCGTCAAGCCGCTGTTCGAGAAGGAGATCGACGGCTTCTCGACCGTCTTCCACCTGATTTCCTACCAGAAGATCGAGAC
The DNA here is from genome assembly GCA_964498125.1 of uncultured Devosia sp. Lineage (GTDB taxonomy): Bacteria > Pseudomonadota > Alphaproteobacteria > Rhizobiales > Hyphomicrobiaceae > CAMDBL01. Next base: position 5,375 of record CAZCGE010000016.1, on the reverse strand, counting down.
CTCGACGATCCAGTCGCGCGCCTGCGCGGGCCTGGCGCACGGCACCTATATCTTCTGCCTGCCCGGCTCACCCGGCGCCTGCAAGGACGCCTGGAACGGCATCCTGAAATGGCAGCTCGACAACCGGCATCGCCCCTGCAATTTCGTCGAGATCATGCCGCGGCTGGAGGAGCATCGGTCCTGAAAAGCAGCGCCGCCCCAACGCGGTGCCGGGGCGGCGCACTTGTCTTGCGGTTTGGGACCTTCAGAGGATGAAGTCCCCGGCAAACAGAGTGTGGAGACCGGTGAGTCGGATCTCGAACTCGATGTTGCCCGCATTGTTGTTGGTGTTGGCCTGGATGAAGGTGTCACCACCCAACTGCGTGTAGCGCAGCTGGCCGGCCCCTGGCGCGCCCGCGCTGAACGCGGCCGTGCCGATGAAGGTGAAGTTCTGATTGCCGGCGACACCACCATTGGCGTCGAGGGTATTCAGATCGATGAGGTCTAAGTCTAGTCCGATATCGTTTATGCCGTCGAAGTCGGAGATGAGGTCGTTGTTGCCGATACCGATCCCAGACTCGTTGAGCGCATTGAAGTCGAAGGTGTCGTCGCCCAACCCGCCCATCATGATGTCGTTGATGCCTGTACCGCCAATCAGCGTGTCGGCGCCATCACCGCCATTGATGGTGTCGTTGGCGGCAAGGCCCGACAGGACGTTGCTGCCGCTATTGCCGGTGATGACGTTGGTCTGGCCATTGCCGGTGCCGTTGATGTTGCCGCCGCCGAGCAGCGTCAGGTTCTCGAAGTTGGCGCCGAGGGTCGTGGTCCCCGCAGCCGTGCTCAGCACTGTGTCGATGCCTGCACCTGCGCCTTCCGTCAGGGTATCGCCGCCGTCGGTGATGTAGGTATCGTCGCCCGCGCCACCCGCCATCGTATCCGCGCCGCCAGCGCCATCGAGCGTGTCGTTGCCAGCGCCGCCCGTCAGGCTGTTGTTGCCGGCGGTGCCGATCAGCGCGTCGTTGCCCGCGCCGCCGGTGGCGTTCTCGATGCTGGTGATCGAGGCGAAACCGGAAGCGGTTCCGAGGCCCAGGTTTACCGATACGCCGTTCGCTGCCAACGTCCCGGCATAGGTCAGCGTGTCGGCGCCGAGGGCCAAGTCGGCGTTGACCGTTTCAACGTCGAGAATGGTGCCGCCCTCGAAGGTGGTGAGCACCGCGCCGTTGTAGATGACATCCAGCGTGTCGGCCGCGCCCGTGCCGACGATGTTCAAGGTATCGACATCGATACCGCCATCGAGCGCATCGATGCCATCACCGAACGTATAGGTGAAGGTATCGTCGCCACCATCGCCGAAGACCTGGTCGTTACCGCCAGCGCCGATCAGTAAGTCGTTGCCAATGCCACCTCTGAGCGTGTCGTTGTTGGCACCGCCATTGAGCGTGTCGTGGCCAGAACCACCGCTGACGCTGTCAGTGCCAGCGCCGGCATCGATGGTGTCATCGCCGCCTTGGCCGTCGATGAGGTTGGCTGCGCCATTCAGGGTGATGGTGTCGCCACCTTGGCTGCCGATGATGTTCTCGATGCCGATCAGCGTGTCGGCGCCGATTTCGGTGCTGGCCGCGGTTGTCGTCGTGACCGTTGCCCCCGCGTTGGTGGCGGACAGGTCGTAGGTGTCCGTCTGCAAGCCACCATTGATGGTGTCGTTGCCGTCGCCGATGGCCGCCACGAACAGGTCGTTCTGGGTGCCACCGTTGAGGGTGTCGTTGCCATCGCCGAAAGCCGCCACGAACGTGTCGTCGCCGGCGTCTCCGTTCGCCGTGTCGTTGCCGGCGCCGCCGTTGAGCAGGTCTGCGCCAGCGCCGCCACTCAACACGTTGACGCCGATGCTGCCGGTCAGCGTGTCGTTGCCTGCGCCGCCGGTGGCGTTCTCGATGTTGGCGATCGAGGTGAAGCCGGAAGCGGTTCCGGCGCCCAAATTCACCGATATGCCAACCGTCGTCCCGGCATAGGTCAGCAAATCGACGCCGCCGAGCAGATCGGCCGTAACCGATTCGACGTCGAGAATCGTGCCGTCCTCGAAGGTGGTGAGCGCCGTGCCACTGTAGATGACATCAAGCGTGTTGGCGCCGGCCGTTCCGGTGATGTTCAGGGTATCGAAATCCAGCCCGCCATCAACGGCATCCGCGCCATTGCCGAACGTGTAGTTGAAGATATCGTTGCCGATGCCACCGATGAGCAAGTCGTCGCCGGTGCCGCCGATGATCGTGTCATTGCCGGCGCCGCCGTCGACAATGTCAGCGCCAGTGCCGCCATCGAGGAAGTCGTTCTCGCCGTTGCCGCTGATGTTGTCGGCGCCGTCGCCACCGAAGATGATGTCCTGGCCCTCGTTGCCGGTGAGGATCTGCGCCGCGGCATTGGCCGGGATGAAGTCGCCGACGACGGTCGTCACCGTCGAGATCACGGTCTCGGTCGTGCCATTGTCGTCGGTGTAGGTGGTGACCAGGCGCAGCTCGAAGTTGACCTGCAGCGCACCCGGCGTGAAGCTTGCCGCCGTCGCGCCGGCGATGTCGGTGAAGCCGGTGCCGCCGCCGCCCACGCCCGCAACGTTCGCCTGCTGCCACTGGTAGGTGAAGCCGGGCGCGGTCAGACCATCGGCATCGAAGATGCCCGTCGTAATCGCCAGTAGCGCCAGCGTCTCGGTCGGTGTCGTGTCGGAGATCGCGACCGTGCCGACCGGGGCGTCGTTGACGTTGACGACCGGTGCGGTCGGCGCCGAGAACACGGTTTCCAGCACGCCGTTGGCATCCTGATAGACCGCCCGTACGCGCAACCTGAGGCCGACCTCGGCGTCGCCGGGCCTGAAGGTCAGGCCGGTGGCGCGCACATCTCCCAGCCCCGTGGCTCTGACGATGTCTTCAAAAGCGCCTTCGTTGAGACGCAGCTCGACCTGCCAGAAGTAGGCGACAGGCCCGGTGATGGCGCCCGTCAGATTGGCCCCCAGGACGTTGTCGGCATCGGTGACGCCGTCGATATTCACGGTCAGCAGCTGATCCTCGATCGGCGCGGTGTCATCGGCCGGATCCGCGGTGTCGTTGTCGAGGTCCACCAAGCCGGCATCGATGTCCAACAAGCCAACCGGTGCGTCGTTGGCGCCGTTGATAACCAGCGCCTGATCGGCGAACTGCAGCCGCTCGATGTTGCGCAGCGTATCGGTGCCGTCGAGGATTCGCGCTGTAGCGGCCGTGGTGACGGTGACGATGTCACCGTCGGCGATCGTGAATTGCGCGCCGATCGGTCCCTCGCCGAGATCCTGCAGGACGCCGTTGACGCTGATCGCATAGTTCGCGACGCCATTTTCATCGAACAGCGCGTTCGAGAAGGTGGCCGTGTCGAAGTCTTCGGTGGGCGAGGTCAGGATCTCGCGGACGATGTGCAGGGCGCCCGGATTGATCTCTCCGGCGAACACCCGTGCCTGGATATCCATCATGCTGTCGATATTGTCGCCAATAGAGACATTATTGACGTCGACACCGCCAATCCGCACGTTCAGCCAGGCGTCGCCGTCGATCAGGTCGTCGCCGCCGCGGCCCTCGAGCCGGTCGCTGCCGCCGCCGCCGAGGATGATGTTGCCGGCGCCGAACGAGGTCACCGGCCCGCCCAGCAGGTCATCGAGCAGACCCTGCAGCCCGTCGATCAGGGCGATATTGGTCAGCACGCTGCCGGTGAAGCCGGAGACGGCGATCGTGGCCGCGGTGGCATCATCGCCTGTCAGGACGTCGGTGAAGGCCGATCCCGACAGGCCTTCCGTCGATTCGAAGCGCGCCAGGGCCGATGCCTGCGACGGGGCCACCGGCGTCTCGTCGAAGGCGCGCAGGTTGAGGTCGGCGATGGCGCCGAGGGTCGGGTGCTGGAAGCTGGCCCAGTCGAAGCCGGAGGCGCCGATGTAACGGTCGCCGAAGCCGCCGTTACCGATCATGATGTCGTCGCCGCCTTCACCACCCATCCGGTCGGACACGGTGTCGCCCATGAAGACGTCGTTGCCGATGATCGAGTCGAGACCGCGCGTGTCGAAGTTCTCGCCGGCGCTGCCATCGGCCATGCCGTGCTCGATCCAGTCGTCGCCTTCGTTGCCGAAGATCATTTCGACCGGTTTGATGCCGAAGATGAAGTCGTTGCCGGGGCCGCCGAAGGCCTCCGACTCGTCCTCACCGGTGATGATGAAGTCGTTGCCAAAGCCGCCGAGGATCAGGTTGATGCCGTTGCCGCCATGGATGGCGTCGTTGCCGTCCTGGCCCTGCAGGTTGTCGTCGCCGCCGAGGTCGGTGATGATGTCGTCGCCGGCGCCGCCGAGCACCATGTCGACGCCTTCGCCGCCGTCGAGCCGGTCATTGCCGCCGTCGCCGTAGACCGTGTCGTCGCCGATGCTGGAGTAGATGGTGTCGTTGCCTGCGGTGCCGCCGAGGACGACGTGGTCGACGCCGGTGTACTGCAGGTAGAGCGGATTGGGATCTGTCGTATTGGGGTCGTTGCGGATCACCAGCGGAACGAGGTCGGTGCCGCCGAGGGGATCGTCGGTGGCGAGGAGATTGTCCGCGCTCTCGTCTACCAGACCCGTCAGCGGATCATCGAACAGAATACCATCCGGGCCGGGGATCACGCTCGGGTTGAACTGCAGCGCCTGGTTGACCTCGAGGATGAAGGCCGGCGTCGAGAACACGTCACCCGGCAGATGGGTGACGTTGGTGTTGGCCATGATCAGCTTGGCGAACGAGTTGTTCTCGAGCTCGGTCAGGAAGTTGAGACCGGCGGTACGCTCCAGGTAGTAGAAGCGGTCGCCGTTCTGCAGCTTCTCCATCTGCGTCTCGAAGACGAAGTTGAAGGTCGAGCCCAAGAGGCCGCCGAACGGCATCTGCTTCTCGGCGAGGCCGCCGATCCACAGGTCGATGGCGTTGAGGCCGCCGAGGCTGCCGCCGGCGTAGGCACCGGTTGCGTACAGGAAGGCGAGCCGGTCGGCCGGGACCGTCCCCACGGTCGGATTATCGCCGAGCGTGAGCACGTCTCCATCCATTCCGCCTTCGCCGTAAACCAGGGCGTAGGCGGCCTCGCGCTTGGCAAGAGTCGTCGTCGCGGTCGTGATCGACGCATGCGTGCCGTAGGCGGCGACGAAGTTGACCAGCGACTCGACGTGCTTCAGGTTCGACGCCAGATCGACCCAGCTCGTATAGGGCTTGAGCTGGCTGTCGCCGCCGGTCATCAGGTAGAACTCGGCGCGCGCCTCATTGAGCGTCGGCACGCCGGTATCACGGCCGCGCGCCAGGTTGATGGCGGGCAGGTCGAGCGGCAGGCCAACGAGGTTGTTGCGCAGCGCCTCGGTGATGAACTCGTCGATCTCGTTG
>CAZCGE010000015.1:0-7945 GCA_964498125.1 uncultured Devosia sp. | reverse complement strand
CGTCTCCTCCAGTGAGGAGGCCTGCTGCTCGGTGCGCTCGGCCAGGTCCATCACGCCGGAGCCGATCTCCAGCGTGGCGCCATGGACGGTGCCGCTGGCGTCGGCGATGCGCACGGCAATCGAGCGAACCTGGTCGCCCATGCGATTGACATCGGTCTTGAGCCGCAGCAGGTCGCCCTTGTAGTCGCCCTCCATGCGCACTGTCAGATCGCCACCGGCCAGCGCCGCCATCACCTTGCTGACCTGATCAAACGCAACGCTGATGCTGTTCGCCCAGGTGTTGAGGCCCTCGCCGAGCTTGGCGGTCAGGCCCGACTTGCCGACCAGATCGACGCGGCGCGAGAAGTCGCCGGTGGATGCGCCCTCGACCAGCTTGGTCAGCTCCTCCTGGAACGCACGCTCGGCCCTCAACGCCTCTGCGATCTGCGCCCGCTCTGCTTCGGCGCGCGTCTGGATTTCGGCTTCGAGCCGGTCCTTGGCCAGCGTGTTGGCCTTGAACACCTCGACCGCGCGGGCCATGGTGCCGAGCTCGTCGCGGCGGTCGGTGCCGGGAACGGTGACACTGAAATCCCGGCTGGCAAGGCCAGTGACGACAGACGTCAGCACATACAGCGGGCGCGACACGCGATAGACCACCACATAGGCGCAGCCGACCGCCATTGCCAGACCTGCCGCCAGCATAACGCCGATCAGCATCAGGTTCCGCCAGGCGTCGGCTTCGACCTGTATCGTGTGATCCTCGCTGATGGCGCCGGCCGCACTCATCACCTCGATCAGCGTGTACAGCAGCGGCGTGGTCATCTCGACCCATTCGGATGAGGTCATTCCGTACTGGACTTCGATTCTCGTCGGCTTGCCTGTGGCATCCAATGGTGCCCTGGTCTTGGCTTCCTCCGCTGTCTTGGCGACCTTGTCGACCAGAGCGCGGAACTTGACGAAATAGAACTCCTTGGCCTGAGTTACGGCCGCGTTCAGTCGGGCGTGAGAGCGCATTTCCGCGTCGCTCAACTCTTGGCCGATGCCAGTGGCCACCACGAGCTGCTTCCATAGCAGATCGACTTGGGCGCGCCGTGTGGCATTGGTGGCCAAGGTTTCCACCGAAATGAGGGCCTTCGAAGCCAGAACCGCGGTGACGCTGGCCCGCTCGTGGCCGGCAATCTCGCGGGCTTCCCAGGCCAGGAGCTTGACGAAGCCCAGCTCCTTAACCGTCGAGTCAGCCTCGGTCGTGGCACTGAGCACCAATTGCCAAATCGCGATGGCGCTCTGGATGGCGGAGGTGACTGTCGGGCGATAGTCCTTCAGAAGCTGCGGGTCGCGCTGCGCCCTCGGGACGATGAGCGCCGCATCAGCGCGCTTGCGGAACATGTCGAGGGTGGCGACGACAGTATCGATCTCATTGCGCTTGGCTTGTACGGGTTTGAGCATCGTGATGGCCGGCAGCCCCATGCTCTCGAACAGCTTCTGCGCCGCCTGGCGATGCTTGTCGATGGCGGCGCGGCTTTGTGGACTTACCGGGCCTTCGAGCCGCAGGGCTTCGTCGGTATAGACCCGCTCGAGGATGAGCTCGTAGACGCCAGCGATATAATTGTCCGCGCCTTTGGTCACAATGCGCGTGGCGTTGGCCGACCAATAGTCCTTCCAGGCGGTGGCGCCCACCCATGATAGAGACACCATGAGCAGCAGCGACAACATCGCGAAGGCGGTGACCAGGATGACGCGGATGCTGATGCCCCGACCCGTGACAGCAGTCGCCTCGACATCGGTGGTCCCACTTTCCATCACGATCACGGCAATATCCTCCGAGACGATCCTGTTCCCCAGTCAATAGCAATTATAATCCAAAAAATTTAACGAACCCTTCCAATGCGCTTCGCAGCTCGACTGTGCCGGCGCAATGTTCAAAAAGGCCGCGTTTATCAAGAATAGACTGGCTTATCGCCGGGCAAGTCACCCTGGCGATAGCATTTCCGGTGCTGTATCGAGCGTATCCCGCAATTATCCAGATGCATACCCAATCCTGAGAAAACGGATGGTGAACGCACCGCGGCGGATGGAGCCAGCTCAACGGCCCAGGACCGTCGATGACATCACTGTGCCAAGCAGCGTTCACCCTGATAACAGCCGCGGATAGACCGCAAGTGAAGTAACTCCCTGTTTACGGGCCTTTAATGAATCCAGGGTACAATAAGAATGCTGATTGACGCCCGGCCACATCGAGTAAGGTCCAGCTTACCTTTACCCAGAATTCCGAGACACGATCTACAGATTGTCGACGTTAGACCACAATGACGAGTTGCGAGTACCTGCCATGGATCCATTCGTTGAGCCTACCGCAATAAACCTGAGCCACGCTCCGCTGTCTGCCAAGCGCGATTTGAATGCACTCGGTTCCGTCCTCAGAGCAGTTGGCGAGCGGATAATGATATGGTTGACCGAAGCTAATAGGGCACTGGAAGCCGAGAATATGTACGCGCAACTCCGGCGCATGTCGGATGACGATCTAGCGAATCGCGGTCTGCGCCGAGAAGAAATCGCGCAATTTATCAAGAAACGAATGTATTAGACCGCTGGCGGCCCCGGCGGCAGGCCGCGCAATGCTCGAGAATACGCTGTCTCCTGCCGCGGCCCACCGCACTTTCACGCGGCCAGTGCCGCCAATTCCGCCGGCGAGCGGAACGCCGTCGCCTGCACCGACGACCGGGTCAGGCCCGCCAGCGCGATGACAATCAGCATGGCCTCGCCCTGCGTGATCAGGCCGTCGAAGAACGGGTTGCGCGTTTCGCCGTCGGTTTCCGGGATCGCCGCGATATCATTCTGGCGCACGGTGAGGATGTCCGACACGCCGTCGACCAGCAGGCCGTTGAGCCGGCCCTCGATCATGACGACGACGACGATGCCCTGGTTCACGTCGGTGCGGCCGAGCGCGAAGCGTGTCCTGAGGTCGATGATCGGCACGATGGTGCCGCGCAGGTTGATCACGCCACGGACGTAGTCGGGCGCGCTCGGCAACGGCGTGATGACGTTGGCGGCGCGGATCTCGCGCACCGCCATGATGTCGACGCAGTACTGCTGCTCGCCGAGCGTGAAGGTGACGAACTGGCGGGTATCGACTGTGCCGGCAGCCTGCGGCTGGTGGGCCGCGTCGCTGTCCTGGTGCATCTGGTTCATGTGCATCATCTTCTCGTTGTTGGCGTCGTTGGCGCGTTTCGAATAACTCGATCTGGGCGCAACTGAACAAGCGTGCATTTAGGTATTCGCGCTCAAGTCTTTGCACGGATGTATTAAAGAGTTATCATCCAAATGACATTTAATGTGTTGCTTTTCCATGAAAATTGGATGGCGCAATAGATTCAATAAATATGCGTCGGCTTTCTTGCGGCATCGCGCATCTTCACGAATTGTCAATCGGGCGGCAAATCGCGCCAAAGCGCAGCAGCAACTCTGGCCGTGTCGGTGCAACCGGGCGGGTGGTGCTCGCCCCCACGGCGATGCAAGCAATGTCAATCAGGCCTGTCGCAAGGCCTCGTGGGCCGACGGCCCGCCCGATCCTGCATTGTTGCCGATGCCGAGCGCGCCGGCTAGAGCGCTTTCCACTCGAATTGAATCAGGGGAAATCGCTCTCGTCCTTTGTTTGTCGCATTTTCTACGCCAAACCGGTGGCCACTTTGGCGGAAAATGCTCTAGGCGCCCTCCGTTTAGGCAACGTCGGCGTGCATCACCAACGCCGCATGGCAGTCGTTACAAATGTTGTAATTCCGCACGACGCCGACGGAGCATGCGGACTATTTTCGGCTGCTTATGGCCCATTGCCGCCACGCTCTCCACCCGCTGTTCCGTCCGGAGCTGGTGGGAGCTGACGTTGGCACGCGGGGCAAATATTGGCGCAGCCGGCCAACTCTGCTTAGGCTGCGCGGCTCTGCCGGCAGCGAGCTGCGCCCGATCGTTCGGATCGCCATTGTCGGATCGACCCGCCGCCACTACTCGACCTTCCCGATCGGCGGGTCCGACAGCTCGCCGGCCAGCACCTCGGCGATGTGGCGGGCGGCGATGGGGCGGCCTTCGCGCGACAGCTTGCCGGCCATGTTCATCAGACAGCCGAGGTCGCCGGCCAGCAGCAGGTCGGGCTTGGCGGCGCCGATATTGGCCGTCTTCTTTTCGACCATAGCATTGGAGATGTCGGGATACTTGATCGAGAAGGTGCCGCCGAAGCCGCAGCAGATTTCGCAGTCGGCCATCTCGGTCAGCTCCAGGCCCTTGACGGAGGCTAGCAATTGGCGCGGCTGGTCCTTGATGCCGAGCTCGCGCAGCCCCGAGCAGCTGTCGTGGTAGGTGACGCGGCCCTGGTACTGGGCGTCGACGCCGGTCATGCCGCGCACGTCGACCAGGAACGAAATCAGCTCATGCACGCGCTCGGCGAAGGCCTTGGCTTTCAGCTCCCAGTCCGGGTCGCCGGCCAGCACCTCGGGGTAGTGCATCTTCAGCATGCCGGCGCAGGAGCCGGACGGCGCCACCACGTAGTCGAACCCCGCGAAGGCGGCAATGGTCTGGCGGGCGAGCGCGGCGGCATTGGTCTTGTCGCCGGAATTGTGGGCGGGCTGGCCGCAGCAGGTCTGCGCCACCGGCACCTCGACATGGCAGCCGGCCTGCCGCAGCAGCTTGACCGCGGCAAAGCCGACCGAAGGTCGCATCAGATCGACCAGGCAGGTGACGAACAGACCGACGCGCGGGCGCTGAGTGAGGGGGGCGTTCATGTAGGGCGGCGAGACCTCGCAATGGGGCCGAATGCCCGGCACGTTTCCTGTGGCGCCTCGCAACTGCCAACCAACACCGAGGCAGGGTCCATTGTCGGCAAACAGAAAAAGCGACTCTAGCATAGGCAGGCGGACTTGTGGCAAGTCCCATCACTCTGGATCTTCTACCGCATCCTGAGCATATTCCTCAGCCCCAGGCCGAGCAGGAAGATGGCGAGGCCGGAGACGAGCTTCTGGATGATGCTGGCGTAGCTGACGGCGCTCGGCACGTTCGGCACGGGGTTGTCGGCGAAGCGCTTGGTGCCGTAGAGGCAGCTGTAGACGCGGTGCGCGTCGCCGCCGCCGCCGTCGAGGATGATGAAGCCGTTGCGGAAGGCCAGATACATGGCCTCGTTGGCGGCACTCGTCGTCCTGCGCACCGGCTCGACCAGGCCGGTGATCTGCGGGTTGCCCTTGCCGTCGTCGCCTTCGTTGCGGGCAAAGCAGGGCGCATCGCGCAGCCAGGCGTCGAGGCTGGCATCGGCGAAGCGCACGAGTTCGGACAGCGGGCCGGTCGCCGGTTTCCTGGCGCGCGCGTCGGCTATGTCGGGGCTCTGGCCGAGGAAGTAGGCGGCGGCGATGGCGGTGGTCAGCGCCCACAGCAGCATCGGGCGCAGGACCGAGCGGCCGAAGTCGGAGACGATCTGGTAGACGAGACGGAACCAGAAGCGAACGAAGCCGGCCCAGGCGGACGCACGCCAGAAGACGAAGGGGATGGCAATCACGCCGTTGTGCACCCGCCTGAGCCAGCGCTTGGCCGTCGTCTCCTTGTCTGCCTGAGCGATCGGTACAAGCCCGACCGTCGCGAGCGGCAGCGGCCAGTCGGTGGCAAACCGCGCCGAGCGCATCTCCATGGCGAAGAAGTGCTGCTCGCGCTCGTGGTCGTGGCCCTCGCTGGCGAGCCGTTTCAGCGCCCGCCATCGGGCCGGCACGTTGCCGTCGCCGCGAAAAAGCCGCTTGACAAGCCCAAGGATCAGCCGACCGGGCCAAGTCCAGAAGCGCCCAGACTCTTTGGAAGAAGCCTCGACAAGCGCCAGGCGGAAGCGGGAATTGTCGAGCCGGGGCGCTTCCGCGAAATGCGCCTGGATGAAATCCGGCACGGCGCGGAACTCGGCATCGGCGAGCGAGAAGGCGCGCTCGGACAGGATGGCCTCGAACGAGGCGGGGCCGGTGAAGTGCGCGCCAGGAAAGCTCGTCGCACCCTTGAACGTCGCCTGCCCGAACGCCGCGGTTCCGCTGAACTGTGCGCCGTGGAACCACGCCGTTCCGCTGAACTGTGCGCTGGTGAACCACGCGTATCCGCTGAACTTTGCGCGGTGGAACCCCGCAGTTCCGCTGAACTTTGCGCCGCCGAACCACGCGGTTCCGCTGAACTTTGCGCGGTCGAACCCCGCGTATCCGCTGAACTTTGCGCAGTCGAACCCCGCGTCTCCGCTGAACTGTGCGCTGTGGAACCTCGCGTCTCCGCTGAACTGTGCGCTGTTGAACCCCACGTTTTCGCCGAACTGTGCGCTGTCGAACACCGCGTCTCCGCTGAACTGTGCGCTGTCGAACCCCGCGATTCCGCTGAACTGTACGCTGTCGAACCTCGCGTATCGGCTGAACTGTGCGCTGCCGAACTCCGCGTATCCGCCGAACTGTGCGTTGCCGAACCTCGCATCTCCGTTGAACTGTGCGTTGATGAACTCCGCGTCTCCGCTGAACAGTGCGCTGTCGAACCCCGCGTCTCCAGGGAACACGAAGCCGGAGAGATCGACGCCGCCCTGGAACGTGTGCGGCGCCTCCTTGGACGACACGTCCGCCCGCGCCGCCGCCAGCCAGGCCGTCGTCGCCTCGGTCTGGTCATCGCCGTATTCATCGAGCTTCCACGCCCCCGCCTCCTCCAGCCGTTTCCGCTCGGCCAGCATCCCCTGCGCCCAGGCGTTCCAGGCGTCGCGGCCCTGCGCCAGCAGCGCGTGCGTCTCCTCCCGGTTCATGGTGCTTGTCCCCCGCTCCTCCGTCCACACCCGGCCCGACCTTCCCGGCCAATCGCGACGCGAGTGTGACGGCGCTCGCGCTCAATCCTCCGCGAGCGTCTTGACGACGCCGCTGGTGATGATCTTCTCGTCCCGCGTCGCCAGCACCAGATCGTGCACGCGCGCCGTGGCGACCAGCCAAATGTCGGCCGGATCGCGGTGTGGCAGCGTGAACATGGCCGTCTCCCTGGCGATCTCCATCGTGATCGGGGCCTCGCGCACGGGCAAAGCTTGGAGCAAGCGCTCCAGCACCCTTATGGGATCGGAACGAACTTTCAGCTTGCCCTTTTCGGCAAGTTTCAACAGTTCCCAGGCGGAGATCGGCGACACCCAGAGCTCATTTCGCGTCGAGCTGATCTCGCGACGGACGCGGGTTCCAAGCTTCTGCGGGTTGGAAGCGCTGTCGATCCAAATATGTGTGTCGAGCAGCAATCTCATTCGGCAGGATTCTTTGGCCGCTTGCCGCGCCGAATTAGAGCTTCGCGCATATTTCGAGCCTCGATCTCCCGCCCCTTAGCCTCGATCACATCCCAGTTGCGCAGCCACTCGGCCTCGATCTCGTCAAGCTCCTCTGGCGAGTAGATCGGCCTGACGATGTCCCCGACAATGCCCAGCTCGCCTTCCATGAACCCGAGCTTGCGCTGCTTCGTCTCCGCCGGCCTGGGCGGCACGATCTCGGCGACCGGCTTACCGAAGCGAGTGATGCGAACCGGCTTGCCAGTCCGGCGCACGCGCTCCAGCACGGCGAGGCAGGTCGCCTTGAACTTCGAGATCGCCATTTCTTCGGTGTCGGACATGACGCAATTTGTACCATGGTCGAAGACCATGGTCAAAACAACGTTGGTATTCAGCGCTGGACGAGGGTGCGGGCCAACCTGCCGCCTGTTTGTCAGATGGGCGTTTGTCCAGCAATTCTCAATGTGACGGATTTGGCAGTGACATTGGCAAAAAATGCATCTGAAGCGAGGGAGGGTTGCGGCTGACGGGACGGGCGTCAGTCGCCGAGCACGGCGGGCGGCGGTTTTCCTGCGGTCAGGGTCTGGACCAGCAGGGCCCAGGTCGGGAACACCAGATAGGTCGTGATGACGCGCAATTCCTCAAAGAAGCGCTTGCGCGTGCCGACCGCCGTACGCGCCGCTT
>CAZCGE010000014.1:0-11057 GCA_964498125.1 uncultured Devosia sp. | reverse complement strand
CACTCACCACTCACCACTCACCACTCACCACTCACCACTCACCACTCACCACTCACCACTCACCACTCACCACTCACCACTCACCACTCACCACTCACCACTCACGCTTCCGGAGGCCCCCCAATGCCCATCCCCGACATGACCAATCAGGTCGCCCGCTTCGCCGACCTGTCCTTCGCCGGCAACGCGTTCCTGGATGCCTTCATCCCCGGCCACGAGCGCTATCATTGCTCCGTGATCGGTACCGGCGTCTCGGAAAAACAGGGCGAGAGCGCGGAGATTCCGGCCGACGGCTTCACGCTCGGCTACACGCGGGTGCCGCCCGGCAGCGGCAACTGCCTGCATGACCATCAGACGACTGAGGTGTTCATTCCGCTGTCGAGCCGCTTCAAGATCGCCTGGGGCGACGAGGGTGAGCACTCCGTCGTGCTCGAGGCCTTCGACGTCATCTCGATCCCGCCCGGCGTGCATCGCCACTATACCAACATCGGCAACGTCGAGGGCCTACTCTTGTCCGTGCTCGGCGGCACAGATTCCGGCAAAGTGACCTGGGCCAAGAAAGTGCTCGACGACGCCCGCGCACATGGTTACGGGCTGAATGAGAAGGGCGAGGTGGTGCAATTGGTCGGCCGTTGAGCATGGGCATGCGGCCCCGCCAATGGTTTCTGCTCTACTGAGCCGGGCGCCGCGCGCCGGGCCTCAGTTGATCTTCAAATTGAGGGCCTTGACGAGATTGGTGTTGTCGACGATCTCGCGCGCGATCTGAGCATTGAACTCGGCCGCGCTGATCGGCATCGGCTCGACGCCGCTTTGATCGTAGCTGCGCCGCACGTCCGGCGACAGCAGGGCGGCGGCCAACTCCCGATGCAGCTTTTGTAAGATTGCGGGCGGCGCCGGCGCCGGCGCCAGCAGTCCAATCCAGACCGGAAAGGCGGAGTTCGCGTAGCCGGCTTCAATGGTCGTTGGAACCTCCGGCAATGTGGCGGACCGTTGCCTGCTGCTGATGGCCAGCACGGCGACCTTGCCATCACGGATCATCGGCAAGGCCGTGCCGATCGGGCAGAGGTAATAATCGATGCGGCCGGCGATGATCTCGCTCAAGGCTTCCGCACCGCTCTTGAAGGGCACATGCGCTGCCTCGTAACCGGCGCTGAGGCGGAAACGCTCGGCTGCCATGTGCACGGCCGAACCAACGCCCAAGGTCGCAAAATTGAACGATCCGGGTTTCGCCTTGGCGGCGGCCACCATGTCGGCGGCGGTCTTGTAACCGCGATTGGCGGGGACGATCAGCACGCTCGGCAGCCCGCCAAACGGTACGATGGCCACCAGATCCTTCAGCGGATCATACGGCAGGCTCTGATAGATGGCGGGCGACACCGTGTAAGCCGAGGACGTGACCAGCAGTGTATAGCCATCCGGTTCGGCCTTGGCCACGGCCGCCGTGCCCGTCGCCCCACCGGCGCCTGCCCGGTTCTCGACGACAATCGGCTGGCCCAATTGCACCGACAATTGCTGCAAGGCGATGCGTGGGAAGACATCGGCGGCGCTGCCCGCGCCAAACGGTATGACGACCTTGATCGGTTTGGTCGGCCAGTTCGGTTCGGCGGCCGCGGCGACCAGGGACGAACCGGCCATGCCGGCCGCGCACAACGCTGCCGCTAAACTTCGGAACATGCTCGCGCGCATGAGTGCCTCCATTGTTTTCATCCGAGCAAAGCTGACATTACCATGGGGTCGGCAGCAAGCGCGAATGTCAGACAATGTATCGTCCGGCATGCCTATACTAGAGCGCTTTCCACTCGAATTGAATCAGGGGAAAGCGCTCTAGTCCTTTGTTTGTCGCATTTTCACCGCCAAACCGGTGCCCACTTTGGCGGAAAATGCTCTATCGGCAATCCGTCGTTCGCGGGCCAGCTTGCACCTCCCCCTTCCGCCAAGGGCCGTGGTGCATCCCGCAACGTCCTTCCACCCAAGGAGCCTTTCCATGCCGCAGAAGCCAATCGACGTGCACTACTGGCCGACCCCCAACGGCCACAAAATTACGATCATGCTCGAGGAGTGCAAGCTTCCCTACACGATCAAACCCGTCAACATCTCCAAGGGCGAGCAGTTCAAGCCTGCGTTTCTCGCCATCGCGCCGAACAATCGCATGCCGGCGATCGTCGATCCCAGCGGCCCGGGCGGCAAGCCGGTCTCGGTGTTCGAGTCAGGCGCCATCCTGCAGTACCTCGGCCGCAAGACCGGCAAGTTTTATCCGGCCGCCGAGAGGAAGCGCGTCGAGGTCGAGCAGTGGTTGTTCTGGCAGATGGGTGGCCTCGGGCCGATGGCCGGCCAGGTGCACCACTTCCGCAATTACGCCCAGGACAAGATCGCCTACGCCATCGACCGCTACACCAACGAGGTCAACCGGTTATATGGCGTGCTCAATAAACGCTTGGCCGATCGCGAGTACCTTGCAGGCGCCTACTCGATCGCCGACATGGCGAGCTATCCCTGGGCCAAGCTCTACGCCAACCAGGGCCAGGACATCTCGAGCTTCAAGCACATGCAAGCTTGGCTCGACCGCTGCGCCAAGCGCCCAGCCGTCGCCAAGGGCATCGCCGTCGGCAAGGAACTGCGCGAGGGCCAAAATCTGGCCACCGACAAGGAAGCGCAGAAGATCTTGTTCGGGCAAAGGGCGAGGGATTGAGGGTGGGCGAGGACGGTGTCTGACATCATGTCAGACTCCGTTGCTCCGGCTCATCGCAGGGACTGCGCTGGCCCAGGCGATGTTGTTGACAACTTGCCGTCAGGATGAAGTCCGTCTCGACCGAATCAGATAAGTTGTGCAGACCAATCGAGTGGTAGGAGACTTCATGACTCGCTTCAATGTCGTATTGCAGCAGGCGCGTTTGAACAGGTCGCGGCGCGCCTATCCTGGAAACGGCGACGCTCGTTGCGCCGACGGCAGCATCTTCCCTTCCTTCATACCGAAGTTCAACATCGATTTTTCGCGGCGAATAAGGGTGTTCACCATCGGATCGTGCTTCGCTCGCAATATTGAGGAGGCGCTGCATCCTCTTGGGGTAAGTCTACCGACACGAGGGTTTTCGGCACCGCGGGAGGAATGGCAGGGCCGGACAAATGGCCTGCTCAATGAGTTCAACCCTGGCACGATCTCCCGGCGAATTCGCGATGCGCTCGGCGGTGTACGCAGTTCCGAGGCCACGATCGTCAAATCGGGGGAAGGCTTTACCGATCTGCTGTTGCCCGGTGGGAGCGACGTGACGCTCGAGCGTGCGATCGCGAGGCGCGAGGAGGTCCATAAAACCTACCAGGAATTGAGAAGTAGCGATGTCGTCATCATCACACTGGGCTACGTGGAGGCCTGGTACGATAGCCTTGCCCAGCAGTTTCTCAACCGGATGCCCCCAGCTGCATATGCGAATAGCGAGCCGAACCGCTTCTCGCTCAATCAGATGGACGTAATGGAGGCTCTGACGTTGCTGGATAGCGCGATGCAGGACTTAGCCGAAGCGGACTTGAAAGTGGTGTTGACCGTATCTCCTGTTCCGCTCCAAACCACCTTTGTGGGCGACGACTGCTTGGTGGCGAACGAGTTCTCGAAGGCGGTCCTGCGCGTCTGCGCAGAGCGGCTTCGGAAGAAGTACGACAATGTCGACTATTTTCCGAGCTACGAGATCGTTCGCACTACGGGCCTACCGGCCTATGGCACCGACCACGTCCATGTCCGCGACGATCTCGTTAAGCGCATCACCGGGTACATGGTTGAGAGCTACACCAGAGGTGCCAATCCGGCAATGCACGCCACAAAACCGCTCTCCTTGGCCGGTTGATCCTTGAGAATGGATGTTGCCATGGGCTCGCGGTGAGCGTCTTCCGCGACGGCGCTTGGCCGTCGCCGAAGGCATCGCCGTCGGCAAGGAACTGCGCCAAGGCTATAATCTGGCCACCGACAAAGAAGCGCAGAAGATCCTGTTCGGGCAAAGGGCGAGGGTTTGAGAGCGGGCGGGGTCAGTCGCTTGCGTCTGACCCCTTTGGGCCTCGATGTCCCAACAGCCGTGCCCCCATAGGTGTCAGACCCGAGGGTCTGGCACCGACCGGGGCCGCGCCAAGCCCCACAGCCAATAGGCCAGCGGCCACAGCACCGCAGCGATGGTGAGGACGGCGAGCACGGCGGCGACCGGACGCGAGAAGAATGGCCAGATGCTGCCGTCGGACTTGATCAGCGAGGTGACGAAGCTCTGCTCGACCATGGTGCCCATGACGATGCCGAGCACCATGGCCGCCACCGGATAGCCGTTGCGTTCCATGACGTAGCCGATGACGCCGAACGTCGCGACCGTGACGATCAGGAACGAATTGTTGCCGGTGGCGAACGAGCCGACGCCACACAGCAGCACAATGACCGGCATGATCGAGGCGCGCGGTGCCGACAGCAGCTTCGAGGCGAGGCGGATCATGATGATGCCGAGCGGGATCATGATGATGTTGGCGATGATGAAGATGATGTAGAGGGCGTACATGCTCGACGCCTTCTCGGTGAACAGCGACGGCCCGGGGTTCAAGCCCTTCATGTACAGCACGCCGATGGCGATGGCCGTGATGGTGTCGCCGGGAATGCCGAACAGCAGGGCCGGCACCCAGCCGGAGGCGAGGCTGGCGTTGTTGGAGGCGCCGGCCTCGATCAACCCTTCCGGATGCCCGGTGCCGAATTTCTCCGGCGTCTTCGAGAAGCGCTTGGCCATCGAGTAGCTGACCCAGGCGGCCATGTCGGCGCCGGCGCCCGGCAGCACGCCGATGATGATGCCGACGATGTTGCCGCGTACCTGCGGCAGGGGGTGCTCGCGCGTCAGCTTGATCATGCCCTTGAGGATCGAGCCGAACTTGCGTTTCGGCATCTTCGGCGGCTCGGGCTCGGTCATGCCGCGCATCACCTCCGACAGCGCGAACACGCCGACCAGCGCCGGGATCACCTCGATGCCGCCGAGCAGATCCGTGAACCCGAACGTGAAGCGCTGGGCGCCGGCCGGATTCTCGATGCCGATGCAGGAGACCAGCAGGCCGAGCAGCATGCTGGCGATCGCCTTGACCGGGTTGGAGCGCGCCACCATGGTCGAGCACATCAGCCCGAGACAGGCCAGCCAGAAGTACTCGAACGTGGAGAAATTCAGCGCCATCTCGGCCAGCGGCGGTGCCAGGATGATCAGCGACAGCGTGCCGATGATGCCGCCGATCGCCGAGAACCAGACGCAGATGCCGAGCGCGATCTCCGGCTCGCCCTTGCGCGTATAGGCGTAGGCTTCGTCGGTATAGGCGGCCGAGGCCGGCGTGCCGGGGATGCGCAGCAGGCAGCCCGGTATGTCGCCAGAGAAAATGGCCATCGCCGACGCCGAGATGATGGTCGCGACGGCGGCGATCGGCGACAGATAGAAGGTGACGGGAACCAGCAGCGCCGTCGCCATGGTCGCCGACAGACCCGGCAGCGAGCCGACCATCAGGCCGTAGATCGACGACAGCAGAATGGCGAGCAGAACGTCGGGCGCCATCACCAGGCGGAAGGCTTCGGCCAGCGTGGCGAGCATGCGTTTTTCCTCACCACGGCATGGGCAGCAGACCCGGCGGCAACGGCACGCGGAGCAGCTTGACGAAGATCAGTTGCACCAGCACGGGCGCCACCAGGGCCAGCGGCAGCGCCAGTTTCAGCCGCGCACCCATGGCCAGCGACACGGCCAGCACGATGGCGAACGCCGCCGGCACGAAACCGATCACGTCGGCGCAATAGACGTAAGCCAGCAGCAGGGCCGGCGGCAGCAATGTTTTCGCGGCGATGACAAGCGACGAGCGGGCCTCGACGGGCGCGGGCTTGTCGGTATGCGCGGCAAGGTCAGCCTCGGCCTCGCACTCCAGCACCGAACCGATGCCCAGCGCGATCATCGCCCCGCACAGCACCAGGCCGCCGCCGACCACCATCGGGAATACGTTGGGTCCCACCTGCTGGCCCGGCACCGGCGGCAGCAGCGATCCGCCGTAGGCGGCGGCGCCGCCAAGGCCGATCAGCATCAGGCCGGAAAGTTTGTCGGAGATGAACATGGGGTCCCAGATGCGTAGGGTGCAATAGCCCGATAGGGCGTATTGCACCGTTCTCGCCCAGCAACCGGTGCAATACGGCTTTGCCTATTGCACCCTACGATCCACTTACACCTTCTTCGCCAGCCCCGCCGCCGTCATGGCCTGTTTCATCTTGGCGTCGCCGGTGGCCATGAAGCTGGCGAACTGGCCGGCATCGCCCCAGCGCACGCCAAAGCCGCGGCTCGCCATGAACTCGAGGAAATCCTTCGATTCATTGACCTTCTTGAGTTCGGCGGTGAGCTTGTCGGCAATTTCCTTGGGCAGCCCCTTGGGAGCAGCGATGCCGCGCCAGGCGCCGACCGAGTAGTCGATACCGGCCGCCTCTTTCAGCGTCGGCACGTCCTTGAAAGCCGGATTGCGCTCGTTGGCCATGACAGCGAGGCTCTTGACCTTGCCGGCGTCGATCATCGCCCTGGCCTCGGGCACCGAGCAGGTGACGAGGTCGATGCCGCCGGCTGCCAAATCCTGCACCGCCGGCGCGGCGCCATTCGAAGGTACCCACGCCACATGATCAGGCTTCAAGCCCATCGCCGTCAGCCAGCCGACCAGGGCGAGATGCCAGATGCCCCCCTGCCCCGTGCCGGACGCCTTGAGCTTGCCATGCGGCGCCGCCTTGATGGCGTCCGACAGCTCCTTGACGTTCTTGTAGGGACTGGCGGTATTGACCTGGATGCCGGGGGGATCCTCGTTCATCAGGGCAAGCGGCGTGTAGCTCGTCGGATTGAGTTCGGTCAGGCCCTGATGATGCATCATGGTGATCTCGACCGTGATCATGCCGAGCGTGTAGCCATCCGGCGCCGCCGTCGCGATGGCCGAATGGCCAACCACGCCCGAGCCGCCCGTGCGATTGACGACGTTGAACGGCTGCCCGAGATTTCTTTCCAGAAGGTTGGAGACGATGCGCGCGGTGGCATCGGTACCGCCGCCGGCACCCCACGGGCAGATCACCGTCACCGGCCGATTCGGCCAGGCGGTCTGCGCCATGGCGGGCTTCATGCCCAATGTCGCAACAGCGCCACTGGCAGCGCCAGCCGCCAAGATTTGGCGGCGAGTGAGATGAGTCATGTTGGTATCCTCCCTGGATGATTGTCGGCGCGGGCCGAGCTGCGGCGCCTCGCGCATGATCCACGAAGCTATCGGCCGCCGCCCCGATTGGCAAGGCAACAGCGGCTGCGACCGTCGCACGCCGCATTCGCAATCGAATCGACGCCACCGTCGACGTTTGCAGGCGAATAAGGGCCATCATTCACCATAAGCTCCTCCCAGGATGCGGTTTGTTTGCAACTGTGGAGGACCTGGCAGATCACGAGCAGGTGAACGGTCTTTGTTTGGCCATAACTGGCGGTTTCAGCTAAGCCATCTGCAGGAAACAACCTGTCCAACGTTGCGGAACCTTCGTTGCGGCGTTGAACGCTTGTGCACTCGAAAATCTGGAACATCACGCGGATGCCGCAGGCAATCGATGTAGGCAAAGAGTCCAGGCTGGCCGAACGCTGGGCGTTACTAGGGTATGCGGGCGCCGTTTTGACGGGCATCGCCGTGACATGCGCACTGTCGTCGGGAGCGTTTGCGCAAGCCGCTCAGGCCAAGTGGTGGGAATCGTTGCCCGGATTCGGCAGCGGGGGGACTGAGTCGACCTACAGCAGCCGTCCGCCGTCCGAACCACGCGAGCGCAAAGTCGAGCCGCTCAACGATCTGCGCACGGACGCCATACCCTTCCGCAGCGACTCCATGGTGGAGACGCTCGACAGGGCCATCGCCCAGTACCAGAAAATCGTCAGCCAGGGTGGCTGGCAGTTGATTCCAGGCCCGCGCTCGATCCGGCCTGGCGACGATGACGAGCGCGTGCCCCTGGTGCGCCGCCGCCTGCGCGCAACCGCCGATCTGACAGGGCCTGCGGCCAGCGCTCAGAGCCACACCTTCGACAGCGACATGGAGGCCGCCACCCGCACCTTCCAGGAACGGCATGGCTTGCGCGTTACAGGCCGCATCGACGGCCCGACCATCGCCGCCATGAACGTGTCGGCGCAATCTCGACTGAACCAGCTGCGACTCAACCAGACGCGCCTGCGTGAGCTGGTGCAAGGCCGCATCGAGGACCGCTATGTGCTGGTCAATATCCCAGCCTACCAGCTCGAAGCCGTTGAGCGCTTCGAAGTGCAGCAGCGCCACCGCGTCATCGTCGGGCGCGAGGCCCGCCAGACACCGGGCCTCAAGGCCAACATCAAGGCGCTCAATTTCTTCCCCTTTTGGCGGGTGCCCGACAGCGTCGCCACGCTCGATCTGATTCCCAAGCTGCAAAAAGAGCCCGAGTACCTGGACAAGGAAAAGATCCGGGTCCTGACCGGCCACTTCAACGGCCCGATGATCGATCATACCAACATCGACTGGCGCTCGGCGGATGCGGCCAAAATCAAGTTCCGCCAGGATCCCGGCCCGCAGAATGCGCTGGGCCTGGTGCGCATCGACATGCCCAACGAGCACGGCGTCTACATGCACGATACGCCGATGAAGCAGCTGTTCGGCACACGGCAACGCCCGTTCAGCGCCGGTTGCGTGCGCGTGCAGGACGTGTTCAAGCTGGCGGCGTGGCTGGCGCGCGGCGAAGGCAACTGGGACGAGCAACGCATCGAAGACGTCCTCGCCGCCGGCCAGGCCGTCGACGTCAGCCTGAGCCGGCAGGTCCCGGTCTATTTCACCTACATCACCGCCTGGGTCGAGCCATCGACCGGGCGGGTGGAATTCCGCCCCGACATCTATGGTCGCGACGGTGCACGCGAACTCGCCGGCGAGCGCGACCCCGACGCTCCGCCGCCGCCGACAGGCGTTCAAGCGCTGGCGCCCTGAGCCTGAGAGTGGCCGGGCCAGTCCGCCAACGGTAAACTTGGCGGAAGGACTGTCGTGAGACACCCCCAGGGCAGAATCCCCGGCACGCCATTCGCGCCCCGACTCGACCTGTCCCCAAATCACTAGTTCACTTGTCAGTCTCCGGCGATGGCAGTACGGTTTACCGGCGTTCGAGGGCTGTTCATCATTTGGCCGCAGCCTTTCACACCGGCACACCAAGCGTGCGCAAACACCAAGAAAACAAGCAACGGGAGGAAAGACACTCATGACCACCAAGATCACACGTCGCCACATCATGAAGGGCGGCGTCGGTTTCACTGTCGCCAGCATGTTCCCCGGCTCAAGCCCATTCGCGCAGGGCGCTGACGAGGGCGCCCGCATCATCGCGGCGGCCGGCAAGGGCGGCGCCAAGCTCAAGGGCATGATCTGGGCGCCCTATTACAATCCGATGCGGCCCGTGCTCGGCGACTTGAAGACCGGATCCGGCATCGAGGTCGACTCGATCCAGGACATCTCGATCTTCGACATTCCCCAGCGCGCCATGGCCGAGGCGATCTCGAAATCTCCCGAGTTCGACTTCTTCCACATCGACGCCGGCATGATCCCCTCGCTGGTGTCGGCCGGACTGATCGAGCCGCTGGACGGCTACATGAAGAAGGCCGACTTCAAAATCGACGCGGTCGGCGATTACGCCAAGCTGATGACCTACGGCGGCCAGACCTACGGCATCCCGACCGACGGCAATGTGCACATCCAATATGTGCGCAAGGACCTGATCGAGGACCCCGACACCATGAAGCGGTTCGCCGACAAGAACGGCAAGCCGCTCAAGTTCCCCGAGACGTGGGACGAGGAGTTCGCGATCCAGAAGTTCCTGCACAACCCGGAAAAGAACATCTGGGGCTCGGGCAGCCTCAGGAACCGCGCCAACGGCGGCACCTGGTTCCTGATGATGTTCTACAGCCACGGCGGCTTCCCGTTCGACAACGACATGAACCCGACGCTGAACAACGAGGCCGGCCAGAAGGCTCTGCAGGTTTACCTGCGCGAGAAAGAAGTGGCGCATCCCGAGTCGTCGGGCTGGGGCACGCCGCAGATGATCCCGCGCATCGCCGGCGGCCTGGTCGCCACCTGCCAGTACTGGGACGGCACCGCCAAGCTCAACGAGAACCCGGAAAAGTCGAAGACCACCGGCAAGTGGCTGTATGGCCCGCCGCCCGGCGCCGATGTCGGCGGCAAGCGGATCGTGCGCTCGATCTCCTCGCCGCTGGCAGCACTTCTCGTCAATAAGTACAGTCCGCGCAAGGAGGCCGCCGCCTACTTCGCCATGTGGACGGCGACCGCCAAGGCGAGCGAAGTGATGGTGTCGGATCGCGTCGACACCTTCCACGACGCCTGGCACAAGTCCCACATGACAAGCCCGAAAGTGCAGGCGTCCTATTCTCCGGCCGGCCTCAAGGCGGTCGAGAAGGCGCTGCAGGTGGCCGCGCCGCCGATCTACCTGACCGGCTACCTCGAGTTCCACGATCTGCTCGGCAAGAATCTATCGGAGGCCTACATCGGCCAGCGCAAGGCCGACGAGGTCTTGAAGCAGACCGAGGAGGACTGGGCCAAGACGGTCAAGAAGATCGGCACGGCCAAGCTCAAGAAGGACCTGGAGACCTACAAGGCCGTGATGCCGAAGCTCGACAGGCCGGCGTAGAATTCAATAAGGGGTCAGACTCCATTGGCGCTAACATAGCTGCCGTCATTCCGGAAACGCGAGGCCACTTCGGTCGAGCGTTATCCGGAACCCAGCGCAAAGAGCGTGCGAAGCACACAATATTGCGTCCTTCGGACGATTCTTGCGCTGGGTTCCGGCGCGCGTCGGCGCAAAAGGGCGCCTCCTTGGCCGGAATGACGACGTGAATTACCCTATCTTAGCGCGTATGGGGGCAGACCCCATCCTTTCTTGCCCGCCTCTGGCGGAAGCGGTCTGACCCCAACCACCGACCAATTCAATGCGCGGTCGCGCCACCGTCGATCTTGAGGCTGAGGCCCGAGACCATCTTGGCGCCGGGCGAGACGAGGTAGAGCAC
>CAZCGE010000013.1:0-16560 GCA_964498125.1 uncultured Devosia sp. | reverse complement strand
CATCGCCGCGCGCGTGATCGAGAGCCTCGTCGCACGGCCGCCCGTCACCATGCGCCAGCTCGTCGATGACACCCGGCGCTGTCGCTGGTTCCCGTCAATTCACGCGAAGCTAGCCTGAGGTAAAGGGATAGGCATGCCGCGCACCTCCGTTGCAACGCTGCTCCCAAACATCCGATACGTCTTGAAAGTCATCAGCTTCGCGCGGGCGACCGCCGATATCGCGCGGACTTGCCGTTGATGACGTAGCAGGGACTCGGAGCGGAACTCCAGTGCCTGGCATTTGGGCGCAGTTTCGGTTGAACGCGAGCCCCGTGATTGGTGCGGCAGTGGGCGGCATGCGGCAGTGGCGACTGCGACCGTTGTTCCTAAAAATTCTGTCCGTTGCCATTCTGTTGCCTTTCCCGCGGCAATAATCGGGAGTAGACTTTTACCTTCGGCGGGGGGCAATCCTAGGAGGTTCCCATGGCCACATTCATAGTGCTCGCCAACTTCAGTGAGCAGGGCATCAAGAACGTCAAGCAATCGATCGAGCGTGCCGATGCCTTCAAGCAAATGGCCGCCAAAGCCGGCGCCACCGTCAAAGACATCTATTGGACGCTGGGATCGCACGATGTCGTTGCCGTTTGCGAAGCCCCTGATGACGAGACGGCGACGGCCCTCTCGCTGAGCGTCGCCTCGCGCGGCAATGTTCGCTCCGAGACGATGCGCGCCTTCACTTTCGATGAAATGAAGAAAATCATCGGCAAGATGGTCTGAACGATGCCGTGACTGACGCACGAGAGTGCTGTCCACGGACGACTGATGGACAGCACCTCGTTCTACTGATCGAGTTCGACGTGTCGGTGTCGAGTCCCGGCATTGCACACCGAGCGGCAATTGTCGCGTTGTGCCACGCCGGGCGTGCATATCCTGGAGGAACGACCATGGCCCATTACGATATCATCATGCCAACGGAAAGCGCCGGCGAGTTGCCAGTCGTGCGCAAGATTGGACTGGCGGATTTGGCGGACGCGTTGGCGAAGGGCCTGCAGCACTTCCAAGCGATGCCGACGCACGTTGTCTTCCTGTGCCTGATCTATCCCATCATCGGTCTGGTGCTGTTCCGCATGATGTTTGGTCTCGAACTCGTGCCGCTGCTCTACCCGCTCGCCGCGGGCTTCGCACTGGTCGGCCCCTTCGCCGCGATCGGTCTTTACGAGCTGAGCCGGCGACGGGAGCTGGGCCTGGACACATCGTGGCGGCACGCTTTCGACATCGTCCACTCGCCGTCATTCGGCGGGATCTTGGCGCTTGGGTTGCTGCTGCTGGCGATCTTCGGCGTCTGGATTGGCGTCGCCCATGCGCTCTATGTCGAGAACTTCGGTTATCGGGAGCCCACATCCCTGGTTGCATTCGCGCACGCAGTCCTGACAACGCCGGAAGGTCACAACCTCATCATCGTCGGCAATGCCGTTGGGTTCATGTTCGCGGTTCTGGCCTTCATGCTGAGCGTCGTATCGTTCCCGCTGATGCTCGATCGCAATGTCGGCGTGGCGGTCGCGATCGCCACCTCGGTGCGCGCGGTGATCGTCAATCCGGTGACCATGGCGGTCTGGGCACTGATCATAACTGCCGGTCTGGTCATCGGCACCCTGGCGCTGTTCGTCGGTCTGGCCATCGTCATGCCGGTGCTCGGACATGCGACCTGGCACCTTTATCGAAAGGTCGTCGAACCGGATCCGAGCCCACGGCCGGAATACCACCCGCGGAACAAGGGCAAGCGCTACGCGGCGGATTTCCCGGCTTCACTGTTCGCCTCGACGCGGGAAGCTCCGCAGCAACCGTCAGAAGACGTCGGAGTGAAGCCTAACTGAGCGTCGGGGTCAGACCCTGCGGGTCTGACCCCGTGCGCCGCCCTCTCATTCTCGTTTCGCTGCGTCGCCGCCTGCTTCACGACGTCGACGTTGGAGCACGGGGTCAGACCCGCCGGGTCTGACCCCGACCTAAGCCGCAAACCCGCGTTTCTTGAGCAGATTGTCGATCTTCGGCAGGCGGCCGCGGAAGGCGATGTAGGCGTCCTTGGGATCGCGGCGATTGCCGGCCGAGTAGATATGCTGCTCGAGCCGCAGCGCGATATCGGGCGCGAACGGGTCGCCGGTCTCCTCGAAGGCGCCGAAGGCGTCGGCGTCCATCACTTCGGACCACATGTAGCTGTAATAAGCCGCGGCGTAGCCACCCATGATGTGGGCGAAATGCGGCAGCCGGTGGCGCATGACCATCGCCTCCGGCATGCCGAGGCGGTTGAGTTCCTCGGCCTCGAAGGCCGAAACGTCGAGGCCCTTCGGATCGGGCATCGAATGCAGCGCCATGTCGACCAGCGCCGAGGATGTGTACTCGACAGTGGCAAATCCCTGGTTGAAGTTGCGCGCCGCCTTGAGGCGGTCGAGCAGGGCCTCGGGCATCGGCTCGCCGGTCTTATGGTGGCGCGCGAACCCGCGCAGCACCTGCGGCGTCGACAGCCAATGCTCGTAGAGCTGCGAGGGCAGCTCGACGAAGTCCGTCGAGACATTGGTGCAGGCGATCGAGGGGTAGCTCACGTCCGAGAGCAGGCCGTGCAAGGCGTGGCCGAACTCGTGGAACAGCGTGCGGGCGTCATCGAAACTCAGCAGCGTCGGCTCGCCATCCGCCCCGCGCGCGAAGTTCAGCGTGTTGTGGATGATCGGGCGCACCTCGCCGCCGAGCTTCCATTGGCCGCGCGACCGGCTCATCCAGGCGCCGCTGCGTTTGGAGGGGCGCGCGAAATAGTCGCCGAGGAACACGCCGACGTGGCGGTCGTCGCGGCCCCGCACCTCCCAGACGCGTACGTCGGGGTGATAGAGCGGTGCATTGCGAATTTCGCTGAAGGTCAGGCCGAACAGGCGATGCGCGGTATCGAAGGCGGCGGCGATCATCTGCTCGAGCTGCAGGTAAGGACGCACCTCCGCTTCGTCGAGATCATAGCGCGCCTTGCGCTCCTTCTCCGCGTAGTAGCGCCAGTCCCAGGCCGCGATGGCGAAATTCTCGCCTTCGGCGCGGGCCAGCCGCTGCAGCGCCTCGCGCTCCTCGCCGGCACGGCGTTTGGCATGCCCCCACACCTGCGTCAGCAGCTCGCGCACGGCCTCGGGCGTCTTGGCCATGGTGTCGTCGAGGCGATAGTGGGCATACGTTGCATATCCCAGCAGCTTCGCTCTCTCTGCCCGCAGCGCCACGATTTCGGCGATCAGCGCGCGGTTATCGGTGGCGCCGCCGTTCTCGCCGCGCTTGACCCAGGCCTTGAACGCCTCCTCGCGCAAATCCCGGCGTGCGGAATACTGCAGGAAGCTCTCGACGCTCGAGCGGGCCAGCGTAATGACGTGCTTGCCCGGCAGGTCCAAGTCCACTCCGGCGCGCTGCGCCGCGGCCCTGAGTGATGGCGAAAGACCGGCCAGATCCGCCTCGCCCTCCAGCACCAGCCGCCAGGCCTGCTCATCGGCCAGCACGTTCTGCGAGAACTGCGTCGTCAGGCTCGCCATGCGCTTGTCGATCTCGGCGACGCGCGTCTTGGCGTCGGGGGCAAGCCGCGCGCCGGCGCGCACGAAGGCCAAGTGAATGCGCTCGAGCACGCGCAACTGCTCGGCGTCGAGCTTCAGTCCCGCGCGCCGTTCGTGCAGGATGTCGATGCGGGCAAAGAGGCGAGCATCGAGATAGATGGCGCTGGCGTGCTGGGCGAGCTTCGGCCGCACCTCGCGCTCGATCGCCTGCAATTCGGCGCTGGTGTGCGCCGACGACAGGTTGAAAAACACCGCGGCGACGCGCTCGAGCAGCCGTCCGGCCTTCTCCATGGCGACGATCGTGTTGGCAAAACTGGGTTTCGTCGCGGTGCCAGCGATCTTGTCGATTTCGGCGCGGTGCTGGCCCAGTGCCGTGTCGAAGGCGGGCGCAAACTGCTCCGGCCGCACCTTGTCGAACGGCGCCATGCCGAACGGCCCGCGCCACGGCGAGAGCAACGGATTGGAGCGTGTGCGCGGCTTGGTCTCACCGGGTTTTCTGCTCGTCATTGGTCGGCGCCCCGTGTGCAAACATTTGTGGATCAATCGACACCCGGCTTGGGCCAACAGGCACCCTACGACGCCAGGTGCCGATCGGTTGGCGCAGATCGGTTGTTGCGATGTCCGCGCCTCAGGGGCACAATCCCCGGATAGCAACGCAACAAGTGTAAGCGAGGATGCTCAAATGATCGAGTTGTTCTATTGGCCGACGCCCAACGGCAAGAAGGTGACGATCCTGCTCGAGGAGTGCGGTCTTCCCTACAAGATCACGCCGATCAACATCCGCACGGGCGCACAGTTCACGGCTCAGTTCCTGAAGCTCAACCCCAATCATCGCATGCCGGTGATGGTCGACCACGCCCCGGCCGGCGGCGGCAACCCGATCAGCGTGTTCGAGTCGGGTTCGATCATGATGTACATCGCCGAGAAGGCCGGGCGCTTCTGGCCGCAGGACATCCGCGGCAAGTACGAGGTCAACCAGTGGGTCATGTGGCAGATGGCCAACCAGGGGCCCAAGCTCGGGGAGGCTGGCCATTTCCGCCGCCTCGACGATCGCGAAGGCGACCAATCCTATGCCATCCGCCGCTTCACCGACGAGGCCAATCGGCTCTATGGCGTGATCAACAATCGCCTCGTCGATCGGCCCTATCTCGCGGGCAACGACTACACCATCGCCGACATGATCGCGTTCCCGTGGACCATGAACTGGAAGGTGCAGGGCCAGGACCTCGACGAGTTCAAATTCCTGAAGCGCTGGCACGATGCGATCGCGGCCCGTCCCGCAGTGCAGCGTGGCATGGCCGTTGGCGCCGAGTTCTCCGTCGACGTCAGCAAGCTGCCGGCCGAGGAGCAGGCCCGCATCCGCAAGATCATGTACAATCAGCGCGCGCTGCCTGTTGCGTAGGCGTGCGGTCGCGACCGCGTTCGCTCGATCTCGATCGCGGTTGGAAAATCCCTGCGCCACTCTTAGAACGGGGCCGGCGGGAGTGTCCCTGCACCGCGGTCGCGCTGACGCCAGGGGCGGTGGCGCGGGCTGCCCTATTGTGACCAGCACGGATCAACACTCAACGAAAGCATTCTCCCATGCGCCACGGTGGCAAGATCCTGATCGACCAACTCGAGGCGCAAGGCACGCGCGCCGTGTTCACCGTGCCGGGCGAGAGCTTTCTGGCGGCCCTCGACGGCCTGCATGACAGCAATCGCATACAGACCGTCATCTGCCGCCAGGAGGGTGGCGCGGCGATGATGGCGGAGGCCTGGGGCAAGATCACCGGCGAGCCCGGCATCGCCTTCGTCACGCGCGGGCCGGGCGCGGCCAACGCCATGGCGGGGCTGCACATCGCCCAGCAGGACTCGACGCCGATGATCACCTTCGTCGGCATGCCGGGCCTGGAGCACGAGGACCGCGAGGCGTTCCAGGAGATCGAGGTGAAGCAGCTCTTCTCCTCGTTCGTGAAGTGGGCCGCCGTAATCCGCTCGACCGACAGAATTCCCGAGTACGTCAGCCGCGCATTTCATGCCAGCCGTTCGGGGCGGCCTGGTCCGGTGGTGCTCGGTGTCCCCGAGGATATGCTGTCGGCCACTGATGCGGTCGGCGACGCCAAGCCCGCGAATATCGCCGAGCCCGCGCCGCCGGCCGCCGCCATCGCCGCGCTCGAAGAGGAACTGGCGCGCGCCAAGCGCCCGCTGATGATCGTCGGCGGGCCGGGCTGGAGCGCCGACATCAAGGCGCGCATCGAGGCCTTCGCCACCCGCTTCGACCTGCCGGTGGGCGCCGCCTTCCGCTACCAGGATTATTTCGACAACCGGCACCCGTGTTACGCCGGCCATGTCGGCATCGGCATCGACGCCAAATTGCGCGCCGCCGTGGTCGAGGCGGATCTGCTGATTGTCGTCGGCGCCCGCCTCGGCGAGATCACCACCAGCGGCTACACGCTGCTGTCGATCCCCAATCCGGCACAGACACTCGTGCACATACACCCCAGCGGCGACGAGCTGGGTTCGGTCTATCGCGCGGATCTTGCCATCGCCGCCTCCGCCCGCAGCTTCACGGCGGCCATCGACGGCTTGAAACCCGGCAAGCCGGTGGCATGGGCCGGCCGCGCCAAGGGCCTGCACGCGGCCTATCTGGAAACCCTCGAGCCGATCGCGACGCCCGGAGCGGTTCGCCTTGCCGACGCCATCCGCACCGTCAGCGACTTGCTGCCGGATGATGCGATGATCACCAATGGCGCCGGCAACTACGCAGCCTTCCTGCACCGCTATTTCCAGTACAAGTCCTGGCGCACGCAGGTGGCGCCCACTTCGGGCTCGATGGGCTACGGGCTGCCCGCCGCCATCGCCGCCAAGCTCGCCCACCCGGACCGGACTGTTGTCAACTTCGCCGGCGACGGCTGCTTCCTGATGACTGGGCAGGAACTCGCCACCGCCATGCAGTATGGGCTCAACATCGTCACCATCATCGCCAACAACGGCATGTATGGCACGATCCGCATGCACCAGGAGCGCGATTATCCCAGCCGCGTCGTCGGCACTACGCTGATGAACCCCGATTTTGCAGCTTACGCGCGCAGTTTCGGCGCCCACGGCGAGCTGGTCACGCAGAATGCCGAGTTCAAGCCGGCGTTCGAGCGGGCATTGGCCAGCGGCAAGCCGGCTGTCATCGAACTCAAGATCGATCCCGAGGCACTGACTCCGCGGCAAACGCTCAGCCAGATCCGCAACAGTAAATCTTAAGTCATTATGTTTAGTTGTTAATAGAAAGTAAATTTAACGATTTGTCGATTAGTCTTGTTCTTGTGCTCTGCTGGACCTTTAGAGAGAATTGGGTTAGAAAAGCAATAACAGATCGGTACGCGGCGGCGTTCAGAGTGGGGCGAGGGTGATGCAAGTCATGAGAGCGCACTGGACACGGATTGGTGCGTTGCTCTGCTTTGCCTTGGCGGCAGCCTTGATGATTGCATCTCTTACGGTCTCGTCCAACGCCAAACGCAGCGCAGTGGACCTGCGCGATATGCCAATCGAGCTAGCCTCGGCCAGCATGCGACCCAACATGAGACGTTGAAGCAAGTTTCGTGCCCAAACCGCTGGGCTCACACGTTGACTTACGGCAGCTCCCAAGCTCCCAAACTCCCACACCCCTTCTCCTCGCGGAGAAGGGGATTTTTTTTGTGCGCCAGGCCCTGCCATCTCAATGGGCACCGCTTGGCAACATCCCATGTCGGCCGCGCCGTCCTGTATGACGGCCGGAAACATCGCCCGGGTCCCAATGTGTGGCAAATTGTGTCGCGAGGGCCCGTCGCGACAAAAAAAGTCGCCAGACTTGTCGTCATGACAGAATCGGAGATAAAGTGTCGCGACGAACAAGAAATGTCGCGAGAAGAGAAACGCAATGGCTACCAGGCAGGAGATCAAAGACCAGCTCGACACCCTCCAGGCGCTGATCGCGCAGGCGCCCGGCGATCTGATCATCGACCAAATCGCGGCCCAATCCAACCTGGATCTCGATCGCCGCACCCTTCAGCGGCGCCTGGAGACTTTGGCCCAAGATGGCCAGGTCGTGCGATCCGGCAAAGGCACAGGCACCCGCTACCGATCGGGGGACACCGCACCGGCGCTACCTGGACCCCAACTCGCCCTTTTCGTGCCTGTCTCGAAGATGGGCGCCAAGGTTCAGGTCTATATCCGAAAGCCACATCAGGCTCGCAAGATCGTTGGCTACGAGCGCGGCTTCCTCGACAGCTATCGCCCCAACGCCACCACCTACCTATCCAAGGCGGAGCAGGGCCATCTGCACGCGATCGGCGCGCCAAACGTCGCCGCGCAGGCAGCCGGCACCTATGCCAAGAACATCCTCAACCGCCTGCTGATCGATCTCTCGTGGAACTCCAGCCGGCTGGAGGGGAACACCTACTCGCTGCTCGACACCAAGCGGCTGGTCGATTTCGGCCAGGAGGCCGAAGGCAAGGACCGTCGCGAAGCGCAGATGATCCTCAATCACAAGGCCGCGATCGAGTTCCTCGTGCGGTCGGCCGACGAGATCACGTTCAACCAGCTGACGCTGCTCAACCTTCACGCCCTCTTGGCCGACGGTTTGCTCGAAGATCCGGCCTCTGCCGGCCGCCTGCGCACGATCCTCATCGGCATCGGCGGCTCGACCTATCATCCTGCAGGTGTGCCGCAGCTGGTCGCTGAATGCTTCGATCAGATCCTCGCAACCGCTTGCGCCATAACCGACCCGTTCGAGCAGGCGCTGTTCGTCATGGCGCAGCTGCCCTACCTGCAGCCATTCGACGACGTCAACAAGCGCGTCTCACGCCTCGCCGCCAACATTCCACTGATCAAGGGCAATTTCTGCCCTCTCTCCTTCATCGACGTACCCAAGGAAACCTATACCGAGGCCACCCTCGGCGTTTACGAATTGAACGATGTCGCGCTGCTCAAGGATGTCTTCATTTGGGCCTATGAGCGATCCGCCAACCGCTACGCCGCCGTGCGCCAGCAGATCGGCGAACCCGACCCGTTTCGGCTCCGTCATCGCGCGGCGTTGCGTGAGGTCATCGGCGATGTAATACGCGGCGCCATGCACCGAAAGACCGCCTATGACCACGTCGCGACTTGGACCGCGGATCACCTTGATGCTGTCGATCAGCCACCGTTCCGTGAAATGGCTGAAACCGAACTGATGGCATTGCACGAGGGCAATTTCGCCCGCTACCAAGTGCGGCCGGCCGAGTTTATGGCGTGGCTGCAGATCTGGCGCAGAGCGTAGCCCGAGCCGCGTGGTTGCGAACGCGACTCTCTGGTCAGCCGAACACCAGCTGCGCTGACGCTCGATGACCAAAGCAGTCGCCCGCCGATGCAGTTGCAACCCCTGCCTTCCCCGATGCAACGTTATAATGTAACAGGAAAAGAGCAAGGGAATGTGCATGGGTGGACCTGGGACGTTTGCCCGGCACCGAGGTCTTGGCGCGTTTCTTTCGTTTCAGACGATTACCTGCTGCGCTGACCCTCGATGACGAAAGCCGTCGCCCGCCGATGCAATTGCAGCCCCCGCCTTCTGCGATGCAACGTTATAACGTAACAGGAAAAAAGCAAGGGAATGTGCATGGGTGGACCTGGGACGTTTGCCCGGCACCGAGGTCGGTCGGACGGGGTCAGACCCGTCCGGGCGGAGGCGGGCAATAAGAGTGGGTCTGACCCCTTTGGGGGCACGTCATATGCCATGAGCACGGCCGGCCGGCGCCAAGAGGCGGGTGTGGAGCGAGAGCGCACTTGCAAGGGTCAGACCCAAGGGTCTGACCCCATTCGCGCTAACATAAGGGTGCACCCTATCGATCTGCGTCCCCGGCCGAAGCGGCGGTGGCCGCGTAGAGCCGGGGTCTTCCCCATCTCATAGGGGTGAAGACCCCGGATCTTCGCGTTCCGACCTCGCGGTCGGATCGCTTGTCCGGGGACGCAGAGGATAGGTTGGGGCTCCAACAGACCTAAGTTAGCGCCAATGGGTCTGACCCCATCCGCTCATTGCCCGGCACCGAGGTCTTGGCGCGTTGCTTTCGTTTCAGACACCGCACCCACCGCCGTGCGGGAAGATGCCTGACCAGAGGTCAGGCATCCGATCATGCCGCTTCGGCAAAGTCGAGCTTGAAGCCGTGTGCGTCGGCGAGCGTGCGGATCGCCTTGTCGGCCTCGGCCTTGCCCAGCGGGGTGAAGGGCGGGCGAACCTTGGCCCACGTCGGGTCGCTCCGGTAATGGGCGATCAGCGATTTCAGCACAGGGATCATCGGGTAGGCCTGCATGGCCTTGCGCAGCGCCGAGATCCCAGCCTGCTTGGCGTCGGCATCCGGGCCCTGCCAGTTGTCGTAGACATCACGGATCGCCCGCGCGCTGACGTTGGCCGTGGCCGAGATGCAGCCGGACCCGCCGAGGCGCAGGCCGTCGAGCAGGAACAATTCCGAGCCCGGGAACACCTCGAAGCCCGGATAGGCCTCGAGGATGGCCTTGGTATTGCTCCAGTCGCCCGAGCTGTCCTTGAGGCCGACGACGATGTTCGGAAACTCCTTGATCAGCCGGCCGATCAGCGGCAGCGGAATGCCGACCTGGGCCACCGGCGGGATGTGGTAGAGATAGATCCGCAGGCGATCGTCATCGACCTCGTCGATCACGTCGGCGTAGTAGCGGAACAAGCCTTCCTCGCTGGCGCCCTTGTAGTAGAACGGCGGCAACATCAGGACGCCGCCGCAGCCCAGATCGACAGCGTGCTGGGTCAAGATGGCGGCGTCGGCCGTCGAGCACATGCCGGTGCCCGGCATCAGCTTGGATGCCTCGATGCCGGATTCGACCAGCTCCTCGAGCAGCTCCATGCGCTCATCGAGGCCGAGCGAGTTGGCTTCGCTGGTGGTGCCGAACGGCGCCAGGCCGGTGCAACCGTCTTCGAGCAGCCACTCGGCGTGCTCGATGAAACGATCCGCGTCGGGTGCGCCATCCTCGCCAAATGGCGTGACGACGGGGGCGATCACGCCCGAGAAATTCTTTTTGCCTGCCATGGAAAGGTCCTCTGTGGCTCGCGTCTATCTCGACAACCGGCGCCGGCCATCGGCACCGTCTTGCAACGTCTTGTCTTGTGGTGTCCGTTCAGGGCATCGGAACCGACGGTTGCGGCACCGGCACGTGGTAACCCTTGACCACCGCCGGTCTGCTGGCAATGGCCTTATACCAGCGCAGGACGTTGGGGAAGTCCTTGAGGTCCATCGTCTGCCACTCGAACCGCGAGATCCACGGCCAAATGGCAATGTCGGCGATGGAATAGTCGCCGGCGACGTACTCTGCCTGCGCCAGGCGCCGGTCGAGCACACCATAGAGGCGCTTGGCCTCGGCCATGTAGCGCTCCTCGGCGTAGGGCGCCTTGCCCTTGTTATATTTGACGAAGTGGTGGACCTGGCCGAGCATCGGGCCAACGCCGCCCATCTGCCACATCAGCCATTCGACGGCGCGCCAATGCGCTTCGCCTGTCTTGGGCCATAACTTGCCAGTCTTGTCGGCGAGATACATCAGGATTGCACCCGACTCGAACAGCGTCTGGCCATTGTCGCGGTCGACGATCGCGGGAATGCGATTGTTCGGCGAAATCTTGAGGAAATCCGGGGCGAATTGCTCGTTCTTGGAGATATCGATCGCGTGGGCCTTGTAGGGCAGACCGACCTCCTCGAGCATGATGGAGGCCTTGCGGCCATTGGGCGTGGACCAGGTGTAGAGATCGATCATTGGGGCCTCTGGGTGGGTTTACGGGTTCTGGTGCAAAGAAAACGATGTGGGTGAAGCGCCAGGTCGCGGGCGCCGCGGAGGTCAGAACAGACTATGCCGCGGCCCTCAGCCGCTGCAGCCGCAGTCGTTGGGATCGACGCGCTGATCCATCGAGCGGGCAGGCTCGGGGCAGCCGGCGGGACCGACCTCGCGAGCCGGAACGCCGGCAACCGTGGTCTGCGGCGGCACATCCTTGAGGACGACACTGCCGGCGGCGACGCGCGAGCAGTTGCCGACCGTGATATTGCCGAGCACCTTGGCGCCGGCCCCGATCATGACATAAGAGCCGATCTTGGGATGCCGGTCGCCACCGTCCTTGCCGCTGCCGCCGAGCGTAACCGAATGCAGGAACGAGCAATGGTCGCCGATTACCGCCGTTTCGCCGACGACGATGCCGGTGGCGTGGTCGAGCATCAGGCCTTGGCCAATGCGGGCGGCCGGATGGATGTCGACGGCAAAGATGCGCGAGGACTGGCTCTGCAGGTACAACGCGAAATCGTGGCGGCCTGCCTTCCACAACTCGTGCGCGAAACGGTGCGTGACGAGTGCATGGAAGCCCTTGAAGTAGAGCAGCGGCTCGATATAGCGTTTGCAGGCCGGGTCGCGATCATAGACGGCGGCAAGATCGGCGCGGAAGTTGCGGCCGATCTCGGGCGATGTTTCCAGCACGTCGCTGAACGTCTTGCCGATCAGACCGGCGTCGACGTCGGAATGGTTGAGGCGCTGCGCCAGCCGGTGGCAGATGGCGTCCTCGAGCCGATCATGGCCGAGCACGGTGGCGAAAATGAAACCGCCGAGCGCTGGCTCCGTCGCTGCCGCCGCCTCGGCCTCGGCGCGGATCTCGGCCCAGATCGGATCGACGGAATGCAGTTTCGCCGTCGCGGTGGTTTGCCGGGATGCTGACATGACTGGCCTCCTTACGGCCCGCGGCAGGTGATACGCCCAAGCGGGCGGGATTTCAGTGCCTATCCTGCGCACCGGGTATGCCTGACCTAGTACCCGATCGCGGAACTGAGTGCCACACTTCGTGGCGAAGCGCGCATCCTGCACGACGTGGCACGAAAATGCAGCGTGAATCGGGTACTTCAGCAAGATGGCTAGTACCAGCCATTTTTGATGGCGGGTACGAGTGCGTGTCCTCTGTATCGTCAATGTATACCAGGCCCGCCGGATTTAAAGTGCTCTGTTGCACCGAGGTTTGCGATATGTGCTGCCATTGGTCATAGTCGGGACACCTTGCCAGCGTGCGGCGCAGGCCGTAACTGAGGGGCCGATGGATCGTGGCTGCAGCGCAAGGCCGGCTTGGGCCGTTCTTGTTCTCGCCGGCGCCGCGCACACCGGCACGATCGCCACCAGGAGCCCGCCGATGGCCGTCCGCCGCCTCAATCCCGATCAGCCCAAGACCTTTGCTTTCACGACCGAAAACCTGGCGTGGGCGAAGGAAACCATCGCCAAATACCCTGCCGGCAAGCAGGCCTCGGCGGTGATCCCGATCCTGTGGCGGGCGCAGGAGCAGGAGGGCTGGTGCACGGAGCCCGCGATCCGCGCCGTCGCCGATATGCTCGGCATGGCCACGATCCGCGTCCTCGAGGTGGCGACGTTCTACACGATGTTTCAATTGGCTCCGGTAGGCAAGAAAGCCCACATCCAGGTTTGCGGCACCACGCCCTGCATGCTGCGCGGCTCGGAAGCTTTGATCGACATGTGCAAGCAACGCATCCACCGCGAACCCCACCACCTGTCGGCCGACGGCAATTTCTCCTGGGAGGAGGTCGAGTGCATGGGCGTGTGCGCCAATGCGCCGATGGTGCAGGTGGCAAAGGATACCTACGAGGATTTGACGCCGCGGCTGTTCGGCGCGGTGCTCGACGGCTTCGCCAAGGGCACGCCGCCGTTGCCCGGCTCACAGATCGGCCGGCAAGCCAGCTGCCCCGTCGGCGGACCGACGACGCTGAAGGACGTGGGCAAGGGGTGAGGCGGCTGACATGCACGACCGGCTCAAATGGATGTTCGTGCATGGCGCCGGCGCCGCTGCATTCTTCTTCGCCCTGCAGCGTTGGGCGATGCGGGAAAGCGTCGAGACGAGCTTGATCTGGGCCGCGGCTGGCGCCATTGGCGCGGCATGGCTCGCATGGACGCAGACGGGACGATGACAGGTGCATGCCGACCTGTTAAGCTCGGCGACAGGCGGACTCCAACCGGGGGGTATGGCCGGTGTCGCGAATTTTCATCTCGCATTCCTCCGCGAATAACGCCGAAGCCATCGCGCTGCGCGACTGGCTCGTGTCTGAGGGCTGGAGCGACCTGTTCCTCGACCTCGATCCTGACCGCGGCATCGCGGCCGGCGAGAGGTGGGAGCGGGCGCTGAATGAGGCGGCACGGCGCTGCGAGGCGGTGCTGTTCCTGATCAGCAAGGCGTGGCTCGGCTCGCGCTGGTGCACGAACGAGCTGACGCTGGCGCGCCGGCTCAACAAGCGGTTGTTCGGCGTGCTGGTCGAGGAAGGGCTCACCGTCGCCGACCTGCCGCACGACGTCACCAGCACGTGGCAGCTCGTCAACCTCGCCACCGGGCGCGACCACCAGCAGTTCCGCGTCACGCTGCCGATCACCGGCGCGGAGGCGCACGTCACCTACTCGCTGGAAGGCCTTACCCGCCTCAAGGGCGGGCTGCAGCGCGCCGGGCTGCATGCCAGCTACTTCAACTGGCCGCCGGAGCACGACCCGAAGCGCGCTCCTTATCGCGGTCTCAGGCCGCTGGAGGCCGACGACGCCGGCATCTTCTTCGGCCGCGAGGCGCCGGTCATCGAGGCCATCGACCGCCTGCGCGGGTTGACTGAAGCGGCGCCGCCGCGGCTGATGGTGATCCTCGGCGCATCTGGCGCCGGCAAGTCGAGCTTTCTGCGCGCGGGTCTGCTGCCGCGGCTCGGGCGCGATCCGCAGACGTTCCTGCCGCTGCCGGTGGTCCGGCCGGAGCGGGCCGCGCTGACCGGCGAGACGGGGCTCGTCAAGGCGCTCACCGATGCCTTCGAGGCGGCTCGGCTCAAGGTGCCGCGCGGGGACATCCGGGAGGCCATCGCGGGAGGAGCCGCCTCTCTGAAGCCGCTGCTGGCGCAATTGCAGTCCGCGACCCAGCCCCCAGCGATCGACGGCGGCGCCACGCCAAAGCCAGCAACGATCGTCCTCGCCATCGACCAGAGCGAGGAGCTGTTCCTGGCCGAGGCGCAGGGCGAGGCCCAGCCGTTCCTGGCATTGCTGCGCGATCTGCTGGTGACCGACAACCCCGCCGTCATCGCGGCCTTCACGATCCGCTCGGACAACTACGAGCGGCTGCAGACGGCGCCCGAGCTGGAGGGTGTGCACTAGCAGATGCTCAACCTGCCGCCGATGCCCAAGGGCTCCTACGCCGAGGTGGTGAAGGGCCCGATCCGCCGGCTCGACGGCACGGCGCGCGCGATCAGGATCGACGATGCCCTGGTCGATGCGCTGTTGGCCGACATCGAGGCGGGCGGCGCCAAGGACGCGCTGCCGCTGCTCGCCTTCACCTTGGAGCGGCTCTACGAGGAATACGGCGCCACCGGCCACCTGACACTGGACCATTTCAACAAGCTCGGCCGCGTCAAGGGCTCGATCGAGGCCGCGGTCGAGCGCGCCTTCAAGGCGGCCGATGCCGACAGCCGCATCCCGCGCGACCGCCAGGCGCGGCTCACGCTGCTCCGCCGCGGCCTGATCCCGTGGCTCGCCGGCATCGATCCCGACACCAAGGCACCGCGCCGGCGCGTGGCGCGGCTGTCGGAGATCCCGGCCGAGGCGCGCCCGCTCATCGACTTGCTCGTCGAGCAACGCCTTCTCTCGACCGACGTCGCGAAGGACACCGGCGAGGTCACCATCGAGCCGGCGCACGAGGCGCTGCTGCGCCAGTGGGGCCTGCTGCAGGGCTGGCTCAGCGACGACACCGGCCTGCTCACCGTGCTCGACGGCATCAAGCGGGCGGCGCGGGACTGGGCGGCAAACACGAAGGCATCATCGTGGCTTGCCCACGGTGCGGACCGGCTGCGCGCGGCCGAGCGGCTGTTTGTCCGGCCCGATCTCGCGGCCAACCTGGCGCCGACCGACAAGGCCTATGTCGCGGCGTGCCAGGGGCAAGAGCGGTCGGAGCGGCGGCGGGCACGGCGCACGAAGGTTCTGGTTGGCACGCTCGCGGCCTGTGTTCTTGCCGTGGTCGGGCTCGCCGCCGCGGGCGTGTTGGAGCCAACGTACATGAAAGTGCAGGCGCGCCGGCTTGCTGACATCTACATGCCGACCGTGCTGACGGCTGAGAAGGAGAAGGCGCTCAGAGCCGGAGACCGTTTCCAGGAGTGTGCGAGCTGCCCCGAGATGGTGGTCGTGCCGGCCGGCGCATTTATGATGGGCTCGCCCGAAACCGAGGAAGGCCGCAGCAAGGACGAGGGTCTGGTGCACAAGGTGACGATCGCCGCTCCATACGCGGTCGGCCGGTTCGAGATCACGTTCGACGAATGGGACGGCTGCGTCGCGCACGGCGTGTGTCCCGCCGAGGGTGCGGCCGGAGGCAACTTCGGCCGCGGGCGTCAGCCGCTCATCAACGTGAGCTGGGACGACGCACAGCTGTACGTGAAATGGCTGTCGAAGCAGACGGGCAAGACCTATCGCCTGCTCACCGAGGCCGAATGGGAATACGCGGCGCGGGCGGGGGCCGCGACACGCTTCTCGTTCGGTGACGAGGAAGCTGCGCTGGGCGAGCACGCTTGGTTCTCTGGCAATTCCGGAAGTCGCACGCATCCGGTCGGCGAGAAGAAAGCCAACGCCTTCGGCCTGCACGACATGCACGGCAACGTCTGGGAATGGGTGCAGGACTGCTACGCCGAGGATTATGCGAAAGCGCCAAAGGACGGCTCATCCGCACCAGAAACGAGCAATTGCTCTCGCGTGCTTCGCGGCGGTTCCTGGTACCTTTCGCCCGGGGATGCGCGCGCGGCGTGGCGCCTCAGGGACGTGTCCGACAACCGGCTCTTCGATCTCGGCTTCCGGCCCGCGCGCTCTGTCTTTCCTGCCGGGACTTAATTACCTCTTTGATCTTTTACTCTTTACCCCTTTTCTTCCCTGACTTGCACTATGACTGATTTGATTCGATCGATCAATCGTTATTGTCGAAATAACTCGGAAAAGCGCAAGCATTCGGCGCGAAGCGCCGAAT
>CAZCGE010000012.1:0-6119 GCA_964498125.1 uncultured Devosia sp. | reverse complement strand
AGTGTCGCTTTCACGTGACCGACGAATTCTGTTCGCTTGATCTCGCCAACGAAATCGCCAGACAGCTTCAGTTGCCGCCATCGCCCTGCCCAAGCACCCGGAAGTTGATTGATCCACCGATTGGCGGACTTTACCTTCCAGAACGTCTCGGAACTTTTCTGCGCTTCTTCGAGCGCGACACGCAGAGCGGCGATCACTGCATCGATGTCGGTCGCCATCACACCCTCCCTGCTGACGATCAAATATGTCGGGTGCTTTTCTGCTGCTGTCCATATCGCTCCGCGTCTGCATGCCGGATTGCTCGCACAAATTCCTGTCACGCACCGCATACGAAATTGCAGCAATGCATCGCGACGCTGAACGCGCCAGAGCGCGCATCCGTGCGTGACAGGTGCGTGACAGAGAGGTTTTGTTTTTGGAGGCGTTAGACTAAGTGATTGATTTAATTGGTGGAGCCGAGGAGGATCGAACTCCTGACCTCTGCAGTGCGATTGCAGCGCTCTCCCAGCTGAGCTACGGCCCCGACACGGGTGTGCAGCGCATTGCGCCCTGCCAAACCAGGAAGGTCACCCTTGGGAGCGCTGCTGGCCCTGCTTGTAGGTGGCAGAGCCGGACATTGTCAAGGATTGGACGGCGCAGTACTGGCCGGCGCGGATTAGGCTGGCGGGCGATGGCAATGCGCGAATGTCCTATCGGGGTCGGGTGGCGAAGTGCCTCTGTTCACAAAGTGGCGCGCGAGGCGCTTGGAATTGGCTATTGTGGCGATGCGCGCGCGCCGGACGGGCGCTTGATGCGGGCAAGTTAGTCCGATAGAAGGGGGCAGCTTCGCTAGCCGGAACCGGTCCCTTAGGGGCACTCGAGTCGGAGTGCGAGGCACGGGTGGCGGGTCGAATTCGCGCGTGCTGGCGGCCCGGGATCGTCAATCGCCAGAGAGGTCAGCACGCGCCATTGCCGGCCATCCATTGGCTCTGTCAGGCACCGCACCTTGAACCAGTCAGGGTCATGGCCGCCAGCAGTGACATAACGAACAAGTCCCCTGCGCTCCCTTCGTCTATCGGTTAGGACGTCAGATTTTCAATCTGAAAAGACGGGTTCGACTCCCGTAGGGAGCGCCATTTGCGAACAAAACTGCGAACCCCGGGCACGGGACCGCCGTTGGCCATGACGGCCTGCTCCAAAACGTCTTTCCGGCCAAGGATGCGGATCTGCTGGTCGTCGACCTCGATGCGGTCGATAATCGCGCCGATGTAGGCCTTCCGGAACGGGATCTCACCGGAGGTCAGCTTGTGGCGCATGATCTGACCGAAGCGCTCGATCAGGGCCGGGCTGATATCGACCGCCGGACGCGTGCCGGCTCTTGCTCGTTCCAGTGCTGCGTGCGCTCGGTCGCGATCGGCCTTCAGGGCGATCAGCCGGTCCTTCAGGATATCGTCCTGTTCGGTGACGCCGTCCTCGACAAGTTTGTAGAGTCGGCGCAGGCGTTCATCCGTGTCGTAAACCTCCTTCTCCAGGATCGCGATGCGCTCATCGACGGTCGCGGCCTTCGCCGCCCGCCGGCTGGCCAGCGATGACAGCATGGTTCCGAGACGCTCGGGATCGAGCAGCCGGTCGATAATCTGACCGGTGACCAAGCCGTCGAGCTTGTCCATGCGGATCGAGCGCCCCTTGCAGGCGGACTTGCCGGCGCGCGCGCACGTAGAGCAGGTGCAGTAGCGATGTATGGCGCCGGTCTTCGAGGTGCCGGTGCGCAAGGTCATGGCGCCGTCGCAGGTCGCGCATACGGCGAGGCCGGTGAGGAGGATGGGACCGGTGACGATGCGCGGCGCGGTCACCCGCGGGTTGCGGTCCTTGAGCAAAGTCTGAACCTTGGCGAACAGTGCCGGCTCGATGATGGCCGGCACCTCGGCAAATACATGCTCATTGTCGGCCTTGCGGCGACCGGTGCGCGCCTCGTGCTTGTTGAAGCGCATTCTGCCACCATAGACCGGGTGGGTCAGCATGGCGTGGACCGGCCCGATGCCCCATGTTGCGCCGGCGCGGGTGCGGTGGCCGCGCTCATTAAGCCACGTCACGATGCTCTTCACGCCCTTGGGCCCGGAGCCCTGATCGCCTTCGACGAAAAGGCGAAACATCAGCCGGACGATCTCGGATTCCACCGGATCGACCACCAGCCGCTTCTTGACCCTGGCGCCGCGCTTTTCGA
The DNA here is from genome assembly GCA_964498125.1 of uncultured Devosia sp. Classification (GTDB taxonomy): domain Bacteria; phylum Pseudomonadota; class Alphaproteobacteria; order Rhizobiales; family Hyphomicrobiaceae; genus CAMDBL01. Next base: position 3,916 of record CAZCGE010000012.1, on the reverse strand, counting down.
CCTCGACCGCCGCGTATCCGTAGGGTGGCCGCGCGCCATTCCAGAACCCCTGACGCGCATTTTCCTTCATCGAGCGCAGAACGTGCTTGGCGTTCTCCTTCGACTGGTACTCGTCGAACAGCGCGATCACCTGGCGCATCATGACCTGAGCCGGGTCGTCGCCCAATTCCTGGGTGATCGAGACCAGCTTGACGCCGTGCTTGGCGAGCTTGCGCAGGTAGAATTCGAGCCCGAAGGCATCGCGGAAGAAGCGCGAGAACGAATGCACGACGATCACGTCAAATGCGTTCTCGCCGTCACAGGCGCGCTCGATCATGCGCTGGAACTGCGGGCGCTTGTCGTCGGTCGCTGAAGCGCCGGGCTCGACGTACTCGGCGACGACGCTCCAGCCGCGCTGCTCGACCCATGCCTGGGTCTGCGCCTTCTGGTCCGGAATCGACAGATCGTGCTCCGCCTGCCGGCCGGTCGAGACGCGCAGATAGATCGCGGCGCGCGCGGCGGAAGCGGACGCCAGTGCAACGCCATTGCCAGGGATGTGCTCGCGCCGTGCTGCGGTGTTGGTCATACGCGATGCTCCCCAATTCGGCTTCGATCTCACCTCCAGACTCTACGAGCTACAGCAGGCAGCACAAGGGCACGGAGATTCGCGCCGCCGGCCTTCAGGATTTGCCGTGGTTCTGACCGGACGCGACCGCTACGAGTAGTTCGCCCAGCACGTCGTCGAGATACGCCTCGACAACTTCCAGCTCGGCTGCGCCAACCGGAATTCCGTCACCGAGATTGTCGATCACGACGGGATCGGCAGCCGCATTGATTCGCGACTGAACGCTTTCGCGAAACGATTTGCCGATAGTCCCTGGCCCGGACGAAACCTGCTGTTGGCTCACGCCGACCGGCGGCCCGCGGCAGCCGGGCTGTGCCGTCGTACGAGGATCAGCCGAGACGTCTCGGTGTGCTGGGTTGCCATCGCGGCTGCTGCGGTCGGCGAGAACAATCACTTCTGCTGCGCAAGGATCCGCCAGCGCGCGACAGGCATCGACCGCGGAGCGGACAGGACCATCCCAACTCACGCCAGCATTGGCGACGAGGAGCGCCCTTGACACTCGACGTTTGGCGCTGTGCTGGCCTCGCCTTCCCCAATCTTTGACATTGCTTGCGCTCAGCTGGGACGTGCAATTGATCGCCACCTCAGAGTTCGCGGCCATGTGCGCACGGTGGCCATCAATAGCTGACCCGTCGGCTATCTGAAGCTCGGTGCCGGACCGGGCGCCATCATCGATTCCACCAGCAGTATCGGCGTCGGCACGGGGTGGCGCAGGAGAACCGGCATCGCTGAGCGGCGAAACCGGCACGATGTACCGATGGGCGAGCAAGAACTGCCGCAATCCCTCGTCCTGCGGGCTGGAAATGTAACGCTCATCTATACTGCGAACCGGCGCCGTCTCGGTGACCGTGGCGACCATGGCCAATTCGGCACTGATGTCCTGCCAGGCATGTGCCGCAGCTACGTCGGCACGCGCGTCGGCGACGACCAGTGCGCCGGCGACACCGGTCATCGCTGCAACCAGCAGGCCGCCCCCGGCGAGCAACACATCCGTGAGACTGAGCGCAGCGAAAGTGGCAGCCGCCGCCCGTGAGGCGTCCGCGGCATCAAGCAACACTACAAGTCCCACTGCGATGAGCAGGCCTGCCAGAAAGAAGTCAATGCGGAGACGTGGCACGGCAGCACCCGATCTCAACTCGGCCGACGGGAGGCGACGTCGCCGCCGCGGCCGATCCTGACCGCGCGTGTCGGATCATCTGACCGCCAGCCATGGTCGATGGCGCATCGGAACAGGATGCGGAGCTTCTTGAGCAGGTCGGCCGCCGCCGCAGGAGCATCGGCGTGCCGGTCGACGAGTTGCTGAATTCGCTTGCGGCCGAGGGACGCGGCGCTGCTGTCCGCCAGCCCCTCGACATGCAGCAACCGGTGCAACACCCGATCATAGACACGCTGGGTGTGCGGCGCGAGGCGGGCATACCTCTGAGAGCGCTGGTAGAGGTCGACGAGATCACGCAGTGAGCGGTGCGGCTTGGAGGGCCGATGCGCAAGGCGCCGCTGGATCGTCTTCGCTTGCTGTGCGGCCTCGTAGGCTTCGAGAAAGGCGGGCGTGCCTTCCGGCGCGTCCAGGCGGATGTGCGGCTTGCCCCCGCGCGCGTAGTAGAGGCGAACGACGCCATGGCGGTCGACGACACGCTTGATGTGCTTGAGCCGCATTGATTGAGTCTGGGTGGGCGGGTGGGGTACTTCGCCGGACCGGAACTGGTCGCGTAACTCATCGACGACGCGCTCGGTGTAGGGCTTCGAGTTTTTGCCAGCGCGTTGCGCGCGCGATGTTGTCGGCTCAGCCGATCCAGATGAAGCGCTTTCGGGCGCGGCTGATTTATTGGCTGTCTTGGCAGCTGCGCGCGCTCGTTCGTCGGCCGCCTCTCGACTGAATTGCCAATGCGGCTCACTCGGGCTTGCATAAGACCGGCGGGGATTGATATCTGGATGCTGGCTCGACGACATCGGGCGACACCTTTATTGCGCTGAGACTTTGAAAGTATCTCATCATTAAGTCGGTTTCGAAAGAGGGTAAATTGTGCATTTGCGGGAAGTCGCGGGAAGATCCGTGCATTTCCGTGAAATCCAGATTTGGATTATATTTGCGAGATGCCCGCGGGCACGCAGTTGTCCATCATCCCTTCGGAGCCGTCGTCGCTCGCCCTCGCCCCACAGGGGCGAGCGACGACGGCGCCGAAGGGTGGTCATCCCTTGGGTGAGTCCGAGCGAGCCCTTGCGAAACGTCATGCACATCATAGCTATAGTGTCGCCGTGATCGGGCGGAATCGCACTCGCCACGCTGATCGTGGACCGGCGGAGGGGGCGTCACCCGAATGGGCCGAGACCCGCGCTTGCGGGGCTCGGTCGCGCGGGCCCTTCCGCCCGCGCGATAGCACCCGACCGCGGCCACTTCCGGCCGCGGGCCGCCCCAAAAAGCTTGCGATGCTCAAGTGCAACGCGGTGACGTAGACGGGTCACAACTTTCGGACGCGGACGCTGTGGAATCGCGTGGTGATTAAAACAACATTGAAATTGCAGAGAAATCTTGGTGGTTGACACCAAGAGATCTTCGATAGCACCAAATAAGTCTTTGTATTTTCAAGGGTTCTTTCGTGACTGACGCTAGTGCTTTTTATCCTGATGTCCAGAACACCGAACCGAAACATGAACTCTGACATTCCAATTGTGCGGCATTCACGCCACGTCATTGCGCACCGGATGCGTACGAGAGAAACCAACATCAGTTACTGCGTAACGCTGGCCGCGCCGTTCACCCGGGCCATGTGAGCTCCTCGTCAGGGGCCTTGTACGGTGTCAACGGGTGCCCATTTCGTTACGGCGTAACAAGGCGGAGGGAAGGGACGGATGGCTAGGTCAGTATAGCGAGCTACGAGAGGCAATGCCGCCCGCGCGGATGACGTGGATTGAGGCGCTGAGAGCGCTCGATGCGTCTCCGTGCCTCTGCCGGGTTCCCGTGCCGCCTAGAGCCAGCCGGCGACAGTCAACGCGATCACCGCGTTGGGATTGATCTCGAGAGCAGGGCGGAACAGACATGTGCTGCCGCCTCGTCCCGCTCGAACATCCAAATGGCCCAGGCTTATTGCCAAAGCACATAGACATCGTCCTTCTCGCGCGTCGTGGCTTCTTGTACCATGCGCGCTGCCTGCTAGCGCTCGATCTCGGACCGCCGCGCGGTAACGTCAAAAGGTTTGTGTCAGCAGGAAGGGAGTGCTGACGCCTTGGTTTTTGTTTTCGTGGGAGAAGACGGCGAACAGGATGCGGTCCATGCTGGTGCGATCCTGGAAGACGCCCATGGGCCTCGTCCTGCGG
>CAZCGE010000011.1:0-24472 GCA_964498125.1 uncultured Devosia sp. | reverse complement strand
GATCCGACCGCGAGGTCGGAACGCGATGATCCGGGGTCTTCACTCTTCTGAGATGGGGAAGGCCCCGGCTCTGCGCGGCCACCGCCGCTTCGGCCGGGGACGCAGATCGATAGGTAGCACCCTTATGTTAGCGCCAATGGGCGCTCGCCTTACGCAGGCCAGCCGGCCTTGCTCCGTGTGGGGGCAAGGCCGGATGCTGCAACACAGGTGACGCCGGTTACTTGATCAGGCCAGCCTTCACCGCGACATCGAACTCGCCGCGCGAGATCTTGCTGTCTTTGTTGGTGTCGATCTTGGCGAGATCCTTGGTGAACGGAGTGACCTCGGCGCCGTCGAGCATGCCGTTGGCGTTCTTGTCGGCAGTCTTGAACTTGGCGTCGTTGGCGGGGTCGGCCTTGACAACCGGTGCGGGAGCCGGGGTAGCAGCGGGCGCGGGAGCCGGGGTAGCGGCGGGCATCGTGGGCGCGGTTGTCTGCGCGATGGCGGCGCCGGCGGCCAGAACGAGGGCGAGGGTGGCGGTCGTCAGGGTCTTCATCATCGAGTGCTCCTAGAGGTGGATGTCATGACCATCAGGTCATGCGCGACCATGGCGCACGCCGCCTGAACGCCACCTGAGCCGCGCATTTATCCCGCATTCATCCGGACGACATGCGGGCGCCCGGTCGCATTGGCTGCCTAACGTGCCGATGCAGCAAAACGATACGTCTTCCCTCAGTGGGGTGGTGCACCTATCATCGGTGGAGCCAGCACCATCGCCAGTATGGACCGGGGAAACCGCTCGTGCAGCGCAGCAGCAACCGCATTTTGACCACGCGCACCGGCTTCCTGCCGCGGACCCACGACGCGGCGCTGGCCTGCAAGCAGCTTTGGTGAGACCTATGGTCAGCAAGCGGCGCACGGGTTCGAGCTTTGGCAGTATCGCCGCGCGCACGCCGCTGGCGGCGGCAGGCCTGCGCGTCGGCATCATGGGCGGCACCTTCAATCCGCCGCACGAGGGCCATGCGCTGGTGGCCCGAACGGTGCTGAAGCGGCTGGCTCTGGACCAGCTCTGGTGGGTGGTGACACCCGGCAACCCGTTGAAGTCCGCCAACCCCGTGCCGCCGTTGGGCCAGCGCATGACCGCCGCGGCGGCCTTCGCGGGTCATCCGCGCATGCGCGTGACGGGCTTCGAGGCCGGCCTGGGTTCGGCCTTCACGGTCGATACGCTGGCCTTCCTGCGGCTGCGCCATCGCGGCGTGCGCTTCGTCTGGATCATGGGCGCGGACGGCCTGGCGTCCTTTCACCGCTGGCGTGATTGGCGCAAAATCGCCGCCTTGATGCCATTCGCCGTGGTCGACCGGCCGGGCTACCGGCTGCGCGCGATGGCGTCGCCCGCGGCCAAAGCGCTGGGAAAAAGCTTCCTCCGGGAGGATCATGCCGCGGCCCTAGGGCGCCGTGACGGGGCAAAGTGGACATTTCTGACCACCCGGCTTTCGCCGGCCTCGTCGACAGAAATACGCGCAAAAACACCAAGGAAAAAGCGTTGAGGCCGGTCATCTGGTTGAGCGTTGAGAACGCAACTTCCCCCTCGATTGACGCCGTGATGACCCCATTGCACCTGCCGAGCCTGCATGGCACTGAATTGGCCGCGCCAGCGCGTGAGTGCGCCCACCTGCTGCCAAGGAACCGCCCATGTCGAAGCCTCTTGCCAAGAAAGTCGCACTCGTCACTGGTGCTTCGCGCGGCATCGGCCGGGGCATCGCCGAGCGGTTGGCGCGAGATGGCGCAGACGTCATGGTGCACTACCTGAAGTCCGAGGCTGCCGCGCGGGCGTTGGCCGACCAGATCATGGCCGAAGGCGGCAAAGCCGACGTGGTCCAGGGCGATATTGCCAGCCTGGAGGACGTGGCTCGCATGCTGGAGCGGACCCAAGCCCGCTTTGGCCGGCTCGACATCCTCATCAACAACGCCGCCGAAGGGCCTCGCGCCCACTTCGACCAGGTGACGCCGGCGCATTTCGACCGGCTGTTCGCCATCACGCGCGGCACCTTCTTCGCCATGCAGGGCGCCGCACGCATGATGGGCGAGGGCGGGCGCATCGTTTCGATCACGTCGGCGGCCGTCAAGTCGTGCATGGCCGACGCGCCGGTCTATGCCAGCTCCAAGGCGGCCATCGAGACCTTCTCCAAGTGCTTCTCGCGCGACTTGGGGCCCCGCGGCATCACCGTCAATTGCGTGGCGCCGGGCGTCACGGACACCGACATGGTGCGCGATGCGCCCCAGCACCTGATCGACTCGGCCACCAAAGGCAACGTCTTCAAGCGGCTTGCCAAGACCGCCGACATCGCCGACATCGTTGCCATGGTGGTCAGTGCCGATGCGCGCTGGCTGACAGGGCAGGTGATCGGCGCCGACGGGGGCTTGTGAAAGCCGGGCCGGGTGATTTTAGTATGCACGGCGCAGTGCAGCGGGGCGCCTCGCCCGCCGCCTTGCGGTGGACCTCAGAGGCAGGTCGGCGAAACCGAGCAAGGGACGGGGACCACATGGGTGCGTCGGGGACTGGTACATTTGATGATGATGATGCGATCGACTGGCTCGACAGCTTCGAGAGCGACGGTCCAGCCGCCATCGAATCGGCGCTGACCACCGTCACTGAACTCGGGCGGGAGGAATATCTGGAGGCGCCGGAGGCGAGCCATGCCCTGGCCGCCGCCGAGCTGGTTGCCGCGGCGCGCGGCGGCGAGGACGACCGGCTGCCGGATGCCTTCCGGCCGCGGTTCGCCAAGCACGTCGACTCCATCAACGATGCCGAATTCGCCGCGATCGCGCGCAAGGCCGTGGCGCGCGTTCTAAGGTCTTCCGAGCTCAAGGAACTGTGGGACGATTCGGGCGACGAGGACTGGGAAGACGGCGTGCGCGACCTGCTCGAACGTCTCAAAGTCTGACAGCCTGCCGGCCCACGTGTTCCGCTCCAGCACAGCCAGCGCGACGATCTGAACCGCGACGAATTCGGCGAAGAAAAGGCCCCTCGGCCCTGTCGTGGTGCGGCCGAGGGGCAGTTGAGCGTCCAACTCGGGGGGAGGGTGGGGGTCGAGCGGGACGCCGTCGTCAAAGTCCGCGGAGGCTCACCAGAAGCCCTTGCAGACGAAGTAGCTCTTCTTCCAGAAATGGCTGCCCGTCATACGCCAGCGGCGATACTCGTAGCTGCAATCGTCGACGATGACGGGGGAAGAATAGAGGTACAGGTGCTTGTTGAAGCCGTGATGGTGATGATGCTTGTGATGGCCGCCGCCGGCATGGGCCGCGGCGGTTGCACTGAACATCCCGACGGCGATGGCAAGAGCGGCGCAGATCGTTGACTTGGACATGGACTGATTTCCTTTACGGATCAGAGATGGTTCCAGCATGAAGGGTTTCACCCCTCCGGGTTAAGTCGAGGGGCATCCAGGTTCCTGGTCTGGACTGCCCTCATGCTGATCATCCTGCCGCTTGCTTGGTCCGTTGGCAGTTCCGCAAGGAACATGCCGAAAACAAATCGCCGGCATGCAGCTGTGCGCTAAATCTGACATCTGATGGTCAGTGATGTGCGGGATGACGGCCGCAGCCGGCCGCATTAACCACGCAGTGCGTCCGCGGGGCGGCTCAGGGGGAGGTGCGGGCTCCGCAATGGCACGCTGCCTGATCAGCCCGACAAGCGCTGGCCGGGCGACCCGTCGGGCGGCACTGCCGTTGGCGACTTGTTGCGCCACAGGAAATACAGGTTGCGGGCGTAGATGATGATGCCGAACTGGCCGATGATCAGCACCAGGTTGGCGGCATATATGGCATAGACCAGCACCAGCGCCGCGCCGCCGAAGCTGAGATACCAGAACAGCGCCGGCACCACCGAGCGCTGCGCGCGCTCGCTGGCGATGAGTTGGATGAACCAGCGCATCACGAACAACGACTGTCCGATAATGCCGAGCAGCAGCATGGCCTTTTCGGCCGACGACAGGCTGACCCAGGCCAGATTCCACCAGGCTGACAGCTTGTCGGCAATGCTCCCGAGAACTGACATTCGTCCCCCAAACGAGGCCCGCGCGGGCGACAGGTGCAAAAGTGCTTCAATCGCGCCCGTGCGTCAGCTATCGGCGTTGGTGCCACGCTTGGGCGCATCGCTGCGGCGACCACCGGTGCGACCGGCCATGTCCGTGACCTGGCGGCCTTCGGGCAGGCCCTCGACAATCACCGGCACCTTCGTGCGCCGTCGCAGCCAGGTGACGCCGAATAGATCATACAGGCCAACCACCGCACGGTTGAGATTGTTGTATTTGGAGACACCAGCCAGCCTCTGGCGGTCATTGACGCTGACATAGGCGACCTCGTGCCCATAGGTCTGGAACAGCGCCGGCAAGTAGCGGTGCATGCTGGTGAAGAACGGCAGGCGCAGGTACACCTCGCGCCAGTAGACCTTGATGCCACAGCCGGTATCCGGACAGTCGTCTTTCAGGACAGCGTCGCGAATCCAATTGGCGGCTATCGAGGCCCAGCGCTTGGAGTTCACCGCCTTGCGCTCGGTGCGCACGCCGTTGACCAGCGATGGCCCCTTGGTGCCGGGGGCCGCCAGTGCCGCCAGCAAGCGGGGAATGTCGCGCGGATCGTTCTGGCCGTCGCCGTCCATGGTGGCGATGACCGGGTTCATGGCCGCCAGCACGCCGGTGCGCAGCGCCGCGCTCTGCCCGCAACGCGAGCCGTGCCGCAGGTATCGCAGCGAGGCATGGCGTCCGGCCTCGATCATCGCCTTGATCTCGCCCGGCGTGCCGTCATCGGAGTGGTCATCGACGACGATCACTTCGGCCAGCACTTCGGAGGGCACCGAAGCATAAGTCTCCTCGACCAAGCGGCCGATGTTGCCTGCCTCGTTCAGTGCCGGTATCACGACTGTGATGCGCATGGCGATCTCGTCCTCGAGCACGGCTTTGACCGCCCGTTCCGAGCGGCGCGGCGCAAGGCGTCTGCGAAGCACGATCTGTAGCAGCCTTCCGCTCGGCCACTCAACCGCGTAATTGAGCCTTGGTTGAGGCCGACTGCAACTCTTGGAGACAGTCTCCTGCATTCCCCACCAGCCCCCGACAGGGGCGACCAGGCAGGTCCTCCCGCCGCTAGCCCGCCCGCGCCGCACGAGCAGGCGTCGGCGCTGGCCGTGCTGGCCTGCGGGCTTGGCGTCCTGCTGCTGGTGCGGCTGGTGGCTCTCTGGTTCAACGCCACCGACCTGTTCTTCGACGAGGCGCAGTACTGGTCCTGGAGCCTGGAACCAGCTTTCGGCTATTACTCCAAGCCGCCGCTGATCGCCTGGCTGATTGCCGCATCGAGTGCGGTCTGCGGCGTCTCCGAATTCTGCATCCGCCTGCCAGCGCCGATCCTGCACACCGCGACTGCCGCAGCCATTTTTGTCCTCGGCTGGCGCCTTTACGACGCGCGCACCGGCCTGTTGGCTGGGCTGACATTTGCCACGTTGCCGGGCGTAACTCTGTCTGCCGGCATCATCTCGACGGACGTGCCGCTGCTCTTGTGCTGGGCCCTGGCGTTGATCGGCTTTGCGGCGTTGCTCGAGACGCGCTCATGGTGGCCGGCGCTGTTGCTGGGCGTGGCTTTCGGCGCCGGTCTCAATGCCAAATACGCCATGGCCTGGTTCGTGCTTTGCGCGGCGATCTACCTGGCCGTGACACCGCAACGCCGGCCTATCCTGCGCGATATCCGGCTGTGGAGCGCGCTGGCGATCGGCACCGTACTGATCGCGCCGAACCTGGTGTGGAACCTGGCCAACGGTTTCGCCACCTTCGCCCACACCGCCGACAACGCCAAATGGACCGGCTCGCTAATCAACCCGCTGCGGGCGTTGGAGTTCCTCGCTGCCCAGTTCGGCGTGTTCGGACCCATCCTGTTCGGCGGGTTGCTGGTCATCTGCCGGCGTGCCTTGCGCCAATCGTTGGCCGAGCCGGACCGATTGCTGCTCGCCTTCGCGCTGCCGGTCCTGGTCGCGATCACGATCCAGGCGCTGATCTCACGTGCGCATGCGAATTGGGCCGCCACCGCCTACGTCTCCGCGGCCGTGCTGCTGGCGGCCACCCTATTGCGTGACCAGGCCGGCGGCTGGCTCCGCGCCTCGCTCGGCCTGCACGTCGCCCTGGTGCTCGTGATGGCGGTCGCGACAGCGACTGCCGGCCGAGTTGCATGGCCCGGCATCGCCGATCCGTTCGCGCGCACGTTGGGCTGGCGCGAGGTGGCCATTGCCACCCAGGCTGAGATCGAGCGCGCGCGCCGCGCCGGCCGGCCTTACGGCGCCGTCATTTCCGACGAGCGCGCGGTGACGGCGGAACTACTCTACTACATGCGCAGTGAGTCGACGCCGGTGATGGCCTGGCTCGGCAAGGGCCGGCCGCAGGATCATTTCGAGCTGATGCGGCCCTATCGTGCCGGAGCACCGCAGCCAGTGCTGCTGGTCAGCCTCAGGCGTGACGTGGCGGCGATGCAAGCCAGTTTCGAACGTGTCCAATTGCTGGCAACGCCCACATTGCCGGCCGGGTCGAACGCCACGCGACAAATTTGGCTCTACTCATTAAGTGGATATCGCGGCAAATAGTGGCTTGCGCACGGCCCACCCAACCCTGCTGCGCACCACCAAAGGGACGGCACACTCATGCTGCTTGCAGGCAAGACCGCGATCGTGACTGGCTCAACCTCGGGCATTGGCCTCGGCATCGCACAGGCGTTGGCCGCCGCCGGGGCTAACATCGTGTTGAATGGCGTCGGCTCGAGGGTCAGCAACGCCGCCGCCATCAAGGCGGTTGCCGAGCACGGCACGCGTGTCGTCTTCAACGGCGCCAATATGCTGCAGCCCGGCCGGATCGCGGCCATGGTGGTCAGGGCGGAAATCGACTTCGGCGCCGTCGACATCCTGGTCAACAACGCCGGCATTCAGCATGTCGCCCCGATCGAGGACTTCCCCATCGACAAGTGGGACGCCATCATCGCCATCAACCTGTCGGCACCGTTTCACGCCATGCGGGCGGTGGTGCCGGGCATGAAAAAGCGCAAGTCCGGCCGCATCATCAACATCTGCTCGGCGCACGCAAGCGTCGCCTCACCCTTCAAGGCCGCCTACGTCGCCGCCAAGCATGGCCTTGCCGGGATGACCAAAGTGGTGGCGCTCGAACTCGCCGAGCATGGCGTCACGGCTAACGCCATCTCGCCGGGATTTGCCTGGACGCCGCTGGTCGCCAACCAGATTCCCGACCTTGCCCGCTCGAAGGGCATCTCGGAGGACGAGGCCAAGCGCCTGACGCTGACGCAGCAGCCGACCAAGCGTTTTGTCACCGTCGCGGAGATCGGCGCGCTGGCCGTATTCCTGGCGAGCCCGGCGGCGGCTTCGATCACCGGCGCCAACTATGCCATCGACGGCGGCTGGACCGCGCAATGAGCCCGCCGGCAATACCGGCCGCGCCGGACTACATCTTCTGCTGAATGGGCTCGACGATGGCGATCGGGCGGTTGTTCCTGGATTGATCGCCGGTCAATGCCGTGAGCAAAAAAATAGCCGCCGTCAACGTCAGTACGAGAGCTATTGCAATCTCGCGCGACGACGTTCGAATGCGACGTAGAATAGCCCGATAACTATCGTTCTGAATCATGTCTCATGATGCGATCCCGCCGCCCGCTCGCGCCAGGGCACCTTCTGCCGCGCGACACAAAGGCTCAGGTGCGGCGATATGCCAAGGCATTGGCCGCGTGCGGGGCCCGCGGTTCAAGCCGGATGCCGCATGCGCGGGCCGCGGCCTGAGACGTCGGCGGCCGTCGCCGATGGGCCGGAGCAACCCCGACAAAACAGCCTCGAGGGATACCCGCGGCCACGGCAAAAAAAGTGGGCGTTTCCGGCACGCGTGCTCACGCCCGATGATACGGATGCCCGGCAATGATGGTGGCAGCGCGATAAAGCTGCTCGGCGAGGACGATGCGGGCGAGGGCGTGCGGCAAGGTCAAGGCGCCGAGACTGAGCGTCAGATTGGATGCTGCGGGTACGTCAGCCCCGTGACCATCCGGGCCGCCGATCAGAAACGCCATTGCCTTAGCGCCAGCATCGCGCCGGGCTTTGATCCAAGCAGCGAGTGTTTCGCTGGTCATCGCCTTGCCGTGCTGATCGAGTGCGACGCGCGCATCGGCCTGGCTGACGGCACGCAGCAGCCGCTGCGCCTCGTCGGCTTTGCGGGCGGCAACGGCCGCGGCCCGGCCTTCCGCCAGTTCCTCGAGACGCAAGGGTGACAGCGCAACGGAGCGCCCGGCGGCATCCAGGCGTTGCCAATAGTGCTCGAATAATGCCTGTTCGGGACCCTGTTTCAATCGTCCGACGGCGGCAATGATCACGCGCATGCAGGATCCAAAAGGCACCGCATCCCGCCCGGGCAGGTTGCGTCGAGGCAGGCGCCCGACCAAGCCGTCGACCTCAATGCGGCGTCGATTCCGCCGGGCGCTCCGCCTGCCACATTTTTTCCAGGTTGTAGAAGTCGCGCACCTCGGGCCGGAACACGTGGATGATGATATCGCCGGAATCGATCAGCACCCAATCGCCCGCCGACATGCCTTCGGCGCGGGTTCCCGTGCGGCCGGCTTCCCTCAGCTTCTTCTGCACCTGTTCGCCAATAGCGCTGACATGACGGTCGGTCCGGCCGGAAGCGACAACCATGTAGTCTCCAATCGAAGACTTGCCCTTCAGATCGATGGTGACAATGGCTTCCGCCTTGGCGTCATCCAGCCACGCCAGGACCTGATCGAGAAGGGCTGCGGAACGTTGTCGATCCGACAACAGCTCAGCGGGAGGCGCGCCCCTGCGGGCGCCCTCAGTCGAGGTTCGCATCGTTTGGTGCTGTTCCTTTATTCATCCCACCCATAATGGGTCCAAGATCATGCTCCATCAGGCTTGCGCCGCATGGACATACCGCAATCGGTCGCGACCGCGTGGCGATGGACGACCACCCCCATCATAAGGGCACTTGCCGTCCCGTTTCAATGGGGCCGTTTCATGGGGCGTGGCGGTTTGCCGGTCTTCACGCCAAGATTGCGCGCACCTCGGCGCGGATTTTCTCCAGCGGGAACGGCTTGCTCAAGGTGCGCACATGCGCCGAGCCGAGGTCGCTGGCCCGGCCCAGCTGTTCCGAATAGCCCGACATCAGCAGGACGCGCAGGCGCGGAGACAGACGCAGCGCTTCTCCGGCGAGCTTGATGCCATCGATGCCAGGCATTTCCACGTCGGTGATCAGCAGGTCAAAGGCGGAAGCGTTAACCTTGAGCTGTTCGAGGGCTTCCGCGCCATCGGCGGATACCACCACCTGGTGGCCGTCAGACTGCAGGGCGCGCCGCACGAGGTCGCGTGTCGCGGCATCGTCATCGGCGATCAAAATATGCGCCATGATCAGCACTCCATTGAGCCAGCGCTTCACCCTATACGCAACGGTCGGCGGCGGACAGCTCAGGTGTTGACGACGCGTCCCACGAAAGGCAACTGGCGATAACGGTGGGAGACGTCCATGCCGTAGCCCACAACGTATTCCGGAGCGCAGTCGAAGGCCTTGAAATCGGCCTCCAACTGGACGGCGCGCTGCACCGTCTTGTTGACCAGGACGCAGGTCAGGATGCGTTTGGCGCCGCGGGCGGCGATCAAGTCCTTGGCGAACACCAGCGTGCGTCCGGTATCGAGGATATCGTCGATCAGCAGCACATTGCGGCCAGCGACGTCGAGTTCCATGTCGCGCAGGATCTCGATCGCCCCCCACGAGCGGGTGCTCTTGCGGTAGCTGGAGAGTGTGAGAAAGTCGACCTCGGGCTCCAGGGCAACGCCATGCAGGCTGCGAATGAGGTCGGCGGCGAACATGAAGCTACCCTTCAAGACCGCAACCACGAGCAGCCGCTCGAGCCCGGCCGCGGCGATTTCGCCGGCTAGTCCGGCGATGCGCCGGGCGATCTCGTCGGCAGGGAAGATGACGTCGACCTGCTGGCCCGTGAGGGAATTGGCGCTCATCTGGTCCTCTTTCTAGCCCCGGCGTATCTGAACGCGCGTGGGGCGACTGGCCGTGGCTCGTGGTAAGGTTAGCAAAGGTTGGTCCCGACCGGCGATAATAACCGACCGATGCGACAGGCTCTTGAAAACCTGTGCACATGAGCCCGCCATAATCCTCGGCGATTGAAGACTCCTGCCTGTTCGGCATATAGGCATTCCATGCAAATTGTGCGAGGCGCAGGCCGGCTGTGATTCGACTGTCCCACGTCGGGCTCAGATATGGCCGCGGGAAAGAGGTTCTCAACGACCTGGACTTTCACCTGCGGCCGGGCTCGTTCCACTTTCTGACTGGGCCGTCCGGCGCGGGGAAGTCGTCCCTGCTGCGGATGCTGTTCATGTCGATCCACCCCACGCGCGGCCAGGTCGAGCTGTTCGGCCAGGATGTGAGCCGAGTGTCCGCCGCCAAACGCGCCCAGCTGCGGCGGCGCATCGGCATCGTGTTTCAGGATTTCCGGCTTCTGGAACATTTCACCACCTGGGAAAACGTGGCGCTGCCGTTGCGGGTGGTGGGCAAAAACCTGTCCGACTACCAGGAAGATGTGACCGATCTGCTGCAGTGGGTGGGCCTGGGCGATCGCATGTATGCCTATCCCTCCACGCTTTCGGGCGGCGAGAAGCAACGCGCGGCAATCGCCAGGGCGGTGATCGGCAAGCCCGAGCTGCTGCTGGCCGACGAGCCGACGGGCAATGTCGATCCGCAGATGGGGCGGCGGCTGCTGCGGCTGTTCGTCGAACTCAACAGGCTCGGCACATCGGTCCTCATCGCGACCCACGATCATCAACTCATGCGGCAGTTCAAGGCGCCGCGGCTGGAGCTCTACGACGGCCATGTCCGGATCGCCTAACAGACCGCGCGGCCCCGGTTTTCCGCCGCCGACATCATCCTATGATCTGTACGAGGAGGCGGCCTCGTGGACGCTGGAGTCGGTCTCGGCGCGGCCGATCCCGACGACGCGGTCGCGCGGCGAGGCGCCCAGTCCAGAGCGGGTCGTCACCAAGGGTCGCAAAAAACGCAAGGAGCGCGCCAAGAAGGCCGTCAGCGCGCCCATCGTGCCGGCGAGCTCCGTCACCGGGCGATCGCTGACGATGGTGATCACCATCATGTGCTTCCTGGCCAGCCTGACCGCCGGCGCCGTCTATATGATCAACCAGTCGGCCAATGCCTGGATGCGCGGCATCGCCAGCGAGGTGACCGTCCAGGTCGAGCCGCGCGACAAAGTCGATACCGACAAGCTGGTCCGCGACGTCACCACTTTTCTCGTGCGTCAGCCTGGCATTCGCTCGGCCCTGCCGCTCAGCATCGACCAGTCGGCGCATCTGCTGGAGCCTTGGCTCGGCCCATCCGAGGCCTTGAAGAGCCTGCCGCTGCCCCGCCTCATCGCGCTGGAAGTGGATGTGATGGAGCCGCCGGATCTGGAGGCACTGAGGGCGGCGATCGCCATCCAGTTCAAGTCCGTCACGCTCGATGACCACCGCCAATGGCAACGCCAGATCCGTACGGTGACACGCTCGTTCGCGTTGGGTGGTCTTGCCATCCTCTTGCTGGTGGCGGCCGCCACCACCGCGGTCATCATTTCCGCGACCCGCAGCTCCATGGCGTCGAACCGCGACATCGTCGAGGTTCTGCACTTCGTCGGCGCCACCGATCGGTTCATCGCCCGGGAATTCGAGAAGCATTTCCTGTCGTTGGGTATTCGCGCGGGGCTCGTTGGCGCGATCTCGGCGGCAGCGGTATTCCTGCTGATGCCGGCCATGATGGATGCACTCGGCGGCGGCACGGTGACTTTGGCCGAGGTGCGCCGGCTCGTCGGCACCGGCACGCTCGACGGCCCGGGTTATGCCATTCTCGGCTGCGTCGTTGCCGTCATCTCGGCGTTGTGCATGCTCACCTCCCGTTTCGGTGTTTTCCGCATCCTCAATAGCCAGCACTGAGTGGGCGAAACAGACCGGCGACAGGTCAGCCGAACATCAGCTGCGCTGACCCTCGATGACGAAAGCAGTCGCCCGACAACGCAATTGCCACCCCTGCCTTCCGCGATGCAATGTTATAACGATACATGCCAAAAGCAGGGGAATGTGCATGGGTGGACCTGGGAAGTTTGCCCGGCGCCGAGGTCTTGGCGCGTTTCTTTCGTTTCAGAGTCTAGGGCCTGTCGTCAGTTGAGTTGAGTCCGTTGAGCCACGGCGCATTAACAATCGTTCGTCATCGTCGCTGCAGTCGTCATTTGAGGGATTCCCAAATCACTTTTTCTCTGACTCATGGGCCGTCGGCAATGGGGAGGCCGACAGATGCACCGCTATGGCTTGCGCGACGATCAGTGGGCGAGGATCAAGGACTTCCTGCCGGGCCGCGATGGTCACGTAGGCGGCACAGCCGCGGACAATCGGCTGTTCTTCGAGGCGGTGATTTATCGCTACCGAACCGGCATTCCGTGGCGCGACCTGCCTGAGCGCTACGGCGACTGGAAGGCGACACACAAGCGGTTTCGAAGATGGTGCGTAAGCGGCGTATTCGAGCGTATTTTCAAGATCTTGGCGACTGATGCCGATGCTGAGTACATGATGATCGACTCGACGAGCATCCGTGCGCATCAACATAGTGCAGGCGCCAAAAAAAAGAAGGCGAAGACCAAGCTATCGGGAGATCCCGCGGTGGGTTGACCACGAAGATCCACGCCATTGTCGATGCGCTCGGCAATCCCGTTGCATTGTCGCTCACACCCGGTCAGGCGGCCGATATCAAGCAGGCCGCGCCGTTGCTCGAAGAGGTCGAGCCCGATGCATTTCTGGCTGACAAAGCGTACGATTCCGACGAACTGATCGAGACGCTCGAGAGCCGCGGCATCAAACCGGTCATTCCCTCGAAGGCCAATCGACGCGAGCCGCGCGACACGGATTTCGCCCTCTATCGCGAGCGCAATCTCGTCGAGCGCTTCTTCTGCAAGCTCAAGCAGTTCCGTGCCATCTCGACACGATACGACAAGCTCGCCAACACTTTCCTTGCCGCCGTCGCGATGGTTTGCGTACTCTTCTGGCTCAACTGACGACAGACCCTAGTTCAGCACCTGCAGCACGCGGTGGGAGAGCTTACCGGACGCGTGTTGGGTTTGGCTGAGGATGACCCGCTCATGGGGCAGCAGGACCGCCGCGAGTGTGCTGTCGGCGGTCACCACTTTGCCGTCGTCGAGGCGGACCTGCGCGATGAAAATCGCAGCCCGGCCGGAGACGCGATGTGCTTCCAGTACGGTGCCGTTGATTTGTGTCACAGACACCGTCGGGTCGCCGCGATCTGCGCGCGGGGCGAACAGATAGCCACCGGCCGCGACGCAGAGGAGCAAGAACAGTACCGTCGGACCAAACGTCCGCAGCCGCTGCGTCCAAATCGCTCGTCCGAGCTTTCGTGCCGCCTCGGGCCGCATCGTGCATGGCTCCCTTCGTGTCGAGCACCGCCTAGAGCATTTTCCGCCAAAGTGGGCACCGGTTTGGCGTAGAAAATGCGACAAACAAAGGACTAGAGCGCTTTCCCCTGATTCAATTCGAGTGGAAAGCGCTCTAGCACGCGGCCGATGCTCATGGCGATACGCGCGGGCTCGGATTGACCAGCGTAACCATTATTGCAGATCCGCGGTGGCCGGAGTTGGCGCGATCGTGTGAGCCAGTTAAATTCCCTTCCACGCCAACCCCCGCGAGCCCCCATGTCCGCCCAAGCCCCGATCAAGCGCCTGACCGCTCCCGATATCGCTGCCAAGAAAGGCGTCGAGCCGATCGTCTCGCTCACCGCCTATCATGCCCATACCGCGGCGATAGCCGACAAGTACTGCGATTTCCTGCTGGTCGGCGACAGCCTGGGCATGGTCATGCATGGCTACGAGACCACCGTGCCGGTGCCGCTGGAATTGATGATCATGCATGGCCGCGCGGTCACCCGCGGGGCCAAGCGCGCGCTGGTGGTCGTCGACATGCCGTTCGGCAGCTACGAGGAATCCCCGCCCGTGGCTTTCCGCAACGCCGCCCGCGTCATGAAGGAGACCGACTGCGGCGCCATCAAGCTGGAAGGCGGCCGGCGCATGGCCGAGACCATCCGATACCTGGTCGATCGCGGCGTGCCGATCATGGCGCACATTGGCCTGACGCCGCAGTCGATCAACGTACTGGGTGGATTCAAGGCGCAAGGCCGCAGTCAGGACCAGTGGGCGGCGCTCGAGTCCGACGCGCAAGCGGTTGCCGAGGCCGGCGCCTTTGCGGTGGTGCTGGAGGCGATCGCCGAGCCGCTGGCCGCCGGCATCACCAAGGAGATTCCGATCCCGACCATCGGCATCGGCGCTTCGGCTGCCTGCGACGGCCAGATCCTGGTGATGGAAGATATGCTCGGCCTGTCGCCGCGGGTGGCCAAGTTCGTCAAGGAATTCGGCAAGATCGGCACCGCCATCGAAGGCGCCATTCGCAGCTATGCCGACGAGGTACGTGCCCGCTCGTTTCCCGCGCCCGAGCACACCTATGCCATGCGAGCGGCAGCGCCGGGCAAGCCTGCCGGGGTAGCGGCAATACCGGCTTCGGGCATGCGAAAGGCCGCAAAAAAGCCCTAAAATTCCGGGACTTCTCCGGTTGCCCCCGGGGCCGCCCGGGCAAATTGAGTGGGCAGCGTTCCACCTCTTCGATTGCGGGGTGGGGACGGCAGCGCTAAGTGTTGGCCGTTGTGTCCCTCATTCCGGAGTGTGGGGCAAGGGATTTCCTCTCGAGGGCGTGACGGACACGATGGCCGATAATCAAGACTCACTGATCCGCGAAGTCGACGAAGAGCTGCGGCGCGAGCAGTTGACCAAGTTGTGGGAACAGTATGGCACCTATTTCCTGGGTGCTGCTGCCGCGATCGTTGTCGGTGTCGCTGGGTTCAAATGGTACGAGCAGCGCCAGTTACAGGCCGCCCAGGCAGCGGGCGCGCGCTTCGAGGCTGCCACCAACCTGGTCGCGGACGGCAAGCTCGATGATGCCACTCGCGCCTTCGCCGACATCGCCAAGGATGGACCTGCGGGTTATGCAACTTTGGCGCGGCTGCGGGCGGCGGGCGGGCTGGTGACTGCCGGCAAGACGGCCGAGGCGGTCGCCGCTTACGAGGCGCTGGGCGTCAGCACGACTTCGGATCCGCTGCTTCGCGATTTTGCCCGCCTGCAGGCCGCTTCACTGCGTGCCGGCCAGGCTGACTGGACGGAGATGCAGAATCGGCTCAACGATTTAGCCGCCGAGAAGGCGCCCTGGCGGCATCTTGCGAGCGAGCTACTGGGGGTTGCCGCGCTCAAGGCCGGCAAACCCAGCGAAGCGCGCAAGGCACTGGAGCCGTTGGTCGCCGATCCGGGAGTGCCGGCTGGATTGGCTGAACGTGCGCGGCTGTTCATGAGTCAGGTGGTTGCGGCCGAGCAGGCCGTGGCGCCGGCAGGCGCGCCGGCCAATCCGTCGCCCATGCCCACTGATGCGAAGAAATAGGAGGCAGGGAATGCCCGGCAGCACCAAGGCGCTGACGATCGCGGTCGCCGGGCTTGCCTGTCTGGCAGTGCTGACGGGCTGCTCGGAAGGTCCGACGCTGCCGAAAATCGGCGATCTCAATCCCTTCAAGGAAAAGCAGGTGCCGCTGGCAGGCACGCGCATTCCGGTGATGCAGGTGCAAGACAAGGTGCCGGGAGAGTTGGCCGCCGGCAACAAACCGGTGCTGCTGCCGCCGGCCAAGGTCAACGAAGCCTGGTCGCAGCCTGGCGGCGCGGCCAACAACGCGCCAGGGCACTTGGCCTTGGCCAGCGCCATCAAACAGGGCTGGAGCGCCGATGCCGGCACCGGCTCGAGCACCTACGGGCGCTTGACGGCGAGCCCTATTGTCTATGACGGGCGCGTTTATACGATTGATGCGGCCGCAAACGTCAGCGCGTTTGCAACCGGTGGTGGCGGCGCGCAGTGGCGCGTGTCGCTGGTGCCCGAGGGCGAAAAGGCCCAGGAAGGCTCCGGTGGCGGACTTGCCGCCGACAATGGCCGCATTTATGCGGTCTCCGGGTTCGGCATTGCCGCCGCTCTCGATCCGAAAACCGGCAAAAAGCTGTGGGAAAGGAATCTCGGCACGCCGGTACGTGCCGCACCGACGGCGTCGGGCGATCGCGTCTTCGTGGTGACCAAGGAAGGCCGCTTCTTTAGCCTTTCAGGTGCCGATGGCGCCGAGCTGTGGGCCGTGCGCGGCCTACCGCAGGCGGCGAGCCGGATCACGTCGACCAGCCCCGCGGTCGATGGCGACATCGTCGTGGTGCCCTATCCCTCCGGCGAGATCGTGGCGCTGCGCGTCGCGGATGGCACTGCGGTGTGGACCGAGAGCCTGGCGCGGACGCGCTCGACCTCGCAGCTCAATGCGCTGAGCGATGCGGCACGCCCCGCGATCGATGGCGGCACGGTATTCGCCGTTGGCCACGCTGGCCGCATGATCGCCACGCAGCAGAAGACCGGAGAGCGGCTGTGGTCGCTCAATGTGCCCGGCACGCAAACGCCCTGGGTGGCCGGCGAGAGCGTGTTCGTCGTCGATACGAGCGGCCAGTTGCTGGCGATCAGCCGCCGCGACGGCAAGATCATCTGGACGGTGCAGTTGCCCGGCGCCACGACGTGGTCGGGGCCGACGCTGGCTGGCGAACGGTTGTGGCTCGCTTCCAACAAGGGCCTGCTGATCGGCGTCGAGGCGACGACGGGCAAGGTCGCCACCCAGCAGGACCTCGGCTATCCCGTGCACATCGCCCCGGTCGTGGCCCAAGGCCGCATGTATATCCTGACGGACACCGCCCGCCTGATCGCGCTGAATTGAGTGCGGACGGGGTCAGACCCTGCGGGTCTGCCCCCTTGC
The DNA here is from genome assembly GCA_964498125.1 of uncultured Devosia sp. Taxonomy (GTDB): domain Bacteria; phylum Pseudomonadota; class Alphaproteobacteria; order Rhizobiales; family Hyphomicrobiaceae; genus CAMDBL01. Next base: position 7,535 of record CAZCGE010000011.1, on the reverse strand, counting down.
AAGTGCGCTCTCTCCACACCCGCCTCTTGGCGCCTGTTGGCCGTGCTCGTGGCGTATGACGTGCCCCGAAGGGGTCAGACCCACTCTTATTGCCCGCCTCCAGCAGGACGGGTCTGACCCCGTCCGACCGTTCGCGGTGCCGGGCAAACCTCCCGGGTCCACCCATGCACATTCCCCAGCTTTTAGGCATGTAACGTTATAACGTTGTATCGATGAAGGCAGGGACTGCAATTGCATCGGCGGTCGATTGCATTCGCCATCAAGGATCATCGCAGCTGGCGTTCTGCTGACCCCATGCTCAACAGTTGCAGGTCGGCACGTGGGGTCAGACCCGCAGGGTCTGACCCCGTCGGTTCGACCCCACCGATTCACACCTTCGGGATGATCGGCAGCAGCACGTAGTTCTCCTCGCCAGGTACGGTGTGGACGGTGGTGATGCCGCCGAAGATCGCCGGCGGACGATCGTTCGGATCGTTGTGCAGGAATGGTCCGCAGCCGGTGAATTCATTCTTCATGTTGGAGAGCCTGGCGCCGCCGCCGCCGGGATAGACGTAATCCTTGCCGCGCACCGACAGCGCAATGCGCCAGCCCTTCGGCACGACGATGCAGGTCGGCCAGATCTCGATGTCGAGATTGACCGGCTTGCCCGGCGTCAACGGCTGTTTCTCATCATGGGTGTGGAATGGCCGGAAGGGGAAGGACTGCTTGGGGTCCAGCTTGCGGTGCGAGGCCCTGAGCCAGCCCTGCGCCACCGGCGTGTGCGGGTCGAGCGCGCCCTGGAACGTCACTTCCTTGCCGTCGGGCGTGAAGACGCGCAGTACAAGGAATATATCGGCGTCACTGGTCGACGACGAGACCGCGAGCTTCAAGGCCGAGGGGCCGGTGATCTCGGTTTCCTCGGCGAGCGGTGCCGAGAAGTAGGTGAGGCCGTCGCCCAGCGCCTCGAAGGCGACGGCGGCGTGCGACTTCGGCGGCTCACGCCTGAGGCTGCAATCGGACGGGTCGAGATAGAACCTGGTCCACTGCGTGCGCGCCAGGGGCCATTCGCTTTCGTGCCTCTCGACGAATTTCTCGCTGGGATGGCGCACCTGCATCTGGATCGTCGGCTGTTTCTTCCAGCCGGTATCCTCGCCCTTGAGGAAGTGACCGAAGAAGCGCTTCTGCAGGTTGACACCATAGTCGGTATAAAACAGCGTCCAGTGATGCACGCCGTGCATCTCCAGCCACTTCTCCTTCGACGCCGCGCGCCAGAAGCCTTCGATGTTGCCGCGGATGTGCAGGCAGTTGCCGCCCCAGTTGCCACAGGACAACAGTGGCACGGTGACCTTCGACCAGTCGGCCGAGCGGTCGCGGTGGTATTGATCATCCAGCGGATGGGCTGCGATCATGCCGCCGAAGTCGCAGCGGTTCCTGGCCAGCTCCTCCGCCGGCAGCGTATCTGGCCCGCAGACGAGATCGCCGTTGATGCGGCTGACCGGTCCATTGGCGCCGAGCCCATGCTGCACGGTTTTGGTCTGCATGTCGTACCAGTTGGTCTGGAACGTGGAGAGAATGCCGCCGTGGTGGTTCTTGTCGCGGTACCAGTCGCCGGCGCCTTCCCAGACGCAGATGGCGGTCAGATGCGGCGGCTGCAGGCCGGCCACTTGCCAGGCATTGATGGCGTAGTAGGAGATGCCGTTGAGGCCTATTCTGCCGTTCGACCAGGGCTGCTTGGCGGCCCATTCGATCGAGTCGTAGAAATCCTTGGTCTCGCGCGGGCCGAAATGATCGATGTAGCCCGGTGAGCGGCCGGTGCCGCGGGAATCGACGCGCACGCAGACGTAGCCGTCGGGCACCCACTTCTCCGGATCGACCACCTCCCACGACTGGTATGTGTTGGTCGAGTTGGCGACCGAGTCCGGATACTCCGTGGCCATGATGTCCCAAGCGGTCTTGTAGCCGTCCTCGAAGTGCAGCCACTTGGCATAGGGGCCGTAGGACATGATGACGGGATAGCGGCCGGGCTTGATCGGCCGGTAGACGTCGGCGCGCAGGATCAGGCCGTCATCGGCCGGCACCGGCACGTCCCAGTCGATCATCATGCCGTCGCGCTGTTCCGTCGTCTCGCGCAGGCCCTTGCCCGCCGTCTTCGCCGTTGCCATGGGGTGTCCTCCGGTCGTTCGTCGAGGGCGTCGTGTTGGCGACGATCATAGCCGCAGCGCCGACGCCGTGAACGGCAAAAAATCACGCCAGGAAAATGGGCTACTTCCCCCGCCCCATCAATACGTCCTTGGCCTCGTTGATCTTGGCGGCAAGGTAGGTCGAGCCGCCGCGGTCTGGGTGCAGTTTCTGCATCAATTCGCGATGCGCGCGGCGGATCGCTTCGTCGCTGGCGCCGGGCGACAATCCCAGGATCTCCAGCGCCTCCTCGGCCGGCATGCGGCCGCCAGGTCCGCCCGGCGCCTTCTCTTCAGTGCGGCCGAGATCCTCACGCCAGGTTGGATGGATGCGGTCGAGATAAGCCTCCAGCAGTTGTGCCGACTGCGGATCGGCGAAGTGGCAATCCTGCCAGAGCATGGCTACCTCGACCGGCTTCAGGCTATCGAGCGCCCGGCCCTGGAACCGGCCCTTGAGCACACGTCCCGACATGGCGCCGCTGTCGTGGTCGAGTTCCATCTCCAAGTGCTCGGTGACGACGCGCGAGCCTTGGCCCGGCGATTTGCCGGCCTGGCCGGGAAAGCCGCCCCAGGTCGCGCCACCACGACCCCAGATCAGCCAGGAGCCGAATGCGGCCAGCGGCAGGGCATAGGACAGCATGCCGCGCACGGCGAGTGCGGCTGCCCCCGCCAAGGCTGCGGCGCCAGTGCCCAAGCGGACCTGCCGCGCCACCACGGCGGCGCTGGCGCGCGAGAAGCCATGCAGCGCCCACAGCACCAGTGCCAGAAACATCAGGCCGAATACGAAGTAGTGCATTGCACCTGCCCTGGGAGCCTTAACTCATCTGCTTGATCAGCAGCCGCGCTCCTTGGCCTTGCGGCTGCCGCGAGAGCGCCAGCAAGGCTGCACGTCCGCCCGCGGCATAGACGGCGACCGCGGCCAGCAACTCGCGCAATTGCCCGGCCGAGCCCCGGTCGAATCGGCACCAGGCGCCCTTGGTGAGCCGTGCGATCTCGCGAAATGCCATCTCGGCTTTCGCGTCCTGCCCCTCCTGGAACAGGAAGACCGGCACGCCGTTGAGCGCCAGTTCGCCAGCGCGACCGCAGAGGTCGTCGATGTCCTCCTCCATACAGTCACCGACATAGACCATGGCATTGATCTTGCGCATCTCCGCCTCCTTGCGGGCGTGCGACAGAACCTTGCCGATCTGCGTGAAACCGCCCTGGCAGGCGACCGTCGTCATCAGTCGCGCCAGTGCCTCGGGGTTGGACACCCAGCGTGAGGCCCGGCATTCGCCGTGGCCGCGGAAGAAGACGAGCTGCACGTCGAGTCCGCCAACCTCCTTGACCGACTGGAACATCTCGGCCTGGTGCGCCAGTGCCATGTCCCAGGTCGGCTGCCGGCTCATGGTGGCATCCATGGCGAAGATCAGCCGGCCGCGGCCAGTCGCGGTCTGCGGCGCCAGGGTGCGCATCTTGGCGATGAAGTCGGCGACCTCGGCAGCATTGGTGCGCGGCGCGGGCACCACAGCGTCCGGCGCGACCGAGGGTGGTCCGGCACCTGCGGTCGTCTGATCGGGCTGAGGCTTGGTCGGCTTGGACGTCGTGGTCATGACACCGGGATGTTCCAGAAGCGCCCATTCTACACGGATATAGGGAGAAATGCGGCAAGCTTCACCCCCCCATTACACATGGCAAGCCTCTTGGTGTCCCCATCAGCCGCCGCGGGCGCCACGCCATGTTGCCAATGGCTGGCGCATCTGACAGGACTGGCGCCCCATCCAATCGAGGCCGCCGATGCTGAACATGGTCATGCTCGCTGCCATGGCGGCAATGTTTGGTTTCAACCCGGTGGCCGGCCGGGCGCTGGCCGGCATTATCGAGCCCGGGCAATTGACGCTGATGCGCTGGGCTGTGGCTGGTGGATTGATCGCGACGCTGGCGCTACTGCGCGGCCGGCACGAGCGTTGGCAAGTCGGGCCGGCATCCTGGCCTGTCCTGCTGGCGATCGGCGCGCTGGGCATGGGCTTTTGCAGCTACGCCGCCTTCGCCGGCACCAAGACCACCAGCGCCACCAACCTCAGCCTGATCTATTCGACGACGGCAGCGGTGGTGCTGACACTGGAGTGGATCCTGCGGCAATCCAAGGCCAGCGGGCTGTTGATCGGCGGCGTTGCGCTGTGCCTGACCGGGGCCGTCGTCATCGTCACCAAGGGCCATCCAGAGACCATCGGGACGCTGAGTTTCACGATCGGCGACCTGTGGGCCGTGGCCGGCACGACCGCCTGGGCGGTCTATACCATCGCTCTGAAACATACGCGCACGGGGTTGACGCCGTTCGCCATGTTTACGGTTACGGCCCTCGGTGGCACTCTGTTTGTGCTGCCGCTCGCCGGTCTGGAAACGCTCGAGCACGGCGTTCGGCCGCTTGCCGCGCATCATGTCGCCTGGGTGCTGGCCATGGCCCTGCTTTGCGGTGTCGGCGCATTCCTCTCCTACAGCTTCTGCCTGGCTCGCGTCGGTCCGATCCTGACCTCGGCGGCGCTGACGCTCAATCCGATCGCAACGGCCGCGTTCGCCGTTGCCCTTCTGGGCGAGTCGCTGGCCTGGTTTCACGCGGGCGGTGGCGTGCTGGTGGTCGGCGGTCTGGCGTTGATCAATCTCGACAAGGCGCGGTCCATCCGTGGCACTTGATCCCGGTCACTGATGCCCGGCCGGCGATGGGATGCACTTGATCAGTCGCTTGCAAAGATGTCAGACAGGGTACCAGAAACTTGCAGGCGCCAGACATTTGCAGGGGAATGGGATGGAAACGTTCGACTATGTCATCATCGGCGCCGGCTCGGCCGGCTCGGTCCTGACCAATCGCCTGAGCGAGGATCCAGCGGTCAGCGTCTGCGTGCTGGAAGCGGGGCCGACGGACTGGCACCCCTACATCCATTTGCCGGCGGGCTTCATCAAGACCTTCTACGACAAGCGTTTCAACTGGTGCTACAGCCAGGAGCCCGGGCCCTACACCGCCGGCCGCAAGATCTATGCGCCACGCGGCAAGACGCTGGGCGGCTCGAGTTCCATCAACGGCCACATCTACAATCGTGGCCAGGCGCGTGATTTCGATACCTGGGCGCAGGAGGGCAATCGCGGCTGGGGCTTTGCCGACGTGCTGCCCTACTTCAAGCGCATGGAAAATCGCATTGGCGGCGGCGATCCGACCTACCGCGGCCAGGACGGTCCACTCACCGTCACCGACACCAACTGGACGCACCCCTTGTGCGATGCCTTTATCGAAGGCTGCGTCAGCCTCGGCATCCCGCGAGCCAAGGATTACAACGGCGCCACCCAGGCCGGCGTTTCCTACTCGCAGCGGCTGATCTTCAAGGGCCGCCGCATGAGCGCCGCGCGCGCCTTCCTGAAGCCGGCGATGAAGCGTCCCAACGTCACCGTCATCACGCATGCCCATGCCACCGGGATTCTCCTGGAAGGTCAGCGCGCGGTCGGTGTCAGCTACCGGCGCGGCGGCCGTGGTGGCGCGGCGCACGAGGTGCGCGCACGACGCGAGGTGATCTTGTCCGGAGGCGCCTATAACTCACCACAGCTCTTGCAGATCTCCGGCATCGGCCCGGCCGCCCTGCTGCAGTCGATCGGCATTCCGGTTCGGCATGCGCTGGCCGGCGTCGGCGAGGGACTGCAGGACCATTACGCGCCGCGCACCACCGCGCGTGTAAAAAATGCGACAACGATCAACGAGCAGGTGCGCGGGCTGAACCTGGTCGGCGAGGCCCTCAAGTATGCGCTGGCTCGCAAAGGCGTGCTGACCATTCCGCCGACCGTCGTCTATGCCTTCTGGAGTTCCGGCGAAAGTCCGGAGGGCCTCGACCTGCAGATCACGTTCACGCCCGCGAGCTACCTCGAAGGTGTCAGCGGCCAGCTGGAGCGTGAGCCCGGCATGACCTGTGCAGCCTGGCAGCAGCGGCCGGAAGCGCGCGGCTTCGTGCACGCGCGGTCGGCTGATCCCTTCGAGCCGCCGCAGATCCAGACCAACTATCTCGGCCACGAACTCGACCGGCGCGTGGTGGTGGCCGGCATGAAGTGGGCGCGCCGCCTGCTCAAGAGCCAGCCGCTCGCCCCCTATTATGCGTATGAGGATTTTCCAGGTCCCAACGTCAACACCGACGCTGAAATCCTGGATGCCGCCACGCGCCGTGCGCAGACCACCTTCCATCCCTGTTCGACCTGCCGCATGGGGCCGGCGACGAACCCGATGGCGGTGGTGGATGATCAATTGCGCGTGCACGGCATGCAAGGCTTGCGCCTGATCGATGCCTCGGTGATGCCGCGCATCCTGTCGGCCAACTTGAACGCCGGCACGCTGATGATCGCCGACAAGGCCTCGGATCTCATTCGCGGGAAAGCTCCACCGGAAGCAGTGATGGTTGGGTGAGGGCGGATCGCGCCGGATCGCGCGCCCTCTCGCCATTGTCTTTCGCGATGGGGGCGGGCCAGCTGCCGGCTGACCTGCGACGCACGGAACGTGCGGGCAGCCCCGCCAAATCCATCGCCCTGGAGCATGGATCGAGCTAATCCCCCTCGATGGACCTCGGGACGGAGCGAGGCCCGGTTCGGTTAATCGATAGTAAATCATGTTGGTTTACCGATGGTCGACGCGAAACCACGAAGGTGGTCGCGTATCGCGCGATCGGGGGACGCACGCATGGGGTTGGCGCTTGTCGAGGAGGCCGAAGATCCTGCGGCCGGCCGCTTCATTACGGTGGACGGCACGCGGCTGCATTACATTGATCGAGGCACCGGCACTCCGGTGGTATTGCTGCACGGCAACGGCAGCATGATTGGAGACTTCGTCTCCAGTGGCATTACCGAGCGCCTCGGCCCCGGCCATCGTGTCATTACTTTCGATCGTCCGGGCTTCGGCTACAGTGAACGTCCAAGCGGCCAGACGTGGGGGCCGTTCGAGCAGGCCAAGCTCCTGTCGCGGGCATTCTCGCTGCTCGAGATCGAACAGCCGATCGTTGTCGGTCACTCATGGGGAACGCTGGTGGCTTTGGCCCTGGCGCTGGAGGCTCCCGAGAAGGTGGCGGGCCTGGTGCTACTCTCGGGGTATTACTATCCGATACCGCATGCACACTCGAGCGGGCTCGCGGCGTCCGCGTTTCCAATGGCGGACGCTATAATACAGCAAACGATCATGCCTTTCGTTTTGCATCTGATGGTGCCTGGCGCCGTGCGGCGTGTGTTCGCGCCGTGCATGCCTATCCCCATAGTTCCGGCGCAATCGCCAGCTACATGAGTTCCAACAAGGAGTTGGACCATGACGCACTCGATGCCGGACGATCTGTGGCGTGATTTTCCCAAGACGGCGCCGGAGTTCGAGGCGCGGTTCGC
>CAZCGE010000010.1:0-19707 GCA_964498125.1 uncultured Devosia sp. | reverse complement strand
ATGGCTAGAACGCCAAATTGGGCAGCGCCAAGCGTCTGGGCCAGCACGACGAAGCCAACTGTGTGGGCGACGAGCCCAATCGTCATGCTGCCGGTCGAGCTGACGTAGCGCACCAGCCATGCGCGCGGCACAGTGAGGATCCGTCTCAGCTCATGGAGCTTCAACACCCAGTGATGCAGGCCGGACCCTGTGCGATTTTCAGGTGCTTCGGTCATGGCGACGCGATCACAATTTCCGTTTGGACAGATCCGACGTTGCCAAAAGGCGGCATCGGCCCTGGAGCCTCCACTGCAATTGGCTGCCACGGATGTGCTTGAGCACAGGCAGAAGGGTATCAAGATGTGTCTTCATGACGGCCTCACATGCACAATCAGTTCCACATGACGTTGGACGACATGCAAATACGGCGTTAACACTAATCCGTTTTTCGTATCAACCATCGGCATCATGCCCTTTCGGCAAGATCCAGATTTGTTGCTTGTGTTTCCGCGTCCAGCCACGCTTGTCGACCACATGGGGTTGAAGATCAGAACGCGTTACGGTGCACAAAACCATAAATTGGGGTAAGCACAAGAATCTTGCAGTCGAGCCAAAGCGACCAGTTGTCGATGTAGTAGATGTCCATCTCGACACGCCGTCGCATTTTCTCCGACGTATCCGTCTCACCCCTCAAGCCATTGATCTGCGCCATGCCGGTAATTCCGGGTTTGACTTTGTGCCGATTGGCATAGCTGCCGACGCGTGAGCGATAGTAGTCGTTATGGACAAGCGCATGTGGTCGAGGTCCGACGAGCGACATTTCACCGCGCAATACGTTGATGAGTTGCGGGAGTTCGTCGAGGCTTGTCTTGCGCAGAAAACGCCCGACGCGCGTGACCCGCGGATCGTTCTTCGTGGCCTGCCGAACGTTGCCGCCCTCCTCCGCATCTGTCATCGTACGAAATTTTATCACGACGATTTCATGCTCGTTACAGCCATGCCGGCGTTGCCTGAATAGCACCGGACCCCGAGTGTCGAGCTTTATGGCGACGCCAATGAGCAGGAACAAGGGCAGCAACGCCAGCACAGCGATGCCCGCCAAGGTGTAATCGATCACCTGCTTGGCCAAGAGCCCCCACCCATCGATCGGCCTCAGGCCGACCTGCAAGAGATTGATCTTGCCAAGCCGCCTGAACCCATAGATCGGCAGATCCACCTCTTCGTCGCTCATGCTGAGCCAGATGTCGACCGGAAGGACTTTTAGTTCATCTATAATGTGCGATAATTGTTCATCTTTCAGCCTTGGAACGTGGACGATAAGCTCGTCGATATCATGCTGTTTTGCGGCCACCACCAGGTCCGCGGTGGGTATAATGGAGATGGTCGAGTCATTCGCGTGCTCAGCAATCCGGGCTGGATCGATCTGGAAGACCGCAACCAGCCGCGTGCTCGGTTCGCGCGCGACGGCCTCCAGCATGCTCTGCGTCGGGCGCCCGACGCAAGCAACGGCGACACGCCGCCGGAACTCGCCCTTATTGGTGAGCCAAAGCCGGAGGTAATGCAGCAGCGCACGCCCGGCAATGAGCACCGCGTACGACAGGACGAACCACGTGATCAGCCAGCCGCGTGAGAAATCAGCTGAGACCTTGAACACATAAGCTATCGCGATCAAACTGAGGAAAGCAAGCGCCAGCGACCCCAGAACGGGTCGCCATTCGAGTGAGCCGCGCTGCAGGGAGGCGATCCCGTTAAGCCCCTTCGCTCTGGCAACATAATGATACAAAAGAGCACACGCGATACCTACAAACAGATAGGGTTGTGTCCGCGACGTGTCGTCGAGAAACAGTACAATATAGGCGTGCTTCGCAATAACGCTGGAGGTAATGATGCCTGCCATCTCGGTCAGGCCGAGAACATCCCCAATCATTCGAGCTGAGATGTTGCTTCGTGTTACCGGCGGTGCTCTTCCAAGTAGGGAAGCGGTAGCGCCGTTTTCATGGCTTGCACAATAATCAGTAGCCACCATAACACGCTTCTAAGCTCCCCGCAAAGCTTCTAAGCCGCCAGCAATCCGCGAATGCGATTTCCTTAGCGTACTTCGGTATTTCCACACCTCGTTCCCCGAGGCGCCTTGGTTCCCTGAGGTACTTTGGTCCCCTAAGATTCCGTGTTCCATGGGGTACCTTGGTCCTTGTAGTACCGCTTTTCACGGTTCAGTTCAAAACAGTCATTAAGTCATGGTTAATTTAATCGCCCTGCTGAGCTGACTGAGTGATTGCGTGTTCTGGGCATGCTTGCAGCATGACCGCAGCGGGCTGATAGGTCTGTCCGTCATGGGAAGCTCCTGGGCTCGAGGTGAGGTTCAGAACCCCTTGATCCTCAAGACGGGATGCTTCCCATTCCGTTACCGTGCCGCCCGACCCGCTTCAGGCACAGCCTTTCGTCTCAACACTCTCCCGCGAGAGCGGGTTCGTTCGTTGTATACGAAGAGCCCCCCCGCAGCCTTGGCGATGGCCGCAGCGTTCTGATACCGTCCGTCAGGCAGCTGACGCGAGGGGCCAATCGCGTCGCAGACGCTAACCATCCGATGGCAAATTTGATCCGAAAGCCGACGCAATGTCAAACGGTAGGCCGGCATCCGGAGGCCGAGGTCGGAGCGCACGACGCGGGTCAGAAGCGGCGCGCTTCGCCTGCAGGCCGATGGCATCACAAGTCATGATGTCCCTCCTCAGCTTGCTCTTGCAATCCGCTCGGTCGAACCTGCCCCTCGGTTCCGGCGAAACGCGGCCCATCATGCGGCGCGGCTCAGTTCAGGGAAAAAACTCGTCGCTCAGGATATAAGCGACAAGGGCCACGACCTCGTCGGGTTTGTAGACGTCTTTCCAGGGCGGCATGGCGCGAAAGCCGTTGTGGATCCGGTCCCAGACGTACTCGGGCTTGTAGGTGCGCGGCTGCAGTTTCGGCGCCTTGCCCGGATAGGCTTTGGAGCCATGGCAATGCGTACACTGCTCCTGCCATAGCTTCTCGCCCTTGGCGATGGTCCCGGCATTCTTCAGGGTTTCGGTCGGCAGCGGCGGCGCCGGATCGCGCGGCTCGTCCTTGTCCGTCGCGGCAGCCGGTGTCACCGTCTGGGCCACGGCGGCGGACTGACACCATGCCATGAGCCCGGCCAGCACGACTGTTATGATCAGATATCGGCGCATTCCGTACTCCGGTTCGCAGCCGCGGCCACATGGAAAAAGGGAGGCAGCTTGTGCTGCCTCCCCACAATGTCACGTCGCGAGCCGGATCAGTTGGCCGGCACGATCTTGTAGATCTTGTCGTGGCCGCCGACCGGACCCGTCGAGATGCTGGTCAGGGCATAGACCTCGCCCTTGTCGTCCTGCGCGAAAGCCAGAATGTAGGGCACCGAGGTCATGCCGTCGACTGTAACTTTCTCCATGCTCCACTTGCCATCGGCAGCCTTTGAACCAAGGAAGATCTGGCCGTCCATGGCGCCGAACGACTTCGACCAGTCGCCGAAGAAGTACTTGCCCTGCCACGCCTGATGCGGGCCGCGATAGACGTAGCCGCCGGTGATCGAGATCCCCATGCAGTTCTGCTTCACCGCGGTGCAGTTGGCGTAAACCATGATCGGCGGCGTCAGGCCGGTCTTGTCGCAGTTGGCGGGATGGTTGTCGGGCTTCTGGTAGTCGAAGCACTTGTCGCCTTCCATCTTGCGCCAGCCCAGGTTGCTGCCCCTGGTGATGATGCTGACTTCTTCCCACGAGTTCTGCTGCACGTCGCCGCAATAGAGCGCGCGATCGCCGCCCATGTCGAACGAGCAACGCCACGGATTGCGCAGGCCGAGGGCCCAGATCTGCGGCTTGGCATTGGCGGTGCCGACAAACGGATTGTCGGCGGGGATGCCGTCGGGTTTGTTGACGTCGATGCGCAACATCTTGCCATTGACGGAGGTCATGTCCTGGCCGTTGCCGCCCATGACGTCGTGGCCGATGCCCCAGTCGTTGGCGTAGCCGCCATCGCCGGAGGAGATGTAGAGCATGCCGTCGGGACCGAAGCCGATCCAATGGCCGTTGTGGTTGAACTGCGGCCAGTCGATCTGCGAGACGACGCGCTCGGAGTTCGGATCGGCCTTGTTCGGGTCGGCCTTCGTAACCTGGAACTCGGAGACGACGTTGGTATGCGACCACCACAGGCGACGATCGAGCTCAGTGCCGCGCAGCGGCGCCGAGTAGGCGACGTAGAACTTGCCATTGTTGCGATAGTCGGGATGGAAGGCGACGCCAAGCACGCCACGCTCATCGAAGAAATGATGGAGCTTGATGATCTTTCCTTCGATGTTGAGGAACGGATCGGGCAGCAAGCGCCCGGCTTTGTCGATGATGCGCACCTGGCCGTGCTGCTCGATCACCGCCTTGCGGTCAGTGCCATCCGGGATCGAGACCATGGCCAGCGGGTGGATTAGGCCAGCCGCGACTTCCTGCAGTTTCACTTTCGTCTGCGCATTCACTGGCGCGGTTATCGACATCACGGCTGCCGCCACGATGCCAGCGCTCTTCAACGCTAGGCGCATGAGTGTCTCCTCCTATGCTGGTCAATGGACTTTTTTGCAGGTTACCAGTGGTCGTGCGTCTTCAGGCAAGAAAGTTAACGTTAGCTGTCTGCATGCAACCTGTCGATGGGATTGACGCAGATCCCCGCGCATTGATCTCGCGCCGCACAATCCGGCATTTGTGTGTTGTCACCGCCGCCGTGATTACGTGCCGCTGATCCATCGCTGCAGCGCCAGCGTGGCGAAGAAGCAGAGCACCGCGAATGCCGCCGCGCCCGTTGCTCCGGCCAGCGCCAGACACAAGGCATCGACCAGCGAAATGCCGGCGATGAGACTAACGACAGCGCGCGGCACGTCGCCCTTCGACCGGCGTTTCAGAAAATAAAGCGCCGTCAAGATCCATGTGGTCAGGGCGATCAGTATGATGCTACCCAGGCTTGCCACTTGCTCGAGCTTGCTCAGACCATAGACAAGGGGAGCCGCCAGGAACATCAACGGCCAGAGGCGCCCCAGCTGGTCGAGCGCCTCCTGCTTGGCGATGTAGGTCAACCCAATGAGATAGGAGAGGCAGACGACGGCGACGCCCCAGAGTGCCGGCCCCGGCGCGGCGACCGCCGCGTAGGCCGCGGTGACATAAGCCAGCACGCGGCAGAGGCCCATGAAGAATGGGCTCAGCGCATTACCCTTGTGGTCCCAGTCGTAGAACACGATGGCGCCAGCCAGCGCGACGCTGGCGAGCACGGCTTGCGACGATGCGCCCGGCACCGTCGCCGCCATGGCCACGATGGCGATACCGGCGAGCAGCATGCCAAAACCCGCCGCGAACACCGTATTGGCGGCGATGAACCCCGCCGGGATCGGGCGGTTGGGCCGCTCGCGCGCGTCGATCTCGCGGTCAAAGGCGTCGTTGAGATACATGCCGCCGACGTAAAGCAGCGACAGCGCGATGGCGATGAGCAGCGTCGCGGTCGTCCACGGCTGCCCGCCGGCCAGCACGGTGCCCGCCAGCACGTTGCTCCAGACCGTCGGCAGGTTCGAGACGCGGCCAAGCTGCAGGGCGACGGCGGGGGTCATGCGCTCAATTGATCCCTGGTCCAGGCCAGCTCGCGCGCCACGGCTGTTGCGACATCGACACGCCGCAACTCCTCCGGCAGCACATCGAAGGTGTAGGTCTCGACCTCGAGATGCGGGCTGATGGCGCTTTTCTTGTGCAGCTTCAGGATCTCGCGCAGAAAATCCTGTGTCGTCTCCAGCTCGGGCAGCGTGTCCATGAACACCGGGACGTGACAGTGCACCCGCCACTCGTTGCCGTAGGCTTGCTCGATGCGCTCGAAGGCCGGCGCCAGATCGAGGAAGCGAACGAAAGTCCCGTCCGGCCGGCGCTCGACGACCTGGTGCAGGTAGACGCCCTCGTCGAAGCGGCCGAGGCGCGCCACGGTCTCGCGATCGACACGCGGCACCTTGAGCGCTGCGGACAATTGCAGCTTGAAGATGCCAATTCCGGCGCCTCGCAGGCGCGCGATGCTCTCGGCTGGATCCTCGAACTCGATCGCGGCGTGGCAGACGTCGTAACAGATGCCGATGTGGCGGCGCAGCGCGGCTTCCGCCGCCGCGCTGCCGAGGCCGGTGATCTGGGCGAACCGCTGGGCGGCGTCGCGCGAGAAGAGCCGGCTCTCAATGAACGGGATCAGCTCCGCGCTGGTCTCCAGATAGCACATCGGCTCGGGCTCGAGCGCCAGCGTGATGGTGCGGCCGGTGCGCTCTTTCAAACGCACGAGGTGGGCGGCGTGCTGCAACAGGTTTTCGCTGATCGTGTCGAGGGCGCCTGCGGTCGCGCCGATCGGCCGGAAGGTGGCGGGCACCGTGCTGATGCTGCCGTCGAGCGTCGGATCGGCCGGCAGCAAGACGGCGAGCTGGTCCGCCAGCCGATTGGTGTAGGCCAGCCGCTCCGGGAACCGCCAGTCGGGCTGATAGACCTCCTCCTTGACGCGCGTGCCGTGGAAGGGGCCGTACGGAAAGCCGTTGATCGTGAAGACGTAGAGCCCTTCGGCCGTCAGGAAATCCTTGAACGCCTGCAACTCGCGCGGCGCCGCCAGCTCCTCCGACGCGATCGCCGACAGCCGCAGCCCAACGCCCATGTCGACGCCGGGTGCGAACCTGCGCTTGACGTCGGGCAAATGGCGCTCGAGCGCTGCCCGCGTATCCGCCCAGGTCTCGCCGCGATGGATATTCGTGCAGTAGGTGAGATGCTCCGCGCCCGCTGTGCCGTCGATCTTCATTGCGTGCTCCGCCGCGACTTGAGCCAGGCGATCGATTGCAGAACGCGCGCCTCGTCCATCTCGTGCACCTCGACGCCGCGGCCGATGTCCTCGAGCAGCGTGATGGTCAGCTCGCCGCCCAGATGCTCGCGGAACTCCCGCAGGCCTTCCAGCAGCGGATGGCTGCCGTCCGACGCGCGGGCCTCCAGCACCGGGTGCCAGAGGTCGAAGCCCAGCAGCTCGAGCAGCGCTGCAACCCGGTCTTCCAGGCCGGGCGCCAGCAGGCCGGCAAGCACGGAATAGCGCGTGTCGAGCGCGATGCCGATGGCAACCGCCTCACCGTGGCGCACATGATTGCGGGTCAGGGATTCGATCTTGTGCGCGGCCCAATGGCCGAAATCGAGCGGGCGGGCGCTGCCGAATTCGAACGGATCGCCGCCATGGGCGATCTGGTGCATGTGCAGCTCGGCGCAACACCGGATCATGGTCGCCATGGCGCCGCGCTCGCAGAGCGACAATGCATCGATGTGGCGTTCGAGCCAGTGGAAGAAGCCGGCGTCGCGAATGAGCGCGACCTTCACCGCTTCCGCCATGCCGGTGATTTTCTCGCGCGGCGGCAGGTCCATGACGAAGTCGAGATCGTTCAGGACCGCGAACGGCGGCGCGAAAGTGCCGACGAAGTTCTTGGCGCCCTTGAGGTTGACGGCGTTCTTTACGCCGACGCCGGAGTCGTTTTGCGACAGCACGGTGGTTGGCACGCGAACGTGACGAATGCCACGATGGCTGGTGGCCACAACCAGGCCGACGGCATCGAGCACCGCCCCACCACCGACGGCGACGACGAACGAATGACGGTCGATACGGTGCTGCTGGATCAGGCCTTGCATCCATTCGACATGAAACAGCTCGTTCTTGATCTTCTCGCCACCCGGGACCTTGATGGGTTCGGTAACAAGCTCGATATGCGCCGCGTGGACGCGCGCGTAGGCATTGATCTCCTCGACCAGGCTTGGCCGGACACTGACGACACCATCATCAACGAACACGAGGCAGCGATGGCGGCGATCCGGCTCGAGGCTGGTCAGCGTGTCTTTCAAGGCGGGATTGGCGGGGTCGAACAGCCGCTCGGTGAAATAGACAGGGTAGCGATAGGCGACGGAGAATGACTGTTGGCAGACGGTTGTCGCGAACTCGGCCGCCGGTTTCGCTATCGGCTTCGAAGCATCCGCCATGCGTGACCCACCCTGCTATCGGCTCGACCGTTCGACTTGTCTATGGCAGCCCCCTGTGATTAGAATCCGGCTCGTGTCGCGAGTCAAGCCACAAGCCACAAGCCACAAGCCTATCACAAGCCACCCCCCTCCAGTCCCGCCCGCGACCGTGCCGCGTGCGGCGATCCCTGTCCGCATTGGGACTGCACAAATACCGGCACCTGAACGGCGCCGTGCTATGCCACCCCACTCCTGACCGAGCCCCGACATGCACAATACACTCGTCCTTCTGGTCGTTGGGCTCACTCCACGTCTGCTTGGGCACAACACACCGCATTTGAGCGCGCTTGCCGCCCGCGGCCGACAGTGCGTTCTCGACACCGTCGTGCCCGCCGTCACGTGTACGGTGCAATCGACCTTGCTCACGGGTCTTGCGCCCTCGGGGCACGGCGCCGTGGCCAACGGCTGGTATTTCCGCGATATCGCCGAGGTCAATCTCTGGCGGCAGTCGAACCGGTTGATTGCGGGCGAGAAGGTCTGGGAGGCGGGCAAGCGGCGCGATGCGACGTTCACCTGCGCCAACATGTTCTGGTGGTACAATATGTATTCCACCGTCGACATCAGCGCGACGCCGCGGCCGATGTATCCCGCCGACGGGCGCAAGATTCCCGACCATTATGCCGAGCCGCCGGAGCTGCATGACGAGCTCAACGCGCTGCTCGGCGATTTTCCGCTGTTCAAGTTCTGGGGACCGATCACCAGCATCGAATCGAGCCGCTGGATCACAGCGGCCACACGGCATGTGCGCAAGACGCGGCGGCCGACGCTAACGCTGTGTTACCTGCCACACCTCGACTACGGCCTGCAGAAGTGGGGACCCGACCCGAACGATGCGCGCATCGCACAGGACCTGCGCGAGGTCGACGAGCTGGCCGGCCAGTTGATCACGGAGGCGGAGCGTGCCGGCGAGCGGGTCATCATCGTCTCGGAGTACGGCATCGTGCCGGTGCGCGAGGCCGTGCACATCAATCGCGCCTTGCGCCAGGCCGGCCTCGTGCGTGTACGCAACGAGATGGGTCGCGAGCTGCTGGATGCCGGCGCCTCGCAGGCCTTCGCTGTCGCCGACCATCAAGTCGCCCACGTTTATCTGCAGCACGGCGCCGATGCGGGGGCCATCAAGACGCTGCTCGCGGGGCTCGACGGCGTCGCCGAGGTCTTGGACGAGGCCGGCAAGCGCGCACGCGGCCTCGATCATGACCGCTCGGGCGAGCTTGTGGCGCTGGCCAGGCCGGACCGCTGGTTCAGCTACTACTGGTGGCTCGACGACGCCAAGGCGCCCGATTTCGCCCCGACCGTCGACATCCATCGCAAACCCGGCTACGACCCGATGGAATTGTTCCTCGACCCGGACATCGCCCTGCCGAAACTGCGCATCGCCCGGCGGCTGATCGCCCGCAAGCTCGGTTTCCGCAATCTACTCGATGTCACGCCGATCCGGTCAACGCACCTCGTCAAAGGCTCGCATGGTCTCATCAACGCCGATCCGGCCGATTGTCCGGTGGTGATCTCGAGCCAGGCCGGGCTGCTGCCGGAGGGCTCGATCGCCGCCACCGCCTTCAAGGAACTGATCCTGGCCCACGTCTTTGCGGCCTGATAGCATCGTCTCCCAACACGGAGAGTGATCCATGCGGACGGTGCATTACATCCTGTGCGCGATACTGGTTGTATTCGCGCTGCTGCAATACAATGACCCCGACTGGTACTACTGGGGTCCGGTCTATCTCCTGGCCGCTGGCTGGTCTGGTCTTGCCGCGCGAGAGCCGCGGCGCTTTCTCTCATGGCCGATCGCGCGATACGGCGCGCCTGTGTGCGTGGCCCTGTTCGTGATCGGCTTCGCGTCACTCGCGTCCACGATCAAGTCGGACTGGATCCATATCGAGGAAGCGCGCGAAGCCTTCGGCTATCTGATTTGCGCGGCCACCACGGCGATGGCGTTTTGGACCTCACGGCAGCGGACCTCGGCATGAACCCGGTGGAAGCCAACGAACTCGTCATCCTGGTCGATGCCGAGGACCGGCAGCTCGGCACCGCGCCCAAGCTCGCGGTGCATCGCGACGGCCGGCTGCATCGCGCCATCTCGGTCCAGATCCTCGACACCCAAGGCCGCCTGCTGCTGCAGCGGCGACACATCGGCAAATATCATTCGGGCGGGCTGTGGACCAACACTTGCTGCAGCCATCCCCGCCCCGGCGAGACGGCGCACGCGGCAGCTCAGCGGCGGCTCGGCGAGGAGATGGGAATCTCGTGCCTGCTGCGCCCGCTGTTCACGACGACCTACCGCGCCGAGGTCGACAAAGGCATGGTGGAGCACGAGCTCGTGCACGTGTTCGGCGGGCTTTATGACGGCGTGGTGCACCCCAATCCCGCCGAGGTCGATGGCGTCGCCTGGACCACGATCGCGGCCTTGCGCGCGGCGATCACGCTCGAGCCAGAGCGCTATTCGGCATGGTTCGGCATCTATCTGCGCAACCATTGGAGGAAGATTACCGCGCACTCACCCGTAACGGGGGCGTGAGGCAGGGTTGCGCGATAAGCAGGGTTGCGAAGTTTCACCAACGGTGGTTCCATATCCCCTGCCGCATCACCCCGGTGGAGAACCATTTCGGCCTGCGTCGGAACGCTATGACTCGGACTGGACCCGGAGCGGCGGTGCGCCTCGACGCAAACAGGGAGGAACTGCGATGACGATGCGGCCCGATCCGACCTTCCATGCATCGCCGAAGCTTGCGATGGAGGCTCCGCCGGAGAATTTCGCTTACACCTTGCTGCTCAGTCCGGACTTCTCGAAGCCCGACGCGCTGGCGGTGATCGACGTGAAGCCCGGCTCGCCGACATATAGCCAGATCGTCCACACGGTGGTGATGCCCTACAAGGGTGACGAGTTCCACCATTTCGGCTGGAACGCCTGCTCATCGTCGCTGTCACCGCTCACCGGCCACGCATTCCTCGAGCGGCGCTACCTGATCATTCCAGGTATCCGCTCCTCGCGCATCTACGTGGTGGATACCAAGCCGCATCCAACGCAAGCAAAGATCCACAAGATCATCGAGCCGGAGGAGCTGTTCAGGAAGACTGGCTACTCGCGGCCGCATACGGTCCACTGCGGGCCGGAAGGCATCTACGTCAGCACGCTCGGTGGTGGCGGTAAGGACGGCACCGACGGGCCGCCGGGCGTCTTCATCATGGACTGCGAGACGTTCGATATTCTCGGCCGCTGGGAGATCGACCGCGGACCCCAGACCCTGCACTATGACTTCTGGTGGAACCTGCCGCGCGACTACATGGTGACCAGCGAGTGGGCGCTGCCGCCGCAGTTCGAGAACGGCATCGTGCCGGAGGACCTGCTCGCGAACAAGTATGGCCATCGCATCCACTTCTGGGATCTCCGCGCCCGGCGCAATGTCCAGACCATCGATCTGGGCGCCAATCACCAGATGGCGCTGGAGGTGCGGCCCGCGCACGATCCCGTTCGCGAATACGGTTTCCTGGGCGTCGTGGTCGACACCACCAACCTCGAAGGCTCGATCTGGACCTGGTGGCGCGAAGGCGGCAAATTCCACATCGAGAAGACAGCGACGATCCCGCCCGAGCCGGCGCCCAAGGACCAGCTGCCGCCCCTGCTGCAAGGGTTTGGCGCAGTGCCGCCGCTGGTGACCGACATCGACCTCTCCATGGATGACAAGTTCCTCTACGTTGCCTGCTGGGGGACTGGCGAGATGCGTCAGTACGACGTCACCGAGCCGAGGAAGCCGAAGCTTGCGGGCTCGGTGCACGTCGGCGGCATCGCCCGCCGCACGCCGCACCCGAGCGGCAAGGTGTATGCCGGCGGTCCGCAAATGGTCGAGATCAGCCGTGACGGCAAGCGGGTCTACTGGACCAACTCGCTTTACTCGACGTGGGACAACCAGTTCTATCCCGACGGCGTGCCGGGCGCCGAGGTCATGGCCAATGCCAGCCCGGGCGGCGGCCTGGAGCTGGCCAAGGACTACTGGGTGAGCTTTCCCGACGGTTACCGGGCGCATCAGATCCGGCTCGAGGGCGGCGACTGCTCGACGGATTCGTTCTGCTATCCGTCGGTTTGAACGTGATCGGAGCGGATTGGACAGCTGCCGGGCTCTGGCTGGCTGTCGTCGTCAGCGGCCTCTATCACGGGGTGAACCCGGGGATGGGATGGCCGCTGGCCGTCTCAGCCGGGTTGATGGAAAAGAGCTCGCGCGCCCTCGTCGCGGCGCTTTGGCCGCTGACGGTCGGCCATCTGCTGGCGATGCTGGTGGTGATCGTTCCCTTCGCGCTGCTGGTCGCCCTCATCCAATGGCAGCGGCAGATCCAGATCGGCGCCAGCCTCCTGGTCATCGCCTTCGGCATCTTCCGGCTCGTCAACCGGCGCCATCCGCGCGCGCTGGCGCGGATACGACCGACGCAACTCGGACTCTGGTCCTTCGCCGTGGCGATCGCGCATGGCGCGGGATTGATGCTGGTGCCGATCTATCTCGGACTGTGCCGGGCCGCCGACCTCGACGGGGGCCACGCGGCGGCAAGCGCCCTCATCGGCGCCAATCTCGGCATGGCCGTCCTGGTCTCCGTCGTCCACTCGGTGGCGATGATCGCGGCCGGCGGGTTCGTGGCGTGGCTGGTCTACCGCACCCTGGGTCTCGAGTTCGTGTCGCGGAGCTGGTTCAATCTGGATGCGGCTTGGGCCGTCAGCCTCATTCTTGTGGGCGCTCTCGCGCTCGCGTTCAGCCTTGCAGGCCAGCACTGAGTGGCATCCCGATTGGTGGGAGCCGCCACTGCGGCTCGGTCGCCGTGGCGGGAGGTAGAACCGAACGCCGGTGATCAGCCGTCGGCTGTAGGCGCAGGGGCATCGTTACAGCGGCGCGGGAGCAGTTGGAGGCGCAAGAGGCACGGATCTGCCACGGCAAAGTGCTGGCAGGCAACGTCGTCAGCTCCGGGCCACTGAACTCGCCGTCACTCCCGATCCAGCCATCAGCAGCAATGATCCGTCAGCGGACGTTGGCGGTGATATAGCCAGGCGTTGGCCGGGCCGATGGTGTGATCGGTCAGAGCGACCTCGCTCGAGTAAGAGCGGTTATTCCACCTGTGAGCATACTCGATGGACGACGACGACGACGACGCTGCTGCGCGCTCATCAGCTAGTGCTGCCGCTTGCGATGTGCGAATGTGCATCCCCAAGCAACCCCAAGTCCCGAGTGAGGAGGTCAGTCATGAGAGTTCCGATCTTCGCCAGCGCGATCGTGGTCGCCTTGAGCGGCTCCGTATTCGCACAGACCCTTCCGGGCCCGTCCGCCGAAAAGCCCTTCACCGAGAACTGGGCCCCCTCGAAGTGGGGCGCGACCGACAGGGCCGGCTCCGCCAACCATACCAAGAACCCGGCCCATCACAAGCGCGCGCTCGACACCGTCAAGCAGTTCAAGTCCATCACGGTCGGCAAGTACTATCACCGCGAAATTCCTGCCTTTGGTCCGCGGATGTGGTCGATGGTTCTGCCGGGGACTCCGCAAGGCGGTCCGTTCGGCAAGAATGCGCTCGTTTATCACGACGAATATATCACGACCGAAATCGGGCAGATCGGCACCCAGTTCGACGGTCCAGGCCATATCGGGGTGAATACATCCAAGGGCATGTTCTTCTACAACGGCAACCTGTTCCCGCAGTCCTACGAGCGTGGCGCGGGCGGACGCGCGGTCGGCATGGGCCCCAACGGCGTCGAGCATGTCGCCGAGCTGGGCTTCGTCTGCCGTCTGGTTGTCCTGGACGCGGTGGCCTACCGCAAGTCCCAGGGCCTGATCCCCGCCACCGCGGAGATGCTGCCCATTCCGAAGCAGCCTGGCGAGCCGGGCATCGTCACCGCCGCCGACGTGCAGGCGATCGTCAAGGCGCAGGGCCTCGCCGAGATCGGCCCCGGGGATTGCGTCGCCCTGCACACCGGCCAAGGCAACTCGTGGAGCAACGATCGCTACAAGTCGATGAACTCCGACCAGCGCAAGGCCGCTCGGGACCTGTTCAATCAGGGCGAGCCTGGCTTCGGTCTCAGCGCCTGCGAGTACATGGCCTCGCGCGACATCGCGCTGATGATGGGCGACACCTCGGCCAACGACGCGCAGCCTGCCGGCGAGCAAGGCACCGACTACGCGGTGCCCTGCCACACCGAGATGCAGACCCGTCGCGGCATCTGGAACCTCGAGAACCTCGACACCAAGTCGCTGATCGACGCCAGGGTCCTCGAAGGCGCGTTCATCTGGGCGCCACTCAAGATCATCGGGGGCACCGGCTCGCCGGGGAACCCGGTGGTGCTATACTGAGCACTCCCGAGTGGACTTGGCAGCCCGTACCGGGCGGCGGTGCTCGCAAGGGTGCCGCTTTTCTTGTCAATCCCCTCGGCTCCACCAGAATGTCACTTCAAGCTATTGATATTGCTGCATATTCATCAAAGTACTCCCAACCCTAAGAATCACATGTTGGGATATCGTGAATGACAGACTTCCCGGCTTGTCCGTTGTCGAACTCAACCCATAGCGAGCGGACGGCGACTGGCCTCAAGACCTGTCTCTGAGCCGCTCCAGGCCATCGAGGATCAACTCGAGCCCGAACTCGAAATCGTGAAGCCCCGTGTGGCTGCCATCGATGACCTCGAGTGTCAGGGTACGCATATAAGGGTATCGATCGGCGGGCAGGTTCGGGAGGAAATGCTTCGCGGCCTCCGCGTACTCCGACGGGACGAGCGGGAAGTTCAGCTTGAGCAGCGTGAAGCCGTAGATGTGACTGTCGACGGCGTTCCACGCATGATCGGCCATCGCATACGAGAAGCCTGCCTGGCGAAGGCAGCCAATCGTCGCATCAATGTAGCGCAGCATCGCTGGCCCCACGTTGATCCGCGACACCATCAGCATCGAGGCCCACGGGTGGCGCAGCAGCATCTCGTAGGCGGATATCGCCCGCTGACGCATGGCGGCCTTCCAGTCCGCGCCGATGGCCGGCACGTCAATCTCGCCAACAACGATTTCGACCATGCCGTCGAGCACATCGTCCTTGTTGGCGACGTGATTGTAGAGCGACATGGCTTCGACCCCGAGCGTCTCGGCCAATTTGCGCATCGAAAGCGCCTCGATCCCACGCTCGTCGGCGAAACGAACGGCGGCGCCAAGTACGACGTCTCTGGTCAGTGGGGCGCGTCCGGCGGCCCCTCGTTCAGGTTCCTTGGCCATCTGGTCGTCCAGTCTCCCCTTGACAAACTTACACTGTAAGCTCTAAGTGCAGTCTTGAAAACTTACATTGTAAGTTAAAACCAGCGCAAGGAGAGACGATATGGCAGGTGTACCCAGCAATGCAGCGTCCATTGATGCACTCGCGATCGCAACCGCTCGAGCTGAGACCATGAGGGCGATGGTGCTGAACAAATACGGCTCGCCGGACGATCTCACCCTCGAGGAGGTCGAGATGCCGGCAATCGGTGACAACGATGTCGTGGTCCGCGTCCATGCCGCCTCCGTTTGCCAAGGCGACGTGCACCTCATGACCGGCAAGCCGTATCTCCTCCGCCTGGTTGGATTCGGCCTTCTTCGCCCCAAGCATCACATCCCAGGACAGAATGTGGCGGGCCGTGTCGAGACGGTCGGTAGGAACGTCGCCGCGCTCCGTCCCGGCGACGACGTCTACGGTGAGGTGCCATTCGGTGCCTTCGCCGAATACGTCTCGGCACCCGCGGACAAGATGGCGCCGAAGCCTTCTAACCTCACCTATGAGCAGGCAGCCGCCGTCCCAACCTCTGGCATGACCGCGCTCCAGGCGCTACGCGACGTCGCAAACCTCCAGCCGGGACAGAGTGTGCTGATCAATGGTGCTTCGGGTGGAGTTGGAGCCTATGCCGTCCAGATCGCCAAAGCCCTGGGTGCCGAAGTGACGGCCGTCTGCAGCACGCGCCATGTTGATCTGCTGCGCTCGATCGGGGCTGATCACATCATCGACTACACAAAGGACGACTTCGCCGGGAGCGGACAACGCCATGACGTCATGCTGGATCTGGTCGGCAACCGCTCGATCACGGATTGCAAGCGCGTCTTGAAGCCCAAGGGCAAGTTCGTCTCCTGCGCAGGTTCGCCGGACGGCAACTGGATTGGCCCTGTTGTCGGGATGCTCAAGGTCATGCTGAACGGCGCTTTCGTCATGATGCAGTCGCGCAGGGACGACCTGATGGTCCTGAAGCAGCTGATCGAAGACGGAAAGGTGACCCCGGTGATTGAACGGCGCTATGTGCTGAGCGAGGTCGCCGCAGCGCTGCGGCACGTGGCGACGGGGCACGCACAGGGAACGACGGTCATCAGTGATTGATGCCGTGGCGATACGACTCAATGCGCCTGGAGATGCCTGCAGTTGTGGGATTCATCGAATGCTTTCTCGGCAAGGACGCCGGCGCTCCTGATCTTGGCAGATGGTCGACGTCTTCCAACTGCTCGACATGATCGGATGCGCGTCAGACGTATCTCATCACGTGGGCAAGGTTTGGGAGTCGGGCAGGAAATGCTATACAAGACAGTGTGGGCACAGGCATAGGTTTGAGAGCGCTAAGTGCTTGAATCTTCAGGTTCGGTAGGGTCCCCTCGGCTCCCACCACCCGGCCTCCCCCTACGGTCCGGCTCCAAGCGGCAGCTGCCGTCGCTCGCCGTCACCAGGGATTGGCGCGGCGGCGCGGGCTGGCTCAGACGATCTTCAGATCGCCGAGAGCCTGGCTGACGGCGGCTGGCGCGTGGCCGATCACCGGCGTCTGCCCGCCGCGCAGCACCGAGTTGCCCATGTACAGCGTGCGCTGGTCGATCGGCGACGGATTGAGCCAGTCCTCCTCCTTGATCTGGCCGCTCTGGCCATAGGCGGCCAGCGGGTTGTCGTAGGTCACCTTTCGGATCTGGTCCTCGGAAATGCCGCCGCGCCGCATCAGCTCGGCCGTCTTCGGCACGGCGAGCGGATCGGACACGCCCCAGTCGCAGGCGCTGTCGCAGAAGATGCGCTCGGCGCCATAGGCGCGCACGATCTCGACCATGCGCTCGTTGCCCATCTTGGTGAACGGGTAGATCGAGAACGCCGCCCAGAACCCGCGGTCGAGCACGTCGCGCACCGTCTCCTCGTTGTTGTGATCG
The DNA here is from genome assembly GCA_964498125.1 of uncultured Devosia sp. Taxonomy (GTDB): domain Bacteria; phylum Pseudomonadota; class Alphaproteobacteria; order Rhizobiales; family Hyphomicrobiaceae; genus CAMDBL01. The sequence continues at coordinate 2,495 of CAZCGE010000010.1, read as the reverse complement.
ATGACGACGAAGCTCGGATCGAGCCCGTGCTCCAAAGCCACCGCCATGGAGCGCAGCGTGCCCTGGTGCTTGTCGCGATGCGGCGTGTGGATCATCACCGGCAGCGCCAGCTCCTTGGCCAGCTCCAGCTGCGCACGATAGTATTTGTCCTCGAGCGCGGTCTGCTCGTCGTAGCCGAGCTCGCCGATGGCGACCACGCCCTCCTTCAAGGCATAGCGCGGCAATATGTGCATCACCGCCTCGGCCAGCTCCTCGTTGTTGGCCTCCTTCGGGTTGAGGCCGACGGTGCAGTAGTGGCGTAAGCCGAACTGGCCGGCGCGAAAGCGCTCGAAGCCGCAGATCAGCGACAGGTAATCGATGTAGCTGCCGACATTGGTGCGCGGCTGGCCCATCCAGAACGACGGCTCGATGCAGGCGACGATACCGGCCGCGGCCATGCGCTCGTAGTCGTCGGTGGTGCGCGAGACCATGTGGGTGTGGGAGTCGAGGAACATGACGTGTCTCCGATGGGTCTCAGTTGTGGGCGATGTCGGCCCACGTCAGGCGTCCGGCCTTGGCCGCGGCCTGCAGATCCGGGACGGCGCGCAGCGCCTGCTCGGCGCCGGGTGCGCGGGCGGCCGATAACGCCAGCGCGGCGGCTTTGCGTTCCATCACGTCGCCCGTCTTGAGGACCCTGGCGAGGTCCTGGACGGCGCTCGCGTCGGCGTGCGGCCCGACACAGCGCCACAGCTCCGGCGAGATCGGCCGGCTGGCCGCCCAGCGCTCGTGGGCATAGTCGCAGAGCATGCGCATCAGCCGCGGATTGGCGCGCTCGTCGAGCCCAAAGATCGGCGCCAGCCGGCTGCCGACGAACAGCGCTTTCAGCACCATGTGGTTCCAGGCGTTCTCGTCGAACTGCTCTTGCGGATAGGGATTGCGATGGGCGACCGCCTCGAAGATCGGCTGCATGGCGCTGCGCGTGCCTTCGCGCGCGCGCGACACATGGAGCGTGGCGTCGGGATAGAGCGGCAGGGCGCGATAAAACGCGATCGTCTCGCCGATGTCGGCGGTGTTGAATAGCTGCTCCAGGCGCGTCTTGAATTTGGCGCCGTCGCCGTCGTGGCTGGCCAGCACAAAGGCGACGCGGGCGGCCTGATCGATGCTCCAGTCGGCCGGGTTCCAGCCGCGCCTCGCCGCGCTGGCTTCCGTGAGGTCGCTGGTCCCGAGGTCGAGATCGATTTTACCGAGTTTACGTGTGGCATAGCCGAGCGCCAGATAGATGTCCTTGTCGGTGGGCCGGGATTTGAGCAGCGCTAACTGGTCTTCGAACCAGCGAACCGCAGTGCCGGGTGCACGTGCGATCACCCAGGCGCTCAACAGCTCGAGAGGTGTGCGCTCGGCAGACGGCATGGCGGCACCCCTGCGACGTTGGCGCGGGCCGCGCATCACAAGACGGCGTCGCGAATTCCCTGATCGTCATCCAACACTATGGCTCGCGCCGCGGCACTGTCCAGCCCTTAATATCAGCCCCTGATATCGGCCCTGAAAGTCGGCTCTCCTGCTCCCCATTCGAGCAACCGACCTCGCTTCGCTGACTGTCTATTGTGGGTCAAACGCGTCGCGTCGCAACCATCGCATGGAAGATATTCGCCGAAACCTGCCATCCGGTTGCGGTCAAATACCTGGGGCTGTCAGGCGCATGCTGCTCTGTCTCTCAACCAAGGAGACAGACCATGGACGACGAACAGGTATCTGCTGCCGAGAAGCCCGCGCGCCGCCAACCGTGGAATAAGGGCAAGCTCGTCGGCGCCAAGCCGCCGCTGCGACCGAGCCATGTTTGGTCGATCAGAACCAAGCTGCAGATCGAGGGCCGTAAACGGGATCTCGCGCTGTTCAACTTGGCGATCGACAGCAAGCTATGTGGATGTGACGTTGTCGCGGTCCGTGTCGATGATGTGGCGCCGAGTGGCTATACGCTCGATCGCGCGACAGTGCGCTAGAAGAAAACGGGCAGACCGGTGAGGTTCGAGTTGACGGACCAAACGCGGCTGGCGATCGACGAATACCTGAGGCTGACCGGCAGGAAGGCTGGCCCATGCCCGAGGCATGTCTCCGACATGACGGTCGCGGAAGATGTCCGCGACCTCCAGAGCTGGTCGAGCCACGATCGCCGTCGGTTATGCCGGCGGTCCGTTCTTCGGCTTGGGCACCAACGGCGTCAATCGATCGAGTGGGCTCATCACCTGGCGGATGATGTTGGTGGCGACCTGCGTGTAGCGGGCGGTCGTGTCCAGCTTCGCGTGCCCCAGCAGCACCTGGATCACGCGGACGTCGATGTACTGCTCCAGCAGATGCGTCGCAAACGAATGCCGTCGTGGATAGGGGTCGGGATGGGCTTTCACCCACCCCGCCCTCCGAACCGTGCAGGCGGTTTTCCCGCACACGGCTCTCCAGTCGGTGGTTTCCTCATCGGGACTGTCTCGCTGATTGCCAGGCTGCGTCGAGTGCGAACAGTC
>CAZCGE010000009.1:0-54181 GCA_964498125.1 uncultured Devosia sp. | reverse complement strand
CCCGTGCCCTGAGGTCATTCGAGTATCCCTTGCCCATCGCGCGCCCCGCTGTTATCGCCAGCGGAATCCGAATCTGATTTGCGCGTTCGTGGGAATCCCCTGTAACTGATTTGATTCACATCAAGCGGAAAGCGCTCTAGGAATACCCCGCAAACATCAACCAGTGCGCCATGTCGCACGAGAAGGAGGCTCCAATGATCAAGTTCTATTACGCGCCGCACACCTGCTCGCTGGCAACGCACATCGCGTTGGAAGAGGCTGGAGCTGAATATTCAACTGCGCGGGTCAGCTTCGCCGCGAACGAACAGCAAAGCCCGGGGTACCTTGCCATCAATCCCAAGGGACGCGTGCCTGCGCTGATCACGGAGCGTGGCATCCTGACGGAAACACCGGCCATGCTGGCATTTGTGGCACAGAGCTTTCCGCATGCGGACTTAGCGCCGTTGGCTGACCCGTTTGCTTTCGCTCGGGTGCAGGCGTTCAACAGTTATCTCTGCGCCACCGTCCATGTGGCCCACGCTCATCGGCAGCGCGGCTACAGGTGGGCCGATGACCCCACGGCAATCATCGCGATGCAGCGCAAGGTGCCACAGTCCGTCGGCGCATGTTTCGAGTTGATCGAGCGTGACATGCTCAAAGGGCCGTGGGTGATGGGAGAGACCTACACTATCTGCGATCCATACTTGTTCACCTTGGCGCAATGGTTGGAGGGTGACGGCGTCGACGTAACCAGATTGCCAAAAGTGATGGATCACCGGCGGCGCGTGTCGGAGCGGTCCTCAACTCGCAAGGCGCTCGCTGAGCAACTGGCCTGACCAATGGCCAGACACCGCCCTCACCCCACCTTCACCGTCCGCCGCTCCGCCGCGCTTACTCCCCCGACGTCAGCAGGCGCAGGTCGGTGGGTTGAATCTCGAAGCGGTGGTATTCCGCGCTGACGCGGGGATCGGCGAATGAACCACGACGGATGAGGATCGCGACCTTCTCGCTCGGTGGCTTGTCTTTCAGCCAGGCATGCAACGCGGCCACCGTGGCCAAGCGCCGGCCGCCGACGGCGTCGAGCAGATCCCCCGGCTGGAAGCCGACACGAGATGCAGTCTCACCAGGTTTGATAAATTCGATCCGCAGCGGCGGCAACGAAGAGCCGGCGGTGTCGAGGCTGATCCGTTCGCTCACCAGCAGGCCGGAGAAAATGAGGCCCTGGCGCTGCAGCGGCGGGCGTGCCGGGATCAACGGCATGCTGACCAGATGCTCATTGCCGTCGCGCGAGACCTGGAGGGTCACCTGGCCCTGCCGGCCGCGCAAGGCCGTATTCAGTTCCGGCAGACTGGCGAGCTTGGGTCCGCCTGCAATGCCTTGCACAATGTCGCCGGGCCGCAATTCATTCTCGGCGGCACTCTTGCTGCCGCTGCTCCTGGGGAACGCCGCCGCAACGGTCAATGTTTCAATCCGGCCCTGCTTCAACCAGTACACGGGCAGGCTCGGCAGACTGGGGTCCAAGCCCTTGGCCAGCAGGTCGAGCACGGGGCAGACATGGCGGATGGCGAGGGCCAGGCCCAGGCCCGGCGCACCAACAATGTTGGCCGTGTTGATGCCGATCACTTCGGCCGCATCCACGGCCAGCAGCGGACCGCCGGAGTTGCCGGGATTAATGTTGGCATCCATCTGCACGAACTCGTGCGAGCCGAGCGTGCGCACACTCGAGACGATGCCACGTGTCGCCGTGAAGCTGAGACTGACGGGGTGGCCATAGGCGACGACAGAGGCTCCCTGCTTGACGGGCTGGGTGCAGCCGAGCTTGGCAGCCGGTACGTCGGCGGGCAGTTTGTCGGGGGCAATTCGCAAAACGGCAATGTCGAGATGATTGTCGACATAAACCCGTTCGACTGGAAGCCACTCTGTCTCCGCCTCGCCGAGCGCGATCTCGACCGTCGAGGTCGATCGCTTCGCCACATGGGCATTGGTCAAGATCCAGCCCTTGCCGCGATCGATGAGGAAGCCGGTGCCCAGGCTCGTGCCCAGTTGCTCGGGCGCGAACGGCCATGACACCGTGCTGCGCACTTTGACCGTGAACCGCAGCGCCTGGCCAAGCATGGCCCCCAGATCGGGGACCGATTGCGCAGCGGCGGGGCCGACCGCCGCCAGCTGGGCAGCAACACAGAGGAGAATCAGGCGGGAGCGGAACATACGGGCGACCCCTGAGTTGAGCGCTGGTGTTTTAACGGCAGCCGAGTGGCATACTATCGGAACAGGGAAAAATCACACGAATGAGTTTCGTGTATTGGCCCTACCCCACCTTCACCGTCAGCCGTTCCGCCGCTGATTTGACGATCGCCTCGAACACCTGGACGCCGTGGCGAATCTCGGCATGCGAAATCGGGAAGGGCTGCTTGGCTTCGACCGACCGCGCGAAAGCCTCGAGCGCGGCACCCAGCATGTTGTAGCCTTTGTTGTCGTAGACCTCGCACATCGTTGCCGGTGTGCCGTGCTTGGCCTGCGGCAGCGGCGTGATGGTCAGGCGGTCGAGGAAATGGCCGGTGATCTCGCCATTGCCAGCCGAGCCCGCCACGGCGAAGCGGTAGCCGGGGACGGTGGCAAAGCAGCCCGTGAACGTGCCGACCACGCCGTTCTTGTGCTGCAGCAGCACGGCAGTGGTGTCGTCGGCATTGGGCGCGGCGCGGCGGGCGTTGATGCAGGTGACCTCGGCGATCTCGCCGTTGAGGTCGATCATGCCATCGACGATATGCACGCCGATGCCGGTCATGGCGCCGGCCGGCGTCTCCTTGGGGTTGGTGCGCCAGTAGCCTTCCGGCATGCTGAGCGCCGTCGAAGTGGACATCTCGGCAGTGACATAGTCGATGCTGCCGAGCGCGCCGGATTTGACCCGCTTCTTCAGCTCGATCATCGAGGGATGGAAGCGGCGCTGGAACGAGATGCCGAGCGTCACCTTGGCCTTCTCGATTGCGGCCAGGGCTGCGTCCGTGCTGGCGATGTCCAGCGTGAACGGTTTCTCCGTATAGATATGTTTGCCGGCCGCCGCCGCCTTGACCAGCTGGCTGGCGTGTTCGCTGTGCGGTGTTGCCAGGATCACGGCGTCGATGGTCTTGTCGGCCAGCAACTCCTCGAAGGTCGCCGTCATGGCGATGCCCCTGGCCTTGGCGTAGGCCTCGGCCTTGGCTGGCGTGCGGGTCTGGGCGGCGGTGACGCGGATCACGTCGCTGCGACCCTGCACGCTGTCGACCAGCATCTGGCCCCACCAGCCCAGGCCGACAATGCCGGCGCGGATCATGAGCGTCCTCCTATTGCGGTGCGGGCGCCGCCCGCTGATTGGAGGACACATTGCCGGGCGAATGGTGGTTGGCGCAAGGCCATTTGCAGGTTCGCCAATGGCCGGCAGGTGCGCTGGCAGCTGGCGCGCACCTGCGGGCAAAGGCGTCAGATACGGAAGACGGCGCCGGAAACCGAGCGTGCGCGCTCACGTACCGCGCCGCTGTCGTTGCCGGATTTGACGACCCATTGTCCGGACGTGGTCTGTCCGGTGATGATGCCGACGTGATGCCGCCACACGACGATGGCGCCGACCTGCGCTGAAGCCGCGCTGCCGTACCGCGTCCAGTTCCAGGCGATATTGTATTCCGCTCCGCCGCCAAGCTGAGTGCGCATCCACCAGCCGCACCACTTGCCGGGCCGCGGCCCGGCATTGCGGGTCTCGCCCACGCTGGCAAATCGGGTCTCGCTGCTGCTGGCGAACCTGGGCTCGCCCAGACTGCCGAATGTCACGGTGCTGCGTTCGGTCGTGACGCGGGCGGTCTCACGCGGTGCTGGCGCGCGCTCCCGGCGCCGTTCGCTGCGCGACGTTGCCGCTTTGCGAGTCTTTTGGCCGGCATTGGCCTTGGGCTGCGAGGCTTGCAGGATGGCCCGCAGCTGTTCGTCTTCGATCAGAAAGGCTTGCGCGGATGCGGTGGCGGTGAAGAGGCCGAACAAAGCGACCAAGCAGGCGAGGAACGTTTTCATTGTAATTTCCCGTACGCTGTTACACGAGGCGGGAAAGAACCAAAAAAGGACGGGTGTTTACAAGTGCTTGACCTGATATTGCGACAAATCGCCTTAATTTAACCATCGGAAAACGCCTGGGATAAAACGTCAATAGTTTGAAATATAAAGACAAAGTCTAATTAACTGTGTTGCAAGCCGCTGGCCGGACCGAGGTTGGCGCGCCACAGGTCGGATCGGCGGCAAGCGGAAAACCAGGCATGTCGGGTACATCATCTGCGCCCACGGACGCGTCGGTTGATCGCCGAAGCGCAGGGATGTAGCGTGGGTCGAACACTGCGGTTGGCCGCAAAAATTCTTCTCACGGGAGGCGTCAGATGATCACCGCCATCGTCACCGCCAGGCTGCCGGCTGGGTTGACACTCGAGACGTACAAGGAAAACACCACCGCCATTGCCGGCCGGTTCCAGACCATTCCTGGTCTGATCCGCAAGCAGTTCCTGTTCAGTGCCGAGCAGGGGATCGGCGGCGGCGTCTACCTGTGGGAGACGCGCGAGCAGGCCGATGCGTGCTATCGTGGCGTATGGCGCGAGAACTTCATGAAATCGTTCGGCGTCGAGCCGAGCATCCAGTTCTTCGACAGCCCGCTGGTGGTCGACAACGAGGCAGCCAAGATCAAGGTCGCGGCCTGAGGCGCTGGCATAGGCCTCGGCCTTGGCCGGCGTGCGGGTCTGGCCAGCGACGACGCGGATCACGTCGCTTTTGCCCTGCACGCTGTCGACCAGCATCTGGCCCCACCAGCCCAGACCGACTATGCCTGCGCGGATCATGAATGTTCTCCTGCTGCAATACGGGTCTTGCCCGCGGTTGGCAGAACACATTGCCGGGCGAACAGCTGTCCGCGCAAGGCCATTCACCGAGGCGTTGGTGGGCGGCAGGCCGTGAGCTGGCCTCGGGGCAGATCATCCCACGCGGCGCGTCAACCCGCGGCCACCGAGCGCAGCCGCTGCGTCGCCTCCTCGACGGCCGCTTCCAACCTGGGCACGAGGTCGCGGATGGTCAGAATGTCCGCCTCTTCTTGATCGAGCGCCTCGGTCAGAACGGCCAGCTTCAGAACACCGAAGCTTCCCAGAACGCCGCGCATGTCATGGCCAATGCGTCGGGTTTCCTCGAGATCGTTGTGGGCGATGGCTGCCTTCAATAGCTTCAAGCATTGGACGGCTTGGCCGGGCACGGCTTGCAACAGTTCGCGAAACTGGTCGTCCCCTATGCTCTCCCGAATCTCGGCCAATTTTCTCTCGTCGAGTACGGCTGTTTCACTGGGCATGTCGACCCTGAATTCAGAGTGGGACATGATCTCAGAGTGCAGATTGTTGATCGTGGCCAACAGCTCCTGAGGATCAATCGGCTTGCTCAAGACGCAATTCATTCCGCTCGAGATGCATTGCGCCCGATGCTGGGCCAAGACATTGGCGGTCAAGGCAATGATCGGAATGCAGGCCGGTGGACCCGGTATCCTGCGGATCGCCACGGCCGCCGTCGGGCCGTCCATGACCGGCATCTGCATATCCATAAGCACGACATCGTAGGGGCACTGCTCGATGGCCCGAACCGCCTCCAAACCGTTGCCGACAATATCCACCAGGTGGCCGGCGCGCGTCAGGATCATGGCGACCAGCCGCTGATTGACGACGTTGTCCTCCGCCACCAGGATACGAAGCGGCTTGGTCGGCACGGCCGTGAGGCCGACGCCTGGCAAGGCCGGCGCCAGATCGGGCGCCCGGCCACGGGCGCCGCGGATGGTGAACCAGAACGTGCTGCCGAAGCCTGGCGCGCTGCTGCAGCCGATGCCGCCACCCATCAGCTCGACAAGCCGCTTGCTGATCGCCAGCCCAAGCCCGCTGCCGCCATACTGGCGTGTCGTCGAGCCGTCGGCCTGGGTGAACCGACTGAAGAGTTTGTCGCGAGCCGCCTCGGCAATCCCGATGCCCGTATCGCGAATTTCAAAGCGGACCTCCAGGTCCCCGCAACCCAGGACCTGTTGCGCGCAGCTCACGCGAATGCCGCCGCGCTCGGTGAACTTGATCGCGTTGCCCAGTAGATTGAACAGCACCTGGCGCAGGCGGGTGGGATCGGCGAAAATCCACTGTGGCACGTCGGTGTTGCTGTCGACGGTAACGGAAAGTCCCTTTTCCGACGCTTTTCCGCCGAGCAGAGAGATGGTGCTGTCGATGATATTCCGTAGGTTGAAATTAATCTTCTCGATCTCGACGGCGCCCGCCTCGATTCTCGAAAAGTCGAGAATATCATTGACGACCGTCAACAACACGTCGCCGCTCTCGCGGGCTGTCTGCGTCAGATAGCGCTGCTCGTCATCGAGGCGTGTGCCCAGCAGCAGCCCCATCATGCCAATCATGCCGTTCATCGGCGTGCGGATCTCGTGGCTCATGGTCGCCAGGAATTCCGACTTGGCCTGGTTGCCGCGCTCGGCCGCCGCCGCGGAGTCGAGGGCGGCGGCGGTGCGCTCGGCAACCCGATCCTCGAGCGTCGCGTTCAGCCTGGACAAGGCCTCGTGCTGCCGCCTGATGGTCCGGTCGGCGCGCCGCACGATGAACTGCAGGACGATAAATGTCAGGGCGAACGCGGCAATGATCAGCATGGCCACGAAGGTGTTCTCGTGCGAGATCATTTGTCTATGACCTGTGACGTCGGTGTAAATCTCAAAAATCGAGATGACTTTTCCGTCGGCACCCTTCACGGGAATATAGGTCGCCACGACGTGAATATTTTCCAGCATGCTATTTCTGGTGCGGAAGGTTTTCCGCAGCGACATGCGGCTGAGCGCCACGCCGTCGGCCATCGTGTTATCGAAATCCCTTATGCTCATTATTGCATTTATTGTGGCGCGCTTGTTGGTCCCTATCTCGGAGTCGACGGACGAGAACACCGTCAGGCCATTGGGCAGGAAGATCTTCGCCTTGATGATCGGCAGTCCGTCTGTCAACGTTGCGAGTTCGTGCTGCAAGGTAACAACCTCTGGTTGTTTGCGGATCGCGTTGGGATCAGTGCTTTCAATCCGTAACAGTTGGTCGCCATAACGTGACCAGATGGCGTTGGTGAGCGCTCGCGCCATGACGATATTTTCCTGCTCCACCGCCGCGAACATGGTGCTGGTCGCATGATGCAGGTGCATGGCAACCAGGGCTTGCGTGACGAGGAGCGTGACAATGGCGCTCGAGATCAGGAAGTTGCGGTAGAGATTGAACATCGGGCGCCCCAGCGAAAACACTGAGGATCGACATTAGTTGGTAAAAATAACTTTTCGATACGATTGCGGGTTACAATTTAGTGAAAATGCGAACTTTGCGCAGGTGTGATGGTGGTGGACTTAAAAGGGTTTAAGCAGAGTTCCCCAAAGTGGCCTTCCGGCTTTTGGATGAAACTCCGCGAAAACAGCGGACTCCAAGCAGGTGTTCGTTGGTCTTCCAGCGAATAACTGCTTAGGATGCCGGACCGCTTCTGACTCGCACGGGAAGGAACTGGGACTTGCCGGCGGATCGCGCGGATGTGGTGATCATCGGCGGCGGCGTCATGGGATGCGCCACCGCCCGCCACTTGGGCGACCGTCAGCAGGATCAGGAGTGCGATCCTCGCCAAGATTGCTCCCATCGCGCGCCGCATCGACGCCTTGGCTCTCGCGATCGGCCGTGCTCCCGTGACCGCCACATCTACTCCGCTTACTCGCCTTCCGCCAGAAAGCCGGCCCGCGCGCCAAGTGACCCACGATCGAAATCACGACCTCGTTCTCGCGTGCACGATAAAGAACGCCGTATGGAAACCGAGTGAGGGGCCAGCGCCGAAATTCATCCTCGGTTGCAGTCCAGGCTTTCGGGAACATCTTGATCGACTGGATCGTCGCCTCGACCTCGTCCAGGAACTCGTCCCCGAGGCCCGGCGCTTTTCGTTCGTAGTAGGCATGCACTCGAAAAAGCTCGCGTTTCGCGTACGGCGTCAGCCGAACCTTCAACGCAGCGCTCGTGTCTTCGTAGGCCGCGCTCGCGATTTTGCCCTCAGCTCCGCAATGACCTCTTCGGCGTCGTAAGTTTCGAGCTCGCCGCGGTCATAGGCCGCCATCTGCTCCCTCGCGATGCGCAGCCATCTTTCATCGATCTCTGGATCGAGTGGCTTTGCCGAATCGATGATGCGCCGCGCCACCAGCAGCTGCTCCAGGGTGGACAGCTTGCTCGCTGCCTCGATGACGGCCTCGACACGCTTGTTCATACAGCGCCTCCGCGAACGGGTTGTTGCGTACGGGGTCAAACCCGCAGGGCCCGACCCCACACCTCACTCGCCCTTCGTCCTGGGCACGATCGGCACGGTGCCGGGGGGGCGCTTCTTTTCCTTGGGACCGGGGAGCACCTTCCTCGGCGCGACCTCGACCAGCGCTTTGTCGTCGTCGTCATCGTCCTCCTCGCCGTCGTCCTCCTCGTCCTTCGCCCTGGCCTTTCGCGTGGCCAGGTCCGCCGCCATGTAGTCGAAGGCGAGCTTGCGCTCCAGGCCCTCGCCCTCCAGCGACACCTTCACAGTGCCGCCGTGCTCAAGCTTGCCAAACAGCAATTCATCAGCCAGCGGCTTCTTGATGTGCTCCTGGATGACGCGGGCCAGCGGGCGGGCGCCGAACTTCTCGTCGTAGCCGATTTCGGCGATCCACTTGGTCGCCGGTTCCGTCATCTCGATCGTCACGCCGCGGTCGGCGAGCTGGGCTTCCAGCTGGAAGATGAACTTCTCGACCACCTTGGCGATGACCTCGGGCGGCAGGCCGTTGAACGCCACCACCGCGTCGAGGCGGTTGCGGAACTCGGGCGTGAACATGCGTTGGATGGCTTCCGAATCCTCGCCCTCCCGCTTCATGCGGTTGAAGCCCATCGGCGGCTTGGCAAGGTCGGAGGCGCCGGCGTTGGTGGTCATGATCAGGATGACGTTGCGGAAGTCGACAGCCTTGCCGTTGTGGTCGGTCAGCTTGCCGTGGTCCATCACCTGCAGCAGGATGTTGAACAGGTCGGGATGCGCCTTCTCGATCTCGTCCAGCAGCAGCACCGAATGCGGATGCTGGTCGATGCCGTCCGTCAGCAGACCGCCCTGGTCGAAACCGACTTAGCCCGGCGGCGCGCCGATCAGTCGCGAGACGGTGTGCTTTTCCATGTATTCGGACATGTCGAAGCGCAGCAGCTCGACGCCCATCAGGGCCGCCAGTTGCTTGGCGACCTCGGTCTTGCCGACGCCGGTCGGGCCGGAGAAGAGGTAGCTGCCGATCGGCTTCTCGGGCTCGCGCAGGCCGGCACGGGCAAGCTTGATGGCTGCCGACAGCGCGCCAATCGCCTTGTCCTGGCCAAACACGAGACGCTTCAGGTCCTTCTCGAGCGCGGCCAGCACCTCCGCGTCGGACTTTGTGACTGTCTTGGGCGGAATGCGCGCCATGGTGGCGACGGTCGCCTCGATCTCCTTGACGGTGATCTTCTTCTTGCGCTTAGCCTCCGGCACCAGCATCTGGCTGGCGCCGGTCTCGTCGATGACGTCGATCGCCTTGTCGGGCAGCTTGCGGTCATTGATATATCTGGCCGACAGCTCGACGGCGGCCTTCACCGCCTCGTTGGTGTACTTGACCTTGTGGAACGCCTCGAAATAGGGCTTGAGCCCCTTCATGATTTCGATGGAGTCCGCGATCGTCGGCTCCTTGACGTCGATTTTCTGGAAGCGGCGGACGAGTGCGCGGTCCTTCTCGAAGTGCTGCCGGTATTCCTTGTACGTCGTGGAGCCGATGCAGCGGACGGCGCCCGATTGCAGGGCCGGCTTCAGCAAGTTGGAGGCATCCATGGCGCCGCCCGAGGTGGCGCCGGCGCCGATCACGGTATGGATCTCGTCGATGAACAGGATCGCGCCAGGATAATTCTCGATCTCCTTCATGACGGCCTTCAGCCGCTCTTCGAAGTCGCCGCGATAGCGCGTGCCGGCCAGCAGCGAACCCATGTCGAGGGCGAAAATCGTGGCCGTCTTCAGGACATCGGGGACCTCGCCCTTGATGATCTTGCGGGCAAGACCCTCCGCGATTGCCGTCTTGCCGACGCCTGGATCGCCGACGAACAGCGGATTGTTCTTCTGGCGGCGGCACAGGATCTGGATGGTGCGCAGCACCTCCGGCTCGCGGCCTATCAATGGATCGATCTTGCCGTCGCGCGCCTTCTTGTTGAGGTTGACGCAATAGGTGTTGAGCGCGTCCTGACCGGATTTCTTGTCGCCGCCGTCACTGTCTCCCCGGCCGTTCTCGTCCTCGTCGACGCCGCGCACCGGCCGCGGTTCCGACATGCCCGGCCGCTTGGCAATGCCGTGACTGATGTATTGCACCGCATCGAACCGGGTCATCTCCTGTTCCTGCAGGAAGAAGGCGGCATGGCTCTCGCGCTCGGCAAAGATCGCCACCAGCACGTTGGCGCCCGTCACTTCCTCGCGGCCGGATGACTGGACGTGGACCACGGCGCGATGGATGACGCGCTGGAAGCCGGTTGTCGGCGATGCCTCCGATGACCCCTTGAGCACCAGCGAGCCGAGCTCGTTGTCGAGATAGTCCGCAACGCGGACGCGCAGCTTGTCGATGTCGACGTTGCAGGCGCGCATGACGGCGGCGACGTCGCGATCATCGGTCAGCGCCAGCAGCAGATGCTCGAGCGTGGCGTATTCGTGCTCACGCTCGTTGGCATATTCCAGCGCCCGGTGCAGGGCATTTTCGAGGTTCTGTGAGAAGGATGGCACGTCGTGACCTACTCTTTCTCCATGGTGCATTGCAGAGGATGGCCGTGCTGGCGCGCAAAGTCTATGACCTGCGTCACCTTGGTCTCGGCAACCTCGTACGTATAGACGCCGCAGATGCCGCTGCCCTTGTGGTGGACCATCAGCATGATGCGGGCGGCTTCGTCCTGTCCCTTGCCGAAGAACTTCTGCAATACGATGATGACGAACTCCATCGGCGTGTAGTCGTCGTTGAGCAGTAGGACCCGGTAAAGGCTGGGTTTCTTCGTCTTCGGCCGCGTCTTGGTGACCAGGCCGGTACGCCCTTCCTTGTCGTCGTCCCGGTTCGGGCCCTTGTTGCCTGCCATCATCCTCATCATGTGACTCTCGGCCCTCGGCCCCTCACACTTCACACCATTCTCGCCGGAAGCGCTGTGTGTTGTCCATTCCGCAGAGTAGCTGCTGGCGGCAACAGTGCCCCCACGTTTCACTCTTACGCAACTGCCAGCCTGATCGCAATTGCCTGCCCGTGCCTTGCACGTCACAGGTCATTGCCGAGGGATGGAGCATTTTCCGCCAAAGTGGGTGCCGGTTTGGCGAAGAAAATGCGACAAACAAAGGACTAGAGCGCTTTCCCCTGATTTGGTTTGAGCGGAAAGGATTCTAGTGTCGCCGCACGCGCACGCTGCGGTACATGGGGCAGCATCGCGACACAAAAAAGGCCCGACTATCTAAAGTCGAGCCGATTGATTGTGCAATGTCCACAAACGGGGGGGCAGGACCGGCCTCAGCGGCCGTTCTTCATGGCCCGCTCGATTGGCCGATAGGCCTCCTTGGCCAGATCGGTATACAGCGTTCCGAACTTGGTCATCTGCTGCATATACTCGTCGTAGGCCCGCTTGGCGAAGGCGGCCTGGATCTCGACGGCCTGCTCCACGGATTTGACACCGAGCAGCTTCTCCATCGTCGCCGTGCCGTCATCGACCGAGCGCTTGGTATAGTCGGACATCTCGGTCGCAAGCACCTGCCAGTTCTTGTTCCAGTCGCCCATCATCTTCATGGCCGTATCAACGCTGGTCTGGTTCAGCTTCTGCAGGTCGTCGAGGTTCTTGATCATGGCATGATAATCCTATGGGCCCCGCTGGGGGCGTGGCGGTGGCAATAGCGATTGCGGGCATAGTCACGCCGCAACGCACAAATATTAACTTTTGCCAGGCTGTCAAGCAACTGGGGTTTTGCGCCGCGGCATAACCTGGCAGGCCCGCCGATGCTTGGCCATGGCCACCGTTAACCGGATTTCCAGAGGTTAAGTATAGGCTGGTAAAGGATAAAGGGCGTCGGCGCGGACCCGCACGGCGGCAAGCTGCAATGGCGCCCCAAAACATAGTGGATTGCGACCGGCCTGCGCGCAGGCCCGGCAATGCGGTCCCCGGGGCGTTGAACAATGCGGGCGTGCGTCGATCCGGTATGGGCCCGGCTGGCGCATACTCGGTGAGCGTGCGAGTTCGCAGTCGTGATAGTAACACCTTTGCCGACCTGCGCCGCCAAGCGGCAGCCGTGGACGCGTGCCATGGCAGTCTTGGCACTGGCATGCAGCACCCTGGCGCCTTTGGACGCTGCCCATGGCCAGGGGCGGCAGGCCGCCTTCGTGCTCGATGCCAACAGTGGCGCGGTCTTGCATGATTCGGCCGCGGATCAGACGCGCTATCCAGCATCGCTCACCAAGATGATGACGCTTTACCTGGTGTTCGAGCAGATCGAGCAGGGCCGCCTGACGTATGCATCCAAGATCAAAATCAGCGCTAACGCGGCCTCGGTCGCTCCGACCAAGCTCGACCTCGAACCCGGCCAAGAGATTACGGTGATCGAAGCCATCAAGGCGCTGATCACCAAGTCGGCCAATGATGTGGCTGTGGCGCTGGCCGAGCATATTGCCGGCAGCGAGGGCCGCTTTGCCGTTCAGATGAGCGAGCGGGCGCGCCAGATCGGCATGAAAAACAGCGTCTTTCGCAATGCGTCGGGACTGCCCGATGCCGCACAGGTGACGACGGCGCGCGACATGATCACGCTGGCGCTGCGGCTGCAGGACGACTTTCCGCGGCATTACGCGCTGTTTCAGACCAAGCACTTCACCCATCAGGGCGCCAGCTTCCGCAATCACAACGCTTTGCTGTTCAATTACGAGGGCACCGACGGCATCAAGACCGGTTACACGCGCCTTTCGGGTTTCAACCTGGTGGCGTCCGTGCGCCGGGACGGCAAGCATGTCATCGGCGCCGTGTTCGGCGGCACGACGGCGAGCATGCGCGACGCCTATATGCGCGTGCTGTTGACCCGAGCCCTGGCCAAGGCGTCGACCGAGAAGACCCGCCGCCGCACGCCAGCGTTGGTGGCGAGGGGCCGGCCCGTTCCCATGCCCGTTCCCGCGGCGCGTCCGCGGCCAGATGCAAGACTTGCCGTGGCTCCCGAGCTGGTGCGGGCGCCGGCGCCGGTTGCACGGTCAGTGCAGCCGGCTGTGGCGATCGCGCCGCCGATCCCCGTCGAGATTGCGCGCGGACGGCTTGCGACCGGCACCCGCGTTACCTCGGGCGGCGAGGGTCGCACTCGGGCCACCGCCGAGGTTCCATCGGCGCGCTCTGTCGTCACTACATCGGCGCTGTCGCCCGTCATAGCTGCCAACGATCGCAGCGCGCCAGCCGGGACGCTGCAGGCGCAGGCCGAGCGACTGGCGCATTCTGGTGCGCAAGGCCGCCAGGCGCCGATTCGCCTGGCGACGGGCCCGGCGCCGGTATCCGCCATGGTCGTGCCTGCCGCTAGCGCGCACGCCTTGGAGATCCAGGTCGGCGCCTATGCCACCAGCACCGAGGCCGAGCGCCAACTTGCCATCGTGCGCCAAAAGGCCGGCGGGTTGTTGCGCGGCAATCGGCCGGTGGTGGCGCCGCTGGTCAAGGAGCGCCCACTTTACCGGGCGCGGTTCGCGGGCTTCGACACCGCGGGCGCCGCCACGGCCTGCACCGAGCTGCGCCGCCTCGGCATCGACTGCTTCGTGCTGCGCGCACAATAGTCGGTCACCGCTGTTGCGCAGGCCGTGCATGGTTCCGCGTCGCTCCGGAAACGGCGATGACACCGGAACAATGAGCGAATACTGTCAGGAATGAGCCCGGTCCAAAGTGTCAGGGATCAACCCGGTCTGTACCACCCGTTCCCCCGCCACAGCGCCTTGCCTTCCGCCGATCGAAACACGATGTGCTCCAACCCATGATCAAGCCGCTCACCGGACTGCTGGTCGTTTCCCTGGAGCAGGCCGTGGCCGCGCCGATGGCCAGCCGGCGGTTGGCCGATGCGGGTGCGCGCGTGATCAAGCTCGAGCGCCCGGAGGGGGATTTCGCGCGCGCCTACGACACGGCCGCCGCCGGGCAGAGTTCCTACTTCGTCTGGCTCAACCGCGGCAAGGAATCGGTCGTCGTCGACCTGACCAAGCCCGGTGACAAGGTGCTGCTGGAAGCCCTGCTGGCCAAGGCCGACGTGTTCATCCAGAACCTGAAGCCCGGCGCGCTGGAGCGGCTCGGATACCCTTTCCCGGCACTGCGTCAGCGCTTTCCCCGGCTGATCCTGTGCTCGATCTCTGGCTACGGCGAGACCGGGCCCTACGCGCGGCGCAAGGCCTACGACTTGCTGATCCAGGCCGAAAGCGGCTTGGCGCATGTCACCGGCGGGCCGGAGGCGCCCTCGCGCGTCGGCGTGTCCGCGGTCGACATCGCCACCGGCATGAATGCCTACGAGGCGATCCTGGAAGCCTTGATCGGGCGCGGCCGCACCGGCCAGGGCGCCGACATCCGCGTCGCCATGTTCGATGCCATGGCCGAGTGGATGGCCGTTCCCATCATGCATACCCGCGCCGGTACGCCGCCGGCGCGCATCGGCTTGGCGCACCCCTCGGTCGCGCCTTACGGCGTATTTGCGACGGCGGACGGCGTGCCGATCCTGATCTCCATCCAAAACGAGCGCGAGTGGCACGCGCTGTGCCGCGCTGTGCTGGATGCGCCCGAGGCGGTCAGCGATCCGCGCTTCTCGTCCATGGTGGCCCGCGTCACCAACCGGGCGGCAACCGATGCGCTTGTTGCCATTTGGTTTTCCCGAACCGAGCATCGTGCGGCGATTGCCGCGCTGCTGGCCGCGGACATCGCCTTTGGCCGGGTCAGCGACCTCGATGCCCTGTTGGCCCATCCGCATTTGCGCGAAACCTCCGTTGGCACACCCGGCGGTCCCGTCGCGATGCCGGCGCCGGCCGCTCGGCACATGGGCGAAACGGTTGCATTTGGCCCGGTGCCTGCCCTTGGCCAGCACACGGCCGCCGTGCGTGCTGAATTCCTCGGAAATCCGGCGGGCTAACGGTCGCAGAGCCTGCTTCCACCGGTGTGCTGTGTGCTAAGACTAAGCAGAGTTCGCAAAAGTGTACTTCGCGGTTTTCCGATAAAACTCTGCTAAAACAAAGTCCTAAGCAGATGATTCGTTGGCCTTTCAACGAAAGTCTGCTTAGACCCGAATCCGGTCCCGGCGCGACCTGGAGTCCATCCCGGCCGCGCCCCGAGAAGGCTCGACACATCGATGAAACCAGAAACCCCGCGCCCAATCCGTCTCAAGGATTATCGCCCGCCCGCCTTCCTGATCGACACCGTCGACCTCGATGTGGCGCTCGATCCGACACGGACCCGGGTGCGGTCCCGCCTGACGATGCGGCCTAACCCTGCCGCCGCCGAGGCATCCGGCGCGTTGAAGCTCGACGGCGAGCAGCTCGAACTCGGCGAGGTCAAGGTCGATGGCAGGCTGCTCACCGCCAAGGACTATGTGCTGAGCGAGACCGCCCTCGAGCTGCCGCGCCCGCCACGTGCGCCGTCCTTCACGCTCGAGATCACCACCTGGTGCAACCCCGAAGCCAACAAGGCGCTGACCGGGCTCTATCGCTCGCGCGGCATCTATTGCACGCAGTGCGAGGCCGAGGGCTTCCGGCACATCACCTACTTCCTCGACCGGCCGGACGTGCTGTCCACCTATACGGTGCGGCTCGAGGCGGACCGCGATGATGCGCCGGTGCTGCTGTCCAACGGCAATCCAGTGGAGCGGGGGACGCTGGCCGGCGGCAAGCGCCACTTCGCGGTGTGGCGCGATCCCCATCCCAAGCCCTGCTACCTGTTTGCCATGGTCGGCGGCAATCTCGCCTCGATCGCCTCCACCTTCAAAACCATGTCGGGCCGCAATGTCGAGCTGCGCATTTACGTCGAGCCGGGCAAGGAGGCGCGTGCCGGCTGGGCGATGGATTCGCTCGAGCGCTCGATGGCCTGGGACGAGCGCCGTTTCGGGCGCGAGTATGATCTGGATGTCTTCAATATCGTCGCCGTATCCGACTTCAACATGGGGGCCATGGAGAACAAGGGGCTCAACGTCTTCAACGACCGCTTGATCCTGGCCACCGCCGAAACCGCGACCGACTCGATCTACGAGGCGATCGAGGCGGTCGTCGCGCACGAGTATTTCCACAACTGGACGGGCAACCGCATCACCTGCCGCGACTGGTTCCAACTCTGCCTGAAGGAAGGCCTGACCGTCTTCCGTGACCAGGAATTTTCCGCCGACGAGCGCTCCGCCACGGTGCAGCGCATCGCCGATGTGCGTCAGCTGAGATCGCTGCAGTTCGCCGAGGATTCGGGTCCCCTGGCGCATCCGGTGCGGCCGGAGGCCTATATCGAGATCAACAACTTCTATACGGCGACCGTCTACGAGAAGGGCGCCGAGCTGGTGCGCATGATCCGCACCATTCTGGGCGAAGAGGGTTTCCGCGCCGGTATGGACACCTATTTCGAGCACCACGACGGCCGGGCCGCCACGGTGGAAGATTTCATCTCCTCCTTCGAGGTTGCCACCGGCGCCGACCTTAGCCAGTTCCGCATGTGGTACAGCCAGGCGGGTACGCCTGAGCTTGTTTGCTCCATGAGCTATGACAAGACCGCCAAGACCGCGGAGTTGAAAGTCGAGCAAATCAATCCGCCGACGCCGGGCGACCAGCGCAAGCGGCCGCTGCATGTTCCATTGCGCCTGGGACTTGTCAGCGGCAACGGCCAGGACCTGGCGCTGAAGCTCGACGACGGCACCGAAGTCAGGGACGGCGTGCTGCATGTCGACCGGCGCGCGCAGACGTTTCGCTTCGTCGAGGTGCCCAGCAAGCCCGTGCCCTCATTGCTGCGCGGCTTCTCGGCGCCGATCAACCTGACCATCGACTTGACCGATCGCGATCTGGAATTCCTGATGGCGAACGATAGCGACCTGTTCAACCGCTGGCAGGCGGCCAACACCTACGCGACGCGGGTTCTCGTCCAGATCGTGCGCACCTTGCAGCAAGGCAAACGCACGTCGCGCGGCATCGCGTTGGCCCGGGCGCTGGGTGCCAGCATTGCCAACATCGGGCTGGAGCCGGCCTATCGCGCCGAACTCCTGAAGCTGCCGAGCGAGGCCGATATTGCCCGCGTGATTGGGCGTAACGTCGATCCGGGCCTGATCCACCGCGCCCGACGCCAGCTGCTGAAGCTGGTCGGCACGACGCTCGGTGCCCAGCTCCAGGACCTGTACGCCCAATATCGTGACACGGGCCGTTTTTCGTCGGACGCCGGCAGTGCCGGGCGGCGGGCGCTGCGCAATGCCGCGCTGACGCTGCTGGCGGCTCGCGGCACGCCCGCCGACCGTGCTCGCGTCAAGATGCACTACGACAAAGCCACCAACATGACCGAGGCGACGCATGCCCTGGTGCTGCTCGCCGCCCAGCCCTCCCCCGAGGCCGACGCCGCTCTCGCCCACTTCTACGAGCGTTGGCATGCGGATCATCTGGTCATCGACACCTGGTTCGCGGTGCAGGCGCTTTCGCCGCATGCCCGCACGCTCGATCAGGTGAAGGCATTGACCCAGCATCGCCTCTTTGCCTTGACCGCACCCAACAAGGTGCGCGCGCTGATTGGCAACTTCGCCAACGGCAATCCGGTCCAGTTCAATCGCCGGGATGGCGCGGGCTACGAGTTCGTCGCGGCCCAGGTCCTGGCCATCGAGAAGTTCAATCCGCAGGTGGCAGCCCGCATGCTCGGTTGTTTTCGCAGCTGGCGGTCATTGGAAAGCGAGCGCCGCCGCCACGCGCGCAAGGCGCTGCAGCGCATCACCAGGACCGTGGGGCTATCGCGCGACGTGCACGAGATCGTCAGCCGGATCATCGAGGATTGAACCGGACGGGACGGGGTCAGACCCTTGGGTCTGACCCCTTGTTGATCACTCACTCCACCGCGCCGCTCACAACCCATCGCGCGGGCGAGACGTGAGGCGACGGCGGTGCACTGCAAGGGGTCGGACCCGAGGGTCTGACCCCTTGTTGATCACTCACTCCACCGCGACGCTCACAACCCATCGCGCGGGCGAGACGTGAGGCGACAGCGGTGCACTGCAAGGGGTCAGACCCGAGGGTCTGACCCCGACCGGTTCGCCATGGGTTTGATCACCGTGTCAGGGCCGGTCAGGCTCCGGCAATTTGGCCGGGTCGTCGCGCTCCCCGTGCGGGCCATGCCCGCGCCGCCACCATCTCTGCCGGTCGCGCCAGCCCAACATCTGTGCACGCTCCTCCGGTGTCATGCGTGCGGCGGTGTCGGCGAGAATTTGCGACGCGGCCCTGCGCGCCGCCGCATCCGCCTCGATCATGCGGCGATGCGCGGCAAGGAATGTCTCGGCGCTGAACGGTTCGGTGGTCAGCAGCCGGTCGGCCTCCCGCCGCGCCTGCCTGACGGCCTGCCAGTGCGGCCGCATGTTGGCGAACGCTTCAGGCGCCGCCGAGCGGATGGCGTCGCGTCTTTCCTTGGGCAGCATGCGGATGAAGCCCATGGGGCTGGCGGCGGTCGCGAACGGCCCGCCGGCGCGATGGCGGAACCAGGCGGCTCCAGCCATCAGCCCGATCAGCAGCAGATTGACCGAAACGGATGCGACGAGCGTCACCCAGATCCAGCGTGGGACACGGTGCATCGCCGTTTCGGGACTGGCAGCGGTCACGCTCATAGCGTCTCCTCGTCGATGGCGCTGTCGAAGCCGAGTTCGAACGCCGTGATCAGCGGCTCGCTTTCCCCTGCCAGGCCGATCAGCGCGGCAATGTCGTCGAAGGCAACGCCCGCCGAGCCCGAGACACCGGCGAACACGCCGATCAGCAACGATGCGGCGAGCAATCCCGTGGCCTGCCATCGGTTGTTGGCCCGCACGGACGGTGGATGCTGGGTCGTGCGCCTGGTTGCGGCGAGGTCGATGATCCTGCCGGTGTCGTGCCGGGACTGAACGGCTGCACCTTGGGCGAGGGCGTCTTGCACGATACGATCCGCCAGCCGCCGCAGCCGGTCTGGCGAAATCGTCGGCGTGGTTGCCAGGGCTGCATCGAGGGCGCGCGCCTCCGCCAGCGCCGCACGGGCCTGGCCGTCGCTGGCGAGCAATGGCGCGAAGCGGCGGGTGGCCTCCCGCGGCCAGCGCTTGGTATCGCCGCCATAAACATCGAGGAGCCGCCGCAGCGCGCCGATATCGGGCCCGTTGGTGTTGTCCGCGCTCATGTTCTGTCCTTCGTCGTCATGTCAGCCCGCATCGTCCATCACCAGTTCGCGCCAATCATCTTTCAGCAGCACTCGCAAAGTCCGCCGCGCCCGCGACAAGAGGGATTCCACGGCCTCCTCGGAGATGTTCATCGCGCTAGCAACCTCGCTCTGGCTGAGGTTTTCGTAGTGGAACAGCGTCAATGCCTGCCGTTGTCGTTCCGGCAGCGCCTGCAAGGCCTGATGCACGCGATCGGCGACGTCCTTGCCTGTCAACGCGGCAAGCTGATCGGGCGGCTGCGCTTGCTCCGGCGGCTCTTCCACGACATCCGTGCGGGATCTGGCGCGGATGCGATCGATGCACAGATTTGAGACCACGCGCCTGAGCCAGGGCTTGACCCCGCCGTCGCCGATCTCCAGTTGGCTGCTCATGCGCCATAACCGCAACATGCCTTCCTGCACCACGTCCTCGGCCTCGGCTTCGTCGCGAAGCAGCCGGCGGGCGATGCCGAGCGACGGGCCGATATGACGATCGACCAAACGCCGGAAAGCGACCGCGTCGCCTTGTCCGGCACGTGTCACGAGGTCGGCATCGGTCTCACCGAGGGGCGTTTTTCCGCCTGTGACCGCCGCCAGCCATGGTGCAATGCCGCGCGCCAGCGCCGCCTCCCTCGAGATCGGGACCGAGCGCGCGGCGACCTGCATCCGCGCGCTCAGCCCTCGCTTGCGTCAGTTCCGACCCATGCCTTCACGTCCGGGGCCTTCACGTCCGGGACCTTCACGTCCCGGCGCCATCATCGGTCCGCCCCGGCCGCGCCGCTCGCTGGACTCGTGCTCATCGTCGCCGCGCTGCCGGTGGCTGCCCCAGCGACCGCGCCCGGGCATCTCATCGCGCGAGATCTTGGCATCATTGTCGAGATCGAGCATGGCGAACCGCTCCTTGGCCATTTTGTCGAACTGCTCGCGGGTCACCTTGCCATCCTTGTCGGCGCCGAAATGATGGATGAAGCGCTTGACGCGATAATCGACCATCTCCTTTTTCAGCGCCTCGACGTCGGTCTTGTCGATGACGTTGTCCTTGTTGCGGTCGAATTGCGTGAACAGCTTGGCGGCTTCGCTTTGTGCTTCATCGAGCGTGATGACGCCGTCCTTGTTGGCATCGGCGCCGCGCAGCATATTCATCAATGGCCCGCCGTGACCACGTCCGACACCGCCTCCGGGGCCTCGGCCTTCGCCCAGCACGCCCCGGCCCCGCAGCAGCGGCGGCAGGTCTTCGTCGTCGATCCGCCCATCATTGTTGAGATCCATCTCAACGAACCGTTGACGCACCGAATTGGTGAATTCCTCGCGCGTCACCTTGCCGTCGCGGTTCTCGTCGAACCGGCGCAGCATTCGCTCGCCCATGCCGCTGCCCATTCTGCCGTGCCAGCCGCCCATGCGCTCGGCTATGGCGGCTTCGATCTCGGCGGCATCGATGACACCGTCGCTGTTGCGATCCAGGCGGGCGAAGCGCTCGCGCGTCTGGGTGTCATGCTCCGACTGGGTCAAATCCCCGCGCCAGCCGCGCAGTCGGCCGCCGCGACCGGGACCATCATGCTCCATGTCCATGCCGAGCATCTCGCCGTGCCGGCTCTGCCAGCCGCGATGGCCTTGCGCCGCCACCGTGGCAACGGCGCCAGCGGCCAACAGCGCGCCGGCCGCAATGAAGATTGCTTTTCTGGTCATCCGTGTCTCCATGGCTCGAGTTTCTCCGAGGTTTGGTGCGCCCTCGCCCTGTTCCATGTCGAAGAACGCGTCGGGTCGGCCAAATCCGTCGCCCCTCACACCACCAGTTCATCGAACAGCCGGTGGACGTCGGCCAAGGTCTGCCGCAGATGCAACTCCAGGGTGGCGAAAGTCGGGGCATTGCCGGCCCGAGCCAGCAAGAGTTTGAGGCCGTCGGGCGCGGTGGCGGGGTCGAAGGGGCCCGACACGCATAGCCGGAGGATCTGGGTCAAATCATTCAATAATCGGGTCGCCGGCAACAGAATCTCCGCCGCGGCCGGCGACAGAAACCCCGCTTCGGCCAGCCGGTGGTAGGCGCCCAACGTGCTTTGGCTCAGCACATCGGCACGGGCCGGCGCGTAAACGAGTTGCAAGTGCTGCGCAATGAACTCGAGATCGACCAGGCCGCCCCGCACCTGCTTCATATCCCAGATGGTGTCGGTGCCTTTCTCCGTCCAGACCAGCTGGCGCATGTCGCGCACCTCGGCTGCGACCTTGGCCCGTTCACGCGGCCGGACGAGGGCCGTCCGGATGGCATCTTCCACCTGGGCCGCCAGCGCGGCTGGTCCCGATACCACCCGCGCCCGTGTCAGCGCCATGTGCTCCCAGGTCCAGGCGTCGCTGGCCTGATAGTGGATGAAGCTCGACAACTGGGTGGCAACCGGGCCCTTTTGCCCGGAAGGCCGCAGCCGCATGTCGACCTCATAGAGCGAGCCTTCCGCGGTTGGCGCCGACAGCGCGCTGATCAGGCGCTGCGTCAGGCGGGCATAATACTGGCTGGGGGCCAGCGAGCGGCGGCCATCGGATTGGATCGCGGCCGGCTCATAGTCATAGACGACAATGAGATCGAGATCGGAGGCCGCCGTCATCTCGCGGCCACCGAGCTTGCCCATGGCCAGCACCACCGCGGCGCCTCCCGGCACGGTGCCATGCGCGCGGGTGAGTTCGCGCTCGACTTCGATTTGCACGGCCGCAATCAAGCGCTCGGCGAGCAGGGCGTAAGCGGCGCCGGCCTGGTTGGCATTGACGCTGCCCGAAAGTACGCGCACGCCGATCAGGAAGGCCTGCTCGCTGCCGATGATGCGCAATCGGTCGAGAATCTCCTGCTGGTCCTTGGCCTCGCCGAGTTCGGATCGGATCAGGCGGTCGAGATCCTCGCCCTCCGGCACGGTGCCGAATGTGCGCGGATCGAGCACGACGTCGAGCAGTCGGCGGCGCCGGGAGAGGATGCCGGCCAGGCGCGGCGCGCTGCCCATGATATCGGCGATCAGCCGCATGAGTTTGGGCTGCGCCCGCAGCAGCGAGAACAACTGCACGCCGGACGGCAGCTCGGCGAGGAAGCGATCGAAACTGGCAAAGGCGCTGTCGGGATTGGCCGTGTCGGCCAGAATCTCGATCAACAGCGGCTGCACCTCGGTCAACAACTCGCGGGCCCGTGGTGAGCGCACCGCCGGATAGCGCCCGTGATGCCAGCCGCGCACGGTGGCCAGCACCTGGCTCGGCTGGGCATAGCCGAGCCGCGTCAGCGTTGCGATGGTGGCCGGATCGTCGGCCTCGCCGGCGAACATCATGTTGCAGCCGCCGCGCGTCAGCTCCGGCATGTTTTCGAACAAAGCGGCATAATGGCGTTGCACGGTTTCCAGCTCCGCCAAAAGCCGCTGCGAAAGCTCCGGTGTGCCGGTGAAGCCGGCAAAGCGCGCCAGTGCGGCGAGCCGTTCGGCGTCGTCGGGCAACTCGTGCGTCTGCTCGTCGGCGACCATCTGGATGCGATGCTCGATGCGGCGCAGGAATTGGTAGGCCTTGGCCATGTCCGCGCGAACCAGCGGCGTAATCCACCCGCGCGCCGCCAAGCGTTGCAGTGTACCAAGCGTATCGCGCGACCTGAGCTCGTGCTGGCGCCCACCGGCGATCAGCTGCTGGGTCTGGGCAAAAAACTCGATCTCGCGGATGCCGCCGCGGCCGAGCTTGATGTTGTGGCCGGCGACGGCGATCGACCCGAAGCCGCGGAAGGCGTGGATCTGGCGCTTCATCGCGTGAATATCCGCGATGGCGGCAAAATCCAGGTGGCGGCGCCAGATGAACGGCGCCAGCTCGTCGAGGAAGGCTGAGCCGGCAGCGATGTCGCCGGCCACCGCCCGCGCCTTGATCAGCGCTGCCCGCTCCCAGTTCTGGCCGAAGCTTTCATAATAATGCAGCGCCGCGACGCTCGACATGGCGACTTGCGTGGCGCCCGCATCGGGCCTGAGCCGCAGGTCGACGCGGAAAACGTAGCCGTCGCCGGTCCGCTCCTGCAGCAGGCGGACGAGATCGCGCGTCAGCCGCACGCAAAAGGCCAAGGGCTCCAGGCCGTCGCGCAGTCTCAGGCGTTCGGGCTCGAAGAACACGATCAGGTCGATGTCGCTGGAATAATTCAGCTCGTGGGCACCATACTTGCCCATGCCGAGCACGATATAGCCGGAGCCTTTCTCAGGTTCCGTTTGGTCCGCCGTCCGCCAATCGCCCTTCGCGCCGGCGAGCCGGAACAGGCAGCGGACGGCGCCCTGCAGCGCGGCATCGGCGCATTGCGTCAGCGCCGTGGTGACTTGCAGGACGGACCAGGCGCCGGACAGATCGGCCAGGCCCACCAGCAGCGCCGCCTCCGTCTTGAACATGCGCAGAACCTGCATGGCGTCGGCCATGGTATCGGCGGTCGCCAGACGCTGCACCAGCTCGGCTTGCAGCGCATGCAGGCGTTGCTCGGGGCTCTGCCCCAGGACCCTCTGCAACCGCGCCAGATCGCGCGTGATCAGTCCTTGCAGGTAGGGCGAACCGCTGAGCGTGCCGGTGAGCAGCTCGCGCACTGCGGCGCTGTCCAGCAGGCGCTCGAGATTGGCCAGCGCCGGATCGGCGCCGGCCTGCTGCCGCAGCATCTCGATTTCACCGGCGACCCGCGCACTGCCGTCGGCAGGCGGCGTCTCGCTGATCCGCTCGGCGAGGGCGAAAGTCGTCTCAGTCGGACCCTGCATGGGCGCGCTCCCGGGCGAGATCATGAAGCGAGGCCGGATTATCCTGCGCCCTCGATACGATGATCTGCCCCGGCAGCGCCAGCGTCACCTTCAAGCCCGGCGCATGATCCTCCAGGCGCACGCTGCCGCCATGCAGGCGCGCGACGGCGGCAACCAGGCTGAGGCCGAGGCCGCTGCCTGGCTTGCTGCGACTGGCATCGAGGCGCACGAACCGGCGCAGGGCGCGTCCGCGATCCTCGACCCGGATTCCCGGACCGCGATCGGCGACGGAAAGTTCGACGCCGTCCGCCGTCTGCGAGATGCCGATGCGGATGGGCTGATCCGCCCCCGCCTTGGCCGCGTATTTGATGGCGTTGTCCACCAGGTTGGCGATCGCCTGGCCGATCAGCTCGCGATTGGCGCGCACGTGCGGACCTTCGCCGGCGGTTATGCTGATGGTCAGCTTGGCCTCCTCCGCCACCGGCTCATAGAGCTCGGCCACGTCGCGCACCGTGGCGGCCAGGTCGAAGGTGGCAAAGCTCTGATCGACGGCGCCGGCTTCCAGGCGTGCGATCAGCAACAGCGCATTGAAGGTCTTGATCAGTTCATCGGCGTCCTCGATGGTCTGCTCCAGCCCGGTGCGCCAGGCCGCGCCGCCGCGCTCGTCGCGCAGGGCAGCCTCGGCGCGACTTCTGAGGCGGCTCAATGGCGTCTTGAGGTCGTGGGCGATGTTGTCGGAGACCTCGCGCAAGCCGAGCATCAGCTGCTCGATGCGGTCGAGCATCGCATTGAGATTGCCGGCCAGGTCATCGATTTCGTCGCCATCGCCGGAGAGTCCGATGCGGCGCGTCAGATCGCCCGACATGATGCTGCGGGTTGTTGTGTTGACGGTCTCGATGCGCCGCAGCAACAGCCGGCTGGCGAGGATGCCACCGCCAAGGCCTAGCAGCGCCAGGCCGGCAAAGCTCCAGATGAACAGGCGGCGCATGGCCGCCACCAGCCGTCGCTGCTCCTCCACGTCGCGCGCCAGCACCAGTGTGCCGCCGCCCGGCACAGGCGCGTTCAGCCCCGCGGCAAGGCGCATGGGCTCGGCTTGGCGGGCAGCGTATGCAAACAATCCGCCGACATCGGATGCGGAGAACTCCGTGGGGAAGCGCGCCAGGTTGCCGGCGATTTTCGCGCCGCCGCTGTCCGCCAGGAAATACAATGTGCCGGAAGCGGATCGACTGCGCTCGCCGACAATTGTGGTCAACGCCTCGCCGCCGCGCGTATCCGCCAGTCGGACCAGCTCCTCCTTTTCTCCCTGCAGGGCGCGCAGCACCTGATCGGTGAGGATCGAATTCGTCCGCCAGATCAGCACGATGGCGGCCAGCGCTGCAAAAGCCACAAACAGCGCGACGTACAGCAGCGCCAGGCGGAACGCCGTTGTGCGGGCCCACGGCCCGAGGAGATTAGCGAGCCTCGTCACGGATCATGTATCCGGCGCCGCGCACGGTATGCAGCATGGGCTGCGCAAAGCCCTTGTCGATCTTGGCCCTGAGCCGCGAGATGTGCACGTCGATAACGTTGGTTTGCGGATCGAAGTGATAATCCCAGACGTGTTCGAGCAGCATGGTGCGCGTGACCACTTGCCCGGCGTTCTTCATGAGATATTCGAGCAGCCGGTACTCGCGCGGCTGCAGCAATACGTGTTGACCAGCTCGGGTCACGCGGTGTGACAGGCGATCGAGCACCAGGTCGCCGACCACGTAGCGCGTCTCCTGCTCCTCCGGCCGTGCGCGCCGGGCCAGCGCCTCGATGCGCGCTAAGAGCTCGGAGTAGGCATAGGGCTTGCCCAGATAATCGTCGCCGCCCGCGCGCAGGCCCTTGACGCGATCATCGACCTCGTCGAGCGCCGACAGGATCAGCGCCGGCGTGCGCACGCCTTCGCCGCGCAGCGTCCGCACCACGCTGAGGCCATCGACCTTGGGCAGCATGCGATCGACGACGAGCACGTCGTATTGGCCGTCGCGGGCCTGCGCCAGACCATCCTCGCCGTCCATCGCATGATCGGCGGCATGACCGCTTTCGCGCAATGCATTGAGCAGAAACTGCGCCGCCTCGCGGTCATCCTCGATCAGCAGCACGTGCATCGGCCTTGGCCTTGGTTGGCGGCGGTGGGCATCAGCGCCCGTCATCCTGCACTAAGACCCTTGACGCGTCGAGGCGGCCCAACCACTCCGGCTGCACCGCCTCGCAAATTTCACCGGCCGGGGTCAGACCCGTCCCGCCGGAGGCGGGCAAGATCGGAGGGTCTGACCCCGTCGTGACGCTCAGGACTTCTTCAGCTTCACGGCCACAAGCCGGCTTTGATCACCGGATTTGAGGCTGAGCAGCACCGAAGGCAGATTGGTATCGATCGCCTTCTTGACGTAGTCGATCACCTCTTCGGGCGTGCCGACCGCCTGGCCGGCCACCGTCAGGATACGATCGCCGGTCTTCAGGCCCTTGAGTGCGGCGTCGGAGTTGGCGTCGACCTCGGCGATGGCGACGCCGTCCTGGCCGGCGACGCGGGCCGTCGACAGCTTCAGGCCGAGCTGATCGAGCGGCTTGGTGCCCGCGCCGGCCTTTGGCTGTTCGAGCTTGGCCACTTCTTCCGGGGCCTTCGGGAACAGACCGAGCTTGACCTTGACCGTCTGCTCCGCATTAGCGCGCCAGATGCGCACATCGACCGTCGTGTTCGGGGCGAACTCGGCGATCTTGCGCGCCAAATCACGGCTGTCGCTGATCTTGGTGCCGTTGACCTGCAGGATCGCGTCCTGGATTTTCAGCCCCGCGGAAGCGGCTGGACCGTTCGGCGTCACCTCGTTGACCAGCGCGCCCTTGGCCTCCTTCAGGCCGATGCTGCCCGCCGTGTCCTCGTCGATGTTCTGGATCTTGACGCCGAGCCAGCCGCGGCTGACGGAGCCAGCCGACTTGAGTTGTTCGACCACCGCCATCGCCGTCTTGGCCGGAACCGCGAAGGCGATGCCGACGTTGCCGCCCGAGGGGCTGTAGATCGCCGTATTGACGCCGATGACATCGCCGTCGAGGTTGAAGGTCGGCCCACCCGAGTTGCCACGGTTCACCGCCGCATCGATCTGGATGTAGTCGTAAGGGCCCGAGCCGATGTCGCGGGCATTGGCGGACAAGATGCCCGCCGTCACCGTGCCGCCAAGGCCAAACGGATTGCCGACGGCGACCACCCAGTCACCGACGCGACCGGGGTTGGTCGCGAACTTGATGAACTTGAACGTGCGGCTGGATTTGATCTTCAGCAGTGCCAAATCGGTGCGCGCATCGGTGCCGACCAGGTCCGCATCGAGCTTCTCCTGATCGTCGAACGTCACCTGGATCTTGGCGGCGCCGTCGATGACGTGGTTGTTGGTGACGACGTAGCCGTCGGCGGAAATCACGAAGCCGGAGCCCTGCGCCTGCGCTGGACGCGGCGCGGGCGTGCCTTTCGGCATGTTCTTGAAGAACTCATTCAGCGGATGGTCGTCCGGCAGGTCGGGCATGGGCGGCGTCGGACCACCGCCCTTCGGGTTGCGTGCTGCCCTGTTGGCGCCGCCGGTCACGGAGATGCTAACCACGGACGGTTTCACCCGCTCGACGATATCGGCGAAGCTCAGCGGCGCCCGGCCCATGGGGGTCATGACGCTGGGCGAATCCGCCTTGAGCTGGGCCAGGGCCGGCGTCGTTGGCGCCAGGACGCCAAACGCCAGCAGGCCCGCGCCAAGCGCCAAAGTCACGGCGGCGGCGCCGCGAACGGCCAGCGGTCCTGTGGAATTGGGCCAGCTCATTGCGGCAAGCACCGGCGGCACGGCATGTGATCGTGTCATTCGCGCAATCTCCCTATGGCCCGTGGGGGCAACGTCATCCAGCCACGAGCATTAGGGCGGCGTGCCTTACAGCGGTCTTTCGGTGGGATTAAACTTTGGTAATGTCGGACCGGAGCGGCACTGACAAACTATCCCGTGACGTGGCTATCCCGTGACCTGGACCCATCCGCCGGTGCGCGCGCTGTGCAACAAGCCTTCCAGCATCAGCGCAATGTCGATCGACTCCGCCTGCGTCGCGCCATTCCAGTGCTGCGGCCCCTCCTGCACCATGCGGGCGAACGACTGCGCTTCGGCGAGGAAGCCATTGCCGCCAGCAACTTCGATGATCTCGGCAGGGTCGGTCACCCAGGCGCCGCGCCGCAGCTGCACGCAAGGCGGCCCCCCCAGCGGGGGATGGTTGAGGAAGGTCGTCTCGATGGCGCCGGTCTCGCCTGCAATCTGGCCATGCCGGTGATAGCAGGTGGCGAAACTCGACGAGAACTGCGCCAGCAGGCCGCTCTCGAACTCGACCGTCGCCGCCAGCGTGCGATCGACGCCGGTCTCGGTCCAACGGGCGATGGCGTGCACGCGCGTCGGCCGCTCGCCGGCGGCCATGCGCACGAAGCTGGCCGCATAGCTGCCCGCGTCCATCAGCGAGCCGCCGGCCAGGTCCGGCATCAGCCTAATGTTGGCTGGATCGGCGAAGGGAATGCCGAAGCTGGCGCGAATCATATGCAGGCGGCCGATCGCGCCGGCCTGCATCAGCTCGCGCACCTTCAGCGTCTGCGGCTGCGACATGTAAGGGTAGGCTTCCACCAGATGCACGCCGTGCTGGCGTGCGGCCTCAAACATGGCGCGTGCCTGATCACCACTCGCGGCCAGCGGCTTCTCGCACAAAACGTGCTTGCCGGCGGCTGCCGCCTTGATCGACCATTCCGCATGCAGGCTGTTGGGCAGCGGATTGTAGACGGCGTCGATCTCGGGATCGGCCAGCATGGCTTCATAGGACCCGTACGACTTGGCGATGCCGCACTCGTGGGCGAAGGCCGCGGCCTTGTCCGCTTGCCGGCTGGCGACGCCCACGACTTTCACCGTCTCGGAGGGGGCGACACCCTTGCTGAAGGCGCGCGCGATGTTCGCCGCCCCGAGTATGCCGATCCGCAATGGTGTTCCGGGTGCTGCCATGACATGTCCTCGCGCGCCGATGCTATTTGCAATCGTCATAGGAGGTTGAGCCGAGCCCGGCAACTCAGTTCAGCTCTTGGTTGCGGGTTTTCGCTCCGCTGCCGCCACCCCCAGCAGTCTTGCGTTACTTGGCTGGCGGCCGACTGGCTCGCCGGCGGTCAGCCAATTCCTTGGCATGCTGGACGAGCCGTAGTGGTAAGGCCGACAAATCCTTGGCTGCGAACTTCAAGCCAAGCCTGAGTTGCGAGATTTCGGCTGCGGCTTCAGCTTGACTTCGGTCTCTCTTCTTCTTGGCTGGTTCTCGGCCAACTGCCTCGTCTGCAAGCCACCGCTTATGCAGAGCAAATACTCTGGGGTCGACACAATGAATAGCGACCGGAATGCCGTCTTCACCCATTGCGACATGATAAAACCGAGGCGCATTCATGAGCCATTGCAGGCCAAGGATGGCGGCGGCCTCCAAATCGTTGTCGATGAGGCCACGCCGATTGGTTCCGCCTTGATCTTTTTCAAACGGTCGCACGAGATCGACGAGGTAGCCGTCGTTGTTTGCAGCGCGGTATGTCGCCCGACTTCGAGCGAATGAAGGGTCGACGCGACGTAGAATACCGAGAATGCCATCCCATTCGCTATCCAACACGGCAAGTTTCAGTCGTCGTCGAGTGTCCCAAAGAAGATCGATATCGGTCGTGGCGATCAGGTTATCCTCGAGGTGGACGCCAGCGGCGGCCTCGTAAGCGTACAGGCTGTGTGTGCCGATAACGAGCAACTGGCGACCCAGAAGACCTTCCGCGTCAAGTGCGCGAAGGATGCCAGCCGCTATCTTGGGAACGCGCCCGATCCTGTAGGCGCGATTTATAGGGGCAAGCCGCTTCACGACAGCACCAAGCTTTTGACGCCGATCCCTCAGCCTCTTGCGTTGCGCCATGTACTCTTTCATCATGCGCTCGTTGTCTTGGGTCCGAGGCCCAAGACTCTTGTGCGTTTTGTTGATCGTTCGATAAAGGTAACGCCGCCCTGGACCGCGCCAACTCAAGCTCCCTTTGAAGGAATGACGGAAGCTCTGGTCAGCCTCCCGCCAAGCCTCGAATGCTTGTACGGCGTTGGTTTGGATGCGAATCTGATCGCCTGAGAGTTCCTTGAGCATGCGAATAAATTACTACACTTTTTTCCGTTTCACAATAAACTGTAGTAATATTATATATATCAATATGTTAAGCTTACATGAAGGTGCCTCTTGATTGACAATGTGTCGTTGCAAGTACCTGCGGTCCTCGCTGTCATCGAGTATCGCGGCCATGAACGGATCGGAGAATGCTTTCCTCGCGATGTCGAGCGAGCCGCCGTGCGTGGCGGAGTTGTCGTGAGGCTTGGCGTGGCGCCACTCGAAATCGGCATCGATGATCGTTCAGCTGTCAATCAGTAGCATGGACAATATGTCTGTCGTCGCGTCTACCGTCACGCGAATGGAGCCGCTGGTCGGGCCCGGCAGCCCCGGCCTAATCGCGGGAAGTAATCTTTCGCTCCGCTGCCGCCACCCCCAGCAGCTCGTCGAGCCGCGCCTGCTCCGCCGCCGTCAGCTGTGCATCGGCGGGTCCCGGCGTCGCACTGGGCCGGCGCATCCGCCGGACAATGACCAGCCCCGCCGTGCAAAGAAGGAGCAGCGGCGCACTCCACAGCAGCAGCGTGCCGGGGTTGAACGGCGGCTTCAGCAGCACGAACGCGCCATAGCGCACCACCAGAAACCGCAGCACGGCCGCGTCGCTGTCGCCGGCAACGAGCCGGTCACGCACCAGGATGCGCAGGTCGCGGGCCAGCGGTGCATTGCTGTCGTCGATCGACTGGTTCTGGCAGACGAGGCAGCGCAGCTCGGTGGAAATCCGGCGCGCCCGCGCCTCGAGCGCGGCGTCCTGCAAAATCTCGTCCGGCTCGACTGCAAGCGCCGGCATCGCCAGCAAAACGAGCGCCACGAACGTGGCGAGCGCCCGGACAAGCATTGATCGCTGTCGACTCATGCGCATCGCCATCACTCCGCCGGCTGGGCGCCGAGCCGACGGCGTGCGGCGCGCGGCGCGCCGATCCGCAGCCGGCGATCCGACAGCGACAGGCCGCCGGCGAGGAACATGACGACCGCGCCGAGCCAGATGCAGCGCACCAGCGGGTTGAAATACAATCGGACTGTAAACGCACCGTCTTTGTGTTCATCGCCCAGCACGGCGTACAGATCGCCGCGCCAGGAGACATGAATGCCAGCCTCGGTGGTGGCCTGGCGCGGCACCGCGTACATGCGCTTGGTCGGATTGAGCACGGTGACGGCGTCGCCGCCGCGCGTCACGTCCAGCACCCCCACCGTCTCGCGGTAGTTGGGCCCGTCTTGCGGCGCCGCGCCGCGGAACACCAGGGCGTAGCCCGCCATTTCCACCCGCTCGCCCGGCCGCATGACGAGCACCTGCTCGCTCTGGTAGGCCGAGGTGGCGACGATGCCCACAACCATCATGCCGACGCCGAAATGCGCCACCGTCGTGCCGAGTGCGGAGCGCGGCAAATTGAGGAATCGGCGCGCACTTTCCCTGACGCCCGCCGTGCCGAGCTTGACGCGGAACGCGGCTTCGACGAGGGCGCCCGCCATCACCCAGACGCCGATGGCGATGCCGAACGGCGCCAGCCACGGGCCCCGCTGCTGCCAGGCCACCATCAGTACCGCGGCCACTACGGCGGCCAGACCGGCCGCCATCAGGCGTTGCGTCGCGGCATACAGATCGCCGCGCTTCCAGGCCAGGAACGGCCCGAACGGCAGGGCCAGCAACAGCGGCGCCATCAGCGGTCCGAACGTCGCATCGAAGTAGGGCGCTCCAACCGAAATCTTGTCGCCGGTCAGCGATTCCAGCACCAGCGGGTACAGCGTGCCGATCAGCACCGTGGCGCAGGCCGTCGACAGCAGCACGTTGTTGAGCACCAGCGCGCCCTCGCGCGAGATCGGCGCGAACAGGCCGCCCTGTTCCAGGTGGCGGGCGCGCCATGCGAACGCCAGCAGCGCGCCGCCGGTGAAGATGGCCATGATCGCCAGCACGAATACGCCGCGCTTGGGATCGACGGCGAAGGCATGCACCGAGGTCAACACGCCGGAGCGGACCAGGAAGGTGCCCATCAGCGACAGCGAAAAGGCGATGATCGCCAGCAGCACCGTCCACACCTTCAGCCCACCGCGCTTTTCCATGACCAGCGCGGAATGCAGCAGCGCCGTACTGGCCAGCCAGGGCATGAACGAGGCATTCTCGACCGGGTCCCAAAACCACCAGCCGCCCCAGCCGAGTTCGTAGTAGGCCCACCACGAGCCCATGGCGATGCCGAGCGTCAGGCACATCCAGGCCGCCAGCGTCCACGGCCGCACCCAGCGTGCCCAGGCGGCATCGATCCGCCCTTCGATCAGCGCGGCGACGGCGAAGGAGAACGCCATCGAGAGGCCGACATAGCCGGCATAGAGGAACGGTGGGTGGAAGGCGAGGGCGGGGTCCTGCAGCACTGGGTTGAGGCCGCGACCGTCGAAGGGTGCTGGATCGAGCCTGGCGAACGGATTGGAGGTGGCGAGGATGAACAGGCAGAAGGCAAAGGCGATCGAGGCCTGCACCGCCAGCACGTTGGCCTTCAGCCGCAACGGCAGATGTGCGCCAAACAGCGCCACCGCCGCGCCAAACAGCGCCAGCATCAGCACCCAGAGCAGCATCGAGCCCTCGTGGTTGCCCCACGTTCCGGCGATCTTGTAGATCAGCGGCTTCATCGAGTGCGAGTTGACGTAGACATTCTCGACCGAAAAATCCGACGTCACGTAGGCATGCACCAGGGCGAGGAATGCCGTTGCCAGCAAGCCAAGTTGCACGAGCGCCGCCGGCGCGGCCACCTGCATCAGTCGTTCGTCGCCGTGGCGGGCGCCCCAGGCCGGAATGACGGTTTGCACAATCGTCACCAGCAGGGCGAGGATCAACGCGAAGTGGCCGAATTCGACGATCACCGCGGAACCCTCATTTCTTTTTCTCCGGATCGAGGTGCTTGGCGCCCGTGCCGAGCTTGACACCTTTTTCCTTCAGCGCCTTGGCGACTTCGGGGGGCATGTAGGTCTCGTCGTGCTTGGCCAGCACCGTATCGGCGATGAACCGTCCCGTCGCGTCCAGTTTGCCTTCGGTGACCACGCCCTGGCCCTCGCGGAACAGATCGGGAAGTAGTCCGCGATAGCTCACGGTGATGTTGTGCAAGGTATCCGTCACGGCAAATTCGACCACGGCATCCGGCCCGCGCTTGACGGAGCCCTCGGCGACAAGGCCGCCCAACCGGAAGCGCTGGCCGACCGGCAAATTCTTGGCGGTCACATCGCTCGGGGTGTGGAAGAACACCACGCTGTCGCGCAGCGCGAACAGCACCAGGATCACCGCGATTGCCAGTACGCCGGTGGCACTCATGATCAGCGTGGCACGCTGCTGCCGGCGCGTCATGAGCCGATCTCCGACGCATCGGGGTCAGAAACGAATGCGCGGCAACGCCGTAGGGTGCAATAGCCCGCAGCGCAGCGGAGGGCGTATTGCACCGCGCCGATGCGCTCGGCCGCACCGCGGTGCGATACGCGCTGCGCGCTATCGCACCCTACGCCGCACCCTTTCGTTCCCCAGTGTCGGAGCGACCGCTGTTCGGCTGCCCCTATTGTCACAACGCGCATGCTCACGACCCCATTCCCAGACTCTTGGCCAGCGCTTCCAGCTCCGACAGCGCCACCGCATTGCCCTGCATCGCGGTGCGCGCCTGGCCTAGGGCGGTGACCGCAGCCTCGTCCTGGCCCAACACCTTATAGGCACGCACCAGCCGCAGCCAGCCGTTGAGATCATTGCCGTCGACATTCAGGCGCGCGGCCAATCCCTCCACCATGGAATGGATGGCCTGTTGCCGATCCTGCGGCGATAAATTCTGCATGGCGGCGGCTGCGGCCAGATCGGGTCCCTCGCCGCGCCCACGGTCGTTGGCCCTGCTGGAGTCGGTGTCGGCGTCCAAGCGCTGCAAGACCACGGCCAGGCGCTCCTCCACCGCCCCGCGCCAGCCCGATTGCGGCGTCGCCGCCTCCAGCAGCGCGCGGTAGTCGGCCGCCGCCGCGGCCAGCGCGCCATCCTGCTCCTTGGCCATCGCCAGCCAGAAACGCGCCTCGACGTAACCTGGGTCCAGCCTCAGAGCCTGCTCGTAGGCGATCCGCGCGTCTTCGGACACGACGCCATTGCCGGCGATGATCGTGGCTTCGGCAAAGCCAGATAGCCGCTTGGCGCTGGGTCCGAGCAATCGCAAGGCGTTGGCATAGGCGTCCGCCGCTTCGCGAAATCGCTCCTGGCGCAGATAAACCGGCGCGATGACGTCCCAGCCCTGGCCGTCCTCGGGATGCTCGCGCAGCCGCGCCTCGACGCGGGCGATCAACTCCGCGACGGAGGTGTTTTCGATGGCCGCGGCGGCGCGCTCGGCATAGGGCCGGCTCGGTAGGCCGGGTGCGCCGATGGACTGGTAAAGCGCCAGCGCAATCGCGGGCATCAGTGCAACGCCGGCAATGACGAGGGGATGGCGGCCGTGGGCTGGATGGGCCGGCTGCGCAACGGGGGAGGCACTGGCGAGCTGGGCCCGGGCCAGCAGGCGGCGGGCGATCTCGCGCCTGGCCGCCTCGGCCTCCGCCTCACCGATCAAGCCGCGGGCGCGATCCGCATCGATCTCGCTCAGCTGATCACGATAGATGGCCTGATCGGCCGCCAGCGGAGCCACGGACGGCGCGGCCTGGCGCAGCAAGGGGCTCAGCAGCACCGCCAGCACAACCGCGGACAGGATGGCAAGGCTCAGCCAGAACAACATGATGCAACCGCCGTTTGACCCATGTGTTGCAATAGGATCACGGCGGCGGCGTGACAAGGCCTGGCTTGGTTGCCGGTCCCCATGTCGCGGGCAAAATCAACGGCGCAAGCCTTGGCTATGCCGGTTCGACATTGCGCCAGGTCCCATCCGGATTCCGGCAGGCAATTCCACGCATGACGCGAGGACGGCCGTCGATGTAAACCCTGTGCTCATACTCGCGGCAATCCTCGGAACCCCGCCGCATGGGTGGGCCGGGGATGACCTCGCCATGGCGATCATTGTCGGGATTGCGCCAGATTTCCGCGCGGCCGGACGTGCCACGCTCCAGGGCGGCAAACTCCGCCCGTTGCGCCAGCATGCGGTCCCTCTGGTCCATGGATCGGCCGATCTCGCTGCCGATGACGCCACCAACCACGGCGCCGATCGCGGCCGTGGCGATGCTGCCCCGGCCCCTGCCGACTTGGCTGCCAAGCACGCCACCGGCGATGGCGCCAATGGCCGTGCCCGAATCTTCCCTGTTCGCGCAGCCCGTGGAGGCCAACGGCAACATGACCAGAAAGGCGCAGATGAGCTTCAGGCGCATCGTCCGAAATCCTTCGAGTGGCGCAGTGGGGCAGCAGGCACAACGCTGGAGCGCCGAGGCGGTCCCATTTGTCCCACCTTGGCTATGCTACCCATCACTCTTCTGCGGCGATTCGGGCGAAAGTTCGGCCCAATGCCGGCTGCGGCCCTATCGCACCACGTGTGCTATCCCACTGAGTAGGATAAATTGGCGACAAACTGATCGAGGCAACGATTGCTGCCGGCGGAATGGCGGAGGTGAAGTACAGTGACCAAAGCAAAGAAATCTGCGTATGCCAATGCGCGGCTCGAAACGCTGCACAAGACGGCGCAGACACTCGCCCGCGTCGGCGCATTGGACAAGAAGACCATGCGCGCCATCGACACCTTCTGCCTGACCAAGGTCGAGGCCATGTCGGGCAAGGAGATTCAGGCGCTGCGTGAGCGCGAAGGCGTCAGCCAGGCGGTGCTGGCGCATCATCTCAACGTCGGCACCAAGCTCGTCAGCGATTGGGAACGCGGCGCCAAGAGGCCGAGCGGCCCCTCATTGAAGTTGCTGACCATCGTCAAAGCCAAGGGCCTCGAGACGATCGCATAGGAAATACCTGTCAGACCGCCGGCAAATCCAGCGTCGCGCAGACCCCGCCGTGCACGGAGCGGGTCAGTTCGAGGCTGCCGCGATAGGACTGGGCCAGTTCCAAGACGATCGACAACCCGAGCCCAGACCCGGGTTTGGTCTCATCGAGGCGGATGCCACGCTTGCCGATCTTGGCAAGTTGTTCGTCGGCGAGGCCCGGACCATCGTCTTCCACCGCGATTCTGAGCCGCCGGGTCGCCGACCGCGGCTCTGGGGGTGGCACGGTGACCGTGAGATAGACATTCCGGCGCGCCCATTTGCAGGCGTTATCGGCGAGATTACCGAGCATCTCCTCGAGGTCT
Organism: uncultured Devosia sp.; assembly: GCA_964498125.1. Taxonomy (GTDB): domain Bacteria; phylum Pseudomonadota; class Alphaproteobacteria; order Rhizobiales; family Hyphomicrobiaceae; genus CAMDBL01. Next base: position 17,665 of record CAZCGE010000009.1, on the reverse strand, counting down.
TGTTTCTCGCCTTGAAATTGGGCCTGAGGCGGGCATTCCAGCGTGATGCGGACATCCTTGTCGCGGTAGATGCGTTCGAGCGCGCGCGCCAGGGGCCCCACGGCCGGCTCCACCTGTGAGGCCCGGCCGATCACGCCGGAGCGCGCGGCCATCCGCGCCCGGTCCAGGTAATAGTTGACCTGATCGTGCATCAGATGGGCCTGCCCGGCGACTTTCGTTGCAAACGGGCCTTTGTCTTCACCGGCCTCGTTGGTGATGACGGCCAGCGGCGTTTTCAATGCATGTGCCAGGTTACCCACCTGGGTGCGGGCCCGCTCGATGATGTTCTCGTTGGATTGCAGCAGCGCGTTGAGCTCGTGCTGCAGCGGCTCGATTTCGGCGGGCAGCTTGCCGTCCAGACGTGTGGCATTGCCCGAGCGTATGGCCGCCAGCCCGCGCTCGATGGCTTGCAGCGGCAGCAGCCCGAACCGGACCTGGAACAATGTCACGGCGACCAGGCCGAGCCCGGCCAGCGCCAGGGCAATGGCCAGCCGTGTGCGAAAGCTCGAGATGCTGCGCTCGATTTCGCCGAGCCCGGCCGCGACCATGAACGAATAACGGTGCGCGCTGCTGTCTTCACCGACATCGAAAAGCAGTTCGGCCGCGCGCAGTGGCTCGCCGAGCGGGCCCGTCACCTTGGCCCAGCGCAGGCCCTTGCTATCGGGGGCAACGTCCAGTTCGGAGGGGAGTTTCAGGACTTCGCTGGCGAGCGAGCCTGAAACGCGCCGCTGGCCGCCGGCCGGCAATACCGGCGTGATCTGCCAATACCAGCCGGAATGAATGAGCTCGAACAGCGGTTCGCCGACGTCGCGGGGGTGCCCGGGCTCCGTCCCGCCATGGTCGATGCTGTCGGCCAGCACGACGGTCAAGAGGACACCGATGCGCCGGTCGAAGCTGTCCTCGACTTCCTGGCGGTAGAGCGAAAATATCAGGATGCCGGCCAGCGGCAAGACGATCAGCGTCCAGGTCGCTGCCGTGGCAAACAAGCGGAAGGCGAGCGAGTTAAGCCTCATGGGGCTCGTCGGACAGGCGGTAGCCGAGACCGCGCACGGTGGTGATAATCTCGCCGGGGATCTTCTTTCGCAGACGGCCGATGAACACTTCGATCGTGTTCGAGTCGCGATCGAAGTCCTGCTCGTAGAGATGCTCGACCAGCTCGGTGCGCGACACCACGCGACCGTTATGGTGCATCATATAGGCGAGCAATCGGTATTCGTGCGAGGTGAGCTTGACCGGCTGGCCATTGTAGGTGACCCGCGCCGATTTGGTGTCGAGCCGCAGCGGCCCGCATTCGATTTCGTTCTTGGCGTGGCCCGAGGCGCGCCGCACTTGCGCACGCACGCGCGCCAGCAGTTCCTCCATGTGGAAGGGCTTCGCCAGGTAGTCGTCGGCGCCGGCGTCCATGCCCTGCACCTTGTCGCTCCAGCGGTCGCGCGCGGTGAGGATGATCACCGGCATCTTGCGCTCCGACCGGCGCCACTGCTCGAGGATGGAGATGCCGTCCATCTTCGGCAGGCCGATGTCGAGAATGACGATATCGTACGGCTCGGTATCGCCGAGGAAATAGCCTTGCTCGCCGTCCCTGGCCGAATCCACGGCGTAGCCGGCATCGGTCAGCGCGCCGACCAGCTGGCGATTGAGATCGGGATCATCCTCGACGACAAGTACCCGCAAGGTCTTCCTTCCCGGTTGATGTTCGACGGCGCACCCAGTCGACTATAGCCTAGCGGCGGAATAGTGTCGCCTGTCGCTGCCGTTAACCTGAAAATGGCGTCCTGGCATTGACGGTCAAATAGCGCACCCGGCCACCGCCCACCCGAATCACCAGCCGGTAAACGAATTGCCCGCTTTCCTCGCACAGCGTCATGCGGATCAGCTCGCCGTCCAGGTGCTTCCTGGCTTGCTCCTGCACCTCTCGTGCCGGCGCGAGCTGCTCGCGCCGGACGATGGGTGCCGCCTCGGTCCATTCATAGCACTTGTCCTGCTGTGCCATGGCGGACTTAGGCCCCCCCGCTAGCAACACCATTGCCAATGAAATCAACATGCGCCGCATTCCCGCTCCAATCGTCGTGAGTGCGATGACGGCGGCATCCTAACGCGGCGGCGTTGAACCCGGAATGAATATCGCGTGACATGAATTTCGGGTGCCATGACTTTCGCGTGACTGGCGCCGGCAACGGCCTACAGCCGCACCAGCATCTCGCGCCGGACCAGCGGTGCGATGGCCTTGGAGCGGCCGTAAATCGTCAGCAGCGTGCCGATGAGGCCGCCAATCGCCTGGGCGACGTGGGTGGCCTGCTCGCCGATCTGGCGGATCACTTCGGCCGAAATGTCGAAGCCGAACAGCGGCCCGACCACGGGCAGCACCGTCGACAGCGTGGTGATGATCACGCCCCAGATGGTGAGCGATTCGCCCCACCATTTGCCTGGTGCACTGGTCGTGTCGTTGGGCTCGGTCATGTCAGTGGTTCCTTTCGTGGTTGCTGAGAGTTTGGGTGGAAGTGTGCCGGGCAGGGTCAGCGCCAGCTTCTCCGTCGCATCGACGCGCGCCAGCCAGCCGCGTCCGAACCGCCAGAAGTGGGCAAGTGAGCGATAGGTCCGGCGGCGGATGTCCGCGTAGTCGGCGATCACGCGTTGCGGCGCGCAGGCCGCCACCGCCGCCAGCGTCAGCGGTCCGATCTCGCCGTCGACGGCAACGTCGAGGGCTTCCTGCAGCATGCGCGCAGCCCCGGTGACGCCATGATTGACCGTGGCGTCGAAGTGCATGAGCGCCAAGGCAGGCGGCATCGCTCCGGCCCGGCTCGGCTGCCAGTAGCGCTGCTGGTAGATCTCGCGCACGACCCGCGGCTCGATGGCTTGCAGCTCGGCGGTCAGGCGCAAGGTCGAGCCGGCCTCGAGCGTCGCGCCGCGCCAGGCCGCATAGGTCGCCAGCGTGATGCCCTGCTGCGTCGGGCCACCGGGATCATGTGGATCGTCGGTCCACCCACCCTCCATCTCCAGCACGTGGGCGAGCGCGGCTGCGAATGCATCTCCCGCGGGTCCCGGTTGATCCGACATCGTGGCTGGGATTGGCTCGGGCCAGCGCATGCCGAGCACGCGGCTCTTGTCGTATGCCGCGACGGAAACTGCGTCGCCTTGGTTGCCGCCGAGCAGGTAGACGCTGGTCGCGGTCTCCCCGACCCAGAAGCCGACATGACCAAGCGTTGGATCGGCCCCGCGACTGAGCACGACGATGGCGCCGGGTTGTCCGTGCTCGAGCTTGGCCGCGAACGTGAGATAGGACCTGGCCAGCAGCAGGCGGGTGCTGCGCAAGCCGGCCCGCTCCAGGCAGGCGCCAACGAATGCCGCGCACCAGGCGACCTCGTCATGTCGCACGTCGGCAAATCCGACGTCGGCGTAATATTTGACAATGCGCGGATTGTCGCCCGCGCCCGCCACCTCGCGCTGGCCGAAATCGGCCCAAGCGTGATCGAGCCATTTCGGCTGCCGCATCGTCAGTCTCCTGTAGGTGGGGTCGAGGCGCGCCGTCATGCCGGAGGCATGCAAGAGAAGAGTCATGCCGGAGGCATGCAAGAAAAAGGGCGCGTCGAAGCCCAACGGATGTCCACGAACCTGTTGGGCTTCGCTGCGCTGGCGCTTCGCTCAACCCAACCTACGGCGGTCACACCACCGCCGCGCGCCCGCTGCCGCGGCCGGTGATGTCGCTCAACTGTTGCACGCGCATGCTGACCAAAGTCTGCAGACTGCCGAAATCGGTGAATTGCGCCGCCGCGGTGTAGCTGGCCGAAGCAGCCGTGGTGGCCATCGTCCGCACCACCGTGGCGCCATCCAGGATGTCGACCTCGTAGCGCTCGTTGATCTCGCCCAGCGGCACGTCGGCCGTCTCCCAGGTGTCGCCGCCGGTCCGCGTCCGCCGCATCCAGGTCACGACGATGTTGCCGGCGCCATCGCGCGTGGCGCGGATATGCACGGGGCTGAGGGGTTTCAGGCCCTCGCCGCGAAAAGTGTGCGTGGTCTGCAGATAGGAGGCATCACCGATGTCGCGCCGCGACGGCCCGACCTTCCAATTGAACGGCAGGCCGACCTCGTCGAGCGTCAACCCGACACGCGACAGCGCCCCGTCGAGCAGCACGAAACGCGCACCAGCCGGCAGCAGGCTCTGCATCGCCAGCTCTGTGCCGGCCTGGCCCCTCAGCAGCCCCGACAACTGGTAGGTCTTCGGCGCCACCAGGGTCGCGGTCTCGAACTGGATCAGCTCCCAGGCGCCAGCCTCGTTGCGCAGCGCGGCGATGTTCTGACCCGCCAGCATCTGGATGCGCGTCACCGACGTCAGCTCGCCGCTTTCGATCTGCACCTGGATGCGGTTTGCGGCGTCGATGCGCCACTGCGGCCCCGCGGCGAGATCATCGAGCGTTGCCCCGATGATCGCTGGCGCCGATGCAATCGCCTTGAGGACATAACCCGTTGCCTCCGGCGAGCGGTAGAAGGCCACGCCGCCGGGCCACGGCGCCTGCGTTGCCGCGACGTAGCCCGCTTCCGGCGCCTCGTCGCCGCGCAGCAGCGGCAGGTCGAGGAACAGGGCGAGGGGTTGTCCGAGGAAGGCGCCGTCGCCGCCGCGCCCCGGACGCTCGGCAGTCCGTCCCCGGCCATACACGTCGGGATCGATGCTGCGTGCCTCGATATCACGGGCGCCGTGATCGCCGATCTCGGTGACGCGGAACAGCCGGGCTTCGCCGGCGATGTCCAGTTCGATGACGTCCCCCGGCTCGATCGCAATCAAGCTCGGCGGCAGCGCCAGGCGCGCGCTCGCGCGACGCCCACGCCTCGAACAGGAACGCTTCGGCGACGGCTTCGGCCTGGAAACCATCGAGCGCCAGCGGCAGCTCGGCCTGCGCCACCCGGCCACTCGCTCCGGCCAGCCGGCGCGCTTCGGCCACGGCCTGGCGATAGTCCTGACCGGCTGCGACGTAGCTGATCTTGGCGCTGGCCGGCAACTCTGTCTCCTGGCTGCGCGTCAGCGTCAGCACTGGGGCATCGGCTTTCTCTTCGACAAGATCGGCTTCGACCAGGCTCGCCGCCACCGCTTCGGCGCCGCGATGCCGGAACTGAATGGCCGCCCCGCTCTCCAGCGAATCGAAGAAGTAGGCGAGTTCCAAGGGCTGCAGGGCATCGCGCGCCGACATGACGCGATCGACGACATAGCCAGGCACCGTTCCGGTCAGCGCGCCGGCATCGAACAAGTCGAAGCCGAAATCGGCGAGCACTTGCCGCACGAGACCATCGAGCGTGGCATTGGCCAGCCGGCCGTTGAGCCAGTGTCCGAGCCGCCAGTTCGCCGCATCGCCCCAGGTCGCGTCACTGGCCGGGAACGACGGGAACGGCCGCGCATCCCAGGCAAAGACATGCAGCCGGTCGAGCGCCAGCATGCGCCCGCCGTACACGGTGGAAAGCGGATTGGCGCCGCTGAGATATCCCGCAAGCCCGGGATTGAACGCCTCGTGCACCGCTTCCAGATAGCGGCGTTGCATCAGGTCGTCGCGCGTGCCGCGCGAGAAATGGGGCAGCGCGCTTTCGCTGCTCTTGGGGTCGGTGAAGACGTTGGGCTGGTTGGCGCCCTTGTCGACCGCCGGGCAGCCCAGCTCCATGATCCAGAACGGCTTGGATTGCGGCGCCCAGGCCGTGGCTGTCGCCTGTTCCACCCCTGCCGGCCGGTTGTAGTGCGGGTTGATCCACCAGGAATGGATGTCCTTGAAACGGAATACCCAGGGCTTGCCGGCGCCGTCCGCGATCGGTGTACGGATTTGCGCGGTGCGATCGGCTTGGCTGGCGTAATACCAGTCATAACCCTCGCCGCCGCCGATGTTGGACTTCAGATAGTCGAGGTCGTAGACCGACCGCGCGCCGGCCAGATAGTCGACATGCTGGCGGCCCTCGCGCCAGTCGGCCAAGGGCCAATAGACGTCGATGCCGATCGCATCGATCGACGCCGCCGACCACAGGGGATCGAGGTGGAAGAAGACGTCGGCCGTGCCGTCCGGCGGCTGGTGCCCGAAATACTCGGACCAGTCCGCCGCATAGGTCACCTTGGTGCTCGCGCCGAGCACGGCCTTGACATCGGCGGCCAGCTGCACGAGCCCGGCGACGAACGGGTAACTTGCCGCGCCATCGCGCACCTGCGTCAAGCCGCGCAGCTCGCTGCCGATGACGAAGGCATCGACGCCGCCTGCCGCGAGGGCCAAATACGCATGGTGCAGAATGAAACGGCGATAGCTCCACTCCGCTGGCCCCGTGTAGACGACGCCGCCACCCGAAAGGGCGTAGTCGCTGACCTGCGCAGTGCCAAGGAATGCCGCGATTTGCGTCGCCGCCGCCGCGGTCTTGTCCGGCGAACCTGGTTGCCCGGCCGCCGGGCTGACGGTGATGCGCCCGCGCCAGGGATAGGACGGCTGCTGCGCCGCTCCGGAATAGGGATCAAGCAGCGCATTGCCATCGGCAATATCCATCAGCACGAACGGCGTCAGCGCCACGCTCTTGCCGCGCGCCGTCAGATCCTGGATGGCCGACACCACGCTGGCATCCGACGGCGTGCCGCCGTAGGCCGGGCGCCCCGCATGCTGACTGACGACATGCGCCGCCGGCCGCGCCACGCCGGCCACGCTCCAGCTCACCGGCGTCGTGATCTTGTCGAGGCGATCGACTCCCGGTCGCAGTTGGCACACGCCGGCGCGCAGATCGGTGCCGAACCAGCTGACGATCAATGACGCCGTCTGAACATTGGGCAGCGCCGCCTCGAGCTGGTCGGCGGACACGTCCCAATCCGAGCCACCCTGTCGCGTGTGCACATTCTCGGCTTCCGATGCTCCACCCCCGATCACACGCGCGACCGGTTCCTTGGCGTAGACGAACTCGCCCGAGCCGGGGATCACCACCACGGCCTGCACCAGCGCGTTGAACGTATCGACCGGGCGCAGCACCTCGAAGGAAAGCTGGGGGATGCGGTTGCCGAACGCGGCCAGCGCCATGCGTTCGAAGACGACGTAGGCGACGCCGCGATAGGCCGGCGCGTTGCCGGCGCCTTCGCGTGCGAGGATCAGGTCATCGGGCGCCTGGGTGTCGCCGCCGGTATAGACCCGGTGCGTGATCCGCGACAGGTCGAGTTCCTGGCCGTCGGCCCAGACCCGGCCGATGCCGCTGATCTCGCCCTCCGCAAGCGCGATCGCAAAATTGGCGAAGTAGTGATACTCCGTCGTCTGCGTGGTGGCGCCGCCGCCACCGCCACCGCCACCTTTGCCGCCGCCCCCCGTCTGCGTGGTCGATGTCGTGGTGATCACCTGCTCTTCGAAGTCGGTCGCCCAGATCACCTGGCCGCCGAGCCGGGCGCGCCCGTACAGACGCGGGATCGGCGCACCTTCCGTCGAGGCCGTGACGTGCAGGCTTGCCAGTCGCGGGCCGTCCAAGGCGCGCGTCTGTCCCGATGGCGCAAACAGTGTCTGGTCGATGAAGGAGCCAGCCAGTGCACCCAGCTGCGCGCCGATGGCGGCGCCGGAGATCGAGGCGCCGAGCACGGTGAAGCCGGCGGGCAGAAGCGCGCTGCCGGCGGCAGCGCCGGCGGCGGCCAAAGCGAGCGTAGCCATCAGTGGTCTGTCCCTGGGAATGAGAAGGCGCCAGCGATGCGGCGGCGCCACCACCGTGACAGCGCCACCTCGATCACAGGGCCGCCCTGCATGGCGTGGATCATTGTCGCGGGGCCGGTCAGGATGGCCGCGTGCTTGGCGGCCAAACCAGGCCGTAGCCGGAAGATGACGACATCGCCGGCCGCGGCCTGATTGATGGCCGTGGGGATCATGTGCCGGGTCGCCGCCTCGAGCATGGTCTCGCGACCAGCCGCTTCCGCCCAGTCGCGCGTATAGGCCGCCGGCTGCTCGGGCTCGCGCCCGTAAAGCTTGCGCCAGACGCCGCGCACCAGGCCGAGACAGTCCGTGCCGGCATCCTTCTCGCTCGCCTGATGATGATAGGGCGTGCCCAGCCACGTGCGCGCCAGCCGTACGACGTCGGCGCCGGTGTGGGTGGAGTGCATGGAGATATCTCGGATTGTCGGCGCCAACGGGGTCAGACTCCTCACACGCATCGTCGCCGCAATAGTTCGAACGGCCGGTGTGAGGGGTCTGACCCCAGCTCCGACCTACGCCCCACCACGCCGCGCGAAGCTGCCGACGAAGTCGTTGCCGGGCATGTGCGGGAAGCCGCGGAAGTTGACGGAATTGGCGAACTTGGCCTGGCACGTGGTGAAATGCTTGTCGCAGCCGGCCGTGATGCTGAACGCCTCGCCGGCCGCTGGCAGGTGGCCGGTCGGCTGCCACAGCTCGATCGTCACCACGCCGCCCGCCCCAACCCGGTGCTCGCGCACCTCCACCTTCAGCCCCGTCGCCGGCCCCGACGTGAATGTCACTAACCCGCGCGTGAACCATTCGTCGGCGAAGGCTGACAGGCCGGAGACGGTAAACCGCCGCCGCGACTCGGCCAACACGATGCCGCCGGTCCCGGTGTAGGCCGCCGTCGCCAGATTGATACCGCAGCGCCCGTCGCCCAGATCGGCATCGCAGGTGAACTGGAACAAGCGGCCTTTCGGCTGCTGCAGATAGTGCGCCAATCCGCGCACCTCCGCCGTGAACGCCAGGCCAGATCGGCGCACCTCGCCGAGACTGCCGGTGCGCATCAGCACGCGCTGCTCCGGCGCCTGCCAATTGACGCGGAAGATCTCGACGCCGGCATCGTCATAAAAGCCGGCTGCCAGATCGGTCTCGGTCAATCGATCCGAGGTCAGCGCACTCGCCACTTCCAGGTTGTCGACCGACAGCCCGACCGCGTCGCGGATCTCGCTGGCGGTAAATCCAGCGGCAGCCTCGAAGGTCGTTGCGTCGAACACGATATCGCGATCGTGATCGGTGAAGCCGAAGCGCGTGCCGTCGCGTCGCGTCAGGCGCCAGCACCACGCCAGCGTCGTGGCGCCGCCGTCGAGATGGTCCTGCAGGGCAGGAGGCAGGGATTTCATATGCGCACCTCGACGATGGGAATCGACGGAATGACGCCGTGCTGGAAGCTCTGAATGCTGATTTCCAGCCGGTCGCTGTCGAAGCGCACTGGAACATCGAACTCGAACCCCGCCGTGATCGTCGCGCCCGCCGCCGGGATATGCCCCGGCAAGAACGTCACGATGCCGGTCGCCGGATCGAGCACGAAGGCGGTGCCTTCCGCTTGCGCGATGCCTGCAACAGCGATCAGCACCGTGCCTGCGACCGGCTTGGTGATGTCGCGCGCCCATGGCGCATGCAGCGCGCCATAGGTCTTGGTGAGTTGGAACGCTGTCTGAATGCCGGTTCCGACGCCGATCGACTGATCCAATTGGCTCGGCGTCGCCGAGGGCGGGCAGGATTTCCAATCGCTGTGGTCGCGCCAGAGGAAGCCGTGCAGCCGCCCGCGCCGTTCCTCGAAGAAGGCGATGATCGCATGCAGGTCATCCAGCGACTTGACGCCGTAGCCGGCGTTATATCCGCGCCGCGAATCCGCCCAGCGGCTGTTGCGCTGTTCGTGGCCGGAGCCCAGCACGACGACATCGGTGCGCCGTTCCGGCCCGCCGGTCGCGTTGCGCGAAATCTCGGTCGGAAAGCGGATCTGGTGGAAGCTCATGGGAGACTCTATTGGTTTCTGGGGTTAAAAAGGTGCAGTGGGAAATCGGAGATCGGAAGTCGGAAATAGGCAGGTCTGTTCTGATTGCTGATTTCCGATTTCCGACTTCCCCCTGCACTACTCCCTACAAATTCCGCTGCCCCGAGGCCACGGCGCGCGCCAGCATGGCCGCCACCTGTCCTTCGGATCGACGGAAGCCTTCGATGTCGGGCGTGGTGATGTTGACCGTGACGTGCATGCCGCCGCCGCCGTGCGCGGCGATGCCGAGCCGGTCGTCACGGCCACGCGCCAGCGGCATAATCGCCTCGGCGCCGGCCTCGCCGGCCAGGCCCGTGCCGCCATTGCCGAGCGGGAAAGTCATGGGGCTGGCGATGACGCCACCCTTGGCGAACGGCACCGGCATGCCCTGCTGGAAGGCGGCGCCCTTGGCGAAGCCGAAGCCACCAGAGAGGGCCGAGTTCAGAATCCGGCCGATGCCCTGCTCCAGTGGTTTGAAGGCTGCCTGCAGCGCCATGCGCGACAAGGACAATCCAACGCCCTTCAGCACGTCGTTCAGGCCACGGCCCTTGATGGCGAGGCCCTCGAACGCCGAGATCAGCGTGCTGGAGAACTGCCGGCCGAGCTGGCTGCCGACTTTGAGCTCTTCGTTGAGTTTTTCCTGCCAAACCACTGCAAGCTCGATGTCACGGGCCGAAGTGCGGGTGTTGTCGAATTCGTCCATCGTCAGATGCCTCTTTTATCGGGAAAGCGCTGCATCAGATGCTCGAGGGCGGAGCGCCCGAGTGGCCCGTCCGTCTGCCTTGGTCCAGTCAGTACACTGAGGGCGGCCTGCAACTCGCGCAGCGTCATCGACCAGAACGCGCGCGGCTCGAGCCGCAAGAGCCCGAGGCCGGCCGCCATCACCTCGTCCCAGGGAAAGGGCCGGGGACGTCGGCAACCTCCTTTGATTGCGTTGCCCGCTCACCGCCGAACGTCACCGATAGCAGCCGCGCGACGATGTCCACGAACCCCGCGGCCCCGCCATCCGTCTGCATACGGCCGACATCCTCGTCACAGATGTCATGACCGCCACCGCGCAGTCCCGCGCTGATGATGCGCACGGCGTCGCGCGCCGACAGCCGCCCCGTCTCGAAGCGGGTCGCCAGCGCCAGCATGTCCTCGTCGCCGAAGGCAGCTTCGAGCTCCGCCAGGGCGTTCAGCGTCAGGCACAACCGATACGCCTTGCCGTCGAGCCGCGCCTCGATCTCGCCGCGGTGTGCGTTGGTCATTTGCGAGTCTCCCATGGAGTAGTCGTGAGTCGTGAGTCGTGAGTCGTGAGTGGTGAAGTGGCCACGAGCACAGTCCCGCCACTCACGACTCACGACTCACGCTTCTTATGCAGCCGCGAACGTCATCTCGCCGGCTGACTCCAGCGCGATTTCGAAGGCGACCTCGCCGTCGTGCCGGCCGGTCAGCTCGAACGAGGTGATCTGGAACGGGCCTTCGACGGTGCCGAAGTCGGGCACCACCACTTGCCAGCGCCGGATCGTACCGTTGAACACGTAGGCGCGCACCGTTGCGTCCGAAGCCGCATCCTTGAAGATGCCGCTGCCGGTGACGCGCGCGGTCTTGACGCCGGCGCCCTCCAACAGCTCGCGCCATCGCCCCACGGACTCCGTGTGCGTGATATCGACCGTCTCGGCGTTGAAGGCGATGCCGCGCGAGCGCAGTCCCGCAACAGTCGCGAATGCGCCGAGCCCGTCGCTGTCGACCTTGAGAAGCAGGTCCTTGCCTTTTTGTGCTGCCATTTGTGGTGCCTCTGATGTTTCGTAACGAAAGACAATGAAGTGGGGAATGGGGAGTAGGGAATGGGGAGTAGGAAGTGATTTGAATCGACCACTTTCCCTACTCCCTACTCCCTACTCCCTACTCCCCACTCCCCACTCCCCACTCTCCTCTCAAACCGGCTCCGTCACCGCCCGATACCGCATGATCCCGTGATAGGTTTCGCCGTCGGTGTCGCGGCGCGACTCGGTGAGTTCGTGGCGCAGGTTGACGAGGCGGTGACCGGTGAGGCTCAGCGTCGCTCCGTGTACGCTAGCGTGCACCGCTGCCATCATCTCCTGGATTTGCCGCCGCCCGACCGCGCGCGACCACACGTGCAGCGTCAGCATGTGCTCCTGGCCGTCTTCGCTGCCGGTGCTCCAGTCGCGCACCGTGCTCTGGCCGATAGTGACGTAGGGCGGCGCCGTTCCGCGCGGCACGTCGTCGTGCACGTGCGGCCCACCCAGCAAGCTCGTCAGCTCGGTATCCGCGATCAGTTTTTCATAGATGGCCTTCTGCAAGGCCCATCCGGCGCTAGGCATTTGTCATGTCTCCTGAATCGCTCGATTGCGAAATGACAGGGAATGGGGAGTAGGGAATAGGGAGTGGGAGATAGAAAACAGAAAAAAGCGATGCTTTTCTCGATCTATTCTGCAAATCGGTTGCCCCTACTCCCTACTCCCTACTCCCGCCTGCACTACCCCACCTGCTCTTCACACAAACACCGCAACCACCGCTTCCGCCCATCGGGGTCGAGCACGGCATGGATGTCGAGCACGCGCGAGCCTGCGACAAAGCGCATGGCCGGCGCCGCATCGGCGCGATAGCGGATCCAGATTTCGTGACGGATGCGTCCACGGAGCGCTTCGGCGGTCACAGCTTCCGCGCCACCGGCCGCCTTGATGCAGGCCCACACTTCGCCGACCAATGTCCAGGTGACGTCGCCGCCACCGCCGCCATCGCCGGTGCGCACCGCCGCCTCGAGGCGCAAGCGGTGACGCAGCTCTCCAATGCTTGGCAATGTCATAGCCGCGCCATCCTGTAGGACTGGAGCAGGTCGCGGGCGGCCGCCGGCATGCGCGTCGCCGGCGAGCCGATGTCGATCGATTGGCGGTGCTCGTACAAATGCGCGACGAGCATGAGCAAGGCCTGCCGGATGGGCGCGGGAACATCGCTCGCCCCGGCGCCAAATCCCGCCGTCAGGTCGATCTCGATGCCGGCCGCCGCGCGCCCGGGTGCGGGCCATCCGCTGTTGACCGGCACCAGACGCGGCGGTGTGCTGGCCTCGTCGACGATGTACGTACTCGGAGCAAGCGTCGTTGCTGTCGCATCCTGGTCCAGCACGCGAACGGCGGTGATGGCCTGCAGCGGACGGATGGGCAGCTCCACGGCGCGCGCATTCGGCCAGCCGTCCAGTTCGAGGCGCCAGCTCTGCGTGATAAGAGCCAGGCCGAGACTCGTTTCGATATGCAGGCGCGCCGTCAGGATGAGGCTGGCGATCAGCGCATCCTCGGGGCTGCCATCGACACGCAGATGAGCTTTGGCCTCCGCGACCGTCACCGGTTCGGCGGCAGGCCCGCTCGTCAGAACGAGGGGCATGATGCTTTCCTTGAGTTGGGCTGAAAAGGCGGCAGGACCACTCCAGGGGGAGGGGCGGGAGCGGTCCTGCCTGGGCATCCGGCACTGCGCCGGACGCCATCGGAGAGGGTATGCGAGGTCGGCTGACCAATCGTCAGCGACGCCTCATCACACCCCGAACTTCAGCAGTTTGGGCTGGGCCGGGTCAGACCCTCGGGTCTGACCCGTTGTTGGATGAGATGGTACCTATAAGGGGTCAGACTCGTCCCGCCGGAGGCGGGCAAGATCGGCGGGTCTGACCCCGCCCATCACACCCCGAACTTCAGCAGCTTGATCGCGTCGAAGTCCTGCACGCCGCCGCCGACGCGCTTGGTCGTGTAGAACAGCACGTAGGGTTTGGAGCTGTAGGGATCGCGCAGTACGCGCAGGCCGACACGATCGACGATCAGATAGCCGCGGCGGAAATCGCCGAATGCGATCGAGTAGCTGTCGGTGGCGATCGTCGGCATGTCCTCGGCCTCGACCACGGGATGGCTGAGCAGCGTGGGCCATTCACCCGGCCGTACCGACGGTTGCCAGATGTAGTTGCCGTCGGCGTCCTTGAACTTGCGGATCGCCGACTGCGTCGCCCGGTTCATGACGAAGTGCGCGTTCGCCCGGTACCCAGATTTCACCGTGTAGGCCAGGTCGATCAGCTTGTCGGTCGGGTTCGACGCCGGGAAGGCGCCGGCCGTGCCGGTGGCGATGAAGCCGATGTTGCCCCAGGTCCACGACGCGTTGGCCACCTTGGGATAGTCCGTGAACCCGCGCGGCCTGTTGGTGCCATTGCCGGTGACGAACGCGGTGCCCTCCTGCTGGGCGAAGGCGTCGCGCACCTCCTCGGCGATCCACTCGTCGACGTTGACGGCGGCATCCTCCAGCAGCGACGGCGTCGCCGCCGGCATGGCGTAGAGTTCCATGGTGGGGAAGGACAACTCGGCCAGCGTCGGCGAGGTGGTCTCGGGCCTGGCCGCGGTCTCACCCACCCAGCCGGTGCCCGGGCCGGTGATCGAGAACGGCTTCTTGTAGACCGAGGCCGACACCTGGCGGATGCCGGCGATGGCGCGGATCGGCGACACGGATTTCAGCGCGCGCATCACCGCGGCCTCGGTCTCGGCCGGCACCAGGTAGCCGCCGTCGGGATTGGAGCCGACCGACAGCGCCTTGCCCTCGAGGTCACGCAGATTGGCGGTCTCGCCGCCGCGCATGTAGCCCTCGAACGCTGCCTTGTGCTGCAGCGCCACGCCAGAACGCAGCGGCCCAGTGCCGAGCGGCGGGCGGGCCTGTTTCAGGCTCAGCTCGTCGAGGCGGCGGCTGAGCCTCTCGACTTCGGCCGACGTCAGAGGATCAGCGCCGCCGCGCCGCTCGATATCGGCCAGGCGCCGGTCATTGCCCTCCTTGAAGGCCTCGAACGTGCGCATGAACTCTTCCATTTCGACGCCGACATCGGCGGGCGTGCTCGTTTTGGTCTCATAGGTTTCGTTGATCATATGTTCATGTCCAGACGGTTAGGGTTGCATGCTCTGGCGGATCAGGTGCGTCGCCCGCCGGATCATTCCGGAAAGCTCGGTCACCTCCCGCTTGCCCGCCGCCGCATCCCGCGAGCTGGCGAGCCCTTTCAGGCCGTCGCGCGCGATGGCGCGGGCCTGCGATCGCGTCAGCCCAGCATCCCGCGTGAGCCAGCGTTCGAATTCGCGCGCGGTCGGCAAGTGACCGGCGAACGGCGCCGACCGGACGTTGTGGATGCGCGCATCGGGCTGCATCGGAAACGTCACGATCGAGATTTCCCAAAGGTCGATTTCCGTCAGACGGCGGACGCCGGAGCGCGCGTCGCGGCTGCCCTTCACCGCACGGAAGCCGATCGACAGTCCGTCGACGGCGCCATCGCGCATCAAGGCGAGAACCTCGCGCGCCTTGGCGACCTGCGTGGTCAGACGGCCCGTGGCATAGAGTCCGCGCGCATTCTCGGTCAGCTCGGTCCACACGCCGATCGGCTGCGCCGGGTCGTGCTGGAACAGCATCTTGATGCGGCTGGCGCCGCGCGTGCGCAGCGAGCGTGCAAAGGCGCCGGGCATGATCACATCGCGCCCGAGGTCCTCGCTATTGAACAGCCCGGCATAGCCCTCGAACAATCCGTCGGCGGTGACGCTCTTTAGATCGAGCTTGGTGAAGGCATGCAGCATCGGCTGGCGCGACGGGGTGTCGGTCATGGGGGTCTCGTTGGTTGTCGAATGTGCTTGCGCGTCGGCCTCTGCCCCTCTTCCCGCTTGCGGAGAGAGGGGCGGCCCCGGACACTTGATCCGGGGGAGAGGCGGCCACGGATGTTTATTGTTCGCGTTCTAGACCTCGATGAAGTCCATGTTCTTGGAGCTCAAGGACAGCGGCTTCCAGTCGAGCCCGCCCTCCCTGCGGTTCAACCGCCTGGTCCTCGGTCGTGAAAAGTCCTTCCTCGTCATGATAGGGATTGAACTTCTCGCCAGCGTCGTCCGTGCCGGCGTCCTCTCCATACCCCGCTGCGGCCCGTTTCTCCGCCCGGGTCAGGAACCCCGCCTTCTCCAATCTGGCCCACAGCGCCTCACGTTCAGGGGATAGCGCCTCGACCTGGTCCAGATCAGCCCGCAGCTCCAGCGCCCCGCCAAACCCCGCGCCGAGCCACCCGCTCAGCGCCCTTGCCGTCCGGTTGACCAGCGGCAAGACCGTCTGCCGCCAGAACGCCCGGCTCGCCTCCTGGTAGTTGGAGTACGTATTGTCGCCCGGGTCTTGCCGGAGGCGAGCAAGAAAAGAGCCCGAGCAGCATCGGCGGCACACCCAAGGCGAGAGCGATCTCGCGGGCGGCGCCGTTCTTGGCCTCGATGAAATCCATGTCCTTGGGCGACAGCGACAGCGGCTTCCAGTCGAGCCCGCCCTCCAGCAGCAGGGGTCTCCCCGCATGCCGCGTGCCCTGAAAGCTGCCTTCCAGCTCGCGTTTCAGCCGCTCGAACTGCTCGCCCGTCAGATGACCGTCCTTCGCCGCATAGACCAGCGCGCCCGACGGCCTGGCGGAATTATCCAGCAGCGCCTTGTTCCAGCGCGCCGCCTCGTTGTGGATGTCGATCGCCGTCGCCGCCGCCTCGATCGGGGAGAGGCCGTAATGATCATTTCCCGGATGAAACAGTTTCAGGTGCAGGATCGGCCGGACATTTTCCACCGCCTCGCCCTCGAAGCGCACCGAGCGCCCCGCCACCTGGTACTCCCACGCCTCCGGCCAGCCGTCCGGCCCAGGGACGACCTTCATGCGGTCGGGACGCAGCGCGTGCAGCTCGCGCAATTGCCCCTCGAGGCCGACCACCTCCATGTAGGCGTTGCCCGCGACCAGCAGAAAACCGTACCAGCTCTCCAGCAGATCCGTCCCCGTCATACCCGGGCTCGGCCGCCTGAGCAGGTCGAGCAGCGGATGCTCGATGAGCTCCGCCTCGCGCTCGTACAGCAGCAGCGGCACCGAGGCCGCCGCCTCCGCCACCATGCGCACGCAGCGATGCACGATGGCGTTCTGCGCGTAGCCCTCGCGGGCAAAAGTGGCATAGTCGCGCGGCGCCCACACCGGCTGGCCCAGCGTCTCTAGGGCGAGCAGCGGCTGCTCTGACTATTCCTCGTCATCGGTTTCGAAACCGAGAAATATTCTCTGCAGTTCTTCCTCTCCGGCGGGCCTCAGAAGATCGCGCAAAGAGTCGTAGTCTTCGATGTCAAGCAAGCGCCACTCGAGAAGGCCAGCCAGATAACCGGCCCACACGACATTACTCGCATCATTGCTGCCGAAGTGCGCCAAATGTTCGGTTATGCGCTCGCGCAGCTCTTCTTTTGTCGGACGTTCCATCTACTTCCTCCGAGGAGCGTGTACAGGGCCATCTGGTGTTAAGATAGTAATAGAGTTGATTCCTTTCTTGGCATCAGCACCATAGGCTCTGATTATGGCACGCTCAGCTGCCTCAATGGTCATCCCAGGTTGATCTCGGGCATTGATTATGATTTGGCTCGATTGACCTCTCCCGTTAAGTATTCTGTTGGTGATCGCGCTTGAAATGCCATTGACGTCGGTCTTCCTGACTGCCGATACAGTCTTCAATTCGTGAAGTGTGCCATTGATCCGCAGGTCTGCGGTGCGTCCAGCCCCCCTTGGAACGATCTCGACATCATTTCCAAGATCGACAAGCTCGTTTGCGAATGCTCGTTCTTGCTTCGTAAGGTCATTCTCATTTCCTTTGAGTGTGCCTTGCTTGGGCTTCTTTGACAAGAATTCTGGCTTGGGAGTGTCAGGCTTGGGCGGTGCTGCCGACGGAGATTTCGGAGCAGGCACACCTTGCGGCCTTGCTTGTGGCGTCGCCGTAGAGGGCGGCGTTGGCGGCCGTCTCGATCTACCGCGGCCCTGTGCCGGATCGACCGGCGTGCCATCCGGGGCGACGCCGAACGGCTTTTCGCGATTTCTGGGCCGCCTACCCTGAGGATCAACTGCCTGGTCCTCGGTCGTGAAAAGTCCTTCCTC
>CAZCGE010000008.1:0-3466 GCA_964498125.1 uncultured Devosia sp. | reverse complement strand
GAGCGGCGGTGGTTTCTGGACCAATACGCGCGCGTACGCGCGCGCGAGGGCACCGCCGCACTCGCGTCCATCCGAGCAAGGCCTGCCTTGCACGGATCTGGGCTCTTGTCGCGATCATGGCGTTCTCGGATCGGCAGCGCGGCCCAGGCGCGGCGTGCGTGCGCGGGGACTGGTGAGCGGCAGTGAGCGCTGCGTTCGGCGGCGTGACTTCGGCGCAGGCTCCCAATCCGGAACCGCCAGCAGGCGGACGCTCACCAGATAGACTTGACCGCCCTCCGGCTCGGTTTGGATCTGGCAGCCCCTGCAGAACTCGCTCAGCCGGGCGAGGAACGTCTCCGGCGCCAACGAGGGCACGGCCCTGGCCGCGCACATAGCGACATAGGCCCTATAGGCGTCCTCTATCTCGACGCGGAAGCCCGGCGCCGGTTCGAGACAGTCGACCATGATGGCGGGCACATCGCCCGGATGCTTGGCGGGCGATGCCGGCAGTCGCGGCACGGCCGCAGCCAGGGCAGCGGAATTGGCCGGCTTGGGAGCCGAGAGCGGCTCCGCCAGGATCGACCTCGCTGGGCCTAGCTCAGGCGCGACGAGGCGTCGCGTGCTTTCAGGCCCCATCGATTCAATCACTTCGCCGGCAGCCTCAGTGGCACAACCCCGCTGGGCTTGTTCTCCGCGGTTTGTTCCATCAGCCGCTGAATGCGTGCCCCCACCTTCTCCGCGGCATCGCGTAACGGGTCATCAGATAGGTGGGCGTAGCGCTGGGTCGTCTGCTGGCTCTTGTGTCCGAGCAATCCGCCGATCAGCGTGAGGGATACATTGCTGGCGACGGCGACCGATGCCGTCGTGTGCCGCAGATCATGAATATGTACGTCCTGAAGGCCAGCCAGGTGCCGGACCATGTTCCACGGCCGCTTGATATCGGTGCGGTGCGAGCCTGGCCGCTCGCCAGGGACGACGTAGGGATTATCGGCGTCGCGCGGGAGCGAGGCCAGCACAGCCAATGCTGGCGCGTTGAGGGTGAGGATCTTCGCGCCTGTTTTAGAGTCGGGCAGTCGGAGCACGCCGGCATCGGGATCGAGATAGTCCCACTTCAGAGTCAGGATTTCACCCAGGCGTGCGCCAGTCAGCACAAACAGGCGAATGGCCGCCGCGGCGTATGGATCGATCTTGGTTCGCCGGTTCTCCATCTTCTTCGGCAGATGCTTGGCGGTCGGCTTGGTCTCATCGGCATCCCAGGCGACGCCAACGGTTTCGGCCTCACGGAGCGCAGCGCCCAGTGCTGCAAGCTCACGCTCGGACAAATACCGCTTGCGCGGTTCTTCCTTGAATCTCTCGATGCCGGCGCACGGGTTTTGCCGATCGGGCTGATAGTCACCGCGGATGGCCCAGCTGAACAGAGTGGACAGCACCGCCAGTGCACGATTGCCTTGCGTCGGCGTCGCCTTCAATCCCAGGTGCCAACGCTCGACATCGCCATGCGTCACGTCCCGAACACGGCGCCGGCCCAGCGCAGGCAAAACCAACTTACCGAGCAGCCGCTCATATTCCGCGCGTGTCGATGGCTTGCGCTTGGCCTTGACCAGAATCTCGATGAAGTCAGCGGCCAATTCCGCGATCGTTGGGGCGCTACGATCGACATGCTTTTGCTTGCGCTTCTCGGCCGCCACGTCGACACGGTCGGCAATCTTCCCGAGCACCTGCTTGGCTTTCTGGCGCGCCTCATCAGCCGTGATATTGCCATGGGTGCCGAGCGTCACGCGCTGGGCTCGACCGCTCCTGCCGCCAAGTCGGTATTGCACGAGATAGACCTTGCGATCTGCTGGCGTCGCCTTGACGCCGAATCCCCGCAACTCGTTGTCCCAGAGGAAAGCAGGCTTGCCGCCCACCGCCCGCAAGGGATCGACGCTCGACTTCGTGATCTTGCCTGTTGCCATACCCCCTCCACCGGTGCTTGCTGGCGTGCTTGCTGGAGCCAAAATAGCAAGCACCGAAAGGGCAAGCAAGGGCAACCTGCGGAAAGATGGTGACATAGAGATTTGAAAAACATCGTGTATTTTCAATCTTGCGGACACGCTGAGAAAGGAGGCGCAACACTGCCCGTCGGTTTTGTAAACCGTTGGTCGGGGGTTCAATTCCCTCAGCCGGCACCAATCAAACCAATAGGTTGCGATTTTGACAACCGATGTCTAGGCACTTTTTAGGCACTTCAATCGAGGGGCGTTTGCGTGGTTTGCTGTGCGCAACGATGCGCACCAACTTTGAATTTCGAGACCGCTCTCGCCACCGTCGCTGACAAGCAACGAAGACCGGCAACGCGCCCGCGACGCACGGCGCGGGCGCGCCGACCAGACCTTCGTGTCACGCGACGATGGAGACTGGATGCTGCTGGAGCGGAATGAAATTCATGCACGCAAGCAGGTAATAATATCCAATAAATTTCAAGCAGTGATACGGCCGCGCAAATAAATTTAGAAGAAAATAGTCCACCATGTTCAACTATGCGCAAGGTCTCGTTAATATATTCTCCACAGAAAAGCCATGATCTCAAATCTCTGATGCATGAATTGAGTTACTGTGAACAGCGCGTTCCGGCGTGGCGGTCAAATGACGCGCCAAGGGGCGCGGAACAAGACTGGTATTATTGACCAGGACCTGAAACGTCCCCGGTTTTCCAAGTCTCCAACAAGCGCATATTACCCTGGATGTGTGGCGAGCCTGGGTCCTTCCTCGCGGCCTCCTGGAAGTGGCTGCGCGCTTTCTGGAGGTCGCCTCTCAGCATGTAATGGTATCCGAGATTATTGAGAATCTCGGCGGAGCGGCCCCGCAAACTCAAAACCTGCTTATACGCCCGCTCAGCGTGATCGAAGCGCGCCAATCGATCATAGGAGGCAGCCAAGCCGAGCCAGCCTTCCGCGCTGTGAGGATTGCTCTCGACTGCACGTCTGAATTGCCGCTCCGCCAGGCCATATGATCCTTGCGCGTAATGGACCTTACCCAGCGCCACCGGCTCATCGGACGGCCGCTCGTCGGAAGGCTGATCACTCGAGCCCAGACTCGACGTCTCGAATCCATTGCTGGCGCACCCGGCAAGCAATACCGACCCTGCGAGCGCCGCAGCCCAAATGCATTGGAATCTCTTGCCCATGGGATCCTCTCTGTTGGCCTATCGCGGCCAAGTGTTGAACATCTAACAGATGATTCTCTTGTTTCCGCAATTCAGCCCGCGCGCGCGTGAAATAAAATCTCATCTTGAACCAATTTTACCTCGGGCGACTGGCCCCGACTTCGGAGCATGCCTATCCCTTTACCTCAGGCTAGCTTCGCATGAATTGACGGGAACCAGCGACAGCGCCGGGTGTCATCGACGAGCTGGCGCATGGTGACGGGCGGCCGTGCGACGAGGCTCTCGATCACGCGCGCGGCGATGCGGCTGACACCGATGGTCTTGCGGCGGTTGTGGCGGAAG
>CAZCGE010000007.1:0-51898 GCA_964498125.1 uncultured Devosia sp. | reverse complement strand
CGCATCGCCGCGCGCGTGATCGAGAGCCTCGTCGCACGGCCGGCCGTCACCATGCGCCAGCTCGTCGATGACACCCGGCGCTGTCGCTGGTTCCCGTCAATTCACGCGAAGCTAGCCTGAGGTAAAGGGATAGGCATGCGCGCCGTACCCTACTGAGCTTTGTGATCTTGGGAGCGTTGACCTTCTACGCAAAGTCTCATTACGGGTCCGCTCACGACGCGAACACCTATCTATTGGTGCTTGGCAGCGCCTGCGTCGGCACTATCTTGACCTTCATTGTTGTTCTCGGTCTCAAGATGTTTGTTGTGCCGGCCGACATGCATGCGGAGCGTGGTGCTGAGATCGAGACACTTTCCAAATCGATCGCCGACGCTCAGGAACGGCGCCTCCCAAAAATCACGATTCTTGGGCTTGAACAGCCACCTGGCGATGCGAAAAACGCGTATTACTTACGCGTCCAGAACAAGAGCGATGAAATTGGAGTACAGGGCTGCCACGCTCTGATTGAGGAGTTGGTCGATGAAAAAGGCGACAAGCTCCTAACTGATTGGGAGTTGCGAACCGAGCATCAGACTGGGGGCAGCCCGGAGGGCCGATTCGACCTTGATGCCGGGCAGACAATAAGGGTCCTTCTGTGTCAGGGCGCTGGGACTCCTGGGTCGCCCATCCGCATCGTCGCAGCCCAAGGCAAGCATAAGATGCTGTCACCAGGCAATTACACAATGAGGATTCGTGTTTTCACCGACTCAGGCAGGCCAGTGGATGCGAAGGTTGCTATCGCTGGCTCTGAAATCCACTTCGAAGGTGAGATATGAACAGGAACTCAGCCGTTTTGTTACCAATCCCAGGCCGAAAGGTAGTGACTCCCATGCGCCCCTACATTGCCCTGATCCACAAGGATCGAGACAGCGACTATGGCGTCTCGTTCCCCGATCTTCCCGGCTGCATCACGGCTGGCGCTACCCCTGGACGAGGCCCGAGACATGGCCAGGGAGGCATTGGCCCTGCATCTGGAGGGGCTGACGCAGGACGGCGAGGTGATCCCCCAGCCCTCGGCGATGGAGGCGCTGATGGCGGAGCGCGAGAACCGTGACGCGGTGGCCGTCCTGGTCGATCCGCCAAGCACGCCGATCAGGTCCGTGCGCATCAACATCACACTGCCGGCCGATGTGCTCGTTGCAATTGATCGCCATGCCGAGTCGCAGGGGCTCACGCGATCCGGTTTCCTGGCGCGCGCCGCGAAAAAAGAACTCTCCGCTTGAGGCAACCTTCGCACCCGCGCCGCCTTCATTGCAGCATCGGCGCCTGTTATACTGGACCACCCCGGCGATGAGCCGACCATCTGTTGCGGAGTATTGCACCGCCATGCCCGCCTTCGACCTCAAGACCCGCGAGATCGCCTCCACCGCCGCGCGCGAGGTGTCGGCGCCGCAGCCCGATGCCGTGATCAAGGTCGACCTCGACGAGCGCGCCTTCGCGTTTCCACAGGGCAAGCAGGTGTTGCAGCTGCATATTCTGGCCTACCGCCCGCACCGCATCCGCATCGAGGCCACCTACGCTTACAACGAAGCTCGTGACGGCCATGAGCTGTTCGAATTGCCGACGGACGATGCCCGCGAGTTGGTGCGCAAGCTGGTCGAGAGCGTCTATCGCGCTCAATCGAGCCAGGTCGTCAGCCGCACCACCACATTGTCGATCGGCGTCGCCACCAACGGCTATCTGCTGCAGTTCGGCGACCACGAGAGCATGCGCGAGCTATTTCTGTCGACGGCCTGCATCTGGCGCGTCTGCAACGGCTTGGCGCGCGCTGTCGATTTCATTTCACCAATCGCCTCGAACTGACAACCCCGGAGCAAGAGCAACCTGGCCTGAGTTGGTGATCAGGTGCAGCGCTTGAGATCCTGTGGCGCCCGGCGCCAGATCATCGTCTCGCTGAGGAACTTGCTGCCGGAGTAGCCGACAACCTTGAGCCGGTCGCCCATCGGCGTGATTTCGACGCTGTAGCGGCCGTTGCTGTCGGGATCAAAGATCCAACCATTGTCCCACTTGCCGCCGGCAACCGGCTTGGCGTCGCCGATGATCTTCAAGCCGCAGGTGTCGCCGTGCGCGCTGTCCTTGAGCCAGACGATGCGACCGCACATCCGGCCGCCACAGTCGACAATCTCGACGGCGCCGCGGCCGGTGTGATCGATCCAGGTGCCGGTCGGCCCGGAGGCCAAGGCCGCCGAGGAGCCCGCTGCCGAAACCGCCATGACGAAACCGAGGCGGGCCATCTTGAAGAAGCTGGTCATCGTTGTCTCCCTTGAGTGAGATCGCAGTGCCTTCAGGTCTTGCTGCTTTCCGGCGCCTGCCGGGTTCGACCTTGCTAGGGAGATTAGGGATACGCGGCCGATCCCGCTGTTCCCGGCGAGACAAGATCAATCGAATCTTTCGCCGGCTGGAAGGTCAGTATCGGACGCGGACGTTAACGATGTTTGATGCACGCGGCCGCGCTGCAATGTTTTCAGCTGCCGTGTTCCCATCGGAACAGCGAACCCACGCCTTCTCCTGCAGAATGTCCTCATGCAATCGCGCCTCGGAGCGTTTCTCAGGCCCAAGCCAACATCAGCAAGGAGTAGTGTCATGACCTCGAAGCTTCTGACCGCCGCCGCCGCCCTTCTCGCCGCCAGCACGCTGCTCTCGCCTTCCGCCGACGCCCGCGGCGTTCGGTTCGGATTGGGCGTCGGCGTGCCGCTCGGCATCCTGCTCGCCCAGCCAACGCATCAGCATGGTCACTATCGCGTCGAGCGCCGCCCGGTCCAAGTCGATCCCGAGGAGCTGGCCGAGCGCCGCGAGCGGGCCCGCCGGTTGGAGATGGCCCGGTTACGCGCCAAGGCCGAAAAGGCCGAGATCGAGAAGGCGGAAATGGCCAAGGTCGAAGCTGCCAGGCTTGCCAAGGCCGAAGCTGCCACGGCCGCCGCACTTCAGACCGGCTCGATCGCCCCGGCGACAACGGCCAAGGTTGCAGAAGCCGCACCGCCCAAGGCCGAAGCCAAGGTCGAGGCCCCCAAGGTCGTCGCCCAACAAGAGCCCGCGACCCCGCGGTTATCGGCGCCAGCGAAGCTGACACCGGTATCTGAGACGGCAAATGCAGGCCCGATGTGCCAGAAATTCCTACCGTCCGTCGGCGTGATGATGGCGGCGCCTTGCGTTGAATAGCCGAGGCGGTAACACTGGCCGGAATCGGCAGGCGGCCAGAGGGGCAAACGATGCAAGCGGGCAGCAACAGTCCAGGTCCGACCCAAAAGAGCGCCATAGCCGACGATATGGCGCTCGACTCACAGCCGATGCCGATCTCGATGATCGCGCGCCTGGCCTATCGCAATTTGTTCCACGACCACCTCAGCCTGGCCGTGACGCTGGTCGGCATCCTGTTCTCGGTGGTGCTGGTTGCCGTACAGCTCGGGCTCTACATCGGCTCGGAGCGCATGATCGCCGCCATGCTCGACCAGTCGGAAGCCGATCTGTGGATCATACCACTGGGAACCAAGAGCTTCGATGATCCAGCCTTCCTCAACGGCCGCGAGCGCCACGCGGCGCTATCCACCCCCGGCGTTGCCCGTGCCGAAGACCTGGTCGTCGGCTTTGGTGCCTGGCGCAAGCCCAAAGGTGGCGTGACCGCTGTGCTGATCGTCGGCTCGAGCCTGCAGCCCGGCAGCACGGTGCCCTGGAATATCGTCGAGGGCAGCCTCGATTCCCTTGCGGCGCCTGCGGCCGTGGCGGTCGACCGCACCTATTTCGAGGATCTGGGCATCAGCGCCAACGGCGCCGTCGCCGAGCTCAACGGCCAGACCGTCACCGTCACCACCCTGACCTCGGGCATCCGCTCATTCACGACCATGCCGTATGTGTTCACGAACCTGGCGCGCGCCCGCTCCTACCTGGATGCTGGCCGCGATCAGGCGACCTATACGCTGATCAACCTGACCGCCGGCGCTAACCTGGAGACCGTGCGCAGCGCGCTGGCCGCCCGTTTGCCCGATGCGGAGGTGCTGACACAACAGGAATTCCGCAAGCGCAGCCTCGATTACTGGCTGTTCCAGACCGGCGCCGGCTCGGCGCTCATCGCCGGCGCCATCCTCGGCATCATCGTCGGCATCGTCATCGTCGCCCAGACGCTCTATGCCAGCACCAAGGACCACCTCAACGAGTTCGCGACCCTGCGCGCGCTGGGCGCCTCGGGCAGCTATATCCACCGCGTGATCCTCATGCAGGCGCTGCTCAGCGCGGTGATCGGCTATGCCCTCGGCCTGGCCCTCAGCCTGTTGATCATCTGGGCAACCCAGGACACCACCCTGGTCATCGTCATGACACCCGAACTCGCCCTGGGCATGTTCTGCCTGACCATCGGCATGTGCACGCTGGCGGCGCTATCGGCCATCCTCAAAGTGACGCGAATTGACCCCGCCACTGTCTTCAGTCGCTGAAACGTGGTCTATTAACCATGATGCTGTGCCCACGGGAACAGCCACAACCGCGGTTTTAGGACATCTTCTCCTCACACACCGCAGCAGCGGCCCAGTCGACAGGAGTGAGGACCATGACCAACCCAGCGCACACAGCACCAGCAACCAACGGCGGACGCGTCCTTCTGGAGGCCTGCGGCATCCGCAAGACGCTGGGTTCGGGCGCCGGCGCCGTCCAGGCCCTGAAAGGCGTCGACGTCCAGCTCAATGCCGGCGAGTTGACCCTGTTGATGGGCCCTTCCGGCAGCGGCAAGACCACGCTTCTTTCAATCATCGGTTGCATCTTGAGCCCCGGCGAAGGCCATGTTCGCATCAACGGCATCTCCACCGAGGGCCTGGATGCCGAGGGCTTGGCGCGGCTGCGGCGCGATCGCGTCGGCTTCGTCTTCCAGGCCTACAACCTGTTCCCGACGCTGACGGCGGCCGAGAACATCATGCTGGCGCTCGATGTCCGCGGCGTACGTGGCGAGGCGGCCTGGAAGCTCACGCACAAGGCGCTGCAGGAAGTCGGCCTGGGCCATCGCGCCGGCGCCTATCCGGGCCAGCTCAGTGGCGGCCAGAAGCAGCGCGTCGGCCTCGCCCGCGCGCTGGCCGGCTCACCCACGGTCGTGCTCGCCGACGAGCCGACTGCCGCCCTCGATGCCGAAAGCGGCAAGGCGGCCATGGAACTGCTCGCCAAGGTCGCAAAGGACTCCAGCCGCGCCGTGCTCGCCGTCACCCACGACCACCGCACGCTGCCCTACGCCGATCGCATCATCCGCATCGAGGATGGCGTGATCGTCGGCGACGAACGGCCCGCAAAGCCGGCGCGCAACAGCCTCGTGCTCGCCGCCTGATGGCCCATTGTTTCCAGTTTGCAACCCAATTGTAACCGAGCGATGTCGCGCGCGCCGACTTGAACCAGCCCGTGACTCAGGACATCAATGACGCCGCGAACGCTTGGACGCGGCGTGAGGCAGGAACGGTGAGCCGGACATGGTCAAGATCATCAGCAAGATTGTCCTCCTGGTACTGATCGGTGCCGCGGCCTTTGGCGCATACCTGGTCTTCGGGACGGCCAAGCCGGTCTCCCAGGCCGCGGTCAAGGAGGTCCCCTGGCTGGCCGCGGCCCCAGGTCGGGTCGAGCCATTGTCTGGAGAATACAAGATGGGAGCTGCCATGCTCGGCCGCGTGGCCGAGCTGCCGGTTCCCGTCAACGGCTTTATCGAGCAGGACGAGGTGGTCTTGCGCCTCGAGGACGACGAGCCCCGCGCCCGCCTCACCGCTGCTGAAACCGAGGTGAGCGTGCGTCAGCGCGAGCGAGATGCGCAGCCTGCCAACACCAGCCGCGATCAGATCAACAAGGCAGAGGATGCCTTTTATGCCGCGGCACGCTCTGTCACCAACGCCCGCTTCGAGGTGGATTTTGCCCTCACGGCGCGCCGCAAGGGCGCCTCTGGCGCCGATGGCATGCTGACCAGCGCCATGAAGCGATTGACCGACGCCCGCGATCGTCTGCAACGCGAGCGAACCACTTTTGCCAGCGCCCAGGTGAAGCCAGGCCTGCCACCACCGACCCGCCTGGAAGCCGCACTCACCACGTCACGCACCGAGGTCGAGATCGCCGAGACCATGCTGCAGCGCACCCGCATTCGTTCGCCGATCACCGGCACCGTGCTCATCCTCAATGCCAAGGTCGGCGAGATGGTGGCCCCTTCGCCCGAGCAGATTCTCGCCGTGGTCGGCAATGCCTACCTGTTGCGCGTCAAAGCCGAGGTCGACGAGGCCGACGCCGCCAAGATCAAGCGTGGCCAGCGCGCGTTCGTGCGTGGCGCCGGCTTTCCTGGCCGTGACTTCGAGGGCAAGGTCTCGGCCATTGCGCCGACGCTTGCCGCCCCGCGCCTGGGCAATCGCGGTGCGCGCCGGCCGACCGACGTCGAAGTCCTGGAGGTCACCATCGACCTCGACGGCAACCTGCCGCTGCTGCCCGGCATGCGGGTCGATGCGTTTTTCCGCAAGGATTAGGCCGCCCGGCGGGGACGATGATCGCGGGGGCGCATTCACCCTGCAGCGTGGCTGGAGAACCATACGTGGCTGAGCCGGTCGCGTAACGCAGCGGCATCGGCTCGAAGCCAAGCGCCTACGCCAACACCGCTTGCAGGGCCGCAATGGCGCGATCGCAGTCGATCTCATCGTTGTAGACGTGCGGCGACAGGCGCAGGCGGCCGAGCCGCATGGCGCCATACACGTTGGCCTTGGCGAGCCGCCCGGCGAGATCGGCCGGCACGCCGCGCGGAAATCCGAGCGAGAGGATGTGCGGGGAGCGGTGGCGCGCCGGCGTGAACGCGACCGGCAGGCCGGCCAGACCGTCCGCCAAGCGCGCCGTCAGCTGTTGCGTTCGTTGCGCAATGGCATCAGGCGTCAGCTCATGCACGAGGTCCAGGCTGGCCGAGGTCATCGGTATGGAGAGGAAATGGTCGCGCTCGCCCATGTCGTAACGGCGGGCGTCGGGTAGATAGGCCAGGTCCTGGAAGTAGATGTCGTTCTCGGCGCGCACATTGCGTCGCCCGATGCTGGTCTGTTCCAGCGGAATGCCACCGTGATGGCGCTTGGCCACATACATGAAGGCGCGGCCATAGGGCCCAAGCAGCCATTTGTAGGTCGGGAACACCAGGACGTCTGGATCGAACGCCCGCACATCGATGGACACCACACCGACAGCCTGGGTGGCGTCAACCAGCAGCGCGCTGCCCTGGCGACGCAGCGCAGCGGCGATGGCGTGGATGTCGAGCATGGCGCCATCGGCCCAGTGGACCGACGAGATCGAGGCCAGCGCCAAGGGAGCGGCATCCTTGCGCGCAATGCTCGACAGTACGGCGCTGGTCCAGTCGCCGTCGCCCGGCACCGCGATCGTCTCGACGGTGAAGCCGCCGGCCTGTGCCCGTGCGTGCCATTCGAGCACCGGCGACGTGTGATCGTCGGCCAGCACCAGCACGCGGCCACCACGCGGCACGACGAGAAACTTCGCCGCCGAAGCCACGCCGTAGCCCACCGAGGGGACGATCGCCACGTCGCCGGCCTCGGCGCCGATCAGCCGGGCGGCGGCGCCCCGCACGCGCTCATTCTGCTGCAGGATGAACTCGGGCCCCAACTGCCAGGGCCGGCCCTTGTTGCCGACCGCCGCGCGCCCGGCGGCCTGCGTGGCGAGCGGCAATGGGCTGTAGGAGGCGGCGCTCAGATAGGCCACGTCGCGCGGGATGTCGAACAGGTCACGGCAGGCGAGCATGGGTGCAACCTCGTTTCGTGGTCCGTCTAACTCTGCTCACTGGCTGAGCCCATCAAAGACGGCACAGCCTGCCTCGTGCATGGCCATAGCACACTCAGACAACGCCATCGCTTCACCGCTTCCCTTGCTCCTGCGCGCGCCTCAGCGCGGCGGCCAGTGCGCTCTCGCCGCCAGCGCCAGCATGCTGGTCGGCCGGGGCCGGGCGTGATCCGCCCGAGACTGGGCGGGACGGCGGGCTGGCTTGGGCGGGGCGGCTCGCGCCAGCGCCAACCTGTGCCCCGCGCGGTGCACCCGCATCGATCGCGCCCGACTTCATGGTCAGCGCCACGCGCTTCCTCGCCACATCGACCTCCTTGACCCGCACCTTGACCACGTCGCCGGCTTTCGCCACCTCGTGCGGGTCCTTGATGAAGCGGTCGGCCATCTCGGAAATGTGCACCAGGCCATCCTGATGCACGCCGATATCGACGAACGCGCCGAAGTTGGTGACGTTGGTGACGACGCCTTCCAGCGCCATGCCGGGTTTGAGATCCGACAGCTTCTCCACGCCCTCCTGGAACGTCGCGGTCTTGAACTCGGGGCGCGGGTCGCGGCCGGGCTTCTCCAGCTCGAGCAGAATATCGGCGATGGTCGGCTCGCCGAATTGGGCATCTGCGAATTGCGCCGGCTTCAGGGCTTGCAAGAACCCCCGATCACCGATCATCGCCTTGACCGGCCGCTTGGTCGCCTCGGCGATGCGCTCGACCAGCGGATAGGCTTCCGGGTGCACGGCCGAGCCGTCGAGCGGATTGCTGGCGCCCATGACGCGCAGGAAGCCCGCCGCCTGCTCGAAGGCTTTCGGCCCGAGGCGGGGCACCTTCTTCAGGGCCGCGCGCGACTTGAAGGCGCCGTTGGCGTCGCGGAAGGCGACGATGTTGCTGGCCAGCGTCTGGTTGAGACCCGACACGCGCGCCAGCAGCGGCGCCGAGGCCATGTTGACATCGACGCCGACCGAGTTGACGCAATCCTCGACCACCGCGTCGAGCGAGCGGGCAAGGCCTGATTGATCGACGTCATGCTGGTACTGGCCAACGCCGATCGCCTTGGACTCGATCTTGACCAATTCGGCCAGTGGATCCTGCAGGCGGCGCGCGATCGAGACGGCGCCGCGCAGCGACACATCGAGGTCGGGGAACTCGTTGGCGGCGAGTTCGGAGGCCGAATAGACCGAGGCGCCAGCTTCCGACACCATCGCCTTGGTCAGTTTCAGCTGCGGCATTTTCTGCATCAGCTCGGCGGCGAGCTTGTCGGTCTCGCGACTGGCGGTGCCGTTGCCGATGGCGATGAGATCCACCTTATATTTGAGGCACAGCGCCGCCAGCGTCGCCAGCGATCCAGTCCAGTCGCGACGTGGCTCGTGCGGGTAGACCGTCGCGGTATCCAGCACCTTGCCGGTGGCATCGACCACGGCCACCTTGACGCCGGTGCGGATGCCGGGATCGAGGCCCATGGTGGCGCGCGGACCGGCCGGAGCGGCCAGCATCAGATCCTTGATGTTCTTCGAGAACACGGCAATGGCCTCGGCATCGGCCTTGTCCTTGGCGCGGGTCAGCAGATCGACCGACAGGGAGACATGCAGTCGCGCCTTCCAGGCCAACCGCACGCTGTCAGTAAGCCAGCGATCGGCGGGACGGCCACGATCGGCGATGCCCACCGCCACCATGATCCGGGCGTCGGCGGGATGCGCCTTGCCGGCCTCCCGCGGCACATCGAGATCGAGGTCGAGCACGTCTTCATTGCGCCCGCGCAGCAAGGCCAGCATGCGGTGCGAGGGCAGCTCCCGGAGCTTCTGGCTGAAATCGAAGTAGTCGGAGAATTTGGCGCCCTCAGCGTCCTTGCCCTTGCCAACCTTCGAGATCATGACGCCGTTGTCCCACAGCCATTCGCGCAAGGTGCCCACCAGATTGGGCGTCTCGCCGATGCGCTCGATCAGGATGGCGCGGGCGCCCTCCAGCGCGGTCTTCGCGTCGGCCACGCCCTTGTCAGCATCGACGTATTTCGCCGCCTCGGCTTCCGGCGTCAGGGCGGGATTGGCCAGCAGCGCCTGCATCAGCGGTTCGAGCCCGGCCTCGCGCGCGATCTGCGCCTTGGTGCGGCGCTTGGGCTTGTAGGGCGCATAGATGTCCTCCAGCGCCACTTTGCTGTCGGCCGCGTTGATCGAGCGCGACAGCTCCGGCGTCAACTTGCCCTGCTCCTCGATGCTTTTCAGCACCGTGGCGCGACGCTCCTCCAGCTCGCCGAGGTAGCCGAGCCGCTCCTCCAGCTTGCGCAATTGCGTGTCGTCGAGACCCCCGGTCTTCTCTTTGCGATAGCGCGCGATGAACGGCACGGTCGAGCCTTCGCCGAGCAACGCGACGGCGGCGGCCACCTGCTGTACGCCGACGCTCAGCTCCTTGGCGATGCGGGCATTGATCTTGTCCATGGCAGGCCTCCGCGACGACGATGAATCGGGGCGGACGCTAGCACCGGCAAGCGGGCGGTCAAAGGGCGGTCACGCGCGCTGCTTGCGCCCATCCACGCTGAAGCCGCCGGGGCCGTGGGCCGCCAGCAGCACGAGGCCGCCGATCAGGCCAATGTTCTTCCAGAAGTGCAGATACTGGCCGATCCGCGCGCCTCCCGTCAGCGCCCAGTAGTCGTGGAAAATGGGCGTGACGATGATCGTGAAGGCGGCCAGGGCCAGGGCTGCCAGCCGCGTCCGCCAGCCGAAGGCGATCAGCAGGGGCGCCAGGATCTCGACGGCGACGGCGATGCCTGCCAGAACCTGCGGCAGCGGCAGGAACGGTTTGGCGGCGATGTAGCGCACCGTGCCGTCGAACCCGACGAGCTTGTTGATGCCGCTCAGAAAGAATATGGCGACCAGCGCCAGGCGGCCTATCAGTGCCAGCGTGTCGGTCATGAGGTCCTCCATAGGTTGCTGCGGACAGGCGTGCCCTGAGCGGCGACGCGGGTGAGCCTAAGGAGACACCGTAGGGTGCGGTAGGCCGGACACTTGATCCGGCCGTACCGCACCATCCTGCGGCAGCACGGTGCGTTCCGGGCTGCGCCCTAACTCACCCTACGGCTGAATTCTGCAACTCCCGCGCCTGACCCACCTCGCGTTGCTCTCAGTTTATTCCGACCAGCCGCCTGCACTCCCCCTACGCTGCGCGATAGGGAGAAGCCTCAGCGTGCCGGTCGATGCGGCGGATGCCCGAACGGTTTCTTCGACACGGCATATTCGGCTCGCGCTGAAACGCTGACGATCTCGCGCTCGGGCCAGCGCAGTGCCGTCAGGCTGCCACCGAACACCGCGCCGGTATCGATGCACAGCGTGTTGTTGAACCAGAGGGCCTGCGCTACCGGCGTGTGGCCATAAACGATCGCCGGCTCGCCGCGATAGCCGGCCGCCCAGTGATAGCGGATGGTCAGGCCGTGCTCGTCGAGCTTGTTGTCGGTATCGCCGAACAAGCAGAAGCGGCGCACGTGATCGCCGCTCTCGCCGATCATGCGCGCCTCGAGGCCGGCGTGCGTGACAATCAAATTGCCTGAATCGAGCCAGATGTAATTGACCAGGCTCTCGATGAAGACGCGCGCCGCGGTGTGGAACTCTGGCGGCTCCGCCTGCATTTGCGCGACGGTCGCCTCGAGCCCATGAACGATCTTGACGGGGCGCCCCTGCAGCCAGCGCATGAACTTGTTGTCGTGATTGCCGGGCACGCACCAAGCTTGTCCTGTCGCGACCATGGCCATGGCGATGCGCACAACGTCGGGCGAGGCAGGCCCGCGATCGACCAGATCGCCGACGAACACCACGCGGCGTCCGCGCGCCACCCTGGTCACCGCCCGGCGCCCGACGCCGCCGCCCTCGAGCCGGGCCGCATGACCCAAGAGCTGCAACAGCTCGATCAGCTCGTCAGCACAGCCATGCACGTCGCCGATGATGTCAAAGGGCCCGCTCTCCCCACGCCGATCCTCGAACAAAATTCAGCCCCCCAGGCGTGCCCTGCAACGACCGCTCACGCCGTCCCGATATAGTCGTCGATCGAGCGGGCGGAGATCGGCACATCGTTGATAAATGCTCTGAGGTCCTCGAGTCCATGGGGAACGGGGCCGCCATAGGCCCAGTCGAGCAACTCGATCGTGTGGGCGATCGGCACGTCGAGCGCCGGCGCCAATTGCGTGATGCAGCCGATGTTGCCGGCGGCAACCACATCGGCCTTGGCGTTGCGAATATGGCTGGCCTTGCGCGCGCGCAATTCCCCGGCAATCTCCGGCTGCAGGATGTTGTAGGTGCCGGCGGAACCGCAGCAGATGTGGCCTTCCGCAATATCGACGACGCTGAAACCGGCCTTGCTGAGCAGGGCCTTGGGCTCGTCGACAATGCGCTGGCCGTGCTGCATGGAGCAGGCCGAATGATAGGCCACCCGGATCGAGGACCAGCGCGCCGGCGCGCCCAAATCGTAGCCCGCCAGGAATTCAGTGACGTCCCTGGTCAGCGCCGAGATGCGCTCGGCGCGCGCGGCGTAGACCGGATCGTGCCGCAGCATGTAGCCGTAATCCTTGACCGTGGTGCCGCACCCCGAGGCATTGATGATGACGGCGTCGACCGGCCCGCGCTCCATCACCTTCGACCAGGCATCGATGTTGCGCCTGATCTGCTGCAGGGCCTGATGCTCTTTGCCCATGTGATGCACCAGCGCGCCGCAGCATCCAGCCCCCGGTGCCACGATCACCTCGACGCCGCGCCGGGCCAGCAGCCGAATGGTCGAGTCATTGATCTCGGGGCGCAGGACCTTCTGCGCGCAACCGGCGAGCAGGATGACGCGGCGGCGCATTTCGACTTTCGTCTCGGCCGTGCCGGGCCCCTCGTATTTGCCCCTGCCGGCCTGCACCTCGCCGGCCAGCTCGACCATCGCCGCCAGCTCCTTCAGGCCGAGGCGCTTCATGATGGCGACGAAGGGGCGGCCAAGCGGGGCTAAGCGCAGCGCCAAGCGGAAACGCTCAGGATACGGCAGAACACCGGCCAGCAGCCAGCGCACGAGGCGGTCCTTGAGACCGCGACGGCCGGTCTTGTCTATGTGCACGCGGGCATGATCGACCAGATGCATGTAGTCGACGCCGCTCGGGCATGTGGTCATGCAGGACAGGCACGACAGGCAACGGTCGACGTGATGGCGCACCTGCTGGCTTGCATCGCGCCCCTTCTCGAACATGTCCTTGATCAGATAGATGCGACCGCGCGGGCTATCGCGCTCGTCGCCGAGCAGCACATACGTCGAGCACGTCGCCGTGCACAGCCCGCAGTGGACGCAGCGGCGCAGGATGCGCTCGACCTCGGCGATCCTTGGATCCTGTAGCTGCTTGCGTGTGAAGTTGGTCTGCATGGAGGTGTGGGCTCGTGATGTGGTGATGCCCTCGGGGCGTCAGCGGGAAATATAGCAGAACCTCGCAGTGTGAGATGCGATAGCGAAGCGCAATGCACCCGTCGTCAATCGACCCTCACCACTCCACCGCGCTCAAATCGATCCGCGACCAGTCGGAACGGCCGTGCACCACCAGGTGAACCCTCAACTCCGCATCGTCGTAGTCGTAGAGCAGCACGAACGGCGTGTCGGTTACGTGATAAGTGCAGATACCGAGGACGGAATCGACCGGTCGGCGTGGAAAGTACGCAAGGTGTTTCGCGATCGCACCACGCACAAGAGCACGCTTCTCATCGACGACAGCAAGCCCGAACCGCTCTTCACCCTGCGCCAGCAGCCGGTCGAACTCTTCGGCAAAGGATTTCGAGAGGCGGATCGTCCTCATGCGCTGCGAGCAGAAGACCGGCGCGCCCTCGCAGCATCAAGGTAGGCATCCATTTCATCGAGTGTTAGCGTGTTCCCCGTCGCGAAGTCACGCTCGGCCTGCGCAAGAAGCGCAAGCTCGCGCCCGCTGAGCGCACGCCTCAGATCGCCAACTGCGAGAGACTGCACAAGGTTTGCAACGACTTGCACGCGCTCGTCGTCGAAGGACTCGAGTTGCGCGGTGATGGTGGCGATGGCTTCTTTTCTGATCATAAACCAGGCTACCACACTCCGGCGGCGTTCGCGAGCGGCAAGCAGGCAAGCGGCACGCCGGGGCGCTCCTCTCCCCCGCGGGGACAGGGGCGGGGTTTGGGTAGAGCCACACGCAAGGTACAGATAGAAAACTTCAACAATTCACCTGGGGTCGGGCACTGTCTGTCCAAAGTGTCGGGCATGTTCCGGGTCGCGTCGCGCCATGGTGCCCCCACCCCTAAGCCCTTCCCGCGAGGGGGAGGGGATTCCTGCGAGCCCGCCTCACAGCGCCGCGTACATGCGCCCTGGATTGAGGATATGGCCCGGGTCGAACGCCTGCTTCAGTCCCCTGGTCAGACGCTCGATGGCCGGCGTCTGCGGCTGGAACACGTCGATCGCCGACCTGACGGCGGGTGTGGCGCGAATCAGCGTGGCATAGCCACCATAGCTCGCCAGCACCCGGCGAATGTCGGAGGCGCCGGCGTCGGCGCTGGGCTCGACTTCGAGCCACACCAGTCCCCCGGACCAATCGTAAAGTGCGTGCACCGACATGTAGCGGGAAAGGGCACGCACCACCTCGGGTCCATTGCGCGCCGCCGTCGATATCCGCCACAGCATGGACTCGCCAGCCGGCATCACCGATAGCTTGGCGATCTGGCGCCAGAAAGCCAGTGACTGTTCCCGGTCGAGGCCTTCGCAGGCCCCATAGACCCGCAGCGCATCTTCGAGCTTGCCGCGGCGGTAGGCGAGCGAGGGCGCAAAATTCTCGATGCGGATCGCCGTCACGGATTTTCCCTGCTGACGCAACGGCGCGCTGCCGAGGCGGGCCGCCACGGCGGCCTGCAGGTGGCTGGCGCCGGTGATCTCGAAAGGTGTCGCCATGGCCGTCATCAGCAATTCGACGGCGATGTCGTCGGGCAGGCCGAAGTAGACCAGAGTCAGTGTATCTTCCGGCTGGGGCATCACCTTGAAGGTCACTTCGGTCAGGATCGCCAGCGTGCCCCAGCTGCCGGCCACGCCGCGCACGACATCGATGCCGGTGACGTTCTTCATGACGCGACCACCGGATTTGAATACTTCGGCGCGACCATTAACGCCGCGCACGCCCAGTAGATGATCGCGCGCCGCGCCCGCATTGACGCGCCGCGGCCCGGACAGATTGGTGGCGAAGACGCCGCCGATGGTCGCCTGGTCGCCGGGCCGACCGAGCGCTGGCCCCATGTCGAGCGGTTCGAATGCCAGCATCTGGCCGTTGCGCGCCAGCTCTTCCTCGATCAACGCCAAGGACGTGCCGGCGCGCGCCGACATGACGAGTTCGGTCGGCTCATAGAGCGTGACGCCCTTGAACGCCGTGGTGGCGATGCCCACCGCCGCCTGCACGGGGCGTCCCAATGCGCGCTTGGAGCCGGCTCCGATCACCTCGACCGGGTTGCCGCGCTTGCCGATGTCGGCCAGTATGCTCGCCAGCTCCCACTCGGCCGCCGGCCGCAACATTTCATTCACCTCGGACGCGCTCCTTCAAGCCGCTTGCTCCACGCCGGGTCGCCCTTCGAGCGGGAAGACCTTGGCTGAATTCAACAGCCAATGCGGATCGAACACCGACTTGATCCGCATTTGCAGCGCCAGATCGACCTCGTTGAACTGGACCGGCATCAGGTCGCGCTTCTCGATGCCGACCCCATGCTCACCGGTCAGGCAGCCCCCGACCTCGACGCACAGGGTCAGAATCTCGGCACCGGCCATCTCGGCCTTCTCCATCTGCAGCGGGTCGTTGGCATCATAAAGGATCAGCGGATGCAGATTGCCGTCGCCGGCATGGAAGATGTTGGCAACCTTGAGGCCATACCCGGTACAGATCGACGTGATCTTGGCCAGCACCTCCGGCAACCGTCCGAGCGGGATGGTGCCATCCATGCAGTAGTAGTCGGAGATGCGGCCGATGGCGCCGAATGCCGACTTGCGCCCCTTCCAGATGCGCGCGCTCTGCTCGGCACTCTCACTCACCTGCACGACTTGGGGGGAAAACCGCTTGGCGATGCCGACGATGCTGTTCAACAGCCTGGCGATCTCCTGCTCCGAGCCCTCCACCTCGACGATCAGCAGCGCTTCCACGTCCATCGGATAGCCCGCCTTGGCGAAGGCCTCGCAAACGTGAATCGCCGGCTTGTCCATGAATTCCATGGCAACGGGGATAATGCCGGAGGCGATGATGGCCGACACGCACTGGCCCGCGGCCTCGCTGGAATTGAAGCCCAGCATCAGCGGGCGCGCACCCTCGGCCTGGCGCAGGATGCGCACGGTGGCCTCGGTGACGATGCCGAACTGACCTTCCGAGCCGACGATCAACCCCAGCAGGTCGTAGCCTTCGGCATCCAGGTGGGTGCCGCCGATCTCGATCACCTCGCCGTCCATCAGCACCATCTTGAGGCCGAGCACGTTGTTGGTGGTGACGCCATACTTCAGGCAATGGGCGCCGCCCGAGTTCATGGCGATGTTGCCCGCCAGCGTGCAGGCGAGCTGGCTCGAGGGATCGGGCGCATAGAAGAAGCCGCGCGCGGCGACCGCGCCGGAAATCGCCAGATTGGTGATCCCCACCTCGACCCGCGCCGTCCGATTGTCGTAGTCGAGGTCGAGCACCCGCGACATGCGCGAAACGCCGACGACGACGGCATCTTCAGCCGGCAGCGCGCCGCCGCATAAAGATGTTCCCGCACCGCGCGGGACGACCTTGAGGCGCTGATCGTGGCAATAGCGCAGCACCTTCGCGACATCCTCCGTCGAGCGCGGCAGGACGACCACGAGAGGCATGCGCCGGTAAGCGGTCAGGCCGTCGGACTCGAAGGTGCGGCGGCCATCCTCATCGGCGACGACGGCATCACTGCCGGCGATGCGCTGCAGATCGCGCACGATCGACTCGCGACGCCCCATGACCTTTTTGTCCGGCTCCGGCAGCGCTATGAACGACATGCAGCTCAATCTCCATTCAATCCGCCGTAGGACGATCCTGATCCTCGGCCGCGATGGTATCGACGCCACCCGGACCGGCGACGAAGGCCAGATCGGCGATGCCGAGGAAAAGACCATTTTCCACCACACCGGGAATGGCTTTCAACGCTTCGTCGAGCATCTCGGCCTTGTCGATCCGCCTGAACGCGCAATCGAATATATAGTTGCCGCCGTCGGTGACGAACGGTTGGCCGTCCCGGCCAAGACGCAACTTGATCGGGCCGCGACACCCCGCGTCGCCGGCCAGCATCTCGATCAGGTTGCGCGTCGAGGCGAGCCCAAAACGCACGACCTCCACCGGCAGAGGAAAGGCGCCCAGCGTCTCCACACGCTTGCCGGCATCGGCGATGATGACGACACGTTCGGACGCGGTCGCCACGATTTTTTCGCGCAGCAACGCCCCGCCACCGCCCTTGAGCAGATTGAGCTGCCCATCCAGCTCGTCGGCGCCGTCGACCGTGAGGTCGAGATAGGGCGTGTCGTCGAGGGTGGAGAGCCGCAGCCCGAGGCCACGCGCCTGCATGGCGCTGCGCTCGGACGTTGCCACGCACAGCACGTCAAGACCGCCCTGCACGCGCGCACCCAGCAAGGCGATGAACTTCTCCGCCGTCGATCCGGTGCCAAGCCCGACCCGCATGCCGGACTTGACCAGATCGACCGCCTTGGCGGCGGCTTGCTTTTTCCACAGATCCGCGCTCATGGCGCCTGCACTCTCCTGTTTCGACGCAGCCATCTCGGCATCGCCTCCGCTGCATCAGCCGCTGTACAATCCGCGTTCGATCGCCATCCGCCGCGCGATGGCGGCGATGGCGTCCAGGCTCGGTGTTTCCAGCCTGGCTGCGCGCGCGAACAGTTGCGGCGCCAGCACAATGGCATCGATTTCCATGGCCCGCTTGCGATCATAGTCCTGGCGGATCGACGGCATGTGATCCTGCGGCCTCTTCTTGCGAAAAGCCGTTGGATCATAAGAACTGACGTCGACGCCGTGCGCCGCGGCGATAGCGATGCCCTCCCTCGCCACCCGCTCGAACAGCGTGCCGATGTGATCATCATCGCTGACGATCGGCAGGCGCCGCCCGGTGATCAGGCACAGCACCGACGCACTCATGTTGACGACCAGCTTGCGCCAGATTGCCTGACGGATGTCGGGCACCACCGGTGAGCCGATACCGGCGGCAACCAACGTGCTCCTGATCGATGCGATGCGTGCGCTATCGCTGTCGTCGGCCTCGCCGACCAGCAGGGCATTGTTGGTCGGCGTCTCGTTGACGACGACGCCTGGCTCGATCATCTCGTTGGACGACTGGATCACAGCCCCGACAATCCGCTGCGACGCAATCAGCTGCCGCAACGTGCCCTGGGGGTCGAGGTGGGCGAGGTCGGGTGGCCTGGGCCGGCTTGCCGCCAGCCCCGTTGCATACCACCACGGTATGCCGTTCTGCGCAAAGACCACCGCGGTCTGTGGCCCGAGCAGGGGAGCCAGCCCTTCCGCGAGACTGGTCGGCGCCGTTGCCTTGGCGGTCGAGATGACGAGGTCCTGCGGTCCAAGCTCGGAGGACCGCTCGCTGACCTTGATGCGCGCGCGCAGCGTCTCCGCGCCCGCACGCAACGTCAAGCCGTGCTCGCGCAGCGCCGCCAGCGTCGGCCCACGCGCAACCGCCGAGACCTCGTGTCCCGAAGCGGCAAGCCGCGCCGCCACATACCCGCCGATGGCGCCCAATCCAAATACTGCAATGCGCATTCTCGACTCCCGGCTGCTATCGCCACATACTATGCCGGTCGGATCATCCCGCGCCAGCGAGTCCTGGGACCCTATCGCCGCGGCTGCACCCGCGCCTCACAGGCGGCATGGCGTGCCCGATAGCGTGCACACCGTGCCGTTGGGTCCGCTGAGGCAGCGCTCCTCGGCGTTCATCGCGCGTGACCAATTGGCAAACGCCGCGCCGAACTCCGGCAGTGCCCGCACACGCGCGCGCCAATTGGCCCTCGCCTTGGTCCGCGCCAACCACTCATAGCGCGCCTGCTCGCCGCGCGCCGTCACGACGACCTGCGCGCACGTCAGGCTTTGCGATTGCGCCGCTAGGCCCCCGGCCCCGCCCACGAGGCCCCAGGCTCCTGCAAGTCCCAAGATCGCCGCCCGCGCCATCATCGCCCAATCCCGACCGTCCTGAACCGTCCGCATGTTCCGCGACAAACCTTGGCCGCCAGCCGTCCCCGGTGCAAGCGCTTTTCAACGCCGCGCCGCCCATGCCGGCCACGACCGAAGACCGGCCCGACATCGTCGCCGATGCGGTCGGCGGCAGGCATCATGAAGCGGCACGCGCCAAGATCCGGGGCGTGGTCAGCAGGCGATGCAGCGCCTCGGCGCCGGCTGGCAGATGCCGCAAGCCATCGGGTCGCATGCCGCCCTTGACCATGGCCACGGCCGCGCACTGGGCCGCACCGGCATCGAGATCGATGACCTCGTAGGCGGCGGTCAATTCCGCAAGCAGGCCGACGAGATCGTCGTTGGCCTGTGCCGCCTGCCGGCGGGCGACGCCCATCACACCCAGGTGGCTCAGCAGCCAGCCTATGCCGCGGCCGTCCGCCTTGGCCACCGCCTCCAGCCGCGTCCAACTCTGCATGAAATGCTGCTCCGGTGCGGCCGCCGGCAACGGCCGCCATGTCGCGAAAAGGTTGGCCGGGAACAGGCTGGCCGCGGCCTCGATGCGCGCGCGTCGCGAGGCATCCACGGCCGGCGCGCGCACGGTCTCGATGTCTATGCCGACCGGCCCGCCCGCGATCGCGATCAATGCGCGTTGGCCACTGTGCGACAAACTGAAATGGTAGCCAATTCCCGGCAGCGCCGGCTTGCCGCCTCGGGCGTAGGCAAATGCCACCGCCCGGACTTGGTGACCGGCTAGTCCTTCGATCAACAGTCGAACGGCGACTTTTGCCGCCAGGCGCTCGTCGGTGACGCCGCGATCCTGGATCTGGGCAACCTTTTCTCGATCCGCGGGCGCCAGCAGGGCCAGGTCGGCATCCA
This sequence comes from uncultured Devosia sp., assembly GCA_964498125.1. Lineage (GTDB taxonomy): Bacteria > Pseudomonadota > Alphaproteobacteria > Rhizobiales > Hyphomicrobiaceae > CAMDBL01. The sequence goes on along the minus strand of CAZCGE010000007.1, from coordinate 32,041 downwards.
GCGCCAGCAAGCCGGGACGCGCGAGAGCGAGATCGACAGACCAGATCTCGACGCCCGGCGCGTCCATCATGTCAGCTAGCGGCCTGCGCCCGTCGTGGACGTCGACTTGCAACGGCGCCTTCGGGCTTGCCGACCAGCAACGCCCTGCACACCGCCAGCTCGGCCAACACCTGCTCGATGCTCCGGCGCTGATCGTCGGAGATGGGGCGCACACGCTGCCGTCGCGAGACCGTCGAGGGACCGGGGCGCGCGCCAGCCGGTGCACTCGCACGCGGGCGGTCGGCGGCACGCTCGCGCCAGCTGCTCTTCACCTGGTCGACGCCGTGCTCACGCAAAATCTTCTGCACGCCCTTGATCGTGTAGCCTTCTGCGTGCAGCAGATGGCGAATGCCGCGCAACAGTTCGAGGTCTTCGGGCCGGTAGTAGCGGCGGCCACCGCCCCGCTTCATCGGCTTGATCTGGGGAAACTTGACCTCCCAGAAACGCAGCACGTGCTTGGGCACGTCGAGATCATCAGCCACCTCGCTGATGGTTCTGAATGCGTCCACTGCCTTGTCCAATCTGCCCTCCATAGCCCGGTCGTCATAATATTCGACCGGCTCGACGCCGATCCCGCAGGCCGAAGACTCAAATTGCCACCTCGCTGAACACTCAGCCGGCGCATTCTGTCGGGGGTCGCCGGCCCGCTACCGAGCGACACCACAGAACCGGCGGGCTGCAATGACGCGCCACTCCCGCCGTAATCAACGTCAAACGATACTTGCTACTCTGCCGCCTTACGCCGCGACCGCCCGTTGTTAACACGGTCCTTCATGATGTTGCTTGGACGAAATACCAGGACGCGTCGAGGTGTAATCGGCACCTCGTCACCAGTTTTCGGATTGCGCCCCATCCGCTGGCCCTTCTGGCGGATGCCGAACGATCCGAATGACGACAACTTCACCTGCTCGCCGCGCGACAGGCTGGTCGAAATCTCGTCGAGCACCAACTCCACCAAGTCCTGCGACTCGTTGCGTGGTAGCCCAACCTTGCGCACCACGGCCTCAGCCAAATCGGCACGCGTCAACGTCTTGCCGCCCATCGTTCCCAGCCTCCCCTCAACGCATCTGGGCCCATGCTAACTCCGAGTTTAGCGTTGGTCAACGCCATCGCTGTTCAACGCCATGTAAACTCACAATTATTTGGTGAGGACCGGAAACAGGGGCCAATCTACCAGCGCACCAACACCGCGCCCCAGGTGAACCCGCCGCCCATGGCCTCCATCAGCACGAGGCTGCCGTCGCGCAGGCGGTGCTCCTCGAAGGCCTGGTTGAGGGCAAGGGGAATCGAGGCAGCCGATGTGTTGCCGTGGTTGGCCAGCGTGATCATGATCTTGTCGGGGCGGACGCCGAGCTTCCTGGCGATGCCGTCGAGGATGCGCGCATTGGCCTGATGCGGCACGTAAAGATCGATCTCGTCGGCGGCATAACCCGTCGTCACCAGCGTCTCCTCGATGACGCCGGTGATTTTCTGCACGGCGTGGCGGAACACTTCGCGGCCGTTCATCCGCAGATGCCCCACGGTCTTGGTGGAACCAGGGCCGCCGTCGACATAGAGCAGATCGCCATAGCGGCCATCGGAGCGGATGCGGGTCGCCAGAATGCCTTTGTCCTCGCGCGTGCCGTGCTGGGGCTGGGTTTCGAGCACGACGGCACCCGCGCCGTCGCCGAACAGCACGCAGGTGGTGCGATCGGTCCAATCCAGGATGCGTGAGAACGTCTCGGCGCCGATCACCAGCGCCCGCTTGAACTGGCCGGTCTTGAGGAAATTGTCCGCCGTCGTCAGCCCAAAGATAAATCCCGAGCAGACCGCCTGGATGTCGAACGCCGCACCCTTGGTGACGCCGAGCTCGGCCTGGATGCGCACCGCGGTTGCTGGAAAGGTCCGGTCCGGCGTCGCGGTTGCGCATATGACCAGATCGATATCGACCGGATCGATGCCGGACCGCACCAGGGCCTGCCGAGCCGCCGCGATCCCCAGGTCGGACGTCAACTCGCCGTCGGCGGCGATGTGGCGCGACTTGATTCCGGTGCGTTCCGTGATCCAGGCATCGTCGGTATCGACGATCTTGGCGATGTCGGCGTTGGTCATGATACGCTTCGGCAGATAAGCGCCGACGCCGCGGATCACTGAGCGATTGACTGCCACGTCGGCATTCCCCCGTTCATCGTCTGAGTCTCAGCGCTAAAGTCGCGCGCACCTATGGCACGATCCGCAGCTGTTGTCCCAGCCGGCTGACGGCCCATTTTGTCTCAGTAGCTGGCCATGATCGTCTAACGAAGCAGCCTTCAGCGCTCGTGAGCCTTAGCTTGCCCTGACCGCGGCGAGCTGGCCTTGAATGGTTTGCAGGTCTCCCGCCAGCCGCGCCACCAGATCGCTTTCAGCCATGTCGTAGCCAAGGTCGATGGCGCTCGCAAAGCCCAGCGCATCCGTACCGCCGTGGCTCTTGATGACGATGCCGTTGAGGCCCAGGAACGTGCCGCCGTTGACGCGGCGCGGGTCCATCTTTTCCTTCAGCACCTTGAAGCCGCCGCTGGCCAAGGCCGCACCGATCTTCGACAGCAGGCTGCGCGTCATCGCCATCTTCAGGTATTGGCCGATCTGCCGCGCGGTTCCCTCCGCCGTCTTCAGCGCGATGTTTCCGGCAAATCCTTCCACCACGACCACGTCGACCACGCCCTGGCCGATCTGATCGCCCTCCACGAAGCCCTGATAGTCGAGCGCCAACCCAGCGGTATCCTTGAGCCAGGCATGCGCCTCCCGCACGGCTTCCTCGCCCTTGATCTCCTCGACGCCGACATTGAGCAGCCCGACCGTCGGCCGCTCGGTGTGGAACAGGGCCCGCCCCATCGCCGCGCCCATGATGGCGAAATCGACCAGCTGGCGGGCGTCCGCGCCGATATTGGCGCCAACGTCGAGCACGATGCATTCGCTTTTCACCGTCGGCCACAGCGCGGCGATGGCCGGTCGCTCGATGCCCGCCATCGGCCGCAAGATCAGCTTCGACATCGCCATCAGGGCGCCGGTGTTGCCCGCCGACACAGCGGCATGCGACTGACCGCTCTTCACATCCTCGATCGCCAGCCACATGCTGGTGCCCTTGCCGCGGCGCATGGCCTGACTGGGCTTATCCTCCATCGATACCGTGCGGTCGGTGTGCACGACCTCGCTGCGCTCGGCAAGTGCCGGCTGTTTGGCCAACGCCTCGCGGATGCGGGCTTCCTGGCCGAACAGGCGGAACTTCAATGCCGGATGGCGCACAAGCGACATCGCAGCCCCAGGTATGACAACCTCGGGACCGTGATCGCCGCCCATGGCGTCGAGAGCTATTGTGCGTGGTGATGGCATGTCACGTGACGCGGTGCTTCCGTCATTCAAGACATGGAAAAAGGATGGACGCCTTTCGCAGCGCGAACGGCGCTGATGCAGTAGCGCGGACCATACTGCTTTGCCGCGCCGTGACAACCGGATTCTGCCCGCGTCCCATGCCGTGCGTTGCGGCCTCATCACTGCCGGGGCCGCAGGAGAGGCTGCTAACGTCATTGCTTGTCTTTCAGCTTGGCCAGCGCTGCGAATGGAAGAGCGGGCTTGTCGCCGGAGCCGGTTGGTCCGAGTGCAACGCCATCGAAATTGGCATCGGGCTGGCGCGGATAAGGGTCGAGAGACGCTGCGAGCTGCTCATAAACGACGCGCCCCACGGCCATGTGCCCGTTCTCGATCGGCTCGGGAACTTCGACCTCGAGCACGCTGTGTTCGCCTTCCGCGAGGGGGCCGATGTCCTCCGGCGGCCAGAAGTCGACCACGAAACTTTCGTCGATCCTGGCCATCACAGGTTCCAGCGTGACGACGCATGCCTGCGTCACTTCGGCCCGGATGCGCCCTGAAAGACGATAGCGGCCGCCGCTGCCCCGCTTGAGTTCGATGTCGACCGACAAGGCCGCCAGCGCCAGCAGCTCGAGTTCAGCGGCGATCTTGGCGCGTTCTGCCGCGGACGCGCTCCTCGCGGACTTCAAGCCTTCCGGCCCGATCTCGTCGACCTTGCAGCTCCAGTCGATGACGCCGGCCAATACCACCTCCATCTGCTTTCGCGGCGATGCCGCACTCTCGAGTCTTGCCTTGCCAACCTGCTCGTGCGCCCCCACCCGGTTCCTCACTCGCTCACCGTCTCGACGGTCAGCTTGCCGGCCAACAGCTCGTCCAAGGGGTTGACCGCTACGCGATCGGCGAGATGCCGGATATAGACCGCCATGCGATCGACGGCTGGCGCAGCAGCCTGTGGCCCAAGCAGAAACTCGCCGGCCAGACCATGCAACTCCCTGTCACCGGCCCCGGCCGCCAGGGCCGCGCGATAGCGCTGGGCGCGTTCATAAAGGCCAGCGGCGGCCCGCTTGAGCTTTTTCGGCACGGCCAGGTCGCCAACGCCCATCTCGCGCATATTGTCGTCCATGTCGGTGACAAACGTCTCGCCCAGCAGCCGCGCCAGCGTCCGCCCGCCCGCCCCGCCGCCGTTGAGGCGCTCGATCACCACGGACAGATGCAGCACAATCAGCTCGAAGCGGCCCTCGGGCGTGTCGGGGACACCATAGGCGGCATAGAAGATAGGTGTACGGGCCAGCGCCACGACCGCGCCATAAAGCTCGCGTGCTGTCGTTCGCTGGCGGGCCGCGGTTTTGAAGCGAGTGAACACGTGTGATCCTTTACGCTGTGCCAATGCTAGCAGGGGATTGCGCAAGAGGCCTATTTACCAACGCGAGACGTCCGCGCTAAGCGGGCTCTGGGCACTTGATGAGCGATTCGTGGGAGCCAAATAGCATATGTGCCGCACAGGTGAAGACCGCCACGACCATCGGCACGACATCGCCTCGGCAAAACGTGGCCTTTGGAGAGCGTTCGCGGGCCCCGCTACTGCCATCCTGCTCGGCAGCCTGCTGGTGGCCTGTTCCCCGCAGGTGATCAAGCGCGGACACCAGTTCCAGGACGCCGATCTGCAGCAAGTGCAGCCGGGCATGAGCCAGGAGCAGGTGCGCATGTCGCTCGGCTCGCCGGCGACAACCGCCAGCGTTCCGGGCGGCAATGCCTTCTATTATATCTCCAGCACCATGACGCAGTTGGCTTTCCTGCCGGAAAAGGAAGTCGATCGTCAGGTCATCGCCGTCTATTTCACGCCAACCGGCAGCGTCCAGCGCGTCGCCAACTATGGCATGAAGGACGGTAAGGTGTTCGACTTCATCAGTCGCACGACGCCGGCGCCCGGTGGCCGCGAAGATGGCCTGTTGAAGCAGATCTTCCGCAACCTCGGCCAGCGCCAGCTCTACGGCGAGTAGCCGCTGACGCCCCGCGTCGAGTAATCTGCGCAACGGCATCTGACCCGTAGGTCGGGTCGAGCGCGCGCCCTTGCGCGTGCCGAGACCCGACAGACAAGTTGCACGCGAAGCGCACGACAGATGTGCGGTGCTTCGCGCACTCCTGCCGTCGGGTCTCGCGAAGGGCTCGACCCGACCTACGGCTGGTCAGACACCATCAATACGCCCTACCGCACCGCGACCGGCGTCACGGTCGAGCCCGAGGCGCCCTGCATCTTCATCGGCTGCATCAGGAAGGCGAACTCGTAGACGCTCTTGGCGGCGAGTTCGTCGAGCTTCAGGTTCTCGAGCAGGTGCACGCCGTTGACCACCAGCGCCAGCTGATGCATCGGCAGCGACAGCGTCGGGTCGGGATTTGGCGCCACCTCGACCGGCCAGTTGTCGGCGCCGAGCAGCACCGGGTCCTTGCTGATCAGCCATTGCGCCGCCTTCATGCCCAAGCCGGGGCAGCTCTTGACGTAGCGGGCATTATCGACCGCCCACAGCTTGTGCCAGCCGGTGTTGACGAGCACCGCGTCGCCCGCCTGCAGCGTGGTGTTCTGCTTCTTCAATGCGCCCTCGAGGTCCTCGACGGTGATCTCGTAGGTGTCGGGCAGCGTCGGCACGCCCTTGAAGCCAGCGACGTCAATCAGCACGCCGCGCGTCATGATGGTGCCGACCTGGTGGATGCCGAGCTTGGCGAAGCTGCCGCGGCCGGCGATCTCGCTGGTCTTGAAGCAGTTGTAGAGGCTGTCCTCGTGGCTCTGGTGCGCGAAGCCGTCGAACTGGGTGCCGACCTGGCCGATCTCGGAGATGACGATCTCCTCGTTCGAGCCGCGCTTGTTGGAGGGCTGGTTCAGGAAGGTGCGCTTGATGTGCACGTCGAACCGGCGCGTGCCAAAGAACGGCATCTTGTCGTTGAGCACGTGGGCGAGCTCGATCACCTCGCCGGTCTTGATCATCTGCGCCGCCTTGAGCACGACCGCGGGCTTGATGTGGTTGGCCGAGCCGCGCTCGTCGCCGGCGCCCCATTTCGACGGGCAGCGCTCCCGCTCGGCCGGCACCGTCCACGTCGGCGTCTGCGCGTTGGCGATGGCGGTGCTGGCGAGCACGGCGCCGACGGCGGCTGCAAGCTGTAAGATTCGCATGGCGTTCTCCCGAATTGACGTTTTTCCCCGCGCCTGATCTTAGGCAGGCTTCGCCGTGTTGACCAACGGATTCATCCCGGTGCAAGGTCGGAAGGGGGCAGACCCATGGGTCTGACCCCTTCACTTCAAGGGAGGAACCGATGAGGACAGGATCATTCGCCGCGACGGCAACAATCGGCTTCACGCTGCTGTTGGCGCAGGGCGCCGTGGCAAACGCCGCCGAGATCAAAGTCATCGCCTCGGTTGGCGTCAAGGCGGTGCTGGAGGAGCTGACCCCGCAGTTCGAGCGCACGAGCCAGCACAAGGTCAACATCACCTTCGGCACGGCCGTTCCGCTGAAGCGGCAGATCGACGGCGGTGAGAGTTTCGACGTCGTCATTCTCACGCCCGCCCTGGTCGAGGATCTGGCCAAGCAGGGCAAGGTCGCGGCCGGCACGTCCAGCAATGTTGCCAAGGCCGGTATCGGCATGGCCATCCGCGCCGGCGCGCCCAAGCCCGACATCAGCACGGCCGACGCGTTCAAGCGCACCCTGATCAATGCCAAGTCGATCGCCTACTCCAAGGAAGGCCAGAGCGGGGCCACGATGGCGCGCCTGATCAAGCAGCTCGGCATCGAGGAGCAGATGAAAGACAAGACCGTGCTCGAGACCCGCTCGGGGCAGACCGCCGCCAACGTCGTCGAAGGCAAGGCCGAGCTGGCCTTCACGCTGCTGAGCGAGATTCTGCCCATACCGGGCGCCGAGGCAGCCGGCATGCTGCCCGCCGAGTTGCAGAGCTACGTCGTGTTCACGGCCGGCATCGGCGCCGGCGCCAAGGATGCGCAAGCCGCCAAGGCCTTCATCGAATTCCTCAAGGCGCCAGCGGCCGTTCCGACGATGAAGGCGAAAGGCATGGAACCCGGCGCCTGAGCAGAGTTCCCAAAAGTGGCCTTCCCGGTTTTTGGATAAAACTCTGCGAAAACAAAAGACTCAAAGCAGGCATTCGCAGGGCATCCAATGAATGCCTGCTGAGCAATCCGCTCGATCAGGGCCGCTCGCCGAGCGCCGCGGCGAGGTCCGCAAGGCTGTTCAAGTTATGGCACGGCCTGACTTCGCTGACGTGGGCGGCGAGCGCGCGGGCGCCCTCGTTGGTCAGCGCGATCCTCCGAGCCTTGTTAAGGCTTCATTCACCATCGAAATGGCCTAATGATAGCAACGTGCAATCGCTCTCGATGGAGATCACAATGCGTCCTCGGATCGCTCTACGTCTGGCGGCCTTGTTCGGCCTGCTGCTCGTGATGCCCGTGCAAGCAGCGCCTCTGGGCACCCTCGATGTCCCCGACTCGGCCGCCCTCTCGCTGATCACGCCCGTGCACAACTGCCATCGCTCGGCGCAAGACAGCCACGACGGCTGGCATCGCCACAGCGGGCCATATTGCCGAATGGTCCGCTCCGGCCCCTCCGAACGCAACCCTTATGCGCGCTGCCGCACCAAGTGCGAATACGTCGGCCCCATCAAGGAATGCCGGCGCGTGTGCTGGTGATGGGGTGGCGGTGTGCGGGGTCAGACCCGTCATGGCGCAGCCATGCTACGCATGGACGCGTCTGACCCCAACCGTTCAACTGCACCCGCTCGTGCTGCCGCAGGTATCGCACTTCAAACACGTGCCGTTACGCACCAGCGTGAAGTTGTGGCACTCGTGGCAGGATTCGCCCTCGAAGCCGCGCAGCTTGGCCTCGGCGCGGCGGTCCTTGTCGCGCGATGCCGCCCGTTGCGCCGCCGAGGCCTGCGTCACGGTCACCTTGGCGTACAGCTCAGTCTCGTCCTTCAGTGCGGTGGCGCCGTCGGTGCGGCCAACGAAAGCCGTCGTCACCTGCTCCTGCATGATGCCGACCGCCGTCACGCTGCTGCCCTCCCCCGCATCGACGCCACCGCTGCGTTGGCCGATCCGCCCGGCCAAGTGGCCGCGCACCAACCCCATCGACACGTACTTCTGCGCCGGCATCTCGATGTCGAGATCCGCATCCGTCTGCTGATCCGAAGAGCCAAGCCCGGTCTCGCCGACGATCTCGCGCGGATCGACGTGCGCCAGATCATGCCGCGCCAGGTAGGAGACGGCCAACTCGCGGAAGATGTAGTCGAGGATCGAGGTGGCGTTCTTGATCGTCTCGTTGCCCTGCACCAGGCCCGCCGGCTCGAAGCGCGTGAAGGTGAAGGCCTCCACGTACTCCTCAAGCGGGACGCCGTATTGCAAGCCCAGCGAGATGGCGATGGCGAAATTGTTCATCAGCGAGCGGAAGGCGGCGCCTTCCTTGTGCATGTCGATGAAGATTTCGCCGAGTTGCCCGTTGTCGTACTCGCCGGTGCGCAGGTAGACCTTGTGGCCGCCGACCGAGGCCTTCTGCGTGTAGCCCTTGCGCCGGCCGGGCAGCTTCTCGCGCTCCTGCGAGCGCACGCGCTCGATGATCCGCTCGACGATGCGCTCGGCCGCGATCGTCGCACGCTGGTTCATCGGCTTGTCGGCCAGCATCTGTTCGGCGGCGGCCTCCTGCTCCTCGTCGGTCTCGCCGAGAACCTGCGAATTCAACGGCTGACTGAGCTTGGAGCCATCGCGATAAAGGGCGTTGGCCTTCAGCGCCTTGCGCCACGAGCGCAGATAGGACTCCTTGCATTCATCCACCGTGGCGTCATTCGGCATGTTGATGGTCTTGGAAATGGCGCCGGAAATGAACGGCTGCGACGCCGCCATCATGTCGATGTGACTGTTGACCGAGAGATAGCGCTTGCCCTTGCGGCCGCACGGATTGGCGCAGTCGAACACCGGCAGATGCTCGGCCTTGATGTGCGGCGCGCCTTCCAGCGTCATCGCACCGCAGACGTGCTCGTTGGCGGCTTCGATGTCCTTCTTCGAGAAACCGAGGTGCGTCAGCAGATCGAAGGCCGGCTCGTTGATCTTCTCCAGCGGCACTTTCAGCCCCTCGGTCAGAAAAGCCTCGCCGATCGTCCACCGATTGAACACGAACTTGATGTCGAAGGCGGTGGCCAGTTGCGACTCGACTTTCGCCAGGATCTCGTCCGTGAAGCCCTTGGTCTTCAAGGTCGCATGGTTGATGGCCGGCGCCTGCTTGAGCGAAGCATGGCCGACGGCGTAGACCTCGATCTCGGCCAATTCGCTTTCGCGATAGCCGAGCGCACGCAAGGCCGCGGGCACCGCCTGGTTGATGATCTTGAAGTAGCCGCCGCCGGCCAGCTTCTTGAACTTGACCAGGGCGAAGTCGGGCTCGATGCCGGTGGTGTCGCAGTCCATCACCAGACCGATCGTGCCGGTGGGCGCGATCACGGTCGCCTGCGCGTTGCGATAGCCGTGGCGCTGGCCCAGGTCGATGGCCCGGTCCCAGGCACGCATCGCCGCCTCGACGAGCGACTTGTCGCGGCCGGAGGCGTGGTCGAGCGGCACGGGCGCGATCGACAGCTTCTCGTAGCCCGTGCTCTCGCCATAGGCTGCCTTGCGGTGGTTGCGGATCACCCGCAGCATTTCGGCCGCATTGTCGGCATAGCCCGGGAACGGTCCGATCTCGGCTGCCATCTCCGCGCTGGTGGCATAGGACACGCCCGTCATCACCGCCGAGATGGCGCCGCAAATGGCCCGGCCCTCGTCGCTGTCGTAGGCAATACCCGAGGCCATCAGCAGGCCGCCGATATTGGCGAAGCCCAGGCCCAGCGTGCGGTAGCGATAGCTGAGCTCGGCGATCTGGCGGGAGGGAAACTGCGCCATCAGCACCGAGATTTCCAGCACGATCGTCCACAGCCGGCAGGCGTGCTCGAAGGATTCGGTGTCGAAAAGTGCAGTGGGAAGTCGGAAGTCGGAAGTCGGAAGTCCGACGTCATCCGATTTCCGATTTCCGATTTCCGATTTCCGCTTCCGGAACAGCATCAAATTCAACGACGCCAGGTTGCACGCCGTGTCATCGAGGAACATATACTCCGAACACGGATTCGACGCCCGGATCGGCCCCGAATTCGGGCAGGTGTGCCAGTCGTTGATGGTGGTGTGGAACTGGATGCCGGGATCGGCCGATGCCCAGGCGGCATGCCCGATCTGGTCCCACAGCTCGCGCGCCTTGAGGGTCTTGACGACCTTGCCACTGAGGCGAGCCTTGAGCTCCCAGTCCTTATCGTCGCCAACCGCGGTCAGGAATTCGTCGGTGACGCGCACCGAGTTGTTCGAGTTCTGGCCCGAGACCGTCAGATAGGCCTCCGAATCCCAATCGGTGTCGTAGGTCTCGAACTCGATCTCCTTGTAGCCCTGCTTGGCGAACTGGATGACGCGCAAGATCGTGTTGCTCGGCACCTGGTCGCGGCGCGCATCTTTGATGGTGGCCTTGAGCTTGGGGTTCTTGCCCGGATCGAAACAGGCATCGCCCTCCGCCTCGCAGTTGACGCAGGCCTTCATGATCGCCTTCAGGCGCTTCTGGCAAATCTTCGAGCCGGTGACGAGAGCCGCAACCTTCTGCTCCTCGCGCACCTTCCAGTTGATGTACTCCTCGATGTCGGGATGATCGACGTCGACCACCACCATCTTGGCGGCGCGCCGTGTCGTGCCGCCCGACTTGATGGCGCCGGCGGCGCGATCGCCGATCTTGAGGAAACTCATCAGCCCCGAGGAGCGACCGCCGCCAGACAGCTTCTCGTCGGCGCCACGCAGCGCCGAGAAATTGGAGCCGGTGCCGGACCCGTACTTGAACAGGCGCGCCTCGCGCACCCACAGGTCCATGATGCCGTTCTCGTTGACGAGATCGTCGGCGACCGACTGAATGAAGCAGGCGTGTGGCTGGGGGTGCTCGTAGGCCGAGGCCGAAGACGTCAATTGCCCAGTGACGTGGTCGACGTAGAAATGGCCTTGGCCAGGGCCATCAATGCCATAGGCCCAATGTAGGCCGGTGTTGAACCACTGCGGGCTGTTGGGTGCGCCATACTGCATCGCCAGCATGTAGCGGTGCTCGTCGAAGAATGCGCGCGCATCTTCCTCGCTGCTGAAATACCCGCCCTTCCAGCCCCAATACGTCCACGTGCCGGCGAGACGATCGAACACCTGCCGCGCATCGGTCTCGCCGCCCAGGCGCTCATTCTCGGTCAGATCGGCCAGTGCGCGCTCATCCGCCGTCGAGCGCCACAGCCAAGACGGCACCTGCGTCTCCTCGGCACGCTTCAACCGCTTGGGCACACCGGCCTTGCGGAAATACTTCTGCGCCAGGATGTCGGCTGCGACCTGGCTCCAGTGCTCGGGCACCATGAGGCCGTCGAGGCGGAATACGACAGAACCGTCCGGATTCTTGATCTCGGACAGAGCGCGGCGGAATGGGATCTTCTCGTAAGGTGACTTTCCGGCCTCGGTAAAGCGCCGCGTGATCTTCATAGTGCCCCCGGTATCGTCATTTTGTCATTGGGGCGGACCGACTCCACACGTCTGGGCCGCATGTTCTCGACGCACACCACCCCACACGGGGCACACACCAGTCCTGCCCGCGCCGACACATGGCAGCAGGTCGTAAGACGCAAACTTGAAACGGAGACTGGTTTCGAACGGAAACTGGCCTGCGGCAGCGGTGTCCAAGAACACAGCCCCAAAGGATGATACAAACTCTGCCGCCAGGCTTCGACGTGAACCCTTCCCCCGGCTTCACCCGACCGTCACGAAATTGTCCGATTCGAGACGGCTTGCCAAAGACTTTGTATGTTGCCTGTCGTACCCATACTAGATGTTGATTTATTGTGGGCTACCATCTGACATCCTGTGGAGAATGTGTGTACCATTTCAGATGCCGTTGCACCCAGACCTAGTCGTGGCCGCCTGATGCCGGCGGTGGAGAAACACGGGGTGCAAAACCAGCATCATTCTCCAGCCGTCAACTTAGGCCGATTCCATTCCACCACAGTGTGACATGAAGGACGCGCTGAACAGTGCCCTGGACACGGAAGGTGCGCCTCTGTAAAGCGGACGGCAGCACGTGATGGCCGTCCGGAGCCCTACAAACATGCGCATGTTCGCCGAAATCTTCAGCTGGTGGGGCGGTAACACCTGGGGCACGCGCTGCACGCTGTTTTGGCAGGGCCGCTATGTCGGGAACGACGAGCTGGGCAATCGCTATTTCGTGCAGAAGCGCGGTGTTGGCCCGCTCGGCGTGCCGCGGCGCTGGGTGATCTACCAGGACCTCGCCGACGCCTCCAAAGTTTCACCCGACTGGCACGGCTGGCTGCACTATACTGTCGACACGCCGCCAACCGAGGAGAGCTATACGCCCCGGCCCTGGCAGCAGCCGCACCGCATGAACATGACCGGCACGCCCGACGCCTATCGTCCGGCCGGTTCGATCCTGGCGGCTGGGCAGCGACCGAAGGCCACTGGCGACTACAAGGCGTGGAAGCCGGAGCCAGGAGCGTAGGGTGCAATAGCCCGACAGGGCGTATTGCACCGCCGCTGGTGCCAACTGGAAACACCGTGGTGCAATACGCTTCGCTATTGCACCCTACCGAGCCCTGCGTCATGCCCCCGCCACCATTGCCGGACACTCTGTTTGCCCACGCGTCCGTGCTAAGCATCCGCATCTGATCGGAAATGCTCGATTAAACCCATGACCCGTTTGCCCGCGACCGTGCTGAGCCTTGCCGCGCTGGCGTGTGTCCTCGCCATGCCGGCGCGTGCCGACCGCATCGACAACCAGGTGGCCGTATTCGCTGCCCTCGACAAGGTGACGGCCCGCATCTCGCAGCTCGAGGTGCCGCTCGGCCAAACGATCCAATTCGGCGCCTTGAAGGTGACGCCGCGCGTCTGCTACTCGCGCTCGCCGACCGACGCGCCCAAGACCTCATCGTTCGTCGAGGTGGAGGAAATCCTGCTCGACGGCAAGCAGAAGCGGCTGTTCTCGGGCTGGATGTTCGCCGAGAGCCCAGGCCTCAACGCGGTGGAGCACCCGGTCTTCGACGTCTGGCTGACGGACTGCCAGAAGCCTAGCCGCACGGTGGCGGCGACCAAAGGACCAGCGCCGGCCAGCGCCCAAAGTGGCGCCGACCCCAACCAGGCGGAAGACCCGCCGGCACGCCGCCGTGTCAGGCGCTGAGCTCGTGCCGCCGGCATTGGCCTCACGGCCCCCGGCCGCGGCAAGCTCATGTGATCTGCCTGACGCGATGAACACGTCCGCTGCCGGGGTATTCTGCATCTGCGGCGGTGGCCTGCTATGACTTCGGCCATGCCCAGTCCCGACTTCAATGCCCAGCGCCTGTTCGTCGGGGCCGGCCTTGCCGCAGGCCTTCTGGTCGCCTGCAGCCAAGCCCAGACCAATTACCTGGTCAATGTGCTCCGCCTCGGCGACGGCGTCACGATCCGTGTCTTCAATGGCCAACACGGGGAATGGATCGCCAAGCTGGTTCGCGAGGGCAAGCGTCGACTTTCCCTGCAGATCGGCGAGCAGATCCGTCCGCAGCAGGGCGGCCCCGACATCGATTACCTGTTCGCACCCTTGAAGCGCACCCGGCTCGACTACATGGTGCAGAAAGCCACCGAACTCGGCGCGGCACGCCTGCGACCGGTGTTGACGCAGCACACCACGCCCGAGCGCGTCAATCTCGAGCGCATGCGCGCCAACGTGATCGAGGCCGCCGAGCAATGCGGCATCTTGCGCATCCCAGAGGTCGCCGAGCCGCAGCGGCTGGAGGCTGTCCTTGCGGGCTGGGACAGCGGCCGAAGGCTGGTTTTCTGCGACGAAAGCGCCGAGGTGGGCGATCCCATCGCTGCCCTTTCCGGGCTCGGGCCGGCAACCCCGCTCGCGGTCCTGATCGGGCCGGAAGGTGGGTTCAGCACGGGTGAACGCGCCGCGCTGCTTGCGTTACCCGGCGCGCTGCGCCTGTCACTTGGGCCTCGCATCATGCGGGCCGACACCGCTGCCGTCGCCGCATTGGCTCTGGTCAACGCCGTCGCTGGCGATTGGCGATAATCGGCAATACCCAAGGGGTCAGACCCATTCGCGCTAACATAAGGTAGCTACCTATCGATCTGCGTCCCCGGCCGAAGCGGCGGTGGCCGCGTAGAGCCGGGGTCTTCCCCATCTCATAGGGGTGAAGACCCTGGATCATCGCGTACCGACCTCGCGGTCGGATCGCTTGTCCGGGGACGCAGAGGATAGGTTGGGGCTCCTACAGACCTAAGTTAGCGCCAATGGGGTCATCAGACCCTTGGGTCTGACCCCGACCGGTATGTCGCCGTCTGCGTCATGATCCAATCCAGGAAAGCCTGCGACCCGCCCTCGACCGGCAGCACCAGCAGAGCCGGATTTTCATAGGCGTGAAGCGCACGCGCATCGGCGATCACGCGCTCGGCCAGGCTGGCTCGCGTCTTCATGATCGCCACGACCTCGGTCTCGCGGTGGCGCGCGCCTTGCCAGTTGTAGATGGAGGTCATGCCGGGAACAATGTTGACACAGGCGACGAGCCCGCGATCGATCAGTGCGCCGCCCACCGCCTCCGCGGCCCCAGCATCCGGAAACGTCGCATAGATAAGAACGGGCTTGTCGTTTGTCTCCACTTGAGCGAGCCTCCGGGCTGATGAGCCAGGGGTCAGACCCTGCGGGTCTAACCCCATGACGACTGGCATCGACGGAGCCAGGGGTCGGACCCGCAGGGTCTGACCCCGTCGGATCGCGATCATAATGCCCCAACGCACGCGCAAATTCGAGAGCATCGCCTTTGTTGCGAGTGAAACCGCGGAGGCGCGTGAGGCATTGGCGCGACTCGGCGCGCGCTACGGCAATGCACCGACCGAAACCGCTGACGCCATCGTCGCGCTGGGCGGCGATGGGCTGATGCTGCAGACGCTGCATCGTTTCCTGAAGGATCGCATCCCGATCTACGGCATGAACCGCGGCTCGGTCGGCTTCCTGATGAACGAATACGGCGAGAGCGACCTGATGGAACGGCTGGCTCGCGCCGAGATCGCGCGCATTCATCCGCTGTCGATGCGCTCGCTCGACCGGCTCGGCCGTCAGCACGAGGCGCTCGCCATCAACGAGGTCTCGCTGTTCCGCGAGACCTTCCAGGCCGCCAAGATCCGCATCACCATCGACGGCACGGTACGCATGGAGGAATTGATCTGCGACGGCGTGCTGGTGGCGACGCCGGCCGGCTCCACCGCCTACAATCTGTCGGCCTACGGCCCGATCCTGCCGATCGCCGCGCCGCTCTTAGCGCTGACAGCCATCAGCCCATTCCGCCCGCGGCGCTGGCGCGGCGCGCTATTGCCCAACACCGCCCGCATCCGTATCGAAGTCCTGGAGGCTGACAAACGGCCGGTCAGCGCCGTCGCCGATCATTTCGAGACCCGCTCGGTGGTCAGCGTCGAGGTCGAGCAGGTCAGCCACATCGAACTCTTGATGATGTTCGACCCCGGCCACAGCCTCGACGAGCGGATTCTGTCGGAGCAGTTCAGGTATTGAGCGCAAAGGTGTCCGGCAGGTCGGCAGACGCTCATGTATCGCTATGTTCGGGTGCCGAACCTAACGTCGGACGCCTCACCAGGGAGCCTTCAATGCGCGGCCTCTATTTCGAAGACTTCCAGGTCGGTCATACGTTCACGCATATGCTGCGCCGGACGGTGACCGAGATGGACAACACGCTGTTCTCGGCGATGACCCACAATCCGCAACCGCTGCACATCGACCACGAGTTCGCCCGCTCGACCGAGTGGAAGCAACCGCTGGTCAATTCCCTGTTCACCCTCGGCTTGATGATCGGCATTTCGGTCAACGACACCACCATCGGCACCACCATCGGCAATCTCGGCATGAGCGACGTGAAGTTCCCCAAACCGGTGTTCCATGGCGATACGCTGCATGTGACGACCGAAGTCGTGAGCAAACGCGAGAGCAAGTCGCGCCCCGATGCCGGCCTTGTCGAATTTCATCACCGCGCCTTCAACCAGCGCGAGGACCTGGTCGCCGAGTGCCGGCGCCAGGCCTTCATGCTGAAGCGCCCCAAGGAGGCATGAGCCCATGCGCTCGATGCTGTTCGTACCCGCCGACAGCGAGCGCAAGCTCGCCAAGTCGCTCGCGTCCGGTAGCGACGCACTGATCCTGGATCTGGAGGATTCTGTTGCAGCGTCGCGTAAACCTGCTGGGCGCGAAATGGTGCATGCCTTCATCAGCGCGCAAAAGGGGCGCTCGCCGCGCCCGCTGTTCTATGTCCGCATCAATGCGCTCGATACCGAGCTGTGGGAGGCCGACCTCGCCGCCGTGATGCCGGCAGGGCCCGACGGCATCGTGCTGCCCAAGCCGCGCTCGGGCGAGGACGTGCACCGCCTGTCGATCGCGCTCGACCATGCCGAGACGCGGGCCGGCCGCACCCAGGGTGAGACGCGCATCATTGCCATCGTCACCGAGCTGGCGCTGTCCATCCTGCAACTGCCGAGCTACGTCGGGGCCAGCACGCGGCTGGAAGCGATCACCTGGGGCATGGAGGATCTGTCGGCCGAGATCGGCGCGACGGCAATGCGCGGGCCGGACGGGGCCATCACCTCGCCATTCCGGCTGGCGCGCGACCTGACGCTGTTCACGGCGAGGGCGGCCGGCGTGCAACCGCTCGATGCCGTCTACCCGGATTTTCGTGACCTCGCGGGGCTGCAGGCCGAATCCGAGGCCGCCGCCCGCGACGGCTTTACGGGAAAGGTTGCCATCCACCCCGACCAGGTGGCGGTGATCAATGCCGCCTTCACGCCAAGTCCCGCCGAGATCGAACGCGCCACACTGATCGTCCGTCTGTTCCAAGAGAACGCCGGCGCCGGCGTCATCTCCGCCAACGGCCAGATGCTCGACCGCCCGCACCTCGTCAAGGCCGAACGCGTGCTGGCCCGCGCCAAGGCGGCCGGTGTGGGGTAGCGGCGGACACAATCGCCACACGGATCACCTCCGCCTGGCGCCGGCATCGGCCGCTAGAGCGCTTTCCACTCGAATTGAATCAGAGGAAAGCGCTCTAGTCCTTTGTTTGTCGCATTTTCTACGCCAAACCGGTGCCCACTTTGGCGGAAAATGCTCTAGACACCATCAACGCCAATACTTGCGCAGCATCGCCGATAGGATGTTGGAGTAATCGTCGGTCCAGGTTGCCATGCCTGATAGCGCCGATGGTTCTGCACCTTGCAATGCGAGGATCGGAGCAAGTACGTCGGGCGAGCGCGCCAACGCGACGATGGTGCTGCTGCTGACGTCGATTGTATTTTGGCGGCGATCAAAGACGTGGACGGCATGCAGACCCGGGATCGCCGCGACCAGGGACGCTGTCACTGCCGCCAGGTCGAGATGCCGGTTGGATATGTGCAATGCCAAGACGCCTCGCGCTGAAAGTTTGTCGAGATAGAGTGTTATGGCTTCCCGGGTCAGCAAATGCACTGGGATCGCATCCGATGAAAAGGCATCGATCAGCAGATAATCGAAGGTCTGCGCCGGCTGTTTGGCCAACGTCAGTCTGGCGTCACCGAGAATGATTTCAGCGTCGGGCAAGCAGTGCTTCAGGAACGAGAACCGCGTCTGCGCGATCTTGATGACCACGGGATCGAGCTCAAAGACCGTCCAGCGTTCGCCGGCCCTGGCGTGGCAGGACATCGTGCCGGCCCCCAGTCCAACGATGCCGACTTTGAAGGCGCGAGCATCCCCAGGCGTGACGGCGCGGCGCGCCGCATCAAGGGCAAAATACATCGGCGACGATGGATGGTAATAGCCCGTCGTCGTCGGCGCTCCGATGATCGGCTGTCCGCCCGCACCCTTGGTGCGCTCCACACCATGCACGGTCGTGCCATGGATCAAAATACGCACCTCCCCGGCATTGCTGCCATCGGCCGCGAAGATCGGCTTGTGCGTGATGCGATGCACGCCATAGAAACTACGCTCGGGTTCACCGCGATGCATGGCGGACGGCAGTACGACCAAACTCAGGCTCGCCAGTGCGACCGCAAGTAGCTGGTGCAACGGACGCTCCCGCGACAGGATCGCCAACAATCCAAACGCCGCGATGTAGAAGAACGCCACTCTCGTGGCCAGCGGGTCACCAAGCCAATTGAAACGCACAGCGCCGGCCGCCGCTAGCATCGCGACCAGACCGATGATCGCTATGCGGATTGTCGCATCTCGCTCGACCCGCAGTGCCAGGCCCGCAACCAAGCCCGGCCGGCAGAGCATGCCGAGCAGCAGCAACAATGGAAATTCAGACAGCGTGTTGAAAATTTGCGGCGCAACAATTGCAGCCGATACACCGCCCAACAAGCCACCAAACGACATCCAAAGATAGAATTCGGTGAGATGGTGGGCCTGTGGCCGCCTCTCATAAAGTTGGCGATGGGCGATCATCGTGGTGGTGAAGAAGGCCGCGACGCCACCCAGCAGGGTCAGCAGCAACCCAAACCCACCCAACAACGCCAATCCGGCCAGGGTCAGGGACACCATTGTGGGTTGCACGATCAGCATCGCCCGATGCGAAATGATCGGCTTGTCGCGGAACACCAGAACGAACGTTGCCAGAAACATCGCCAGGGGCACGACCCAGAGCAATGGCGCAGAGGCGACGTCCGTGGCCAAGTAGGTTGAAAATGCCACCAGAAGGCCGGACGGCACGAACGCCAAACCAATCCAAGCGGCCCGATCACCCCAAGACACCGGACTCAGATCTGCATCACCCGCCGACGCCAACGGCTTGTGCTCTCCAGTGCTCGCGGCCATGGCCACCGTCAGACCGGATACAGTGATCAGGACGGCAAGCAGTGCAAAACCACCGGACCAAATTTGGGACTGTGTCACGAGCCCCCACATCGGCTCCACGGCGATCGGGTATGCCAGCAGCGCAATCAGCGATCCCAGATTGGATGCGCCGTACAAGAAATAGGGGTCTTTGGCATGGGGATGGCCGGTGCCCGCAAACCAGGCTTGCAGCAGCGGCGCGTTCGCCGACACCGCGAAGTAGGGGAGACCAACGCCGAGACCCAGGATACCGATCAGCCAGAAGTAGGCATCGCCCGCTGGTGGCTCTGCCCCTGCAGGCAGGCCAAAGGGCAGCGCCAATGCGGCCGCGGCCAGCAGCGACAGATGCACCATCAACCCGCGCTGCGCGGGAAGGTAGCGATTGAGGAGGTGCGCATAGCAATATCCAGCCAGCAACACGCCCTGGAAGAAGCACATCGAAACCGCCCAAACCGACGATGAGCCGCCAAGCTTTGGCAGCACCATCTTGGCGAAGATCGGCTGCACGGAGAAAACCAGCAACGCCGACATGAATACGGCGCCGGTGAAGACAGCCAAAATGCCGGATTGCCCGCGCAAGACATGCAGGCCGCGAGGAGCTTCAGTCCGCGTAGCAGGTGTGGTCATGGACGTCCCTATTGCCTTGGCTGCCCCGAGCCTACCTGCAATAGGTTGATCCCGTTTTAACCTTCGCGCGCCAAGTCATTGACCCGGGGTTAATGTCCCCGGCTCGCAACCAGTCTGCAAGGGTCACCAGCACCACTGCGCCGCACGAGAAATTACATCGCCTTCTCGGACTGGCGCAGGCCGGCGTCACGGAAATCCCTGATCTCGGCGAGATCGACGTCCTTGGCCTCGGCCATGTCGAAGTCGATGTGAATGTGATTGCGGTCGGGATCGAAGACATTGACCTGGATATTCAGATCCGGAACCCTGATCGTCTCGTAGGTCACCTTCTCACGTTTCAGGACCTCGAGAAAACTCTTGAGACCCTTGGCGGAGAACGAGAAATGCTCCAACGTCGGATTCTCGATCGGCGTCATGTTCTTCACCTCGACGATGTGCACGGTCGGCTTCGCCCCGCTGTACATCCAGGCGAACGTCTGATTGACCTTGGGCTTGTCGCCGCTGCGCATGCCCAGCACACGCTCGTACCAGCTCACCGCACGCGCAAGGTCGGACGTGCGCAGGTTGACGTGCTCCAGTTCACCGATCTGCATGGCGCGTACCTCCTCGTCGTCACGAATTTCGTCTTGATGTAGCAACCGCCGCCGTGGCCGCGGCATTGTCGTTCAGGGCTTTGCCTCATAGCATGGCCTGCGATCAGTCCAGAAATGAAAACGCGGGGCAGACACATGTTGCATGCAGGCAAATCCGCCATCGTCACCGGCGCGGCGCAGGGCATTGGCCGGGCCTGCGCGGAGCGGTTGGCGCGCGAGGGCGCGCGCGTCATGCTCGCCGACACAAACGCCGACGAAGCCCGCCATGTCGCCGACGCGATCACGGCCAATGGCGGCGAGGCCAAGACATGCGCCTGCGATGTCGGCAAGAAGGGGGACGTCGACGGACTGATCGCGGCCGCCATCGCCGCCTTCGGCGGCATCGACCTGCTGGTCAACAATGCCGGCGTGGTCGATGACTCACCCTTCCTCGACCTGGCCGAGGCCGAGTTCGATCGCATCATCTCCACAAACCTCAAGGGCGCATTTCTTGTCGGCCAGGCCGCGGCCCGGGCGATGGCAAAGCAAATCCAATCCGATCCCGCCCGCGCGCCCGGCGCCATCGTCAACATGAGCTCGGTCAACGCCTGGTTCGGCCTGCCTGACCACGTCGCCTATTCGGTCTCCAAGGGCGGCATCATGCAATTGACCAAGGCCATGGCCATCAGCCTCGCCCCACTCGGCATCCGCGTCAACGCGGTTGGCCCCGGCACCATCGATACGCCGCTGATCAAGGACGTGGTCAAGGACGAGGCATTCCGCAACAAGGTGCTGTCGCGCACGCCGCTCGGCCGCTTCGGCAGGCCAGAGGAAATTGCCAACATCGTCGTCTGGCTGCTGAGCCCGGAGGCGAGCTACGTCACCGGCACGACCGTCTATGCCGACGGCGGACGGATGCCGTTGAACTACGTGATGCCGGTGCGGGCGTGAAGCCGGGCCCGCACCGCGACTCCCGCACCATTGGTTATGTCCCTGCAGGTCGGGCAACTGTCCTGGGTGACCGCGCCAGTGCGGCGCCGGTGCAAGCGCGGCCGTTGCCTTGCCGGCTGCGGCTCGGGCATGGTCGTCCTGTTGCAACGGCGCAGCTATGCGCCAACAGGGCAGGACACAGGGCATGGCCATTCTCAATATCGACGATCTGCGCCGCGTGGCGCGCTCTCGCCTGCCCAAGCCAGTGTTCGACTACATCGACGGCGGGGCCATGGACGAGCTGACCATGGGCCGCAACCGCGCCGACTATGCCGATATCCGGTTTCTGCCGAAGGCGCTGGTCGATATCTCCGAACGCAGCCAGACCGTTTGCGTGCTCGGACAGACGTTGACAACGCCGGTCATCCTGTCACCGACCGGGCTCACAGGCCTCTATGGTCCGGGCGGCGAGATCGCGGTGGCGCGCGCCGCCAAGGCGGTCGGCGCGGTGTTCTGCCTCTCAACCGTGAGTACCCAGACGATCGAGGATGTGGCCGCGGCCGCCCCCGGCATCTGGTTCCAGCTCTACGTGCAACGTGACCGCGGCCTGACCAGGGAGCTGATCGAGCGCGCCGGCAAGGCGGGCTGCCCCGTGCTGATGGTGACCGTCGACACGGCCGTGCAAGGCCGTCGCGACCGCGACATCCGCAACGGCTTCGCCTTCCCGCCGAAGATGACGCCGGCCAACATCTGGCACTTTGGCACCCGCCCCGGCTTCCTGTGGCGGCTCGCCACCAGCCCGAAGCTGGGCTTCGCCAACTTCGCGCACGTGCCGGGCTACAACATGGGATTCTCGGCGGCAACACGGCAGGCCAATGCCGACTTCGTGCGCAAGATCACCTGGGACGACGTCGCGTGGTTCAAGTCGATCTTCCCGGGCAAGGTCGTGTTGAAGGGGATCCTGCATCCCGACGATGCCCGCCGCGCCGCCGACGCCGGCGCCGACGGCATTGTCGCCTCCAATCACGGTGGCCGGCAGCTGGAAGGCGCAACCTCGCCGATCCGGGCGTTGCCGGCGCTCGTCGAGGCCGCTGACGGGCGCATCGAGGTCATTCTGGACGGCGGCATCCGGCGCGGCGGCGACATCGTCAAAGCCATCGCGCTCGGCGCCAAGGCCTGCATGATGGGCCGTCCCTATCTCTACGGCCTGGCAGCCGGCGGTGAGGCCGGGGTGGCGCAGATGCTCGCGATCGTTCGTGGCGAAGTCGACACGACCCTGGCGCTGCTGGGTTGCCCGAGATTAGCCGCCGCGGACGTCTCGTTTCTCGAGGACGCCGGGCGGCCCTCCAACCGATGAGACTCAGCCTCGTCGGCGCCGCCATGCGCGTGCCGCAACATCGCAATGCACAAATTATGTTTGCTGCAACGCAGCATTTGCCCTATCTTGTTGGTCTGAGTCGGGAGGCGCGCGATGAGTGCGACATGGATGACCAAATACGGCCCTCGCCGGGTGCGGCATGAACCGCCGACGCTCGAGGAGGCGCTGTTCGCTGCCGAGGATCTGGCGCTCGACAAGGGGCAGCAGATCGAGATCGCCGCCGAGTTGATGCAGCTCCCAGTCGACCAGGTGCGCGCGGACGCCGAACGCATCGTCAGGGCGCGGCTGCGCCGGCCGCAGATCATCGCCGGTCCCCGGTCGGCCCCGTCGACGGTGGTTGTCGAGCGGAAATTTCCGCGCCGCATTCAGTCGGGCGCCCGCAACGGCCCATCGTCCTCGCGCTGACCCGCCCTGCCCCTCGCTCGGGCAAACGATCCGCTAGAGCATTTTCCGCCAAAGTGGGCACCGGTTTGGCGTAGAAAATGCGACAAACAAAGGACTAGAGCGCTTTCTCCTGATTCAAATCGGGTGGACAGCGCTCTAGCACGGTGCCTGGAGCGATGGTGATGCCGCCGGCCGGCCTGTGCCGGAGCAGGCGAGCGGCCCATCCGCGGCTGGGATCATGCTACGCGCGGGCTTTCGCGAACCAATACAACAGCACGATCATGACAACGCCCAGCGTCACACCAGGTGGTAAGGCTTGCAAAAACTTGGTCGCATTGTCGGCCACCGAAGCGACATAGCTGCCGCTGTCCTTGCCGAGAATAATGTTCAATAGCACGCAAAGAGCCACTAAGAGCAGCGCTACCTCGACAGCCAGCCAACCGACTTTTCTGATTTGCTCGATCATGCTCCTCACGCAGGTTCAGCGGACGAGGCGGGGACGACCAGCCCCCGCCTCACCGGCAAATTTCAGGCGCAACCTTCAGGCCATCGAGCGCTTCGAGAACAGCCAGAGGATGACTCCGAGGGCGATGAGGCCGACCAGGCCGCTCTTGCCCAGTTCACTGACCATGCCGACGATATTGCCGACGACGGCGCCAAAAAACGGCAGGTTAGCACTGCCGACGAGAAGTGTTGCGACGATTGCCAGCCCCAACAGCATCAAACCGATATCTGTCAGTGCGCCGATCCATGATTTCAACGAACCCAAGCTATCCATGTGCCATCCCCATTCGTTTCCATAGGTGCAGTCGTGTCGATTCGCGACACGTTGCCATTATACATTAAGTCAAGCGTGCACAGAAACTGATCGTCAAAGGAGATTAATTTGTGCACTGCACATGGTTCGGATCGAAATTGCCCGCGGAAACTCAAGTCTCGATTAGCGGATGCGCGGCTGATCGCTTCCACAGTAGCCTGACGGCTCCGTTCTTGAACCGCCCGATCCGGGCCGCCGGCACAGGCAATTGCGCGCCGGCGCAGGAGAGCGGCATGCGAGCCAGACAACCCGCCAGGACGCGCGGTCGCAGTGCGATCAAGCGCCATTGCCAAGATGCCAGGCCCATGAGCTGGTGTTGCGATTTGGCAACGCCGCCCGCAGAATAGGCAATCGCATGGGCGCCGCACGCCACCGGCACTGTCACGCCTTCACCCGGCTTCGGGCAGCCTCACACGGCGATCTTGCCGCCGCCCCGCTTCGTGACGACGACGATGGATGGCCGCGGCGGCACGCCGTCCTTGAAGTCGGGCCAGCGGGTCGAGGGGGCTTCGAAGCTCGCCGGCGGCGCATCGGGATCGGCCTCGTCGGTCTCGCCGGGATGCTGCACGGCGAGGAATAGCGTCTGATCGTCGGGCGTGAACTCGGGGCCACACATCTCGGCCCCATTCGGGCAGCGGAAGAACAGCTTCGACGTGGCGCGCGCCGGCCCCTCGGTCTCCATCGCCCACAGCCCGTCCGAGCGCCCCGTGCGCTTGGGATAATTGCCGTCGGTGGAAATCCACAGCCGTCCCGCCCAGTCGACCGCGCAGTTGTCGGGCATGCCGAACCAGCCGTCCTTGCTGGTCGCCGGGTTGAAGGTGGCGCCAACGGCGGCGATCGATGGGTCGCCGCACTTGACCAGGATCTCCCAGCGGAACCGGGTCGCCGCATGATCGAGCCCATCCGGGGTCATCTCGATGATGTGGCCGAAGCGGTTGTCGCCGCGCGGGTTGGCGGCGTCGACCTGGTCGGGCTTGCGCAGATGGTTGTTGGTCAGCATCACATAGATCTTGTTGGTCCGCGGATTGGCCTCGACGTCCTCGGGCCGGTCCATCTTGGTGGCGCCCAGCAGATCGGCGGCAATACGCGCCTCGATGACGACGTCGGCCTGGCTGTTGAAGCCATTGGCGGCGGTCAGCGGGCCCTGGCCATGCGCCAGCGGCAGCCAATCGCCGGTGCCGTCGGCGTTGTAGCGCGCGGCGTAGAGCGTGCCGCGATCGAGCAAGCCCGTGTTGGCGGCGCGGTTGGCTGGATCGTAGCGGCCGTCGGTGACGAACTTGTAGACGTAGTCGAAGCGCTGATCGTCGCCAGCGTAGATGGCATAGCGCCCGTCACGATTGAGAATGCCGGCCGCGCCCTCGTGCTTGAAGCGGCCGAGCGCGGTGCGCTTGACCGGCACGGATGCGGGATCGAAGGGATCGATCTCGACCACCCAGCCGAAACGGTTGGCCTCGTTCGGCTCCTTGGCCAGATCGAAGCGGTCAAAATAGTCGCCCCAGTTGTACCAGCGGCCGGGGATGCCCATGCGCTTGTGATTGCGCGCCTCGAGACTGGCATCGGCGAGCTTGCCAGAGAAATAGCCGTTGACGTTCTCCTCACAGGTCAGCCACGTGCCCCACGGCGTGCGCCCGCCGGCGCAGTTGTTGAGCATGCCCAGCACCCTGCTCCCCGTCGGATCGGCGCTGGTCTTCAGCCGGTCGTGGCCGGCGGCCGGGCCGGACACGCGCATCTCGGTCTCGCCGGTGACGCGCCGGGCATATTTCGAGCCGGCGACGACCGCCCATTTGCCGGCCGTCTTGCGCACCTCGAGCACGCTGCCGCCGTGGGCCATCATCTCGATCTCGGCGATGGCCTTGGTCATCTTGACGAACGGCGTGGTGCCGCCGCGCCGGTCGTCCTGCCGGCCGAGTCCGGGGAACATCAGCTCCTCGTTGGTGTACTCGTGATTGACGCACAACAGCCCGTGCTCGGAGGCATTGGCCGCGCCCGGCATCGGGAAATAGCCGAGGTAGTCGTTGTTGTAGCCGAACTGGCGCGCCTGCCCCTCCCTGGTCTGGTTGGCCGGGTCGAAGGGCGGCGCGCCGGGCAGCACCGGATCGCCCCAGCGAATCAATATGTTGGCGTCGTAGCCCTCGGCGACGTAGTGCTTGTCGTCGACGCCGGCGGCCACTTCCTTGAAGTTGAAAGAGGGCGTGGTGTTACCACTTTGCGCCTCGGCACGGCTTGCCGCCAGGAGGGCCAACGGCGATGCCGTCGCCGACAAGGCCGTCACGGCCAGCAGCCCGCCAATGAGATCGCGCCGCGACAGACGCTCGGCGATGATGTCGCCCATGGTCGGGTTGGCGCTGTCGTTGGCGCCCACGTCCTCCGCCGCCTCGGCAACGACGGAGCGCGGTAAATTGTTGTTTTTCATGTTCTATTCCCTCCAGACATTGCCTCAGCGGCGAACCGGATCGGTACTCTGCACATCGGTCATGAAACCACGGTGGCACGGCCAAGTCACGCTCCCATGACGTGCCCGAAAGCTCGCATTCAGGGTCGCAACGCAAGGCTGACGCTCCCGCGCGCGGGCGATTCTAATCACGCCGTCATTCCGGGCGAGAAGCCGCCCTTCGCGGCGAAGAGACCCGGAACCCAGCGCAAGAATCGTCCGCAGGACGCAATAGCGCGCCGGCGCGTAAGTAATATTGAGTGCTTCGCACACTCCTGACGCTGGGTTCCGGGTCGCACTCGGCCTGAAGTGGCCTCGCTCGCCCGGAATGACGGGTGGTAGAGGGGATGCATTGAATCGCTCTGCCCCCGCGGCCCGATCATGTCAATTATGCTGTGCGCGGCCCGATGGCCGCTTGCCGAGGCCCGGCGGTAGCTCTATTTTGCGCCAGATAAACGACGCGCTCGTGCACGCATGCGCACGGCGCTACTTACGTGTTTGGGAGGAGCAGGGCCTGATGGCGCCGAGCGATACCGCCGTGCTGACCCGGAGCCGAGGCATGGCTCCCACGGACATCACCAATCCGAAGTACTTCCACAAGGTGGTCGATTGCCAGTGGGCCTGTCCGACCCACACGCCGGTGCCCGAGTACATCAGGCTGATCGCCCAGGGCCGCTACGCGGCGGCCTACATGTTGAATTGGGAAAGCAACGTCTTCCCAGGCATCCTCGGTCGCGTCTGCGATCGCCCGTGCGAGCCGGCATGCCGCCGCGGTCGCATCCAGGTCGGCGACGAGGGCACCGCCAAGGACCCATCCCTGAAGAATGCCGAGCCGGTCGCCATCTGCCGGTTGAAGCGCGTCGCCGCCGACTACAAGGGCGATATCGATGGCTACATGCCGGCGATTCCCGCCAGCAAGAACGGCAAGCGCATCGCGTTGCTCGGCGCCGGCCCGGCGTCGCTGACGGTTGCCCGTGATCTCCTGCCCTTGGGCTACACCTGCGTCCTGTTCGAAAAAGACCCGATGGGCGGCGGCCTGATGCGCACCAACATCCCCTCGTTCCGCCTGCCCGCCGCCGTGCTCGACGAGGAGGTCGACCGCATCGTCGCGCTCGGCGTCGAGAAGCGCTTCGGGGTCGAGGTTACGAGCATGCAGGCCGTGCTCGCCGAGGGCTTCGATGCTGTCTTCGTCGGCACCGGTGCGCCGAGGGGCAAGGATCTCGTCGTGCCTGGCCGCAAGGAAGCGGCCGCCAACATCCACATCGGCATCCAATGGCTGACCTCGGTCGCCTTCGGCCATGTGGAGAAGGTCGGCAAGCGCGTCATCGTCATCGGCGGCGGCAATACGGCCATGGACTGCTGCCGCACCGCGATGCGTCTCGGCGCCGAGCAGGTGACGGTCACCGTGCGCTCACCGCGCAAGGTGATGAAGGCGTCCGACTGGGAATTGAAGGATGCCATGCACGAGGGCATCCCGATCCTCGACAATCACGCACCCAAGGCGTTCATCATCGACAACGGCAAGCTCGCCGGCGTGCGCTTCGAGAAGATGAAAGAAACGGGCGTCGACGCCAAGGGCCGGCCGAAGCTCGAGGCTTCCGGCGAGGAGATCGTCATCGCCTGCGACGACGTGCTGATGGCCATCGGCCAGGAGAACTCCTTCCCCTGGATCGAGCGCGACCTCGGCATCGAATTCGGCGAATGGGACATGCCCACGGTCGACCGCAAGACGTTCATGTCGACGCGGCCGGGCGTGTTCTTCGGCGGCGACGCCGGTTGGGGGCCCGAGAACATCATCTGGGCCGTCGCCCACGGGCATCAGGCCGCCATCTCCATCGATGCGCATCTGAATGGCCGCGACATCAACGAGCGCCCCGGTCCCGGCGTCACCCTCGTCAGCCAGAAGATGGGCATTCACGAGTGGTCCTATTCCAACGATTATGACGCCGGCCGACGCGTGGCCGTGCCGCACGCCGAAACGGCCAAATCGCTGAAAAACCTCAAGGTCGAGGTCGAGCTCGGCTTCGACGACAAGCTGGCGGCAAAGGAGGTCGAGCGCTGCCTCAACTGCGACATCGAGACGGTTTTCACACGGCAGCTCTGCATTGAATGCGATGCCTGCGTCGACATCTGTCCGGTAGATTGCATCAACTTCACCGAGAATGCCCCAGAGCAGTCCCTGCGCCAGACATTGCGGGTGCCCGCGGTCAACCTGACCCAGGATCTCTATATCTCCGACGTGCTGCCGACCGGACGCATCATGGCCAAGGACGAGGACGTCTGCGTGCACTGCGGGCTGTGTGCCGAGCGCTGCCCGACCGGCGCCTGGGACATGCAGAAATTCATGTTCGTCGAAGCACAGGCGTCCAAGGCTTGTCTGACGCATCATAATGCCTACTTGCGTTGAACAGCAGGCCTGCGACAAAAGCTGAGCCGGGGAGGCTCACGTCCATGCAGCGGAGACACGGAAAGCGATGAGCGGGGTCAACGATTTCGTCGTCAAGTTCGCGACCGTCAACGGATCGGGTTCGGCGAGCGCCAACACGATGTTCGCCAAGACGTTGTTCCGGATGGGTATTCCGGTCAGCGCCAAGAACATCTTTCCATCCAACATTCAGGGCCTACCAACCTGGTACGAAGTGCGCGTCTCGGAGGCGGGATACTTGGCCCGTCGCGACGGCATCGACTTGATGGTCGCCATGAACGCGCAGACCTACAAGGAGGACATGGCCGAGGTCGTGCCGGGTGGCTGGCTACTCTATGATTCGACGCTGCCACGCATCTGGGCCCGCGACGACATCAAGATCCTCGGCCTGCCGATCGCCGAGATCTGCGCCAAGAAATGGACCGATCCGCGTCAGCGCCAACTGTTCAAGAACATGGTCTA
Organism: uncultured Devosia sp.; assembly: GCA_964498125.1. GTDB lineage: Bacteria > Pseudomonadota > Alphaproteobacteria > Rhizobiales > Hyphomicrobiaceae > CAMDBL01. The sequence goes on along the minus strand of CAZCGE010000007.1, from coordinate 2,734 downwards.
TGTCGGCGCCCTGACGGCGCTCTTGGACATGGACGTCGAGGTATTGCAGGTGGCCGTTGCCGACCAGCTGAAGGGCAAGGAGAAGCTGGTCAGCGCCAACATGGACGCAGTGGCCATTGGCCGCGAGTATGCGCAGGTCAATTTCGCGTGCCCGCTGCCGATCCACACCCGCCATGCCGAAGGCGCCAAGGGCAAGATCATGGTCACCGGCAACGAGGCGGCCGGCCTCGGCGCGGTCTATGCCGGCGCCACCGTCTGCGCCTGGTATCCGATCACGCCGTCGACCTCGCTGGCCGAGGGCTTCGAAAAGCACGCCCGTCGCCTGCGCATGAGCAAGGACGGCAAGAAGCTCTTCGCCATCGTCCAGGCCGAGGACGAGCTGGCCGCCATCGGCATGGCGATCGGGGCGGGGTGGAACGGCGCCCGCTCGTTCACCTCCACCTCCGGCCCCGGCATCTCGCTGATGAGCGAGTTCCTCGGCCTCGCCTACTTCGCCGAGATCCCGGTGGTGCTCTACAACGTCCAGCGCGGCGGACCCTCGACCGGCATGCCGACCAGGACGCAGCAGTCCGACATCCTGTCCTGCGCCTACGCCTCGCACGGCGACACCAAGCATGTGCTGCTGTTCCCGTCCGACCCGACCGAATGCTTCTCGATGGGCGCCGACGCCTTCGACCTCGCCGAGCGGCTGCAGACCCCGGTCATGGTCATGAGCGACCTCGACATCGGCATGAACGACTGGGTCACCGACCCGTTCACCTGGGACGACGCGCGCGTCCATGACCGCGGCAAGGTGCTCGACGCCGAAGGCCTCGACAAGGCCAAGGACTGGGGCCGCTACCGTGATCCCGACGGCGACGGCATCGCCTACCGCACGCTGCCCGGCACGCACCCGACCAAAGGCGCCTTCTTCACCCGCGGCACCAGTCATGACGAGAATGCGCGCTACACCGAGGACGGCCGCGTCCACGCCCGCGTGCTCGACCGCATCAGCCGCAAATTCGAGACCGCGGCCCAGCTGGTGCCGAAGCCCGAGATCTCCATCCGCGACAAGTCGGGCCGCACCGGCATCATCTACTTCGGCGCCACCCGGCCTGCCGTGCTCGAGGCGCTCGATGCCATCGAGCGCGACGGCGCCAAGCTCAACGCGCTGCGCCTCAAGGCCTTCCCCTTCACCGACGAGGTCAAGGCCTTCTGCGCCCGCCACGACCAGGTGTTCGTCGTCGAGCAGAACCGCGACGCGCAAATGCGCACGCTGCTGATGGTCGAGGCCGAGGTGCCCGGCGAGAAGCTGGTTCCCGTGCTCAGCTATGACGGCATGCCGCTGACCGCCGACTTTGTTCGCAAGTCCCTTCTAAAATCGCTGGCGCCAGCCAAGGCCCAGGCGGCGGAATAACAGTAGTGGTCACGACGGGGTCAGACCCTTGGGTCTGACCCCTTATGAGCAGCGGACGTTTCCAACAAGGGGTCAGACCCGAGGGTCTGACCCCGCCCGATACCGAACCGGACTAGATAACCACATGAGCTACATCACCAAGCCCGTCGCCCACCACCCCGCCCTGAAGAAGAACGCGCTCGGTCTCACGCACCGCGACTACGAAGGCTCGATGTCGACGCTGTGCGCTGGCTGCGGCCACGACTCGATCACGGCGGCCATCATCGAGGCGGTGTTCGAGCTGGATCTGCCGGCGCACCGCATCGCCAAGCTCTCCGGCATCGGCTGCTCGTCGAAGACGCCGACCTACTTCATGTACCGTAGCCACGGCTTTAATTCCGTGCACGGCCGCATGCCGTCGGTGACCACCGGCGCCAACGTCGCCAACAAGGACCTGGTCTACATCGGCGTCTCGGGCGACGGCGATACCGCCTCGATCGGCCTCGGCCAGTTCGCGCACGCCGTGCGTCGCCGCCTCAACATGATCTACATCGTCATGAACAACGGCTGCTACGGCCTGACCAAGGGCCAGTTCTCGGCCACCAACGACCGCAACTCACCGTCGAAGAAGGGCGAGGCCAACTCGTTCGAGCCGATCGACCTGTGCCAGATGGGGATCCAGCTCGGCGCCGGCTTCGTCGCCCGCTCGTTCTCCGGCGACAAGAACCAGCTGATCCCGCTGATCAAGGCCGGCATCGCCTACCAGGGCTTCGCCTTCATCGACGTCGCCAGCCCCTGCGTCACCTTCAACAACCACCCGGCCTCGACCAAGAGCTACGACTACGTGCGCGCCCACAACATGGCGTCGGAGAACAAGATCGACTTCGTCGAGAGCAAGGAGGAGATCACGGTGGATTATGCCGAGGGCACCTCCATCGCGGTGACCATGCACGATGGCTCCAAGCTGCTGCTGAACAAGCTCGACGGCGACCACGACCCGCGCGATTCCGACGCCGCCATCGCCGTGATCCGCAAAAACGCCGCCAAAGGTGAAGTCGCCACCGGCCTGCTCTACGTCAACGAGAACCAGGGCGACCTGCACGACGCGCTCGACACCGACACCCGCCCGCTCAACAGCCTGCTGATGTCGCAGTTGTGCCCCGGCTCGAAGGCGCTGGAAGGCATTAACGCGCGGCTCAGGTAGGGGCTGATGTAGGTTGGGTTAGTTGTACTGTGTCATAAGTTCCGGCGTTGAGGGTTCGTGTCGCTTGATCTCCCACAGCAGAGGCAGCGCGACAGGGTCGCGACGAGGCCGACGTTGAGTCGCCGTCGCATCGTTGCGATCGAGTTGGGGACGTG
>CAZCGE010000006.1:0-18842 GCA_964498125.1 uncultured Devosia sp. | reverse complement strand
CGTGCCAGCGAAATCCCCATAGCGCCCGCTGATCCGGGTGCCCCCACCCCCGCGCCTTCCTTCCCTGGCGGCTTTCGAACGCCGGCCCGGTCGTGCGCGTGGTGAGGTCCGTGATGGGCCGGCATCCGAAACCCGTCACATTTGCTGCCGACATGTGATGCTTCTGCCACGTGCATTTCGCGACAGGTTACCCTCTGAAAGCGGCCCTTGCAACCCAATCATGGCGGTCGATGAGCCGCTGTTCCGACTCGTGGCCGCCCCTCACCCTGACCCTCTCCCCATCGCAAGCGCAGGTCGATGGGGAGAGGGGACGTGCGCGGCGCCGTCATGACCTGATAACGGGTTCAGCACTTGCTTCTGGTGGCGCTCACTCTGCCGCTCAGGCGGCTCGCACGGTCAACCTACCCTTGCTCTGCCGTCGGCGCGCAGGCGCCTTGACAACGATCTCTACATCCTGCCCAAAAGCGGTCAGGAAGCGAAGCAGCTGATCGGTTGAGAAACCGTACAGCTCGCCCTTGAGCAGCTTGGAGATCTTCGGTTGGTCGACGCCGCAAATCTCGGCCGCGGCGGTTTGCGACAATTTCATCTGACGGATTATGCTGCCGATCTGCTGTACGAGCTTGGCCTTGGCGAGTGCCTCTTCGGGGTCCTTGACGTTGAGGTCGGCGAAGACGTTGCCGCTGCTGGGTATGACGGGAATGTTGTCGGTCATGATTGATCTCCTCTTGTGTTCTCACGTTGCTAGTCACGGTGCATCTCCTCGGCGCGCCGGAGCCGTTGCCGGATCAGCGCGATGACGGCCTTGGGCGTCTCGATGCCGCGCTTCGACTTCTTCTGGAAGACGTGCAGCACGTAGATACGCCCAGCGAAACGCAGCGTGTAGACCGCGCGGTAGGCCTCGCCGTCGAAGGCTTCGATGATCTCCAGAACACCGGCGCCACCGAAGCCCTTGAGCGGCTTGGCGAGGCCGGACTTGCCGCCACACTGGGCGTCAAATAGCGCGTAGCCGATGTCGGAACGCACCTTGTCTGGCAAGTCACGCAGATCATCGAGCGCGCTACCGACCCATGCGAGCGGCTTCGGGTCGGGCGGTAATGGAGGCTTGCTCATCACCGCCATTATGCCTAAATGGGCATGAGCTTACAAGCCCATTCTGCAGCACTATGGATGGAACATGCCGTTGGTGACGACGGAACGCATGGCCATGGTCCCCAATGCGAAGCCGCTTGCGACGGGCCGCCGGTTCCTGGCATGGTCAGCTGTGAGGACGTGACGCAAGCAATGCAGCATCCCGAAAAGTGGCCTTCGCCGGTTTTCGGACAAGATGCTGCATCGTCAAGGAACCTAAGCAGGCCTGCGTTGGCGAAGCCAAGCAAGTCTGCTTGGACGCCGGGGGAGGGAAAATGGAAACGCTGATCATTCAGATTCTGAATTCCATTTTCTACGCGGCCGTTCTCTTCCTGATCGCCGCCGGCCTGAGCCTCATCTACGGCGTCATGCGCATCGTCAATCTGGCGCATGGCACCTTCTTTGCGCTCGGCGCCTTCGTGTCGGCCTGGGCGGTCGGCGGCGTGTTCGGCGCCACCGCCGGTGGCAACTGGGGGCTGGCCGGACAACTGCTGCTGCTGCCGATCGGCGCGCTGGCGGTGGCGGCGGTCGGCGCGGTGATCGAGCCGACGCTGCTGCGCCCGCTCTATCGCCGGCCCGAGGAATACGTGCTGCTGATCACCTTCGGGCTGCTGATGATCCTCGAGGACGTGATGAAGCTGCTGTTCGGCGGCACGCCGCTCAGCGCCGGCACGATCATGGACCAGATGGGCAGCATTCCAATCGGCCGGCTGCTCTACCCGAGCTACAACCTGATCGTCATCGGCATCGGCATCCTCGCCGCCATCGGCCTCTGGGGGTTCGTCTATCGCACGCGCTTCGGCGTCATCCTGCGCGCCACGTCGCAGGACCGGCGCATGGCCTCCGCGCTCGGCATCAACGTCGGGCGCGTCTATGTGCAGGCCTTCGCCATCGGCTGCTTCCTGGCCGGGCTCGGCGGCGCGGTGGTGGTGCCGGCGCAGGCGGCGGTGCTCGGCATGGGCGTCGACGCGCTGATCCTGGCCTTCGTCGTCATCGTCATCGGCGGCCTCGGCAGCCTGGAAGGCGCCCTGGTCGGTGCCCTGATCGTCAGCTTCGTGCGCACCGCCGGCATTCAGTTCTTCGCCGAGATCGAGCTTGCCGTGCTCTACCTGATCGCCACCGCGGTGCTGCTCATACGCCCGACCGGGCTGTTCGGGAGGGCATGAGCCATGCAGACCACGCGCACTGGCCCCTCTCTCGCGCGCTCGCTGGCGCTTGCGGTGCCCATCGTCGTGCTGCTGGCGCTGCTGCCGTTTATCGTCGATCTCTACCAGACCGAGCTGCTCATCTACGGGCTGACGTTCGCCATCGCCGCGCTCGGCTTCAATCTTTTGCTCGGCTACACCGGCCTGCTGTCGTTCGGCCATTCCGCCTATTTCGGCATGGGCGCCTACACGGTGGCCTTCATCGTCCGCGATCTCAACGTGCAATCGATGGAGCTGTGCATCCTGGGCGGCGTCCTCAGCACACTGCTGATCTCGGCGCTGTTCGGCTACGTCTGTGTGCGCCATACGCGCATTTTCTTCGGCATCCTGACGCTGGCCCTCAGCCAGGTGCTGTGGAGCCTCGCCTTCAAGTTCTTCTGGGTGACCGGCGGCACCGACGGCATCCGCGTGCCGCGCAACAAGATCACGCTGCTGGCCGGCCTGTTGGATTTCAATGGCCCCGGCGCCTATCAGCGCTTCGTCTACTCGTACTACTACTATGTGCTGGTGCTGTTCGTGATCGCGGTCGCCGTCATGTGGGTGATCGTGCATTCACCCTTCGGCAAGGCGCTGCAGGCGATCCGCGACAACGAGACCCGCGCCAGCTTCGTCGGCATCCAGGTGCGGCGCTACCGCTGGCTCGCCTTCGTCATTTCCGGCACCTTCACCGGGCTCGCCGGCGCGCTCTGGGTGCCGCTCAACGGTCTGACCACGCCGGAGATTCTCTACTGGCCGTTCTCGGGCGAGATCGTGTTCATGACCGTGCTCGGCGGCTTTCGCACCTTCACCGGCCCGATCGTCGGCGCCATCGCCTTCAACTATCTCAAGGTCTACGCCGTCGCGAGTTCCCAATACTGGCAGCTGGTGCTGGGGCTGGTGCTGGTGGTCATGGTGATGGTGCTGCCGACCGGCATCGTCGGCACCATCGGGCGCCTCGCCGGCAAGCTGAGGAGGCGCTGACATGGCTCTCCTGCAGACCATCGACTTGAAGCGCTATTTCGGCGAGACGCGCGCCGTCGACCACGTCAACCTTTCCATCGAGGAGCGCGAGTTCGTCTCCCTCGTCGGCCCCAACGGCGCCGGCAAGACCTCGCTGATCAATGTCATCAGCGCGCTGCTGCCGGCCGAGTCGGGCAAGATCCTGTTTCGCGGTGAGGACATTTCGCGATTGTCCGTCACCCAGCGCGTCAAGGCCGGCATCGCCCGCAGCTTCCAGCTGGTCAACGTCTTCGATGACCTGACCGCCTTCGACAACGTGGCGCTGGCGATCTTCTCGCGCGACGGCAAGACCGCGCATCTGGGCGCGCTGGCGCATCTCGATAGCGCGGTCAACGACGAGGCCGACGATGTCCTTAGGCAGTTCGGCCTGGCGGCAAAGCGTGGCGAGAATGCACGCGATCTGGCTCAGGGCGAGCGCAAGCTGCTGGACGTCGCACTCGCCTACGCCTTGAAGCCGAAGCTGCTGTTCCTGGACGAGCCGACCAGCGGCGTTTCCACCCGCGACAAGGGCCAGATCATGGATACGATTGCGTCCGTGGTGCGGGCCGAGGGCATCACCGCCGTCATCGTCGAGCACGACATGGACGTCGTGTTCAAGTATTCCGACCGCATCGTCGTCATGGCCCAGGGCGCCATCCTGGCCGAGGGTACGCCCGACGAGATCAGGAAGAACGAGCAGGTCGCCATGGTCCTGCTCGGCACATCCGGTCCCGACGCGTTCACACGAAAGGACTGACTGTGCTCGAGGTCAAGGGTATCGACACCTACCGCGGCCCGGCCCACATCCTGCACGGGGTGTCGCTCAGCGTCGGCGCCAACGAGGTCGTCTGCCTGGTCGGCCGCAACGGCGCCGGCAAGACGACGACGATCGAGAGCATCATGGGCTTTCTGCCTTTGAAAGCCGGCCACATCACCTTCGCCGGCGAGAGCCTCGACCGGCTGCCGACGCACGAGCGCGCCAGGCGCGGCATCGGCTATGCGCCCGAGAACGCCGGCGTGTTCCCGGAGCTGTCGGTGGCCGAGAACCTGATGATCAGCCGCTGGCTGGGCGAGGCGGTCGCCAAGCGGCGCGGCATCCAACACACCGATCCGGAGGCGCAGGCGTTCGCCGTGTTCCCGGAGGTCAAGGATCTGCTCGCCCGCCAGGGCCTGCACCTCTCCGGCGGCCAGCGCAAGATGGTGGCCGTGGCGCGCGCCATGATGCTGTCGCCGACGCTGCTGCTGCTGGATGAAGCCTTCGAGGGGCTGGCGCCGGTCATCGTCAGCCGCTTCACAGAAGCCGTGATGCGGATCAAGGCGCTGGGTGTCTCGATTTTGATGGCGGAATCGCATCTGACGGCGGCCACCCGCATCGGCGACCGGCTCTACGCCATCGATCGCGGCGAGATCATCTTCGAGGGCGCGCCGAAGGCCGCGTTGGCCGACGAGCGCGTGATGAAGGCGCTGAGGGGGTGAGGGCGCGGGCGTGCTGACTTTGTTCCCGTCATTCCGGAAACGTGAGGCCACTTTGGCCGAGCGTTATCCGGAACCCAGCGCAAGGAGTGTGCGAAGCACACAATGTATTGTGTCCTTCGGACGAGTCTTGCGCTGGGTTCCGGCGCGCGTCGGCGCTGAAGGGCGCCTCCTTGGCCGGAATGACGGCATGAATTGAATCGCCCTGGGGTGAAGGCCCGAGCCGGCGGTATCGGACTTGACCACCGAATGCCGCGGCGGTCCGCACTCGGCCAGGGCAGACATGATCGTCGGGGGTGTGGGATGGCGGGAGAAGAGCCGGTGCGGACGAACGCCCTTCGGCGCAACAATGGTAGAAGCGACCGCATGGCTGACGAGTGTTTATTCTTATCTCGGATTGGCGCGCGAGCGATTGGATTCACGTATCGATCATGACTGATCCGAGCACATACCGAGCGCGATATCGCTTTCGCGTCTCGAAGAAGCTGAACGTGAAAGAAAGCGAGCACCCCTTCAAGATCGGAGATCAGGAGGTGAAGCTGTCGTCTGGCCGTCCTGAGATCCCAATCAGTGATAGCAATTGGTTGGTCATGAATACACACGGATTCGCAACGGCGGAGGCGGCGGCCGGGTTCGCGCGAGACCTTAGAGTGGCGTCGGAGCTGTCTTCCGCGGCGAGCCGAATGGGTGTGGATGCGGGCATCGATTTGCCGACGTCAAGTATGGGGCAGGTAGTCAAAGATCACTTGCGCGAGAACCACGGCGTACTAATGAGGGACAACGTCCACGGCGTCGATATCTTCGAGGACGACCCGAATACACGTATCTTTTCGATGGAGGCCGCAGGAACGGTACTGATGGCACCAAGCCCTTTTCTGGACGATCTGTCTGATTTCATGGGACATGCACAACGGCTCACGCAGAGAGCGCAGGATATTCTGCTCCTGCTGAACTATGCGCTGATGCGACCAGAGCCCGTGGCGCAAATCGTCTTCGCGATATCCGCCGTTGAAATGCTCGGCCAGACCGAAGAGTGGACAGCGGACCAACGGAAGCTCATCAACGAACTCGGATTGAGCGCGGATAGGTCGATGATCGGGACTAATGAGGAGCGGGAGGAGGTGGCATCCGCCATTCGCAAAGGATTGCACAAGCTCAGCCTAAGGCAGGGCGTCTTGCGGCTCCTCGGTTCTTTGGGGCTCTCACATCTGAGGTTCAAATGGGACAGCCTCTATGGAGAGCGAAGCACGTTGGTGCACGGTCTCGCGCCCAAACCCGGAGCGGATTACAGCCAACTCGCATTTCGAGCGGTCAGCCTATGCGGCCAAATTCTCCTCACAGCGGTTGCTAAAGAGGTGCCCGGCGTCGATCGGCATGTGGGTCGCGTCTACGAGTTTAGCTGAGGCTCGTGCGCCGGCGAGGGACCGCGGCGCAATACGCTGCGCTATTGCGCCCTACGACGTGGCGCTTGCCTCTTCCGAAATTGGCCCGGCTGCCCGGCTTGCCCACGTCCGGCACGACCGGTATTGGGGACAGCGGCCTCGAGCGGCAGGGTGCATCCGTTGGCAATGCGGCCGCAACCGGCAGCGCATATGGGGTCAGACCCCTGGCCTGGGACGGCCGGGCTGACAATCGACCTTGGCGACCAGGGGTCTGACCCCTTTGCTTCGCCCCGAGCCAGCGGTGCCGCAGTCCGTAGGGTGCAATAGCCGGAGGCGCAGCCGCAGGTGTATTGCACCGCGGTGTGCCAATCGGCGAGACCATGGTGCAATACGCTTTCGCTATTGCACCCTACGACATCGTCCGAATCTTGGCCCACCGCTCCCCACCTTGCCCGAGCGCGGCACGTCCGGTATTGGGGAGAGCGGCCTCGAACGGTATGGTAAATCCGCTGGCAAGGCAACGCAACCTGCCGAGCCAGCGCTGCCGGAGCTTGGCCATGACGACACGGCGTACACTCATCACAACAGCGGCGCTCGCGGGCCTGGCGGTGGTTGCCTGGAGCGGGCACGAGCAGCCGGTCTATCCGTCCTACTATCCGCACGAGATCGAGATCGCGACGCTTTCACCCCAGCAGGCGGGGGCGCTGCTCGGTACCGGCAAGCTGCACGCCTATGTTGGCGGCACGCCACGCTTCGGCGGCGATCCGCCCAGGCAGGTCGAGGCTGTCGCATCACTCGGCTCATTTGTGATCGTCAAACTCAACCCCGGCACGGCCCTTGCGAGTGACGAGGCATCGGCCTGTGCCGCTGTCAAAGCGATCGTCCGCGAGTTGGCAACCCAAGGCGGGGATCTGATCGCCCATCCCTATCCGGTCACACCCTGGCACGGCGACTATCTGCATCATGCCGACCTGGCGGAAGCGGCCGTTGCACGCCTCGCCGACGCCGATGTCACGCTGCCGGCCGGGCGCGCGCTGAAGGTCAAGGCCGTGGGGGCGCTGGCGCAAAGGCTCTTGCGGCCCGAGTGGCGCGCCGATGCCGCGGACTGGGATTTCATTGTTGAAGAGGTGGGCGCCGCCGATCTGGTCGCGACCGCCACGACAACACTGAACGGCTGGCTCGGGCCGCGCTGGGTGCGGTTGGGCTGGTTCCACGCTCACACCCTGCTGGCCGAGGCAATCGCGGACCCTGAACTCAGGCAGCGCGTCGACGCCGATGTCGCGCGCCTGCAGTTGGGCCAAGTCGCCGACGCGGCCGAGCGGGCCAATCTCGAGCGCGACCTGGTGGCCCAGCTGACGGCTGGCTGCCGAGCCGTCGTCGCCGGCTACACCGAGAAGCGAGAATACTTCGATGCCGGCTACACGACGGGACTCGAGAACATCGCCACCGATGCGCTGCAGGGCTTCAACTCGCCGATGTTCCCGCGCACCGTCAAGCTCAAGGATTACCCTTGGAACGGCGAGCTGCAACTCGGGCTCGACGCACGCCCCAACGCCGCCTGGAATCCGGTCGCCGGATTCACCGACCCGTTCGGTCGCTTGCTGTGGTCCGCCGTCGGCGATCCAGCCGCCGTGCCGTCGCCCTACGATCACGGCTGGGTGCTCAACCGCATATCGGAGGTCGAATCGACCCCGCGCCGCTGAGGGTTCCCGGAAGAGCAAGTGCGCCGGTCGTGCCTGCCGCGGATATGGAAAACTACCGGTTGGCGCAGAGTAGCAAGGTCTGGTCGCGGCCGGTATCGCGGCGTGATAAACTCTACCAAAGGAGATCGGACATGCTTGCAATACCCCATGAAACCGAAACGCTGGCACGGCTTGTTGCCCGCAAGACCGGCAAGACGCCGGAGGATATCGTGCGCGATGCCGTCGAGGCGTCCGCTCGTGCGGTCGGCGTGACCAGGGACGAGCCCCAGATCGCGAATGTGAGGCCATGATCGAGAGGGCAACAGCGGTTGTCCGGCGATCCGCTGGCAAGCCGATTCTCGATACGAGATCCGAAGATGAAATCCTTGGCTACGATGAACACCTTGCCGCGGACTGAGCAGCAGCAACTCGAGGGGACCCCCATGATCGACTTATCCGAGGACACCGAGCAACTCGCCCGTCTGCTGGCCGAGAGGTCCGGCGAGACCCCCGCCGAGATCATCCGGCAGGCTCTGGTGGATCGCGCCCGTGAAACCGGAATGAACGTCACCGAGAAAGTCCGTCGCAAGCCAAGTTTTGCGCGCATGATGGAAATCAGTGATCGCTGCTCCAGGCTACCCGTGATTGACGACCGGACACCCGACGAGATCATCGGCTATGACGAGTTCGGGGTGCCACGGTGATTGCAATCGATAGCTCGGCGCTCGTAGCCATCCTCAATGCAGAACCCGAGCGGGTCTCTTTGCTGCGAACAATCGAGAACAGTGATGGATGCATCCTGTCCGCCGTGACCCTGCTCGAAACACGAATGGTCATCCGTGGTCGCTTCGGTGTTGCGGCCTTGACCGAACTCACTACTCTACTCGGCGAAATTGCTCCCGAGGTGGTTGCCTTTGACGCCGATCAAGCCGATTTGGCCTCGGCTGCATTCGAACGTTACGGCAAGGGGATGGGCACTGCAGCGAAGCTCAACATGGGCGATTGCGCCTCCTACGCGCTGGCCAAGAGCCGGAACCTTCCCTTGCTGTTCAAGGGCGAGGATTTCAAGGCGACCGATATCGTGGCAGCGGTGCGACCTGACCGGCCTGGGGTCGCTTGATGCCGCACGCTGCAACGCCCTGTCTGGTCGCTCTGCTGGTCTGGCTCTCGGCGATGGGATTTACCCCAGCCACAGCCCAGACGCCCGAGGTCGCCTTCGATGTCAGGATCGAGCGCGGCAGCGTGGCGCCGAACCTGGCGCTGATCCGCGTACAACAGGGCGACGCGGTCAAGCTGCGCTGGACGTCGGATCGGCCGATCGTCCTGCACCTGCACGGCTATGACATCGAGACCAAGGTCGCGCCGGGCAGCGTTTCCGAGATGGCGTTCGTGGCGCGTGCCACGGGACGGTTTCCCATCGAGGAGCACAAGCCCGGCGCGCCGGGCGGTCACGCGCATGGCGAAGCGCTGCTCCGCATCGAGGTGCGGCCGCGGTAGGCCGTGTTGGTGCAATCGTGGCGAGCGGATACACTGACGCCACGCTCGCTGCGCGGGAGATGTGCGATGGACTTTCCTGGCCGGAAGCCCGAATGGCTCACCTTCGATTGCTATGGCACGCTGATCCAGTGGGACGAGGGGCTGCTGGCGGCCGTGCGTACCATCCTCTCCAAGCAGACGGTCGCGCCCGTCGAGTCGGCCGAGTTTCTGCGCGTCTTCGACAAGCACGAGCATCGGCTCGAGCAGGTGAAGCCGCATAAGTCGTTCCGCACGGTCGCCGCCGAGGCGCTCGATGCGGCCATGGCGGAGGTCGGGATCCCGTACAGCGCCGCCGACATCGACATCCTGACGTCCAACATCTCGGCGATGCCGCCGTTTCGGGAAGTCGTGGCGGCGCTGTCCGATCTGAAGGCGCTCGGCTTCAAGCTGTGCATCATCTCCAATACGGATGATGACATCATCGCTGGCAACGTCGCGCAGTTGGGCGGGCACATCGACAGGGTGGTGACGGCCCAGCAGGCCGGCTGCTATAAACCGAGCCGGCACATTTTCGAGCATGCCTACAGCCAGCTGGGGGTGACAAAAAACGACGTGATCCACATTTGTGCAAGCCCCAATCTCGATCATGCCGCGGCGCGCGACATCGGGTTCCGCTGCATCTGGATCGATCGCGGAACCGGCCGGCGCCCGCTGGCGGACTATGTGCCGCAACGCACGTTTGCAACGCTTGACGAGGTGCCGACCTACTTCAAGTCGATCGGCTGGGGTCGGGGCGGGCAAGGTCAGGCGTAGGGGGCAGCGCGGCCACGGTGGACATGAAATTGACCAGCGGTCGGGCTGCGTTGACCCAACCTACGGGCTGGGCCACAGCAGTCATTGGCGCGAGCTACCTCGCCGCCAGCACTTCCGCCCATGCGCACGGCTTCGGCCAGCGCTACGAGCTGCCGCTGCCGTTGTCGCTCTATCTGTTCGGCGCGGTGGCGGCGGTCGCGCTGTCGTTCGTCGTGTTCGCCCTGTTCGTGCGCGGCGCCCACACCCCGCGCGCGCGCCACGGACGCGATCTGCTCGCCACCCCGCTCGGCCGGCGGCTGGCGCACCCGGCCTGCATCTGGTCGATCAGGCTGGCTGCGCTCGGCCTGTTCGTCGTCACCGTGCTGGCGGGCCTTGTCGGCAACCAGAACCCTTATCGCAACATCGCCCCGACCCTGGTGTGGATCATCTGGTGGGTGGGGCTCGCCTACATGGCCGCGTTCGTTGGCGATCTCTGGCGGCTGATCAATCCGTGGAGCACCGTCTTCGACGTGGCCGAGCTTCTCACCCGGGGGCTTGCGGGCCCAAAAATGCTATCGCCGCGCCTGCTCTATCCGGCAGCGCAGGGCGTCTGGCCGGCGTGCCTGCTGCTGCTCGCCTTCGCGGAAATCGAGCTGGTCTATCCCCATGCCGCCGCGCCCGCGCACATCGCCACCCTCACCATCGCCTACTCGCTGCTCACCTGGGCCGGCATGCTGGTGTATGGCCGCGACACCTGGCTCGAGCACGGCGAGGTGTTCACGCTGGTGTTCTCCACCTTCGCCCGCTTCGCGCCGACCGAGGCGCGGGCCGGTGAACTCCGTTTGCGCCCCTTCGGTGCCGGCCTGATCGAGGACCACCCCGTGTCGACGTCGATGCTGGCCTTCGTGCTGCTGCTGCTGGCAAGCGTGCTCTACGACGGGCTGATCGGCACCGGCGAATGGGCGATGCTCGAGGCCGCGGCGCGGCCGATAATTCCGGGCCCGGCCGCGTCGGCCGATATGGCGCTGAAGACGGTCGGTCTGCCCATCCTCTGGCTGCTGTTTCTCGCGGCCTATGTCGGCGTAAGCGGCATCATGAGCGCGATTGCCGCCGGCCGGCCGGGCACGCTCGAAATCGCCCGCCACTTCGCCCTGACGCTGGTGCCCATCGCCATCGGCTACCACGTCGCCCACTACCTGGTGTTCCTGCTGGTGCAGGGCCAGTACATCATTCCGCTGCTGTCCGACCCGTTCGGTTTCGGCTGGAACCTGCTCGGCACCGCGGGATATCGCGTCGACATCGGCCTGGTCGGCGCGCGCTTCGCCTGGTACGCGGCCGTCGGCGCCATCGTCGTCGGCCACGTCGTCGCGGTTTATCTGGCCCACGTCAAGGCGGCGGCCCTGTTCGACGCACCCGGCGCCGCGCCGAGGGCCTTGGCGCCGCTGACCGCGCTGATGCTGGTCTATACGTTCATCGGCCTGTCGATCACCGCCCAGCCGATCGTCGAGAGCCGGGCGGCCGCCGAGCCTGCCACTATAGCCGGCGAAGCCATTGTCGTTCCCGCCGATGCCGTGCTGCCCCGCGCGCCGGACGGTCGGCTCGAAGCCCTCGGAACGGGTCAGACGGCGAAGGTGAAGCTGACCTACAAGGTGCTCGGCTCGGCCTTCCACGACACCACCAAGACCACGGTCGCCGACCTGCTCCATGCCTATGCCTTCGCCTACCGTTGGGGCGTGGGCGGTGGCGCGGCCGACCCCCACGACCCCTTCATCGATGCGGCGACCGCGTCGCTGCGCCGGCACCTGGTCGCCGTGCGCCCGATCGGCGTCGACGCCGGCGCCAAGTCCTTCCGCGTCGGCGACGTCAATTTCGTGCGCGAGGTCATCACCGTCGAGGTCTACCTCGACATCGCGCCGGACGATGCGGAATGGAACGCGCTGGTGGCGCCGCCCTGGAGCACGCTGCCCTGGCACGTGCTGGCGCTGATGGAGGAGGCGGTGACGCGCGGCTGGGCGGCTTTCTCCGAGGGCGAGGCGGCGCGGCGCGGTGTGCCGTGGCTCGATCTCGTCCGCTCAGGCGAGATGAACGGCAAGCTGGCCGCGCTGGTGGCGCAATTCGAGCGCGACGCGTTCCGGCCACGGACCTTGCACTCTCACGTCACCGCCGAAGAGGCGCGCGTCAGGTGGGCGGCGTTGGCGGCGTTCCATAAGGCCAACGGTCATTTCCTGGTGACCAACGGGCCCTACAGACTGAAGGGCTGGACACCCGGGAGCGCGACACTGGAGGCCTTTCGCGACCTCACCTATCCGCTGGGCGTCGGCTCCTACGACGCCTACGCCATCCCGCGCCGCGGCTTCGTGACCAAGGTGGACTGGGACGGGCAACGTCTGACGGTCGCCGGCGATATCGAGATCAGCGAGAAATTCCAGCGCAGCCATCGGCTGGTGCGCACGCCTTTGCCGTCCGTGCCCGCGTCCCTCCTGCAACGCGCCGCGCCGGAATGCCGCTACGTGGTGACCGGCGCCGACGGGCGCGTCGTCCTGGCCGGCGTTGCGCCGCTCGGCGCTGACAAGAGCTTCCAGATCGACGTGAAGAATCGTCTGCCGCCCGGGCGCTACACGCTGTCGGCGCTGATCGCCGTCAACGGCAACGTCGTGAACGCGGAGGTGCATCGCAGCCAGTTCGTCATGGCCTCGTCACGCTGAACCGCAGGCCGCCGCCTGCACCCGTGCCCTGTACATCTGCTGGCGCCGGGGCGTCGTCGCACATCTCGAATTGGCCGACGACAGCCGCCAATCTGGTCGAACACCGGGCACGTTGCCGTCAAACAACCCGTGTGCGTCGTGATATCCTGAATGGAGTCCGCACTTGTGAAGGATTCGTTGGCCCCAAGCAGAAATACGTGGTTCAGCATGCTGCCGATGTGATCGGGTGATAAGCGGACGCGCGCCCGCCTCGTTGCTCGACTTGCCGCATCCTGAGGTTCTTCGACTGTGGCGAGTACGGCTCCGCCACGAGTGCCCTTGCCACCTGGCTGCGAGCGCTGAGGCATGCTGACAATTGGATAGGAGGTGGGAGTGGGAGTCCGTCACGACGCCGCGCTACCACGAGGCGTCGGCAAAGCTCGCCTGGGAGCGAACGATCGCCTTCTTCAAGACGCACCTCGCCTGAAGGCGAGGACCACGTCCCTCGACGCGTCCAGACGAGCGGCGGCCTTCGACGCCTGGCACCCTCGTCACGCCCTGCATTCTGACTTGACAGATAAGCCATTGCGGCCCGATCACCGGGGCAGGACACGGCGGGTCAGAATGGCCATTGAAAACATTGAACTATCCCCCGCTTGTGGACTTGGGGTCGTGGTCTGCGTGAAAATTGCGGGTTTGGGTCCCACACCGTGCTGCACTGAGGGGCACTTGTTGCAACGGGCGCCCGCTTAACTTGTTGATATTGCGATATTCCGAACTTCATCTTCGTCTTTTGGTTCCGCCATTCGGAGGTTCGAGCCCTCCCGCCCCAGCCAGGCCGTTCAGCGGGTTAGCTGATCGGCTGGGTGCTGGTTGCGCCGCATTGATCATGTTGCGGTGGCATTTTGGCGCCCGAACGCCGCCTCCATTTCCCGGCGGAACTTCACGGCTGCATCCGCGGTGTCGAAGTCGACATCGCTCCATTTGATGCGTTGGCCCTCGGCGATATCGGTCTTCAATTTGACGTGGCTTGCAAGTCCGAGCGGCAGGTAGCCCTCCTGCAGTGAGGTGGCGGCCGATGTCTGCTTGCCCCAAACGAGGAAGCCGCCCTCGCCATCGAGGATTTCACCCTTCTTCAGCTTGCGCTTGGCCGTCGCCACGACGTCCGAGTTGAAGCAGCGCGGCACCCCCGTTGGCTCCTTGCGCAGCGCAACCGAGGCGACCGATATGCCAAGCTCGAGCCCGATCATGTGCGTCGGGCGGTAGAGTGCGGCATAGCGGCCGGAGGAATCCGGAAGCAAATGGTACTCTTTGAAACACTGGCGCGCGTACTCCGTCTCGCCCTCGAAAACGACATAGGTCCCCATGACGAGATTGTTGGGAACGTCGCGCCCATCGTGATAACGCGACGAGACGACTTCGGTAACTCCGGCCTTTTCAAGCGTACCGCCATCGGCCTTTGGTTTGCAGACGTCGGCCAATTCATACCGGCTCGAGGGTGGGAAGGCGAGGCCCTCGGTCTGCGGGACCAATCCGGTGGCGTTGCAGATCGCCGTCATTTCAATGCCGGACTTCGTGCCGTCCACGAATGAATTGAACATCTTCGGATTGATCATCTTGCGATCGGCAATGACCAGGTACTGGTCGAGGATGTCCCATACGCTATCTGGCGTCGAGCGGTGATAGGACGGCTCATAACGCGTCCCCTTGCCGGCAGCGATCACCTTGAAACCGCATGCACGGGCCCAGTCCACGTGCTCGCACACGAGCGCGGGCTGATCGCCCCAGGCGAGGGAGTAGACCACGCCTTTTTCCGCCGCGCGACGCGCCAGCAGCGGGCCGGCCAGCGCGTCGGCCTCGACGTTGACCATGACGATGTGCTTGCCGTGCTCGATCGCGGCAAGTGCGAAGCGAATGCCGTTGGCTGGATCTCCCGTCGCCTCGATGATCACCTCGATCGCATCGCATGTGATGAGCGACATCGCATCGTCGGTGATCACCGTCTTGCCGCTCTTGAGCGCATCATCGATCGATTTGGCATCGGAGCGGCCGGATTTCCAGCCGCATACGCTCAATCGCTCGCGCGCCCGATCAGGCATCAGGTCGGCGATGCCGACGAGGTGCAGGCCTTCAGTCGAGGGCACTTGCGTGAGAAACATGCTGCCGAATTTACCGGCGCCGATCAGCCCGACGGTGACAGGTTTTCCGGCGGCCGCGCGAGCCTGCATGAGCCAATGGAGATTCATCTGCTGCTGCTCCTTTTCGATCGATTGACCGCATACCAGCGTTCAGGCCAACGTCGTCGCGGACTTTCAAATCGCTGCCTCGGTCTCCCCGTCGAAGAAGCGCAAACCCGCCGGATTGATGGCCAGACGCACCTTCTCCTGTGGCTTGACGCGCACCGTCGGCTCGACACTCGCGACCATGCTGCTGCTGCCGGCCGTGAGATCGAGGATGATTTCGGAGCCCAATTGCTCGGCCACCTCGACGATCGCCTCGAAGGTCAGCTCGGCTGCATCTGAGCCATTGGCCATCCTGAGATCCTCGGGCCGGATGCCGAGCGTGGCACCCTTGTTGTGTCGCGCGCCCATGCGGGCCGCGATCGCGTCGGGCACCTTGATCTTCATGGTCTCGTTTTCGGCGAAAAGCGCACCACCATTTTCCCGGATCGTCACGTTGGCGAAATTCATCGCCGGCGAGCCGATGAAGCCCGCCACGTACTTGTTGGCCGGATTGTTGTAAAGCTCCAGCGGCTCGCCGACCTGCTGGATCAGGCCATCCTTCATGACCACGACGCGGTCACCGAGCGTCATCGCCTCGACCTGGTCGTGAGTGACGTAGATCGACGTGGTGGCGAGCCTCTGGTGCAGTTTCTTGATCTCGACGCGCATCTGCACGCGCAGCTTGGCGTCGAGGTTGGAGAGCGGCTCGTCGAACAGGAACACCTGGGGATTGCGGACGATGGCGCGGCCGAGGGCGACGCGCTGGCGCTGGCCACCCGACAGCATGCGCGGCTTGCGATGCAGATGCTCCGTGATGCCGAGAATCGAGGCGGCGTTCTTGACGCGCTTTTCGATCTCGGGCTTGGCGAACTTGCGCATCTTCAGGCCGAACGCCATGTTGTCGTAGACGCTCATGTGCGGATAGAGCGCGTAGTTCTGGAACACCATGGCGATGTCGCGGTCCATCGGCGGCAATTCGTTGACCACCGTGTTGCCGATCAGGATATCGCCTTCGGTGATGCTCTCGAGGCCGGCGACCATTCTGAGCGTCGTCGTCTTGCCGCAGCCCGATGGCCCGACCAGCACGACGAACTCCTTGTCCTTGATCTCCAGCGATACGCCCTTGACGGCATGGAAGTCGGCGTAGTGCTTGTGGACCTGACGGATCGATACGTTTGACATGGAGCGGGTTCTTTTTCCGATGCGACTTCAGTTTTGCGGGATGGCGTAAATTTCGATTCCGAGGCCGATACCGAGTGCGGCGAGCCGTCGAAGCAGGTCCGGGCGAACCGAATCACCCTGATACGCCTCGCCCGTCAGGCTGAGGATCAACTCCCCGCTTCCGCCGGTCCCATTCAATTCGGACCAAAAGCGTTGGTTCGAGGCGATTTGCCTCAAGGCCCCCTCGACTGATTCATGGATTTGCAATCCATCGAGATCGTCGAATGAGTAGTTCCAGCGCGAGTCTGGCCATTTGCCAGGCAGTGAGTTGCCATCGGGCGTCGTCCGAGGGTGGCCACCCTTCCATGCCCGGTTGGGTTTCATGCCAAGGGCCTTGGTAATGGATTCTGGTGCGAGGCTCGGATGGACGATCAGCAGGCGGATGCGCGAGGTGCACTTTCGCGACAACCGGGGCCGCCTACTGCTGCCGCCGGCGCGACTTGCGATCCTTGCCGCGCCGCCCCCGGGGCTTTCCTGAGCCCGTGTAGGCCGACGCCGTACCGTGGTTTGTCCATCTGCCATCAGGGCGTTCTAACCAGACGTTGTCGTTTCGGTCGATGTATACATTTCCGGCGCCACGTACACCAAGCGCTTCCTTGATCCGCCCATGGTCTCCCGACCATGGTGACTTGTCGATGGGCAGAGAGCCGGTCGGTGGTCTTGCTTGCCCTTCGTCATTGTTCGCCAACCTATCATCCCTTCACCGACCCCGTCAGTCCAGAGACGTAGTGTTCGACGAAGAAAGAGTAGGCGATGGCCACCGGAATCGAGCCGAGCAGAGCCCCCGCCATCAGCGGCCCCCAGAAGAACACGTCGCCGCGGATCAGCTCGGACACGACGCCGACCGGCACCGTCTTCTGCTCGGGCGAGGACAGGAACACCAGCGCATAGATGAACTCGTTCCAGGACAGCGTGAACGCGAAGATCATGGCCGACAGGATGCCCGGCACGGCGACGGGGATGATGATGTACAGCATCGCCTGCCAGCGCGAGGCGCCGTCGATGCGCGCGCACTCCTCCAGCTCCTTAGGGACGGCCTTGAAATAACCCATCATCAGCCAGGTGGTGAACGGGATCAGGAACGTCGGATAAGTCAGGATCAGCGCCCACGGCGTGTCGCCGATCTGATAACTGCGGATGATCTCCGAGAGCGGAATGAACAGCAGCGTCTGCGGCACCAGGTAGGTGACGAAAATTGTCGTGCCGAGCAGGCCCGCCAGCTTGAAGTTCAGCCGCGACAGCGCATAGCCGGCGAGCACGCCGCACACCAGCGAGATCGCCGTCGCGACCACGGCGATGAATGTCGTGTTCCACATCCAGATCATGAACGTGGTCTCGCCGAACAGATACTTGAGGTGCACCGTCGTCGGGTTCCAGGTCCAGAACGGCGTGTAGTTGGCCGCGCGCCACGGGCGGTAGAGCTCGCCATCCGGCCGGAATGTGGTGATGATCATCCAGTAGAACGGGAACAGCAGGAAAATCAGGAACAAAGCCACGGGTAAGCGGAAGTAGACCCACCGGCGCCAGATTGCACCTTCAATCATCAGCGGGTCTCCACGAAGCCTGGCATTAGCGCGTTTCCACGCGACGGATGTACATGAGCTGGAAGATGACGATGCCGAACAGGATCGGGAACATCGCCAGCGATACGGCGGCGCCTTGGCTGAGCAGGCCGGTGCCGATGCCGAGCTGGTAGGCGTAGGTGGCGAACAGGTGCGTGGCGTTGGCCGGGCCGCCGCCGGTCATGACGTAGACGATCTGGAAGTCGGCGAAGGTCTGGATCACCGAGAACAGCACGACAACCATGGTCACCGGCAGCAGCAGCGGCCAGGTGATGTACCAGAAGCGCTGCAGCGGTTTGGCGCCGTCGATGGCCGCCGCCTCGCCGAGATCGGGGCTGATGGTCTGCAGCCCGGCCATCAGCGAGATGGCGAAGAACGGCACGCCGCGCCAGATGTTGACGATGATGATCGACAGCATGGCGAGATCGCCGTCGCCGAGCCAGTTGATGGCGCTGGTGATGACGCCGAGCCTGTACAAGATCCAATTGAGCACGCTGAAGGTCGGATCGAACATCCACTTCCAGGCGAAGCAGGCCAGCACGGTCGGCACGATGAACGGCAGCAGGATGAAGGCGCGGGTGAACGCCTTGAACTTGAAATCGCGATTGAGCAGCAGCGCCAGCCACAGGCCGAGCGCCAGCTTGAAGATCGTCGTGACCAGTGTATAGAGGCAGGTATTCCACACCACCGCGTGAAAGATCGGGTCAGCCAGCAGGCGGGCGAAGTTCTCGAAGCCGACGAACTCGCCAGGGATGCCGACGCGCGTATTCTGCACCGCCAGCAGGATGCCCTTCACGAACGGGTAGGCGATGAACAGGCCGAGCAGCGTCAGCGTCGGCAGCAGCAGCAGCAGCGCCAGGTTGCCCTCGCCCTCCAGCGGTCGCCATTTCGGTTTGGCGATCACCACCTCGCCCGAACTCGCGGTCGTTACTGCCATGTCGACTTGAACTCCAAAAAATACACGAACCGAGCGGCCACCATCGGCGGTGATCCATTGCCGGGCGCCCGGGCTTGCGATGATCGGGCCGGAGCGAAAG
>CAZCGE010000005.1:0-6591 GCA_964498125.1 uncultured Devosia sp. | reverse complement strand
GCGCCGCCGAGCCCGCCGGCAGCCCCCGTCACCACCGCCACTCGGTTGTCCAGGCGGTAGCTTGCTGTGGCAGTGTCTATTGTCATGATGCACTCCCGGTGTGTCCGTCTGCCTACGCTGCGATCCCCAGATTTGTAGGTTGGGTTGAGGCCGACAGGCCGAAGCCCAACACACGGCACGCGCACTCGCTCGCCCAGCCTGACCTATCGATTGCAAAAAGGCTCGCGCGCGGCGTGAGCCAACCGTTCACAATCCCGTGACTTGCCGGAAACCATGGCACACCGAATAATCGCCACCGTAACGCAACAAACACGGGAGGATACCATGTTGAGAACGCGCTTGACGTCAACGCTTGCTGTCGCGGCAGTGGCGTTGGTCTCGACTGCGGCGCTGGCGCAGGCGCCGCCGCAGATCGCTACCACCAAGGTCGAAGGCACCGACAACGTCTACATCTTCCGCAACGGCAACCATCAGGCCATGTTCGTCGTCACCAAGGACGGCGTCATCGCCACCGACCCGATCGCTTACGGCCGGCCGAATGGTGGCAAGGCTTATCTGGACGAAATCAAAAAAGTCACGGACAAGCCGGTCAAGTACCTGATCTACAGCCATCACCACTACGATCACATCGCCGGCGGCCAAGCCTTCGATGATGCCGGCGCCACCATCATCGCGCACAAGCGGGCCACGGAGCGGCTGACCGCGCTCAAGGGGCACGACGTGGTGCTTCCCGATCGGAGCGTCGGCAACAAGCACGTGATCCGTCTCGGCGGCACCACGCTCGAGCTGCACTATGTGGGCCGCAACCACTCCGACACGTCGCTGGTCATGCTGCTGCCCAAGGAGAAAATCATCTTCGCCGTGGACTTCAATGCGCTGGGCTCGGTGCCATCGCGGCTTGCGGTCAACGACTCCTACCCTGTCGAATGGGAAGCCTCGCTCAAGCGCACGCTGGCACTCGGCTGGGAGCGCATGATTCCCGGCCATCCCGGACCAGGCGGCCGCCTCGGCACCAGGAAGGACATGGAGCAGCAACTGGCCTTCATGAGCGACCTCTCCGCCGAGGTGAAGAAAGCGTCCGACGCGGGCAAGTGCTTCACCCCCGCCGATACAGAGGTCAAGCTGCCGCAACATTCGACACTCTCGAATTACGAGCAGAACCTCGCTTGGAACATCCACCGCTGGTGCGGCTATTGGGGACGGGGGATCTGAGCGCGTCTCTATTGCGCATTCTGGGGGCGCGGCACGTAGTCCACCATCCGCACTCAGTACGTCAACACGGCTTTGATGGCGGCGAGCTCAACCTTGGGCTCGCCGTAGCTTTCGTAGAACTGTCCAGCCTCGCGGTACCAGTATCGGGCATTGGCCTCGTCCGGCTCGATCTTGTGCAGCACGGCGTGCAGCCAGCAGGCGGTCTTGTCGTCCTCGTATTTCTGCACGATCTCGTGGGCGGTCTTCCAGTCGCCGGCAATGGCGGCGTCGACGGCGCGGATCAGGTCATCTCGCATGATAGCCTCCTCGTAGGTCGGAGCGAGGCCCCTTGGCCGATGTCCGACATCTTGCCGCGCCGTGTCGGACCTCGCGCAAGAGCGCTCGTTCCGACCTACGACGACGCGGCGCGCCATTGCTCCCACCCCTTCGCCCGCAGCTCGCACGCCGGGCACGTGCCACAGCCGTAACCCCAGGCGTGCCGCCGGCCACGCTCGCCAAGGTAGCAGGTGTGCGTTTCCTCGGTGATGAGATCGACGAAAGGCTGTCCGCCGAGATCGCGCGCCATCTGCCACGTCGCCGCCTTGTCGACCCACATCAAGGGTGTCTCGATGGCGAAATCGGCGCCCATGCCGAGCGAGAGGGTGCGGGCCAGCGCCTGCAGCGTGTCCTGGCGGCAATCGGGGTAGCCCGAATAGTCGGTCTCGCACATGCCGCCAATGAGGGTGCGGATGCCGCGGCGGTAGGCGAGGGCTGCCGCATAAGTGAAGAACAACAGGTTGCGACCCGGCACGAACGTATTCGGCAGCCCCGAGGCCGACATCTCGAATGCAACATCGCGGGTCAGCGACGTTTCGGAGATCGCCGCCAGCGTGGGGAGCGCCAGCTCATGGTCAGCGCCGATGCGGTCAGCCCATCTCGGGAATGCGCGTTTCACCAAGGCCAGCACGGTCTGGCGCGTCTGCATCTCGATGGCGTGCCGCTGACCATAGGCGAAGCCGACCGTCTCGACACGGGCATAGCGCTCGCAGGCCCAGGCCAGGCAGACGCTGGAATCCTGGCCGCCGGAGAACAGCAGGAGGGCGGAGGTGACATTGGCAGTAGACATTCCCCTTCATGCCAGAACCGGAGCCGTCCGATCAACCACCACGGCGGCGCGCCGGTTGCCTCCACGGCTGGACGCGGTAAAACCCACTACCCAATCTCCACTCCCACCCCACGAGGCCCCCCATGTTCATCGCCACCAAGGGTAAGCCGCTCGCCACCACCACGACCGGCGCGCTGCCGCGGCCAAGCTGGTTCACGGAGAACCTGCGCGGACAGCCGTTGTCGGTCGGCTTCTCGCAGCGCGCCTATCGCGAGCAGCACTTCGATTGCCTTGCCGCCAACATCGCCATGCAGCACAAGGCCGGAATCGACATCATGGTCGACGGCGATTGCCGGCTGGACGACGACTGGGCCGGCCGCGGCTGGGTCGCCTATCCCCTGGAGCGCATCGAGGGTATCGGCCCGTTCAAGGTCGAGCCGCAGCCGGCGGGCTTTCTGACCGCCGATCGCGGCCCCGGCGACATCATGTGGGAAGTGATCGAGACGCGCATGACGCCGCCCGTCACCGGCCCGATCGGCAAGACGCGGCTGGAGCTCGACCGCGCCTATCGCGCCATGGCCGGCATGACCGACAAGCCCTGCAAGATCGGCACGGCCTCGGCGCAGATCCTGACCATGATGGTCAACAACCAGTTCTACAAGGACCGCGTCGAGCTGCTCTATGCGCTTTCCGATGCCCTGAACCCGGAGTATCATGCCATGTGCGATGCCGGCGCGCCCTTGATCCAGATCGAGGAGCCGGAGGTGCACCAGACGATCCACGACCCCAACACGCCGATCAAGGCCGAGACCTGGGTCGATGCCTTCAACCGCGAGGTCAAGGGCCTGCGTGCGCGCACCGAGGTGTGGGCGCACACCTGCTGGGGCAGCCCGGCCGGCCAGCGTGTGCTGCCGATGAGCGCCAGCTACGAGAAGGCACTGAGCTACTATGACCGGCTCGACATCGACGTGCTGTGCGTCGAGGGCGCGTCGAATCGCTGCGCCGAGGCGCCGCTCTACGGCAAGCTGATCGGCAAGGACAAGAAGATCGCCGTCGGCATCCTCAATCACCGCACGCTGCAGATCGAGAAGCCGGACGAGGTCGCCGATTTGATCCGGCTCTGCCTGAAGCACATCGAGCCGGAGCGGCTGATCCTGGCATCGGACTGCGGTTTTGGCCGCCAAGCCATGAGCCGCATTCACGCCTATTACAAGATGGTGGCGCTGGTGCGTGGGACGAACATCGTCAGGAAAGAGTTGGGCTTGCCCGAGGTCTACATTCCAGCGACCGATCCCAAGCTATCGATGGTGCCGGTGGCCAAGGGTTAGGCGGGTCGACGCAATAAAGTGCGCCCCCCCCTGTTCCCGCGGCATGTTCCCCGCGGAACTGCGGAGCCTTCGCCGACGCGGCATTCTCCGTGCTGAAATCCAGCGGAGGAACCGTCATGATCCGACTTGCCATCGTCGTCGCAGTCTCTTTTGGCCTTGGCCTTTCAGCCAGTGCCGCCATCTCGCGCGGCGGCGATGCCGGTGCTCAGGCTCAATCGGCCGCCTTCGCGCTTTCTTCTTTCGAGGGCCCCGCCGCGCGTTTTGTCAGCGTTGGCTGGCTGGCGCGGCGGGTCGTGGCGCGGTGACTCATTTGGCATAGCGTCGGCCTGAAACGGCCGATGTCTAGCCCGGCGCCGGCCCACCACTGGTCGACTGGTGGTCGGGGCCAATCCAGGGTCGGAAATGCCTAGCAGGGCTGCCCGAAAAGGGTGTCGCAAGGAAACACAATTTCGGCATCGTTTGGGACATCGCAGTGGTCGCGCGACCATTGGGCGAGCCGGTGCGATGGTTGGATGCGTGCGCCGCCATGGGCTCAACCAGATCCGACGAAAGTCCAACCCATATACCAACTTTCGTCTTAAAAAGTCCACGGATGCTATCCGACTAAGGTTGCGAGGTATTTCCGATACAGCGGGGACCTAGTGCTTACAAAAAAAAGCGACCTTTGCCCCTTATATTCGATCACCTAACTGATTTATAACCGTTACCTAGCGCCCGGGGACTGCGGAATAATTCTCTAAATGCGGTCTTGAGTTTCGGGGTTTTTCGCCGTTTTGCGGCTCGCCTATGTGGGAGGTACCTATGGCAACTCTGATCCGTTCCGATCTGGAATTCATCCTGCAGCAGATCATGATCGCGGAACAACACGCGGCCGGAGCGGATCTGACGACCCTGCTGCCGAACTCATTCGGCGCTTTCGGCCTGCGGACGGTGGACGGATCGTTCAACAATCTTTTCCCGGGCCAGCAGTTCTTCGGCGCGGCGGATCAGCTATTCCCGCGGTTGCTGGATCCTGCCTTCCTGGCCGCTTACAATTCGGCCGGTTTCGTGATGGACTCCGAGCCGCGCACGATTTCCAACCTGATCGTCGACCAGACCATCACCAATCCGGCCGCCGTGCAGGCCTTCGTCGATGGCGGCTTTGGCATCTATGCCGATGGCACGCAGATCGATCCCGACACGCTTCTGCCTTACCCCGTCGGCACTTTGTTGGACCTGAGCGGAATCGCAGTTGGCGCCGGCGTGACGCTGACCATCCCGAACACGGCGCCCGACGAGGGTCTGTCGGCCGGCTTCAATTCGTGGTTCACGTTCTTCGGTCAGTTCTTCGATCACGGCCTCGACCTGGTCACCAAGGGCGGCAACAGCATCGTCTTTATCCCGCTGCAGCCCGACGACCCGCTGATCACGGTGGGCCCGGACGGCATTGCCAATACTGGCGACGAGCTGACTGATCCTGGCCTGCAGTTCATGCTGCTGACGCGCGCCACCCAGTTCGTCGGCCCCGGTGCCGACGGCGTGCTCGGCGATGATCTCTTGACCGTCGGCGTCAACGAGAGCCTCGATGACACCCGCGATACACAGAACACCACGACACCGTTCGTCGACCAGAATCAGACGTATACGTCTCATTCCTCGCACCAGGTGTTCCTGCGCCAGTACACGTTCAGTGTCGACACGGATGCCAACCTCATTGCCGACAGCTTCGCGGTTTCCACCGGCGCGTTGCTCGACAATGCCACTAACGGTGGCATTCCGACCTGGGCTGAGGTCAAGGCGCAGGCCCTGAGCATGCTCGGCATCGTGCTGAGCGACATCGACGTCCACGACGTGCCGTTGCTGCGGGCCGACCTTTACGGCAATTTCATCCCTGGCGTGAACGGATTTGCGCAGGTCGCCGTCACGGTTACGGAAACTGTCGGATTGGTGGTCACGAAGACCAACTATTTCATCGAGGGCACGGCAGCCGGCCTCGACCTGCACAATCTTCCCGACCCGGTTGGATTCGTGCCCGCTTTGGGCGGCACGCATACGGTATCTGTTATTGGCACCGGCCACGCCTTCCTCAACGACATCGCCCACAATGCGGCGCCGAACGCCGGTGAGGTCGCTGACCTCGACACAGATATCTCGACGGCGGCTGTCCTGCAGCCGGTTGGCACCTACGACGACGAGCTGCTCAACCGCCACTTCGTCACCGGCGACGGCCGCGGCAACGAGAACATCGCTCTCACCGCCGTCCACCACGTCTTCCACTCCGAGCACAACCGGCAGATCGCCGAGATCAAAGCGACGGTGCTCGCCACCAACGACCCTGTCTTCATTGCGTCCTGGGAACTTTCGCCTGGCGTGTGGGACGGCGAGCGCCTGTTCCAGGCGGCGAAGTTCGCCACCGAGATGCAGTACCAGCATCTGGTGTTCGAGGAATTCGCGCGCAAGGTCCAGCCGATGATCGATGTCTTCCTTGCTCCGGAAGGTTTTGATACCGCGATCAATCCGGCGATCGTCGCCGAGTTCGCGCACGTCGTCTATCGCTTCGGCCACTCGATGCTGACCGAGACGGTCGACCGCCTCGACCCCAATTTCGCGTCGAGCGACATCGGCTTGGTCGAAGCGTTCCTCAATCCGATCGCGTTCGATGAGAACGGCACGCTGTCGGCCGCAGTGGCCGCCGGCGCCATCGTGCGCGGCATGACCCGCCAGGCCGGCAACGAGATCGACGAGTTCGTCACCGAGGCGCTGCGCAACAACCTGCTCGGCCTGCCGCTCGACCTGCCGACCATCAACCTGGCGCGCGGCCGCGACACCGGCGTGCCGACGCTGAATGCGGCGCGGCGCGAATTCTACGACATGACCACCGACAGCCAGCTGACGCCTTACACGAGTTGGCTCGACCTCACGCAACATCTGAAACATGAAGCGTCGGTCATCAACTTCATCGCCGCCTATGGCACGCATGCCGAACTC
>CAZCGE010000004.1:0-9041 GCA_964498125.1 uncultured Devosia sp. | reverse complement strand
GGCTCTGCCGTCGAGCGGTTCGGCTTTACCTACCGGGTGGGCGACAAGGTCATGCAGATCGAGAACAACTACGACCGCGAGGTATTCAACGGCGATATCGGCTTCATCACGGCCATCGACCACGATGAAGGCCAGCTGACTGTCGACGTCGACGGCCGGTCGGTGGCCTACCCGTTCGGTGAGTTGGATGAAGTTGTGCTCGCCTACGCCACCACGATCCACAAGTCGCAGGGCTCTGAATATCCGGCCGTGGTGATGCCGATGGCGACCCAGCACTACACCATGCTGCAGCGCAATCTGCTCTATACCGGCATGACGCGAGGCAAGCGCCTAGTCGTACTCGTCGGCCAACGTAAGGCGATCGGCATCGCCGTTCGCGGTGTACAGGGGCGACGGCGGTGGTCGAAGCTCAGGGAGCTGCTCGCGCTGGACGACGCCGCGTTCGCCGCCCAGGCTTCCTGAAGGTCAGGGGCCTCAACTGGTTTGGTAGCGACAGCGCGATGCGCAACAGTGTCGGAAGCTCAGCGTCGGCATCGACAATTCGTTAGGACAACCGTTTCTCCTTCGCGAGGTGGTCGAGGTTAGCGGTGTCACCTGATTTCAGGAGCTGCGGTGCACGGCCATGGTGGCCTCGGCGATGATGTGCATGAATGGGATTTCGCTGAGCGGGCGCGCGCCGAGGAGTTCTCGGGCGACAATGGCAAAGTCCTGCCAGTGCGATCCGGAAGATTCGTGCTTCATCACAAAGGCCGTCCAGGCCACAAGGTGTGCCCAGCTGCGGCGGCGCTGCTGCAGTGGTCCGGCTATCACCGCCGCCTGCCGTTTCAGCTTGCTGCCACGCCCTGCCACCAGAGTCCTGACATCCTCGCTGTCCTCAAACCAGCTTTCGAGCATCGGATATCGCTCAGACCAAAGTGTGCTTGCCGACAGAGCGGCACTGATGCCCGCCGGCGACAGCTGCTCCGGTGGGATGTCCTTGATCAGGGTATCAACCAGCCGTTCGGTCGGCATGATTTCCGGGTTGAGGCCGTCGAGCCCGACCGCCTCTGCGAAGCTCAACAGGCCGAATGGCGGCATGGTTGCCGCCGCCACGTTCATGGCCAGCAGGTAGCGGGTGGCGATAGCTGCATATTCGAACGTGGTCGGCTTGAGGAAAGCCTCGACCGAAAAGCGCTTCTCGACGTCCTTCAGCTCAGCGTTGGACAGACCGTGTCTGACCCAGGCATCACGCACGCCGGCGCCGAGCTTGCCGAGCATGGCGGCGACGGCATGCTTGCGGCCCTCGGCTAGAATGACCAGCATGCTGTGGGCACCGGAGCCGTCGATACCGGTGTTCAGCACGCGGCTGGTCGTGGCCTTCGGCCAGCTGGCACACTCCACCCCGTTCTGGCGGCATGCCTTGATCGCCCGATCAAGAGCCGGGCGCTGCTCGGCAGGAAGCCAATTACGCAAGCCAATCATGCGTCGCAGCATGGTCGGGCTTACCAAGCCATGAGGGGCGGCCTGCTCGAGTAGTTCGGCCACCTTGAAACGGATGGATGACCATTCGCTGCAGAGGAAGCCGATGGTTGCCTCGCGTATCGCCTGCTCGTCTTCCGCGAAAGTCGCCATGACGAAGTCGGCCCGCATGGTCTCGGGCATCGCCGTGAAGGTTTCCTCAAGGAAGCCATGAATGGCAAAGGGATCGCCCTCGAGCTCCTCCACCATGTCGGCGATGTGGTTGCTCCACGCGCCGGGCTCAACCTTGGCGCGGGCATCAACATCGGCCTCCATCATGCGCTGCATGAGGTCGCGCAGCTCGTCTCCCATCTCGAGCTTGGCAGCGGCGAAGAGATGCAACACGAGCAGCATGATGGGGGCGCTGATGCGCCCGTCGGTTCCGGCCGCCAACAGTGTCCGGCGCAGGTCATCGGCAAGCGCCAGGCCGCCGGGACTCTTGCGATCGACCGCATAGCGAATCTGCTCCAGCGCATGGCCCAGAAGGAAGCCATAGGCCGATACGACTTTGTCGTCCGGTCGCTTTTTCTCTCCCTCCTTGATGATCAGCGCAAGCAGGTCGGCCGTCAGCTCAGGCGAGCGGACGATGGCCTCCATCGCCAGCTGCGAGGCGTCACCCAGCTGTCCCTCGGCCACCTCTGCCGCCACCATTTTGACCATCCGCGCAACGGCTGACCGGCTTGCCATGAGTGCCTCCTGCTTGGTTGTCCATGCCCCTGACTTGGTGAGGCATGAGTTGTGGCCATTGATGGGAAATGTCAGTACCGAGCACACGATTCGGACCATCCGGCGAGCGCAGCCAGCGACTTTTCCCACGATCGCATCGCTCGTGCGCGTCCCCCCATGCTTATCCACAGCAGGTGGTCGTCGGCGTGCTTCGCGACCTACACGCCTTCAGATAGCTCTGACAATCGCGAGTCGGGACAACGCGCCAACCGCGGTGCACAGAAAACCGAAGGCATCCGTCATGGGCACAACCGCCGAAAGAATCGCACGAAACATCGCAGCGCATGCGAAATCAAACGTCGTCGACTTATCCAGCCATCGAGCGGCCAGGCAAATGCTGCAGGAGGCCAGGGTCGACGGGGATGACATCAAGAAACTCGTATCGGAAGGGTATGATCCCTGTCACGCTGTCTACATCCATGCACAAAGGCTGACGTCCATTGTGGCCGAGCAGCTGTCAATGACGAAGGAAGCTCGACAGTACGCCAAGGTCGTCGGAGACGCTGAGGACACCTATATGCCCAGCTATCCCCCGATCAGCCCGGTGACCACAAGCTATTTTACGATGTGGGCGTTCTTTGATGTCCTGTTCGGCCAAAGTCACGAAACCATTGGCACATGCTTGCTACGCATAGCCGACGTGTCCGCGTTTCCAGTTTGGCTCAAGAGCGTGCTCGACGCTATGCAGCGCTCCAGGATGGGGCTCTATGTGCACTGTGGTACAGAAGGACGGCTTGTCAGAATGCGTGAACTTGGCTCGCAGCAGGTTTCGCTTTGCTTCGCCCCGACCGGTTATCGCGGAACCGAAGGAGAAATCTGGTTCGTGCGACTATTGCCGCCGATCGATGCTCGGTTCGATTACCATGTCATCTTCACGACGCCATACATCGTCATCAACGTCGGTGAGCGGGAATTCAAAGCCTACCTGGATCGCGAGAGAGGTCGTCTCGGAACCAGAACGCTGCCGCGGAAATTGGAGCCGCCGACCTTCCTCATGAAGCATGGGCCAACGGCCAATCACTGGAACGAGTACATTTTTTGCGCCTATGCCGGGCACCAGCACGATGCGGTGTTCTTGACGGGCATTCCCGATATCAAGGAGAGCCTGCCGCACGCTTCAGCGCAGATCGGCGCTTAGCTCGTGATGCACCTTATGAAGGCGCCGCGCCAAGGCCACGGCTCTTTTGCAAGCATGCGAGATGAAGAGTTGTGCGGCGGGACACGGCGGAGCCCTGGTCATGGCAACCGGACCACGGAGCCGATCTGGTGGATCGCCGTCACGGCTCCTGTTCCGCCGCGCCTCACGGCTGACCCTTGAGGGAGCAACGTGACTTGATGAAACTGCACGCCTCTCACGTATCTGTCTCCGACTTCGATGATCAGTACTTCCAGGTGTCGTTTGACACCCAAGACCCCGCGGACGATTTCGATCTGTCGGCGCCGCTCCAACCCTACCTGCTCGTTCAGCGCCAGTTCGAGGACGATGACGGTGGCGTCTGCTACATTGAAACACACGACCCCGACACCTACGCTGGCCACTTCAGGCTCCACCTCGTCGAGTTCGGTCCCTCTCGGCTCGCCTTCGAGATCGACCGACCCAACCATCGAATGATCGAGGTGACCTACACACTCGACGCGAAGCGGTTCCGCGAAGTGCAGCGCATCGTGCACATCGTCTTCGACGTGCAGGGCTGATCACGGCCTTCCAGCCAATTCGGTCATGGCCGCTTGCGCACTCAGAGTGGTTGCAGCTCTGTGCTCGTCGGACGCCTGCGGCGGCGGGACGAAGAAGAGCTCCCGCCGACTGCGCGGCGAGAGTTCCATTTGCCTCTGAGGCTGACTCTCCGTTTGAGGTGGGCCGGGGATTGCTTAACACTTGGCCGCAGTTCCGCGAGGAATGTTGCAGCCGAGACGTCGCGTCGTGGGACCAGTAGAGCGACGTCAGGCCGCTGCCTGCTCCAGCAGCTTGCTGGCGTAAGCGCCACGTCTCTTGAGGTTGGCGCGGTACTCCTCCGCGAAATTGTCCGGCAGGGCCGAGGTCACGCACTTGTCCGCAAGGAGCGCGTCGGTCCAGGCTTTCACGAGCGGGTAACCGTCCAGCAGCCCTGTCTTCAGCACCTTCTCGCAGATCTTGAAACGTTGCAGAAACGGCGCGTAGGCCGCATCGACGAGGCTCAGTCTGTCTCCGTTGAAGTATGGTCCGCTTCCTTCCCGCTCGGTCGCAAGCGCATTCTCCAATCGCGACATCGGCCCGGAAACCTTTTGCAGGCCCGCCTCAAGAGCGGCCTTGTCCGTGGCATAAGTGACGTTTCCCATTGCTGCGGCAAACGTCGGAACGAAGTCGGTCCAGGCACGATTCCGAGCGCGCTTCACTGGATCGGACGGGTGCAGCCCTGGGGCTACCGTCTCGTCAAGGAACTCGGCGATGGCATTCGACTCGAACAGGATCTCGTTCCCGACCTTGAGCACGGGGACCTTGCCGTGCGGCGAAATCTCGAGGAACCAGCCGGGCTTGTCGCGTAGATTGACATTGGTGACGTCGAACTCGACATCTTTCGCGCGCATCAGGATCACGGCGCGCTGGACCCAGGGTCAGGTGAACGAGCTGATGAGGTGGTAGCGTACGGTCATGGTGTTCCCATCCGTTTCCGAGGTTGGACACAGACGCACCCTAGCCCGTCGCCCATCTGCGGGGCAACCCCGGCAGAGCCAAAGGGCACGCCGTTGTGCCGTTGCGACCCTAGGATTGGGAGAGGAGGGCATGTCAGGCCATCATGCACAACCATGTCGCATCCAACCGCTGCAACGAGGGGGCCTCATGCCGGCGACCGTCAACGTCCTTTACATTCAGCGCATCCGTGCCAACGACAAGGCCAGTCAGATCACTCAAGACGCCGGCACCCACGCGATCGTCACACCGTTAGCGTCGGCCGCGGGTGTGATGCAGTTTGTGATGTCCTTGGCTGTTATGACAAGCCCGGCCAGGCGAGCTCCAGACGATGCGTCGATCCTGGCACCTCCAAACCGCATCGCGAAAGTGGATGGCGGTACAATGCTCAACTTATCCGTCCCAAGCGCGACCTCGAACCCGCTCGCTGACTCTAGCGGAGATCCCCCGGTGAAGCCCTCGGCAAAGGTGCAGAGATCTTGGGGGCTCTCGGCGACGATCACAGCCTCGGTTATGCCCATCGCACCATTGGCGTGCCGCTGATACTCCGGCTTCCAGAAGTTTTCTGGAAACTTGTTGTGGCAAGTGAAAAACGCCTGGTCCTTCATAGCTGGAGTATCGGTGATAGCGAGCGAGAAGGCGACCTTCACCTGCCGACCATCGGGGAGGCCTGCCATGCGCTCAAAATCGAGCTGCTTGTACGCCCTCAGGCCTGCTGTTTCGTACCGACGGCGATCCGCGGCTGCATCGGTCGAGCCCAGCACCAGCATACCGAAGCCTTCGCCATTGCGCACAAGGAATTCGCGCGCCGTTGCGCCAAATGAGAAAATCGGTGGACTCGCATCGAGATTGCACGCGGACATAAGCTCTGGTCGGTCGATCTCCAAGAGTTCAATAAAGTTGCCGGCTTCGAACTGCACAAGCCGGTTTGCCGTGCCGAAGGGGTGCTGGGCCTTCGGCGTCAGCGTGAACCCCATCTGCTCCCATCGGGTGCCCGCCTCTGCGAGGCTCTGTACGATGATGACGACGTGATCGATACTCGATGCCATGCCTATACTGCTCCTGCCAGCATCACAGATGGCGCTTCCAGAACTCAAGCATGCGCTCCCAGGCAAGCTCGCCGCACTTGCGATCGTAGTAGCTGCGCTGCTCATTCACGAAGCCGTGGTCGGCATCATAGCGGTGGAACTCGATCGCCTTGTCGGCGGCCTTCGCGCCCGCCTCGAAGGCGTCCACGGCGGCCGGCGTGCACCAATCATCCCGGATTGCGAAGTGGCCCTGGACCGGCACCTTCAGGTCGCTGGGTTTGGCAGCGGTGTCGGGCGGCAGGCCATAGAAGCAGACTGCCGCCGCGAGTTCCGGGATGCGGGCCGCGCCGAGAATCGTCACCGCCCCGCCGAGGCAGAAGCCGGTGAGGCCGACCCGGACACTCGACTTGCCGAGATGCTGCGCAGCGCCGCGCACGAGCTGGTCGGTCGCCTCGAGGAAGTCGAGCGAGCTCATTTCGCGGTTAGCCGCATCCGTGTCGTGGTAGGGGACGACCGTGCCGCCGTAGAGGTCGGGCGCCAACGCATCGTAGCCGGCGAGCGCCAGACGATCGCAGATGCCCTTGATCTGGTCCTGCAGCCCCCACCACTCCTGGATCACGACCACGCCTGGCGCCCTGGCGCGCCCGGTCTTGGCGAGATAGCCATCCGCCGCCTTGCCGTCAGGCCGTGGAAAAGGAATGCGCGTTCCCATGTCAGTCCTCCTGCTCGCCGTTGCGGCTGGCCGCGCGGCTGGCGGTTGGCCGTTCGCCTATGAAGGAAGATTGCGCTGGCCTGCATCGGCTTGTCGAGCGCCAAGGTGCGAATGCCTGCCCCTGCGAAACGAGCGAAGTCCTTCAATCCGCTCGCGACAGACCGCCGACCACGGCCATATCACTTGGAGCGGGATGTCAGGGTCAGATGGAGCGCCGCAGTCTCGAGATGGCCGGATCGGCCTACATGCCAAAGCGGTCGACCGCGGAACGCTGTACGAACTCAACCGCAATGGGCTCAGCTTCGTATGTGCGGCTGATCCTCAAACGGGACTGCCGTCGACGTACTTCCGTTTATGTGGTGGCACAGTGTGCGGCTTGAGCTGTCCGCCAGCGAGAAGTGTGTTCCAGAAGGTGTAGTCGGCCTGATGTACAATCATGCATTCCAGGCTGCGTACGAGGAGTTCGCCTTCGCCGGAATGAGCCATGGCAATGTGTGCCACCTCCTCCGGCAAACCAACGGTCAAGCAGATGTGGGCTCCCATGGCGGGATGCCTAATCGAGGGACGGCCAAAACGCTTCTGCCCGCTCGACCAGCGCTTGCGGCGCTCGGGATCGAACTCCCAGGCCTTGCCAACGTCATGCAGCAGACCACCGGCAACGATGGTGTCCAGTTCAATCTCGAGTTCGGGATAGGCCGACTGCATCTCGTTCGCGATAGCAATCGCAATTCGCGTAACTCCACGTAGATGGTCTGTTTGATCGCCGCGCTTGGCCTCCTGTACGTCCGGATTGCCGGCAGGAGGGATCTGACGGATCGACGTGAAGCTCGAGTGGGCGATGGCGTAGGCCCACGCTTCCACCGATTTCGCCTGCAGATCCAAATCTTTGATCTGGGCGATCTCCGGCAGCTCCTCCCTGATCTGTTGCCTGAGTTGATCCGTGATCTCGAGAGCGGGCGAGCGGACCAGTGATGATCGATATTCCTGCTGCATCGACTTACTCCTCGGTTGGCTGGCGCGCCCGAATTCGGGATGGGGCTATTCTCGACCATACTGCAGCGCTCAGCGGGCCGGGAGCAAGCGGAGCAACGTAAGCGGCCCCTCGGGACTGCGGGTTCGACGGCTTGGCGGCGAGCGGCGGATCGGGTGAAGCATACTGTGCTTAAAGGAGCCGTCGATGTGCGGCTATACGGAATCGACGCGCCCGAGCGCGACCAGACGTGCCAGGATTCCAAAGGCGTTCAGTGGAAGTGCGGAATTGAAGCGCGCAAAGCCCTCGCTGCCCTAG
This sequence comes from uncultured Devosia sp., assembly GCA_964498125.1. Classification (GTDB taxonomy): domain Bacteria; phylum Pseudomonadota; class Alphaproteobacteria; order Rhizobiales; family Hyphomicrobiaceae; genus CAMDBL01. Next base: position 1,122 of record CAZCGE010000004.1, on the reverse strand, counting down.
TAGACGGCAAGCCCGCCCGCTGCGAGGTCGTGACTCTGGAGCCGAGCGGATCACGGCGACCCATCGCGCTCTGCACCATCGGTGATGTTAGCGTCAACGACGCCCAAGTACGCGACGGCTGGGCTCTAGCTTTCGAGCGTTATCTGAAGACCGACCCCAAGGTGCTGGACCACTTCAAGGGACTCGAATCCCAAGCGAAGGCGGCATCCGCCGGCATGTGGCGCGGGGCATTCCAGCCGCCTTGGGAGTTTCGCGCGGATCGCTGGGCTCGCGCCGAAGCCAAAGCGCCGAACAGATGCCCCGTGCTCGTGAATACCAAGAGCGGAACGTATCGTTCTCCTTGGAGCAGAGGATATGACCGCTTCGCGAGTGCTATGCTCGACGGGAAGGCTGGTCCCCATTGGCAGTGGCTTTGCTCGACCGACGATGCTGCGGCGAAAGGGTATCAGCCGGCGCGCTGACTTATCCCCCGCTCGTCTGGCGGCGCTTACACTACCGGCATGACTGTCAATCGGCGCGGAACTTTGACCCCGTCAAAATTGCACGCCGGTTTACACGCCGCTCGACGTCACCGTGACAATCTTCTCCTCGAAGTCCGCCGTCCGGCGCTTCGGAAGCATGGCAAGGTGCGGCCGTTCCAGCTCGATCCGCTTGCGGTTGTTGGCATTCTGCCGGCCGACGATCTCATCGACGAACCGGCGGTAGGCGTCGAGATCGTCGAAGTCCCGGCTGCCGCGCAGCAGCAGCGCGTCCTCCAGCGCTTTCTTGAGATGGCCGTGCGGGCTCTCGATCGAGCCGTTCTCGTGGGCGACGCCCGGATTATTGCGGGACGGCGTCATCGCGTAGTGCCGCATGAGGCCCTGGTAGCGCTGCGTCAGGTCCTCCTGAGCGTCGCGATCGAGATTGCAGAACGCCGCCGACAAGCTGTCGCTACGGTGTTCCTGCGGTACGCCGCCGAGCGCCCACAGCGCGTTCTGCAGACCCTCGGCCAACGCGACGAAGCTCTCGCCGCCGAGCACGACGTGCGCATGCGCGAAGCCCGAGAACGCCAGCCGGAAGTGATAGAGCCGATGCTCCAGAACGACACCGACGATCATGATGCCGAGCACGTTCGTGTCGGTG
>CAZCGE010000003.1:0-21000 GCA_964498125.1 uncultured Devosia sp. | reverse complement strand
ATACCGGATTTCCGCTATTACGCCATCGCCGACGGCATTCGTGAGGTCTGCGCCAGATCACCCCGACGCGCGATCAGGCCCCTCCAGGCGATGCCCCAGCTCGCCTTCCGCTTCCCCTGAATTTTTTGGGGAAGGTCCTGATTATCACTACTTGATAAACGTGAACAAATCAAGTAGCTGTCGCGGCGCTCGGCGAGCAGCTGACGGACAGGCCAGTTGGCTAAGCTGCGCACAGCAAAACAGGCGGTGCGGCGTTTTGCATGCTGGCGTAACCGTTAGGATTCGCGGCGCAGAACGAATCGTGGCAGTAGGTAAGCTGCGAGGTTCTGCACCCAGACGGTCACCATGCCGATCGGGGCCATGACTGCGGGTAGCCGCGTTACAGCTACGCCATCATAGGTGGCGTAGGCCAGTTTACCGATGCGGACTCGCGCGTCATCAGCGTCAGTTGCTTTGACTTCTAGTATCCACTCCGCCCCATCGTGGCGGTATGTGAACAAATGCGTCTCCAACACATCTTGTTCGGGAGTGGCTACCATGAATGTTGTCCGGTTTCGTGATGCGTCTGTTCAGTGGCGTTGGCGTCTCATCTCAGCAAATGGGCGGATCATCGCCCAATCAGGAGTTCAACGACAATGACGTTCTACATCTACATTGATACGGCTGGCGAATGGCGGTGGTTTCTAACCACCTCGAATGGTCGTAAGATCGCCAACGGCGGAGAAGGCTACAAGAACAAGGCTGACTGCATCCATGCCATCGATCTTGTCGCGGCCTCGGATGGTTCGCCAATCAAGGAACTCTGAGACAGCGGAGAGACATAAGGGGGACACGGCCAAGCATCACCCCTTAGCTCCCTTGACAGAAGAACGGGGGGCGCGCTTCGGTGCGGCCCCTTTCTTCATTTCCTCATGCTGCTTAGGGGGCATCTCAAGCATCGTCCGACAAAAACAGATTCGGTTCCTCGTGTGAATCACTTGACCACAGTTTTCTTCATTTTGTTATTCGCAGTGTGGTTTTCAGATTCAGTCCGTCAAATACTACCTCCCAGGGAGTCGGCTACCCCCCCGCCCACCAGCGCCAGCCACTCGTCCTCGCTCAGCACCTTGACGCCGAACTCGCGCGCCTTGGCGAGCTTGGAGCCGGCATCGGCGCCGGCCACGACGTAGTCGGTCTTTTTCGACACCGAGCCCGCAACCTTGGCGCCGAGCCGCTCGGCCAGCGCCTTCGCCTCGTTGCGCGATACCTTCTCCAGCGTGCCGGTGAAGACGACGGTCTTGCCCGAGACCGCGGTGTCGCGCGCTACCGACTCGAGCGGCTGCGGCGCGACCTCATGCAGCAAGGCTTCGACCGCCTCGACATTATGCGGCTCGGCGAGGAAGTCGAGCAGCGCGTCGGTCGCCACCTCGCCGATGCCCTGCAGGCCGGCGAATTCGCGATAGGCCTCGCCCGGCGTCTCGCCGTTGGCTTTGCGCGCGATTTCGAGGAACGCACGCACACTTGCAAATGCTTTTTCCAAGGCGTCAGCCGCGCTCGATCGCACCCCTTTGAGGCCGGCGATCACGGCAGCAAACGTCGCCGGGGCGGCGTCGAACAGGTCGCCGCTGTTTTCGGTCTTGGCGGCATGCTGCATGAGCAGCTCGGCGGTCTTGGGGCCAAGGCCAGGGATGGCAATCATGCGCCTGTAGTTTGGGCCCGGCCGCGCGTCGGCCGCTGCCGCCAGTGCGGCTCGCAGACCAACGAACGAACCATGGGCGCGCGCCAAATCTCGCGCCGTCGTCTCACCGATATGGCGGATGCCGAGCGCGAACAGGAAGCGGTCGAGACCGATGCGGCGGCGCGTGTCGATCGAGCGGAACAGGTTCTCGACCGACTTGGCGCCGAAACCCTTGCGGCCTTCGAGACGCTCCGAGAGCGACTGATTGCGCGCCTCGAGTGTGAAGATGTCCGCCGGCCGCCGGATCAGCCCTTCGCCGAAGAACAGCTCGATCTTCTCGTCGCCGAGGCCCTCGATGTCGAAGGCGTTGCGCGAGACGAAATGTTTCAAGCGCTCCTTGGCCTGCGCCGGACAGATGAGGCCTCCCGTGCAGCGACGAATGACATCAGCCTCCGCGGCGTGCTCGTCGGCGTCCCCGCGCACCGCCTCGCTGCCGCACACGGGGCAGACGGTCGGAAAGACGAAGGGCCGCGCATCGGCGAGCCGCCTCTCAAGCACAACGGCCACGATTTGCGGGATGACGTCGCCGGCGCGCTGCACGATCACCGTGTCGCCGACGCGCACGTCCTTCCTCGCGATCTCGTCCTCGTTGTGCAGCGTTGCATTCGAGACGACGACGCCGCCGACCGTCACCGGCTCGAGCTTGGCGACCGGCGTCAGCGCGCCGGTGCGGCCGACCTGGATCTCGATGTCGCGCAGCACCGTGGTCGCCTGCTCGGCGGGGAACTTGTGGGCGATGGCCCAGCGCGGCGCGCGACTGACGAAGCCCAGTCGCTCCTGCCAGTCGAGCCTATCGACTTTGTAAACCACGCCGTCGATGTCGTAACCGAGCCGCGCACGCTCCAGCCCGATTTGGCGGTAGAACGCCAGCATGTCATCGACACCACCGCAGAGCACCATGCGGTCATTGGTCGGAAATCCCCAACGATGCATGGCCGCGACGACGCCTTTCTGCGAGTCGGCCGGCAGCGCGCTCGTGGCGCCCCAGGTGTAAGCAAAAAAGCGCAGTGGCCGGCTGGCGGTGATGCTGGCGTCCTTCTGGCGCAGTGAGCCGGCGGCCGCATTGCGCGGGTTGGCGAACGCCTTGGCACCTTCCCGCGTCAGCCGCTCGTTGAGCGCCTGAAACTCCGCCGTCTGTATGTAAATTTCACCGCGCACCTCGAACACGGCCGGAAAATCCTTGGCTGGGACGTCCGGCGGTATCTCCTTGATCGTCCTAACGTTGGCGGTGACGTTCTCGCCCTCGCTGCCATCGCCGCGCGTGGCGGCCTGGACGAGGCGGCCCTTCTCGTAGCGCAGCGAGATCGACAACCCGTCGATCTTGGGCTCGGCGGTGCAGGCCACGGCAACCTCCGGCCCGAGCCCCAGGAAGCGGCGCACGCGTTCGACGAAATCGGTGACGTCCCCGTCAGCGAAGGCATTGCCGAGCGACAGCATCGGCACCGCGTGCCGCACCTTGGCGAAGCTCTCCGCCGGCGGCGCGCCGACGCGATGCGAGGGGCCGTCGTTCAGCGCCAGTTGTGGAAAGCGCGCCTCGATCGCCGCATGGCGCTGGCGCAGCGCATCGTAGTCGGCGTCCGACACTTCGGGCGCGTCCGACTGATAATAGAGTTGGTCATGGCGCGCGATCTCCGCGGCCAGACGCACCAGCTCGGCGCGCGCTTGCCTATCGCTCAGCGCGTCGACAGGCTTGGCGGTTCCAGCGGGTTTGGCCTTCCTGCTCATGTGATCGGTCGTGCCCGCAAGGGTGCCATCCGTCAAGGGGCTGTTCCAGCCCCTTTCGGGTGCCTGCCACCGCCGGTCGAAGGTGCCAAGGAACGAATCCGTTGGGTGCAGGATCTTGTCGGGGTGCGGAGCGTCAGCCGCTGCCAAGGCTCATTCTTGGCAGGTTCTTCCACGTCCGCGACAGCCACGACCCCGAGTCGTCACGTGGCGCCAGACCATCGGACTGCAGCAGCGCGTAGGCGTCCTTGTACCACGGCGACTCAGGGAAATTGTGCCCCAGGACGGCGGCAGCGTTCTGCGCTTCCGGCTTGATGCCCAGCGCCATATAGGTCTCGGTCAGCCGCATCAAGGCTTCCTCGACGTGGGCGGTGGTCTGGAACTCGCCGACCACGGTCTTGAAACGGTTGATCGCGGCGACGTAGTTCTTGCGCTTCAGATAGTAGCGGCCGACTTCCATCTCGTGCGCGGCCAACGTGTCCTCGGCGATGCGGATGCGGTTATCGGCATCCTTGGCGTAGGGGCTTTCGGAAAAACGCGCCTTCAGCGTCTTGAGTTCCGCAACCGCTTTACGCGTATCGGACTGATCGCGGTTCGCCGGCTTGATCTCATCGAAATATGCGGAAGCGATGATGTGGTGGGCCAGCGCGGCATCTTTGGTGCCTGGATGCAACGTCGTGTAGCGCTGCGCCGAAGCAATAGCCTCCGGGAGCTTACCAGCTTTGTAGAAAGCATAGGCCGCCAGCACGACAGCGCGCCGCGCTTCGGGGGCATAGGGGTGGTCGCGATCGAGATCCTCGAACTTGCGCGCGGCGTCGTCGAACTTGCCGCGGCTCATCAGGCTGTCTGCATCGGCATACATTTTACCCGGCGGATCGGGATTGAGGGCCTTTGCCGCGTCCGAACCCGAGGCGCAGCCTGCCAGCGACATCGCGCTGAACGCCAGCAGCAGAACGCCAATCACAGCACACGCGCGTGACGTCATCCGATCTGCACGCATGCTCGCGCCTTTGTCTTGCTCGTCTCTCGCGGTCAAATCCACCACAATCGACACCTAACACACGAGTGATACCTAACGCACGAGTCGGGGCCGATGGTCCAGCCTGCCCCGATTTGCCCCACGCTGCAGGAGAGCCTCAGCTTCGCCCCACGATCTTTGCATCGGCCTACGATCACAATGTGGTCGCAGAAGGGCGCAACTCGAGATTTCTGTGCCAATCCAATCCGTTGCAAGCCGCCGATCCGCTACTCGCCAGCGGCGACAGCGCGATCGAACTGGAACGGGATTGTATCGCGAACCCGCGGCGCCTGGACCATAGCGTAGGCATCCGCATCGGCGAACATGGCCTTGAGAACTTGCGCATTGAGGCGATGGCCGCCGCGCACGGAACAATAGCTTCCCAGCAGCGGGGCGCCAGCCAACGCCAGATCGCCGACTGCGTCGAGCATCTTGTGCCGAACGAATTCCTGTGGGAAGCGCAGCCCGCCTTGATTCAGGATCCGGTCGTCGCCGATCGCTATGGTGTTGTCGAGCGAAGCGCCGAGCGCCAGGCCGGCCTTCCAGAGTTTCTCCACATCACGCATGAAACCAAAGGTGCGAGCGCGTGAGACCTCGTTACGGAAGACGCCCGGCGACATTTCCAATGCCAAGCGCTGGCGGCCGATCAGCGGCGTATCGAAATCAATCTCGACGTCGAGGGCGAAGCTCGAATGCGGTGTCAGCTCGCCCCAGCAGTCGCCTTCTTCGACGCGAATGGGTTTTAGCACCTTGATGAAGGTGCGCGGTTCGCTAAGTTCGCGCACGCCGGCTTCATCGATCGCATCGACGAACGCCGCGGCGCTACCATCCATGATCGGCACTTCCTTGCTGTCGATCTCGATGTAGCAGTTGTCGATCGCCAGTCCGCGCAGCGCCGCCAACAGATGCTCGACCGTACCGATCGTCAGACCGGACTCGTCGCCTAGCACGGTGCACAGCGTCAGATTCTTGACGTGAGAGACATTGGCGGGAATTTCGGCGGCGATCCGCCCATTGCGGCTCGCCAGAAACCGTAATCCGGTCCCACTTTCCGCGGGGTGCAGGATGACTGAAACAGGCGCCCCGCTATGCACCCCCGTACCGGTCAGTTCCACCTCGTGGGCGACAGTGGTCTGTCGCGCTCCGATGAACCGCTTGGACATATGATTTCGCCCCTCAACCCTGCCTGCGGCTGAACCCAATGGCATGCCACTGCGTTCTACCTGCCCCCACTAGCTCTTCTCCGATGGTAACGTGGCTCTTAATCGGACCTTCTTGGGTCCCGGCCTTGTCGGTAGAAGCACCTAGCGACTGGAAAGATACGTCGATGTACTAACTGGGGACAAATCACGCTTTCTTACGATCTGTTACCATGTGTTGCATTCCGGTACATACGGCCGCTGCCGCGCCAGCGCCGGGCTGAGTGTCTACCGCCCATTCTTGCTATAAAAGACTGATAATTCAATGTCTTGCACAGCCGCTGCGGGTCGTTTTTGCGGGGCTGAATCGGGTGCACCCGGCGGCTCGCCGGCCATCGTCGGGCCACGCCGAACCTGCGCCGGCCCCCTTGTTTCCGACTGTTCCACCGGCCCCTGTGGCCGGTCACGCGAGGCACGGCGCGAATCACCCCCATCGACCCGCCGCCAGGCACGACTGGTCAACCGCTCCAGGAGTCCCGGCTTGCGCAGCCGGGCGTTGTATTCGTCCGATTGATCATTTTTTGCCGCCGGAACGCCAAAGCGGCTGCCAACCGTGGCGGCCTCGGCGCGATCGTCACGCTGACCGACGGCGGGGAAATCCTGGCGCGCTGGCATCGGCCCGCGCTTCTGGCGCCGGACATCATTTGGCGCGGCCGGGGTGAAACCCACCTGCTGGTGAGTTGGCGGCAGCGCATAGCCAGCGCCGCCCGCGGGTGCCGGCATAAGCTGCGGCGGCCCTTCCTCGATATAGACATCGCCTGGAGCACGCCAAGGCATTTGACCGGGGCCTGCGCCACCATTCGAATGGGCTTCGGGAGAATGATCGTCCTCGGGATTACCGTAGCCGCTGCCGGCTGCCAGGGCATCGCCTCTTGGCAGCCTCGGCCCGGTGTTGTCCACCCCACCACGCGCCAGCATCGAAGGATGCGGCAAATCCCCCAACCTCACCTGACGGTTCGGATGGTCCGGTTGGACGTATCTCGGCAGCGGCGGCGGTGCCGGCCCTCTGGCTTCGCCTAGCTGGGGCTGACCGGCCCTGGCCGTGGTCAAGCCGTCCAACGTATGCGGCGCCTCGATGCGATTCATGCCCGACGCAACAATTGACACCCGCAAGCTATCGCCCAGGCTCTCGTCAACCGTCGCGCCGACGATAATGTTGGCCTCGACATCGACTTCCTTGCGCACACGGCTGGCCGCCTCGTCGACCTCGAACAGCTTCAAATCGCGCCCGCCGGTGATCGACAGCAGCAGTCCCTTGGCGCCGCGCAGTGACACCTCGTCGAGCAGCGGGTTGGCGATGGCCTCCTCCGCCGCGCGTATCGCGCGGCGCTCGCCGCGGGCCTCGCCGGTGCCCATCATGGCGGTACCCATGCCGGCCAGGATGGTCCGCACATCGGCGAAATCCAAATTGATCAGGCCTTCCTTGACGACCAGATCGACGATGCAGGAAATGCCGGAATAGAGCACCTGATCGGCACGTACGAATGCCTCGGAGAACGTCGTCTTCTCGTTGGCAATCCGAAACAGGTTCTGGTTTGGAATAACGATGAGAGTGTCGACATGCTTTTTCAACTCGGCGACGCCGGCTTCGGCCACGCGCAGGCGGCGCGCGCCCTCGAATTGAAATGGCTTTGTGACAATGCCAACGACCAGAACGCCGCAATCCTTGGCAATGCGGGCGATGACGGCGGCCGCACCGGTGCCGGTGCCGCCGCCCATGCCCGCGGCGACAAACACCATGTGCTGGCCGGTCACGTGTGCCTGAATATCGTCGAGCGCTTCTTCAGCCGCGGCCTCGCCGATCTCGGGCTTGGAGCCTGCGCCCAGGCCTTCGGTCAGCTTGATGCCGAGCTGGATGCGCTTTTCCGCGCTAGACGCCTGCAGCGCCTGCGCGTCCGTGTTGGCGACGACAAATTCCACCCCGGTCAGGCCCGTCGCGATCATGTTATTGACAGCGTTGCCGCCTGCCCCGCCGACACCGATCACGGTGAGGCGCGGCCGCAGGTCCAACACCTTCGAAGGCTGCAACTTGATACTCATGAAGTGCCCATCCTTGTTCGCATCCTTTAGTCCGCCGCAGGGTCGCCCAGCTCCATTGTGAGGCGCTGCCACCAACGCCCGCCGCCTTAGAATTCCTTGAGCCAGGTGCCCACGCGGCGCAGGTAGCCCGGGGGCAATCCGCCATGCTCACTGTCGAAACTCACTGACGCATCGCCAGCCACTGCCGCATGCAGCATGCCAACAACGACCGCGAATGCAGGACTGCACGCATGCGGCGCCAAGCCTGCGAGTGGAACTGGACGCGCGACACGCACCGGGCATCCCATCAGGTTTGCCGCCGCTTCTCCCAGCCCCACGAGTTGACTGGCGCCGCCCGTCAGCACCATGCGGCTTGCCGCGACGCCCGCCAGCGGTGTCCGGTGAACGCGCTCACGTACGAGGGCCAGGATACTGTCGACACGAGGATTGAGGACGCCATGCAGCTCGGACTTGGTCGTGTGGCGAACGCCACCATCGTCCTCGCCAGCGACCGGGTAGGAAATCAATTCGTGATCATCTGACCGGGCACGAATCATTGTGCCATAAAGCGCCTTGATTCGCTCGGCCTCTGCAACCGGAGTGGAAAGCGCCCTGGCGACGTCGAAAGTTACGTGATTGCCGCCGATCGGCAGCACGTCGGCGTACACGAAGTGATTTTCGGCAAACATGCTGATGGTTGTAGTACCCGCGCCGACGTCGACCACGGTCACGCCGAGGCGCCGCTCCTCGGGCGTCGTCACCGCCAGCGCGCTGGCGTAGGGCGCGACAATCAATCCGGCTACGGCCAGATGGCAGCGCTCGATGACCAACACTACGTTGCGAATGGGTGCTTCATCGGCCGTCACGGCATGCAGGTCCGCGGTCAACACGGAGGCAGCCATGCCGCGCGGGTCACGAACGCCCGACGCGCCATCGATGCGGAAGCCGATTTGGGTTAGCTGCAGCAGCAATCGTCCTTCGCGCTCGGCAAAGGACCGGCCACCTGCCAGAACGCGGGCGGTGTCGGCAGGGCGAACGACCCCTGTCGCGATCTCGGCCTTGGCGGTGAAGGTCTGCGAGCGAACTCGACCACAGGCAACCGAGACATAGACATCGTCCACCGACAGGCCAGCCATGCGTTCGGCCTGGCTCACGGCCGCGCGTATGGCGGCCTCGGCCTCGTCCAGATCGAGAATCACACCGGCCTTCAGACCGCGCGAGCGCTGATGGCCAATGCCGATCACGCGCATGCCGGCATTTGGCCCATCCTGCTGTCGCGCCATGTCAGGTTGCGCAATCATGCAACAGACTTTGCTGGTGCCGAGGTCGAGGACGGTGATCACGTCGCTTTTGCGCGACGATTTCCTAGCCACGCTGCGCCCCCTGTTTGTCCTTCAAGCCGCCGGGCGCGGCCGGCCTCTCGTCGCGGCCAACCAGGGGAGGCTGACCTTGCACCTCGCCACGCCGCACGATCATTCGGCCGGGCACACGCATGTCGACCACTGCCGCGGTCATCGCCTTTACGCCGGGCAGCTCATCAGATGCGGCAAGCCGGTCAATGGCAGCCGCCGTGCCCTCGGCGGGCAGATGCACGACCGACCCACCCTGCAGGCGCAGCGACCAGCGCCGGCCGTCAATGCGGTCGGCAGCCTCTAGCCGCGCCGATATCGTGGGATGCCGACCGATCACCGACAGCAGGTCCGCGGCTTCCTCGGCCGCACCATCGCCTGTGACGAGTGGTAGATGCGCCACCGCGCCAGCTTGAACCTGCGCCAGCATTCGCCCGGTCCGGTCGATCAACACGACGCGCACGCCACGTTGCCAGCGGGCAAAGGCCTTGCGCTCGGTGACGCTGATCTTCAGGCGGTCCGGAAACAACCGAGTGACGTGCGCGGTCTCGATCCACGGCAGTTGCTCGATCCGCTGGCGCGCGGCGGCGCTGTCGAGGCGCAGCATCGAGCGGACTTGCGCGAGGTCGAGCGCTTCGTGAATGCTCGAGTCCAGCGTGAAGCGGTGTCCGGTAATCTCGACCTGATTGATGCCAAGGCCAAAGGACATAGCTAGGGTATCGAACACTTCGCTCACCGGCGGGCCCCGACGTGCCTGCTGGCCGCCGCCCGTGACGAAGCTAAAAGCGACAATTCCCACGAGTGCGGCAAGACCAAGCTGGGCGACTGGGCTGAGCACGCGGCGGCGCCTCCCGGCTCGAGCGCGGGCAGACCCTGGGACAGATGGGATCGGCGAAGGCGTCACTGAGAGGGTTGGGACAGGCGCCTCAGGCGCTGGCCAGGATCTGCTCGTCGCTGCCCCTACCTGTCGCAACCTGCATCCTCGACGATCCAACGGACCAGCGCGCCGAAAGACAACCCGGCATGCGCCGCCAACTCAGGCACCAGCGAAGTTCCGGTCATGCCGGGCTGGGTATTCACCTCCAGGCAGATCAGACGACCGCTTCCGCCGGGTGTATCGTCGTAACGGAAGTCGGCGCGAGAGACGCCGCGGCAGCCGAGAGCCTGGTGAGCCAGCACCGTGTATTTCCGGGCAGATTGGTAAATATTCGGTAAAATTTGCGCCGGCAGGACGTGGATCGACCCCCCAGCCGCGTATTTCGCCTCATAATCATAAAAGGCCAGGTCCTGGCGCGGGACGATGTCGATCACCCCGGTCGCCTCGCCGGCGATCACGGCGCAGGTCAGTTCGCGCCCGGCCACGAAGGCCTCGACCATGATCTGGCCGTCGAGCGCCGGGATCTGGCGGATCGCCTCGGGCGGCCGATTGGTACCCTTGCCAACGATGACGACACCGACGCTCGAGCCCTCGGCGATCGGCTTGGCGACGTAAGGCGGCTCAATAACGTGGCGGGCGGCCGCCTCGTCGCGCGCAACAATCAAACCATCCGCAACCGGCACGCCGGCCGCCGCCATCACCTGCTTGGCACGCGCCTTGTGCATGGCCAGCGCGGAAGCCAGCACACCGGAGTGCGTATAGGGGACACCCAGGCATTCGAGCAGGCCCTGCACCGCGCCATCCTCGCCCCAGCGGCCGTGCAGCGCGTTGAAGCAAACGTCGGGGTTCGCCTCGCGAAGACGCAGCGCCAGGTCGCGATCGACATCGATGCAGGTGACACGATAACCCCCGGCCGCGAGCGCGTCGGCGCAGGCGCGGCCGGAATTGAGGCTGACCTCGCGCTCCGCGGACCAGCCTCCCATCAGTACGGCGACGTGCTGGAATTTCCGGTTTTCCGGTGTCGTTGACATCGCGCCTCGCTGTCGACTGCGCCGCTCTACACCGAGGTCGACCGCGAGCGGCTGCTCGAGGTCCATGCTACGGCGCATCCGCGGGTGTGAGCTTGTTAGGCCCCCAAAGCCCTCGGCTTTGGCCGAGTCCAATTGGTGCTCACAGGCCGGGAAGACGCGCAACTTCGGCTTGCTGGCTTACTAGCACGTATGGGTCGGCCAAAGGGCGGGGAGTACGGGTCGCTCGTCTCAACGCCTCCAGACGCTCCGTCCTTCGGTAGAGCCGACCTCGCTTCTCACCTGAGGGCAATAAGAGGCCTGCATCCACAAGGGCCTTCAGGTCTCGAGAAGCCGTGTGCATCTCGATTTCGGCGAGGGCCTTGTACCGAGCGTTGTCGAGCGTCAGGCCCAGTGCGGCGTCGAATATTGGGAGTACCATGCGCGGCTGCAGTTTCAGCTCGGTTCGCAACGCCTCCACTTTCTCAAAGAGAGCTGCGTACTCCTCGTTTCGTCGCAGAACGATTGCCGCTTGTTGGTAGTGGGCTTTGAGGCAGAAGCGAACCCAAGGACCAGCATCCCTTTCGGGATGCCAAGAACCCTGACCTGTTTCGGCGAGGACGGCATAGTAAGCTTCCGTATTCGCCCCAAGCCACTCCTCGATGCTGGCGTAGATCGGGTCGACCAGCCCGCCGTCCTTGGCCAGCATGAGGGTTTGCAGGGCTCGCGCCATCCGACCGTTGCCGTCGCTGAACGGATGGATCATCGTCAAGTTCAGGTGAGCCATTGCCGCGCGGACTTCAAATGGGGACTTCGACGACGTGGCCATATAGGCGGCCAGCGAGAACATGGCTGGCCCGACCAGCTCTCGCGGTGGCGCCTCATAGACGACAAGTCCTGTCCTGTCGTTCACAATCCTGATGGAGCCAGGGCGGTACTGGCCAGGGTTTTTGGTCATCTCATGCTGGACCATCATGAAGTGCAGGGTCTTCACGAATTGCTCGGACAGTTGGAAGGCGGGATCGCGGACAGCTTGCAGGACGCACGTGAGCGCCTGTCGATAGCCTGTGAGTGCCCGGTGGACCTCGTCGCGCGGGTCAAGCGGCGGCTCATCCTCGACGGCAGCAACGGCCTCATCGAGGCTGGCGTTGTAGCCCTCGATGCTGTTCGAACCCTGGACCGCGCGGGCAAGCGTCAGCTTTCTCAGTGAGCCTTGCCAGCGCCTAGGCGCGTTCTGAGTGTAGAGCCGAAGGTGGTCGCGTTGTGCCTGAATGAGTGTCAGCACAGCCCGATCGTCGTTGGTCAGGGCAGGTTCTTGGTAAATCATGACAGTGCTCAAGGATGAAGCGGTGACGCGAACCGTGTTGATTAGTTGGTATTAAATCATCAATATGTCAATTTGTAATTGACATTTATTCACTTAATAATTTACTAACCAACATGACATCCGCACCCGTCACAAAAGGGCCGGGCTTTCAAACCGCACCCTGGACTCCGGCCGAGCCCCTCCCGATTCCTTTCCCCTACGCCGGCTTCATTGTCCCCTGTAACCTGTCCCCTGTAACCTTCGCCTGCACAGGAGCCCCAGCATGTCCAAAACCGCCCTGATCGTCGGCGCCGGCAGCGGCATCAGCGCCGCCTTTGCCCGGCGCCTTGCCCGCGACGGCTATCGCGTCATGCTGGCCGCGCGCTCGGTCGACGATCTGGCAGCGCTCTGCCAGGAGACGGGCGCGCTCGCGCTGGCCTGCGACGCCGTCGATTCCAGCCAGGTGGAGCAGCTGTTCGCCGAGATCGACAGCCGCTTCGGCCGCCTCGACGTGGTGCTCTACAATGCCAGTCGCCGCGCGCGCGGGGCCATCACCGAGCTCGATCCAGCCGAGGTTCAGAAGGCCCTGATGGTGACGGCGTTCGGCGGCTTCCTGGTGGCGCAGCAGGCGGCCAGGCGCATGCTGATGCAAGGCGCCGGCACGATCCTGTTCACCGGCGCGTCCGCCAGCGTCAAGGGCTACCCGCTGTCGGCGCCGTTCGCCATGGGCAAGTTCGCACTGCGCGGGCTGGCGCAATCCGTGGCCCGCGAGTTGGCGCCGAAGGGCATCCACGCCGCGCATTTCGTCATCGATGGCGGCGTGCGCAACATCGCGGGCAGCCGGGTGGAAGCCAACGACGCCACCCAGGACAGCTTCCTCGACCCCGCCGCCATCGCCGAGACCTACCTGCAGATCGTCAACCAGCCGCGCAGTGCCTGGACGTGGGAGATCGAGCTGAGGCCGTGGGTGGAGAAGTTTTGAGGGGATGCGAACCCCCGATCTCTGCTGTGTAGCGCCGGTCGGACGATGCCGAGAGCCGAGTGCGAGGTCCCTCCCCCATCCCGATCAGGACAAAAAACCGGACAATGAACCGGAAAACTTACTGGTCCAACTCCAGCCAGACCTGTGATATGATGGCGAGGAAATATGGGTGCTACAACGTATTATTCAGGCAAGACGTGGCTCGGAAAGCGGACAAAAAACCGGACAAACCAGCGGTCAAGAAACAGGCTGAGTGGCTGCACTACGATAAGAAATCTCTTCGTCATGCGGTCGGCAAGACAGCAGACTGGGGCGAGCTTGCCGCCGACTGCGTTGCGTTCGCCACGACGCATGGCGGTGCCATCCACATCGGCATCGAGGACGACGCCACCACGCCCCCTCCGGATCAACGCATCCCCTTGGATCTCCCCGAGCGCTTCCGCAAGCGCATTGCCGAGTTGACCGTCAATGTCGTTGTCACCGCGCCATCAGACAGGCCGACAATCGCAGCGAGTTCCTCGAGGTCTCGATCCCACGCTCACCGGGTGTCCCCTCCACGGTCGATGGCCGGTTCTTCATCCGCCTCGCCGACGGCAAGCGACCGGTCGTGGGCGACGAGGTTCTCAGACTCGCAAACGAACGTGGCAACTTCACTTGGGAAGCACACCTCGTCCCAGGCCTGACGATCCAGCATGTCGACCCCGGCAAGTTGCAGGCCTTCGTTGCCGCCATCCGCGCGTCCGAGAGGGTAAAAGCCTCGGTCAAGGAGAAAACCGACGCCGAACTTCTGGCCCACTATAATTTCACCTACAATGGCCAACTGACCAACCTCGGTGTCCTGCTCGTGGGGCGTCAGCAGGATCGTGCAAGGCTAGGCACCGCACCGACTATCCAGGCGATCCGCTACAACGAACGCGGCGAGAAGGTCTGGAAGGAGTCATGGAACGATCACTCGTTGACGCCTATGGAGCTGATTGATTCCGTATGGGACGCAGCACCCGACTTCCGCGAAACTCAGGATATCGCCAGCGGCTTCCTCAAGGACCCACTACCAGCCTATGACCGCAAGGTCGTCAGGGAACTGCTCGTCAACGCACTCGTGCATAGACCTTACACTCAGGGCGGCGACATCTTCCTCAACTTCCACCCTGATCGCCTGACCATCGTCAATCCAGGCCCCTTCCCGATCGGAGTCACACCCCGCAACGTCCTGCACGCAACCGTCCGCAGGAACGACGGGCTTGCTCGCGTCTTCCACGACCTCAAGCTCATGGAAGGCGAAGGTAGTGGCTACGACCTTATGTACGAGATACTGCTCTCGCAGGGCCGCCCGCTCCCTGAGCCGGTTCAGGGCCCTGATCGAGTCGAGGTTACTATCAGGCGCCGCGTCCTCGCCCCGGAAGTGATCTCCTTCATCGACAAAGCCGACAAGACTTTTCAGCTGACGCAGCGCGAGAAGATCTGTGTTGGTCTTCTTGCACAGCACGATGCGTTGAAAATCGGCGAGCTGGCAGACGTGCTCTTACTCAGTGACCTTGAGAGTGTTCGTCCATGGCTCGGTCGCCTGCTCGATTTCGACCTTGTCCGCTCTACTGGCAAGACCAAGGGTACCAAGTACTTCGTGGCGCCGGAGATTCTCAAGTCCCTCAACTTCCCCGCGACCACGTCTCTCTCTCGCATTCAACCACACCGGCTCGAAGCGCTCGTCTTTGAGGACCTGCAGCGTTTCCCCGGGTCGCCAATCAGTGACATTCATAGCCGGATCGGCGCCGAAATCCCTCGCCATAACGTCAAGGCTACCCTCGACTCCCTGGTTGTCCAGAAGCGCATCACCCACCAAGGTGAGAAGCGCTGGCGGCGCTACACGGTCGCCACCGTGCCTATCGAAAAAACCGGCTGAAAAAATCGCCCCCCAAGGACTTGGGTCTTGCGACACACCACGAAAGCCGTTGCAATACGGCACTTCCTATCGAACTCGGTCCCGGCCGCCTTGCGATAGGCCATTCGATAGAGCGGCGCCTCCTGTGGCCCCAGCTCGTCCCTTGGCCGTGATTGGTATGATCCGATGGATGACCACACGCACTCCCTGCAGCCTTGCGTGTCCGGCAAGACTCTCGAGAAAGACGCCCAACCTCGATGGTGCCAATCCTGTCACGCACGACCCGCGCGCACCACGCATCCCACTGCACCGTTGAACGCCCCAGAGCACACATCTGTGCCTGACAGGTGCGTAACAGAGATATCCGTGGTTTTCGGTAAGGCTGGGCTAACTCCTTGATCCCCTTGGTGGAGCCGAGGCACGGCACCGCGCTCAACCCTTCGCCTTATACCGCGCCACCGCCTCCTCGATGAAGCGACGGGCTTCGGCGGCGTCGCCCCAGTGGTGGATCTTGACCCACTTGCCGGGCTCCAGGTCCTTGTAGTGCTCGAAGAAGTGCTGGATCTGCTGCACGGTGATCTCGGGCAGGTCCGAGGTGTTCTGGATCTTGTCGTAGCGCTTGGTGAGCTTGGAGCTTGGCACCGCGATCAGTTTCTCGTCGCCGCCGGCATCATCTTCCATGACCAGCACGCCGACCGGGCGGCAGTTCATCACCGCGCCAGGAATGATCGCGCGCGTGTTGCAGACCAGGACGTCGATGGGATCACCGTCCGATGACAGCGTATGTGGCACGAAGCCGTAATTTCCCGGATAGCGCATCGGCGTGTAGAGGAAGCGGTCGACGAACAACGTGCCCGAGGCCTTGTCCAGCTCGTACTTGATCGGCTCGCCGCCGACCGGCACCTCGATGATGACGTTAATGTCGTGGGGCGGGTTCTTGCCGATCGGGATCGCGTCGATGAGCATCGGCTCTAGCTCCACGTGAAGGCGATTTTCTCGAGTTTGGCGCCGCCGATCTTGTCGAAGGAACGCCCGATCGGCCGGCCGCCACGCCGCCAATAGAAGTCGATCGCCGGCGTATTCTCGAACAGCGCCCAGACCATCAGGCCTTTGAGCTTGCGCAGATCGAGCTGATGCCGGCACGCCTCGAACAGATGCTCGCCGAAGCCGAGGCCCTGGTAGTCCGGCAAGAGATACAGTTCGTAAATCTCGCCCTGCGGCGAACCGCGCGTGCGTGACACGCCCCAGGTCGCATAGCCAGCGATTTCGCCGCAGACTTCCATCAGCAGCACGCTGTCGCCCGAGCGCAGCGCATTCTGCCACCACTCGGGCCCGCGGCGCTGGATCATGGTCTCGAGATGCAGGTGGGGGATGACGCCGCGATAGGCCTGCCGCCACGACGTAGCGAAGACCTTGGCGAGCGCCTTGGCATCCGACGCCCTGGCCTTGCGGATGGCGATTTGTGAACTCGACCCCAACATGGGACCGACTATAGCCCGGCCCAGCGGGTCTCGCGCAAGGGGGTCGTTGCGATTCATTTCGAGAGGCGCGCGCGGTTTGGCGGTGCAGCACGCA
Source organism: uncultured Devosia sp. (assembly GCA_964498125.1). Lineage (GTDB taxonomy): Bacteria > Pseudomonadota > Alphaproteobacteria > Rhizobiales > Hyphomicrobiaceae > CAMDBL01. The sequence goes on along the minus strand of CAZCGE010000003.1, from coordinate 4,350 downwards.
CCGCCTTCGAAAAAACCGCCTTGCGTCACGGCGGTCTCTTCAGCCACGAGTCGAGGTGGGAGGCGGCCGCGAACTCGTATCGTCTCGATCCCGGCAGCCGGAACCGGCAGCAAGATGCGTGCACGCGACCGAGGCACCTGCGCCGGCGAGGCGCTGTCACATTCTGACAATACCACCCGCCGCCTTCCAGGCCGACATTCCGCCGTGCAGGTGGCAAGCCGATTCGAGCCCCACATCATGCGCCGCCTGCACCGCCATCGCCGAGCGTTCGCCGAAGGCGCAGTAGAACAACAGTCGCTTGGTATGGGCCAGCTCGTGGAGCATGCCGCCCCGCTCGATGTTTTCCTGCAACGCTGGATAAGGCGCATGCAGTGAGCCCGGAATTTCGCCATGCCGTTCACGTTCACGGCGCTCTCTCAGATCGACCAGGGCCACATCCGGCCGGCCGATCAGGGCCATCGCCTCCGCCGGCATCATGGCCCAGCCGCGTCGTGCGATTTCCTCCTGCGCCAGCCCGACATGCATGTTGGCCGGCACCGCCACATCCATCATCTTCGGATTGGGCAGATTGAGATTGCTCATGAGTTGAACGTAGTCATCAGCCGATTTGACCTGCAAGCGCGGGTTCAATGCGCGCTCCTCGGCAATGGTGCTGACGGTGTCGCCCTTGTAGTCGTGCGCCGGATAGACCAGCGTTTCATCTGGGAGCCGCAATAGCCGATTGAAGATCGACTCGTACTGCGCCCTGGAATCACCGTTCTGGAAGTCGGTCCGGCCCGTGCCACGGATCAGCAAGGTATCGCCGGTGAACACCCGATCGGCCATTGTGAAAGAGTACGAATCGTCCGTGTGGCCGGGCGTATAGATGACGCCAAGGCTCAAGCCCTCGATCTCCAGCCGATCGCCGTCCGTCACGCGCATGGATACGACGTCGGTCTTTGTCTGCTCGCCCATGACCGTAATGCAGCGCGTGCGATCCCGCAGAGCGCCCAGTCCGGTGATGTGATCCGCGTGAAGATGTGTATCGACGGCCTTGACCAGCCTCAAATCGAGGTCGTTGAGAAGCTGGATGTAGCGATCGACCTTCTCGATCACCGGGTCGATGATCAGCGCCTCGCCACCGCGCCGGCTGGCCATCAGGTAGCTGTAGGTACACGAGACGCTGTCGAACAATTGTCGAAAGATCATGGCTCAACCTCGATACTCGTGGTTTGACGCCGGCCACCTCTGCCAAATCTTCCGCCGCGTTTCGCCTCGCGGCCGCTCCCTCTTATAGCAATTGATTGGCCCTGAGCACCAGCCTCACTCCGCCGCCGCCGCCATCTCGGCCGGCTCGATCCTGCAGGCGCAGAACTTGAACTCGGGGATCTTGCCCATCGGGTCGAGCTGCGGGTTGGTCAGCATGTTGGCCGGCGCCTCGGCGAAGGCGAACGGGATGAACACCATGCCTTCGGGCACGTCGCGGTCCTGGCGCACTTTCAGCGTGATCGCGCCGCGCCGGGTCGCCACCCGCACCAGCGCGCCGGGCCGGATCCCGAGCCGCTCCATGTCGGCGCGGCCGAGCGCCACCACCGCCTCGGGCTCGAGGTGATCGAGGTTCGCCGCGCGCCGGGTCATGCTGCCGGTGTGCCAATGCTCGAGCAGGCGGCCGGTGGTCAGCACCATCGGATAGCTTGCGTCGGGCAGCTCGTCGGGCGGCGTCAGGTCGGCAGGCACGATTTTGGCCCGGCCCGACGCGGTCGGGAAGCCGGTCGAGAAGATGATCTCGTTGCCAGGCTGGTCCGGGGCGTCGCAGGGGTAGGTGACGCAGTCCTCGGCGACCAGCCGCTGCCAGGTGATGTTCTTCAACGACGGCATCACCTGCGTCATTTCGGTGAAGACCTCCGAGACATGCGTGTAAGCCCACGGCAAGCCAATGTGCTGCGCCAACTGCTGGATCAACACCCAGTCCTGCCGCGCCTCGCCGGGCGGGTCGAGGACGGCCCGGGCGATCTGTACTTGCCGGTTGGTGTTGGTGAAGGTGCCCCACTTCTCGGCGTGCGCCGAGGCCGGCAGAATGACGTCGGCGTGCCAGGCCGTCTCGGTCACGAAGATGTCCTGCACGACCAGATGCTCGAGGTGCGCGAGCGCCTCGCGCGCGTGCTGCACATCCGGGTCCGACATCGCCGGATTCTCGCCGAGGATGTACATGCCCTTGATCTCGTCGCGATGGATCGCGTGCATGATCTCGACCACGGTGAGGCCGCGCTTGGGATCGAGCGTCGTGCCCCAGAAATCCTCGTACTCCTTGCGGATCGCCGGATCCTCGACCGAGCGATAGTCGGGAAACACCATCGGGATCATGCCGGCATCGGAGGCGCCCTGCACGTTGTTCTGGCCGCGCAGTGGATGCAGCCCGGTGCCGGGCCGGCCAACCTGGCCGGTGACCAAGGCGAGGGCGATCAGGCAGCGCGCGTTGTCGGTGCCGTGCACGCTCTGTGAGATGCCCATGCCCCAGAAGATGATCGAGGCCTTGGAGCGGGCATAGAGCCGGGCGACCTCGCGGATGGTGGCGGCGGCAACCCCGCAATGCGGCTCCATCTTTTCCGGCGTGAACGCCGTGATGCGCTCCTTGAGCTGCTCGAACCCCTCGGTGTTGGCCTGCACGTACTGAACGTCGACCATGCCCTCCTCGACGATGACGTTGAGCATCGCATTGAGCAGCGCCACATCCGTGCCCGGCTTGAACTGGATCATCCGGCTCGCGTGCCGCGCCAAGCTGCCGGAATGGCCGCGCGGGTCCATGACGATGAGCTTGGCGCCGCGGGCGGCCGCGTTCTTGAGATAGGTCGCCGCCACCGGGTGGTTCTGCGCCGGCCGCGCGCCGATGACGATGATGCAGTCGGCGTCCTTGGCGGCGGTGAACGGCGCGGTAACGGCGCCCGAGTTCAGGCCTTCCATCAGCGCGGCGACAGAGGACGCGTGACACAGCCGGGTGCAGTGGTCGACATTGTTGGTGCCAAAACCCTGGCGCACCAGCTTCTGGAACAGATAGGCTTCCTCGTTGGAGCCCTTGGCCGAGCCGAAACCGGCGAGCGCGTTGCCGCCGTCGCGGTCGCGGATTGCCTTCAGGCCGCCAGCAGCCTTGGCCAGCGCCTCGTCCCAGGTTGCCTCGCGGAAATACTTGGAGACCTCCTCGCGCCGGATCTGCAGGTTGGCGTCCTTGGCGACCCCATCGCGGCGGATCAGCGGCTTCAACAGCCGGTCTGGATGGTGGATGTAGTCGAAGCCGAAGCGGCCTTTGACGCACAGCCGGTTGTTGTTGGCGGGACCGTCGCGGCCATCGACGTAGAGGATCTTGTTGTCCTTGACGTGCACCGTGGTCTGACAGCCGACGCCGCAGTAGGGACACAGCGTATCGACCGACTTCTCCTCGAAGGCGACGCGTTTGCCAGAGGACTTGTCGACCAGGTTCGCCTCCATCAGCGCGCCGGTCGGGCAGGCTTGAACGCACTCGCCGCAGGCGACGCAAGTCGAAACACCCATGCCCTTGTCGAAGTCGAACACGACCTTGGAGTGCGACCCGCGGTAGGCCATGCCGATGACGTCGTTCATCTGCACCTCGCGGCAGGCGCGCACGCACAGGCCGCAATTGATGCAGGCGTCGAGGTTGACGGCGATGGCGGCGTGGGTGTTGTCGTTGGTTGGCCGTTCCGCGCCAGGAAACCGGCTGGTCGTCGCCACGCCCATGGCATCAACCCAGTTCCAGAACTTGGAGGCCGGGTCGTGGCTCTCCTCCTTCTTCGGCTGATCGGCGACCAGCAGCTCGAACACCAGCTCGCGGCCCTTGGTGGCGCGCTCGCTGGCGGTCTTGACCTTCATGCCGGCTGTCGGCTTCCTGATGCAGGAGGCGGCGAGCACGCGCTCGCCCTCGACCTCGACCACGCAGGCGCGGCAATTGCCGTCAGCGCGATAGCCGGGCGCGGGATGCCAGCACAGATGCGGGATCGTCGTGCCCTGCCGTTCGGCCACCTGCCAGATGGTCTCGCCAGGCCCCGCCTCGACCTCGCGGCCGTCGAGGGTGAATTTGATCGTATCTGTCATCGGCGGGCCTCTTGCAGAGGGGAGTAGGGAGTAGGGAATTGGGAGTGGGGTCCAGAGGGTGGGGTACAGAGCAGGAAAGGAAGGAGCGCAGGTCTTGCTTGCCGCTCCCTACTCCCTACTCCCCACTCCGGTAACGTCAAAAGGTTTGTGTCAGCAGGAAGGGAGTGCTGACGCCTTGGTTTTTGTTTTCGTGGGAGAAGACGGCGAACAGGATGCGGTCCATGCTGGTGCGATCCTGGAAGACGCCCATGGGCCTCGTCCTGCGGC
>CAZCGE010000002.1:0-24017 GCA_964498125.1 uncultured Devosia sp. | reverse complement strand
CCGTCGATCATTCAAGAAGTGTTTGAGGTCTTGGCCAAGGATTAGAATTGGCCGAGGTTCGCGGATGTGGGGCAAGCCCGCCTTCAGCCAATGCTGCACCGTGTTTTTGTGGACGCCAAGCCGGTCGGCGGCTTCGCTGATTGTGTAACTTCGGTGGATTTTTATGCGCCGGGCATCGATCTTGCGCTTCGCCATAGATCATGTCGCCCCCGTCTCAATCAGGCGGCGAATGTCTTCTACGCGCCAAGCCGTAGTGCGGGGCCCGAGCTTAACAGGCTGCGGGAAGCGCCCGGATTTGACGCCAGCCCACCACGTCGATTTGCTGACGGGTATTGGGCCGCGTGGGGCAAGAATTGATGCCAACCGAACGAAGCCTGTGTCGGGAAGTTTGCTTAGGTGCTGCAAGGTATGCCTCCATCCAAAAAGTCGTGGAGGCGTCCTAAAGAGTCCAGAAAGAGCTTTGGCCGAATTCGGCTAGCGCTTGGGCGAATTCGGTTTGCGATCGAGCGGAGTAAGGGCGTCCGTATCGATGAGTCCAGAGCCTTCCTTTAGATATTTGAGGATAGTGCCATCGTCCATCGACAGCCCAAGTATCTCCAAATCGGTCTGTATGTCTTTGGTCGCGCTATTTCGAGGTAGTCTGGGGTCAAAGCGATATCCCTTGATTGCCATTCCAACCAATAGTTTCAACATGCTTTCACGCTCGCGGGTTGCCGCTGGTACAGTCTTCTCTATCGCCACCGCAGCCGATTTGTTGTCCAACGATAATTCGCTCAAACGAGCGATTTGTGCGCTGAGTTCGTCAATAGTCTTTTGTGAAGTCACAGCGAACTCGTCATAGTTTTTCGAAATTTGATCTGTGATCAATTTCTGCTTTTCGAAAAGCTCTTGCCAACCGACGAGCGAGATACCGTTATCGACAGATCGCTTCAGCAATTCTTCCGATAGTGGCACTCCTGCCTTTATTGCCCATGACAGAAAGATACTAGGTAACACAGGCTCGAAGAGCTGCTTCGCCCATTTCGCGCGCTCAATCAGGTCTCGCAGTCTCTCATAGGACAAAGCAAACGGAGAGACGGAAAGATACGGCTTGACGGACGCCCAATTTACTAACTTTGGGTTCTTGCCAAAAGATAGTGCGATGCACTCGTCAAGCGTCCAATAAGCGGCCTTACAGTAGTGATCGAAGTTGGCGTTCGCGGTTGGCAGGTTAAAAAATCTCGCGGCTGCCTCCTTTACTAGTTTCGCCGCCAACGCATCATTGTCTCTCAGCTTTTGGGCTTTCACGAGTTCGGCAATCTCTAGAGGCGTTTTGGAGCCGAGTTCATGGCGAAATCGTTCGGCATGGTCACGCTGTTCTCTGAATGCCTCCGTACCCGATGCGTTTGGGTTATCAAGATTGAGCAGGGCATTCGGAAAGTGCCGCGCAAAGGGAAACGCGCGGTCAACCAGATAATCGATGGGATCAAACGCGGGTATTTTGGCCATTTCTGAACTCGCACAATCTCACAAGGTCCGGCGTAATTCTCGGACGTGCGACAACCTGTGACTGATTCGAGACGGGCGTACGGCGGAAGTTGTGTAAAAAGAGGGCCATTCGCGCACGATTGCGTACCTCTAGCGTACCTTTAGGCGAAAACGAGCATTGCCAGCCCGCGCCAAAAATTCCATTAATGCATTGATTTTAATAAAATAAACATTGGTTGCGGGGGCTGGATTTGAACCAACGACCTTCAGGTTATGAGCCTGACGAGCTACCGGGCTGCTCCACCCCGCGTCACCATTGTCACCCAGGCCGCGCAAAGCCGCGGGGCTTGGATGTTCGGCCTTCCCATGATTGGAAAACCTCGTGCCGGCGCGGCTTGACGCAGCCAATAGCGTCACCGACGACCAGCAGGAGCTTGCTCTATAACAGAATGCGCGGAGAAGCAAACACCAACTTGAGGCGCCAACGCCCGGGCTGGCGCCCGATCGCGACCGGGCGAGGCAGGTCCAGCTGAACCAGCGGGGCTCACTATCCTCGCGCCTCACGTACTACCGGCTCAGGCGCCTCGCCGCATCGGCCCCGGGATCGCCCTCTTGACAGCCCCTGGCCACTTTCCCGAACGTGTCCTTGGCACACGCGCTCCTCGCATGTCCAGGGGAGGGACACGGTCAATCAAAATGCCAGTTGAGGCCCGCCCGGATGCTGGTGATCTCCGTCATACCCGAGAGTGGGCCAGCCGCAGTGGCGAGCGCGGAATCGCCAAGATTATAGCGCAGCACTTCGATCCGTCCACTGATCCGTGGGGCCAGCAACGCCTCGACTCCGCCGCCATAGACGAAACCGGTGCGCACGTCCGGCGTGCTGAATAAGCCTTTTTGCGTGGCGACGTCGAGGTTCATCCCTGCCGCGGCGATGCCGCCCGTTCCATAAATCAGCAACCGGTCCCACGTGAAGCCAGCACGCCCACGTAGGCTTGCGGTCCAGTCGACATCGATGCCAGCGGCGGTGACAAAGCCGCTGATATTGCGCGAACCGTCGAGACCAGACCACCCTGCGTCAATCTCCAACCCACCGACAAAAGCACCACGGCGCAGATTGTAGCCGAGCTGGCCGCCACCACCAAAGCCACGCATATCGATGTCCCGCGGACCCAAAACTTGGCGCACGGACCAGCCCCAACCTGTTTCCAAGGATGCGCCGATATAAAAACCGGTCCAAGCATCCCGGCGATACGCCATGGCGTGGTCCAACTGAGACCAATCGGTGCCGCGCACGCCGTCCTTAGGGGCATCCGCACGCGCCGGACCTACAGCGCCACCAAGAAGCGCCATGGCGGCGGCACCCGCGCAAACGCAACGAAGTATAGGCATCTGTCGTCCTTAGACTGAAGGACGCCACGATACCACCAGTCCGCACCCGTTGCTTTGCACAGACGCATTTAGGATTAAGGCAAACTAATTTGAGCAGCTGACGCCGCTTATCTTTCAGATGCCACAAGGCCCCGGCCGCCGCCGCGATCCGCGGGGCCGACGCGGAAAACCTCTTGCAACGACACCGGGAACGGCACCGGCGCGTATGGGCCCGTTGTCTGGGGGGCCCGGTCCCACTGCGACACCGAAGCGTAAAACCACAAGGGTTGTTACCTGCTGCATCACATCCAGAAATCAGTCTTTTCTGCAGCGCGGTTGGCCGCGCGCCCCTCCTTTGGGAAACTGAAGGCTATAGCCTTTCTTGCACGTCGACTGTGCTGGCTCGATCAACGGAATGCGAAGCTCGGGTTTCGTCGGTGGAACAAACGCGGCGGTCGCGACGCCGGTGCCCGCCATGGTCAGCGCTCCAGCAAGGACGCTACTCAGAACCCTTAGCTTGCTTGCTTGCTTATCATAAGACTCTCCCTATCTGTTGCACCACGAATGATGCCACGACCAGCCAAAATGCGCTGGCCCAGGGCGAATGCTATGCTGGCTTCGATCTCGACGCCAGACCGTTTGTGCCAGCCACGTACTGCAATCAGATCGATGACGGGCGGGTACGCTGCGTTAGAGACAGTACACTCGGGCCGAGTTGGGCAGGCGCCAATTGCCGATCGGCGCCGGCTGGCGCACTTTGTTGCCGCAATGGTGCTACAGTGTTGCTGATCGGCGCAAGGTGCTGGAGACGCCGCTTCAGGACGGGCTCGATGACGGACAAACCGACCAGGGATGGGGGGCCTCGACGACCGAAAGAGAGCGCGCGGCAACTACGGCTGGCCGAGGCCCTGCGCGACAACCTGTCGAAGCGCAGGGCGCAACAGCGCGCTCGGCAGATCGTCGAGGATGAGCCCGGCAAAAGCGACGCTGACGCTGGCCATGATCCAGGCCCGTCCGACCCACGAGGCTAGCGTTTCGCATCAAACAATTGTCAAGTCGTGCGATTCACGGCATCGGTGGTTCCACCTGGGCCGAACGAACGCTAATGTTCATTCACCAACAGATGGTTCCCACAGCCGTCATCCCGACACCGGCCTCCGCCGGTGCAGGCTGCGGTCGGGACCCACGACGAGCTTCGGCATATATCGTCGCCAATCGTGGGTGCCGGCCGTCCATGGGCAGCATGGCTGCGCCAAGACGCCGGCATGACGAGGCGAATGGGACCCAAGCGCTAGAGTCAGACCACCAGGAGCCACGCGTCATGGACCGAATCAGGATCATCGGTGGTCGGCCGCTCAAGGGCTCCATCCCGATTTCAGGGGCCAAGAACGCAGCCTTGCCGCTGATGATCGCCAGCCTGCTGACGCGCGATACGCTGACGCTGAAAAACGTGCCCAACCTGGCGGATGTCATTCTGCTGGCCCGCATCCTGCGCAATCACGGCGTCGATCATATGGTCGACGGCAAGCGGCCCGGCCCCACCCAATATCTCGGCGAGACGTTCCATCTCACCGCGCGCGACATCGTCGATACGACGGCGCCCTATGAGATGGTCAGCCGCATGCGTGCCAGCTTCTGGGTGATCGGACCGCTGCTGGCGCGCATAGGGCAGGCGCGCGTGTCGCTGCCCGGTGGCTGCGCCATCGGCACGCGCCCGGTCGACCTGCACCTCGCCGGCCTCAAGGCGCTCGGCGCCGAGATCAGCATCGATGCCGGCTACGTGGTCGCCAAGGCGCCGCGCGGCGGCCTCATCGGCAATCGAGTCATCTTCCCCAAGGTGTCGGTCGGCGCCACGCACAACGTGCTGATGGCCGCCGCGCTGGCCAAGGGCGAATCGGTGATCGAGAACGCCGCACGCGAGCCCGAAGTCGGCGATGTCGCCAATTGCCTCGTCAAGATGGGCGCGCGCATCGAGGGCATCGGCTCGTCGACATTGCGCGTGCAAGGCCAGACCCAGCTCGAGGGCGCCGTCCACTCGGTGCTGCCCGACCGCATCGAGACCGGCACCTTTGCCATGGCCGTGGCGGCTGCCGGCGGTGACGTCGTGCTGGAAGGCGCGCGCGCCGAACTGCTCGAGACGGCCCTGGCGGCCCTGGCGTCGACCGGTGTCGCCGTCAGCGCCACGGACACCGGCATCCGCATCACCCGCGAGGGTCCCGGCATCGAGCCGATTTCGATCGAGACCCAGCCCTTCCCCGGCTTCCCGACAGACCTGCAGGCCCAGCTCATGGCCCTCATGAGCCGCGCCAATGGCACCAGCGTGATCCGCGAGACCATCTTCGAGAACCGCTTCATGCACGTGCAGGAGCTGGTGCGGCTCGGCGCCGACATCCAGCTGCACGGCGACACCGCGACCATTCGTGGCGTCACGCAGCTCAAGGGTGCGCCGGTGATGGCAACCGATCTGCGCGCCTCGGTCTCGCTGGTGATCGCCGGGCTCGCCGCACAAGGCGAGACGATCGTCAACCGCGTCTATCACCTCGACCGTGGCTTCGAGCGGCTGGAAGAAAAACTGTCGCGCTGCGGCGCGTCCATCGAAAGACTGGCGAGCAGCTGACGGGCGAACGTACCCCGTCCATGTGCCGGCGGTGACACCCCCTTGTCCCGGCGGGAACAGTGCCCGACCGCAGGCCGCGCCACTCTGGCATCCAGAATGCGAGCCAACGCCGTTGGCCCATCTGGACCCAAGAGGACGCCGCCATGTTGCGTAAATCCGCTCTGCTGGCCCTGTTGACCTGCATTGTGACGGTGCAGGCTCCAGCACTAGCCGGCCAAGACTCCACCCCAGCGCCCAATATGGCCGCCAGCGAGGCCGGTCAGCCTGTTGCCGCCGGCGTGCGCAACTTTGCCTTTGTTGCCGCCCAAGCCAGTGGCTGGCGCCAGTTCGCACGGCGCGAGGCCCCCATGTTCAAAACGGGGGAAGCGCTGCATTTCTACGCCGAGCCGGTCAATCTCGGCTGGAGCCTGCGCAACCAAGGCTATCGCTTCGAGATTCACGTCGATGTCGAGATCCGCACACTTGGCGGCCAGGTGTTGTGGGGCAAGCGGGACTATGGTCGCCTGGCGCATGACAGCCAGAAAGCGGAACCACACACGTATGTTACCGGCACCGTTGCCGTGGCCGGGTTGCCGCCGGGCCTTTACATCCTTAGCGTTCGCTTCCGTGATCCGCTCAACAATCGCGTCGCCGAGTCCGACACCGGATTTGGCATCATGGACTCCCCGCGCCAAATCGATGTGTGATCCCCTCCAGCGAAAGGTTCGACCCGAAGGAGGTCTCACCTTTCAAAGTACGGCGCTCGCGCCGGGCCGCCTTGCGGCCTCGCCAAGCGGACAATGCCGAAGAGTCTATCCTTCCGCTTGGCGGTATGACGACCCAGGGGCAAAAGCCCGGTGGCGGTCGGTATCGCGCAGGGCGAAATCAAGCAGGCCTTCCGTTCGTTCGCGGTCGGGCGCGCGGACCGGGCTTGCCTGATGCAAAAACAACCCAGCACCACGATATTCCGCCCCGAACCGATTCGTACATCGCGCTGTCGTCGCTTTCGCATTAATTTAGCAACAGCCGTTGCCGTGATTCGCGCGAGCAAGGACCCTGGCGTGTGAGCGCCATGCGTCGTTGCCGCGGACCGATCGCGAGAAGCGGTCCGATGGCAGCAGGGACAAAAAACGGGGAGACATCCATGAACATGCGTGCATTGGGGGCCGAGTTCATCGGCACGTTCACACTCGTCAGCGCCGTCTGTGGCGCGGCTCTGTTCTCGGCGCCAGCCGGCGGTGGATTGGTCGCTGTTGCATTCGCGGTCGGCCTGTCCGTGCTGGTCATGGCCTATGCGGTTGGCCACATTTCGGGGGGGCACTTCAACCCGGCCGTTACGCTCGGTTTGGTTGCCGGTGGCCGGTTCGAGATGAACAATGCGGTCAGCTACATCATCGCCCAGGTGCTCGGCGGCCTGCTCGCGGCGTTGATCTTCTCGACCATCCTCGGCGGCGCGCCGACCGGTGCCGGCGTTGCGAAATGGAACGACTTCATGGCCGTCTCGAACACCCATGGCGGACCCAAGGGCTTCGCGATGGGTGCGGCATTCCTGATCGAGGTGGTGATCACCGCCCTGTTCCTGATCGTCATCATGGGCGCCACCTCGAAAAAGGCGCCAGCAGGCTTTGCCCCGATCGCCATCGGCCTGGCGCTGGTGCTGTTCCACCTCGTCTCGATCCCGGTGTCGAACGCATCGCTCAATCCGGCGCGCTCGACGGCCACGGCACTGCTCGCCGGCGCCGGCGCATTGACCCAGCTCTGGGTCTATTGGCTGGCGCCGATCATTGGCGGCGTCATCGGTGGCATTGTTGGCCGCTGGCTGCAGGAGGAATGAAGGACGATGAGGGACTGTCGGTGTCTGACCCTCCGGGTCAGACAACTTTGCGAGGGCCGTGCCACGGTGTCTGACCCGGAGTGTCAGACACCGCCGGCAGTCTCGCCTACTCGCTGCCGAACGCCTTGATGATGTACCGGTGATAATCGGCCGGCTTGATGCGATCCTCGCTCTGGGCCCAGCCCCGGACCGAGATGCCGGCTTCATGCACCGTACCGGCATCACCCGAAATCAGCGGATGCCACCAGGCAAGTTCACGGCCATCGGCGACCCGGCGATAAGCGCAACTCGCCGGCAACCAGTCGAGCTTGCGGACTTTTTCCGGGTCGATGGCGACACAATCGGCAACCAGCGCATGGCGGTTGGCATAATCGCGGCAACGGCAGCTGCCGTGATCGAGCATGCGGCAAGCGATTCGCGTGAGGTGGACCTCGCCGGAATCCTCGTCCTCGAGCTTGACGAGGCAGCAGCGCGCACAGCCATCGCACAGGGACTCCCACTCAGCGCGCGTCATCTGCTCGAGCGTTTTGACGCGCCAAAAGGGGAGTGGATCGATGATGTCCGTCAAACTGCCCCTCGCCTGGATGTTGCCGCAATGATAAATAACCCATGTGCATGTGTCATGTGTCATGCGTGCCCATGCCGCCCGCGGAACAACGGCCGTTGCGCGCGGCAGGTTGGACCCGCATGACAACGCTCGTGTTCCGGCTCTACCGCTTGGGTCCCAAGCGTTGGCCCGGAACCGTAGCCAACTCTTTGTTTGTGTTGCGCCTTCCCAAACGGAATTCCACCTGCGCCGGAATCTTCCGTTAGGGGCGCAACACTAGGCGAGGCAGCATCTCTTGAGCGACCGGAACTCCAGGCAGGGCAGACACAGCCGCTTCATCAATTGGCTGAGCGTCGATTCCTGGATCGATTCGAGCCTCGCTGGAGCCTGGGCCCGCATCCGGGACGGTTGGAATGCCGGCACCACATACTTTGCGGGCTTTCGGCTGGTGGGTTGGAAACGGCTGCTCAACGAGGGCGCTTCGGAAGCCCTGACCCTGGGGGCAGGCGGCCTGCTCGTGCTGTACTGCCTGGCTTTGCCAGCCTTGCTGGAAGTGGATGAGAACAAGTGGTCGTCCACCGGCAAGTACAGCGTCACTTTCCTTGATTACCAGGGCAACGAGATCGGCAAGCGCGGCATGAACCTCAATGATGCCGTGCCGCTCGAGGAGATCCCCGACGTCCTGATCAAGGCGACGCTGGCGACCGAGGATCGGCGCTTCTTCGAGCATTTCGGCGTCGATTTCATCGGCACGACCCGCGCGCTGGTCGAGAACCTGCGCGCCAACGAGGTCGTCCAAGGCGGATCGACGCTGACGCAGCAGCTCGCCAAGAACATCTTTCTGTCTTCGGAGCGCTCCATCGCGCGCAAGCTCAAGGAAGTGTTTCTCGCGTTCTGGCTCGAGTCGCGTCTGACCAAGCGCGAGATCCTGAAGATGTATCTCGATCGCGCCTACATGGGCGGCGGCGCCTTCGGTGTCGAGGCCGCGGCGCAGTTCTATTTCGGCAAATCCGTCCGGGAAGTGAACATGGCCGAGGCGGCCCTCATGGCCGGGCTGTTCAAGGCCCCGACCAAGTTCGCCCCGCACGTCAACATGCCCGCGTCGCGCGCGCGCACCAACGACGTCCTCTCCAATCTGGTCGAGGCCGGCTATTACACCGGCGGGCAAGTGCAGGAAGCGCGCCTGAACCCCGCCAAGACGGTCGATCAGCGCCGCACCGACAGCCCCGATTGGTTCCTGGACTGGGCATTCGAGGAGATGCAACGGGTGATGGATGGCCGCGGCCACTACGTGCTGACGGCGCGCACCACGGTCGACCAGACGATGCAGCGGCATGCCAACGAGGTGCTGGTGAGTTCGATCCAAACCAAGGGTCGCTCGGCAAACTTCAACTCTGGCGCCATCGTCGCCATGGACACGGACGGCGCCGTGCGGGCAATCTCAGGCGGACCGGACTATGGCGAGAGCCAGTTCAATCGCGCCACGCAGTCCAAACGCCAGCCGGGCTCATCGTTCAAGGTTTACGTCTACGCTGCCGCGCTGGAGAATGGGTTCAATCCCAACAGCAACGTGCGCGACGCCTCCCGCTCGTGTGGCAACTGGCATCCGCAGAACTACGGCGGCAGCCACGGCGGTGGTGGATCGATGCCGCTATGGATGGCGCTCGCCAAATCCTTCAATACGATCGCCGCCGAGCTGTCGTTCGTGGTCGGTCGCGAGAAGGTCATCGAGATGACCCAGCGGCTCGGCATCAAGGGCATCCGCAAATCCTGCTCGATGGCGCTCGGCGATTATGGCATTTCGCCGCTCGAGCATGCCGGAGGCCTGGCGACGTTCGCCAATGGCGGCAAGTCGGCCCGGCCCTACGCCATCCTGGAGGCCACCAACTCCAAAGGCGAACTCGTCTACAGCCGTGACCGCGACGAGCCGGAAGCGCCGCAGATCGTCTCGCGCCGCGTCGCCGAGCAGATGAACCAGATGATGCACAAAGTCATCACCGAAGGAACCGGCAAAGCGGCGGCCCTCGACTTTACCCATGTTGTCGGCAAGACCGGCACCAGCACCGGTCCGAAGGATGTATGGTTCGTCGGTTTCACGGGCAAGCATGTCGGCGTGGTCTGGTTCGGAAATGACGACAATCGGCCGATGGCCAACGGCACCACCGGTGGCCAGTTCGCCGCCCCGGCCTGGCAGACCTTCATGTCGCTGGCGCACAACCCGAATAACATTGCGACGATCCCCGGATTGGCGCCCCATCCCAATCAAGTGGCCGAGCAGGCGCGTTTGGCCGAGCAGCGCCGCGGCGAGCAGCAGTTGGCCGCGGCCAGCCCGCAGGCGGCGGTCAACCAGCAAGGTGCACGCAAGTCCTCAAGTCTGATGTCCGAACAAACCCGCGAGGCCTTGCGCAAGATCGCCGTGGCGCTGCGCAAAGTCGGCGGCCAGGACGCACCGGCACAGCCTGAACCAGCCGGCACCGGACGTCCTGCAGCCCCTGACCGGCGCGCCGACATATTCGGCGGCGCGGAGTGGACTCAACGCTGAAAATGAAAGCACTCTGGCATCCTCTCGCGCGGCTCAAGACGCGCATCATCGGCACCACACTGGCGCTGGCGGGAACGTCGCTGTTGCTGGCGGTCTCGGTCGCCGCCGGCTGGGCTTCGGCCTGGTACATGGTCGAGGCCGGCACCGCCCTCACCAGGCGAACCGTGGGGCCCTGGACCAGCTGGGTCTCCGCCGGCCGCGCCGATGCCGACCCCTACACGCGCGCGCATTTTGCCCGCGCCGGCAGCCTGCCGCTCAGCGCCGGCGTTGGCGCCACCTGGCAGACGCGCAACGATGGCGGCAAACAGCGTCTGCATTCCTCCTGCGACTACGTCGTCGAAGGCGCACTCGACGCACCGTGGTGGAGCATCGCCGTGTTCGACGACAGAGGCCGCCTGATCAGCAATGCCGCCGAGCGCTATGCCTACAGCAGCGAGACCATCGCCCTGGGCGCCGACGGCCGCTTCTCCATAACGCTCGGCCGCGATGCGCGACCGGGCAACTGGCTGCCGACCGGAGGCGCCGGCCGCCTCAACCTCCTGCTGACCATCCTCGATCAGCGCAGCGCCCTGGCGGAAGACGGCCAGACATCCAACGCACCGTCACTGCCGGAAATCCGGCGTCTGGCATGCCGATGATCAGCTTGCGTGCCCCCGCCGGCACACTGCGCCTGGCCGCCATTGCAGTGGTGTTGGCCGGCATCGTCCACATCTGCGCCACGTTCGCCATGCCGGCCCTGACCGGCTCTCGCACCTTGCGCCAGTTCCTTGCCACTCTGCCGGAAAACCGTTTGGACGTGCTGGCGCCCATGAGCCCGGCAAACCAGCCGCTGCGCTTCATGTCGCCGGAAGCTCGCTATGCCGTTTGCCGCTACGACACATCGGCTGGTCCGGTCGCCGTCACGGTCAGCCTGCCTGATACGGGATGGGTCTTGGCTCTCTATTCGCCCGAAGGCGACAACATCTATCACGTGACGGGCACCAATGCCCGACGCCTCACCTTGTCGCTTCTACTGGTGCCGCCGAGCGAGCAGGCCATCGGCTCACCAGCCGAAGCAAGCGCGGCAACGCCCGCGGCAGGACCAGTGACAGTGGCGACACGCAGGGGGCTACTTCTCGTCAGGGCGCCCGAGCGCGGCATCGCCTATCGCCATGAGACCGAGGCAGAACTGCGCAAATCCCGCTGCGCGCCGCGACGCGCATGAGGACGAACCTGCAGCTTCGAAATCGCTGCGCCGCCGTCAGTCTTTCAACTCGAGCCGGTCGCGTTTCTTGCGCCGGCGATCCGAGCTGGCTTTCTCCTGCCCTGCCGTCTCCCAGCGCTCGTAGCGCACCCCGGGAAAGATGACGATTTCGCAGCCGGATTTTTCCACCGGTGCGCTCGGGCGCCTGGTGGACCTGCCTTCTATCGGACGGAAGTCGACAATGGTGGCCATAATTTCTCTCGGGATCATGCGATCTGCTGTCGATACCGGCATCGCTGCCGAAGGGGCACGGGACATCGCACGCTACGAAAATAAACTGATCAGGAGACGGATTGAGCTGTGATTCGGTTACTCAAACGTTAACAGAGTGGCCGGTGGGCTCCAGAGGATTCCGCCGCCGGCGGTCAGAGCCCAACGGTGATCAGCCAATCGCCGAGGAAATGCCGGCCCTGGCGATCTTCCACTTCGACCAGCCAGAGGTCGGAATCGAAACTGATCTCGCGCTTCAGGCGCGCATCGATGTCGGCCTCGCGACTGGGGCTACCCGCGCCAGATGTCCATAGGCGCTCGCCGCCTCGTTCAGTTTCGCCCAATCCAGTCGGCGCCGGCACGTAGAGATCGGCCGTGCCGTCAAGCCTGTTGACCTTGATGAAGATGGCGCCGGCGTCGTCGTCGCCATGGCGGGCGATGGTCGCGAATGCGCCCCCCGCGGCAACGCCGCGCAGATAGGCCTTGATCCACAATTCTGCCTTGAGACGCATGCCGTCTGGGTTAAACCTCGGCCGGTGACGATGCAAGCGCGGCAGGTGTGCGCCGGCCATCCCGCGGAGGGTCAGCGGGGGCCCGGCTTGCGGCTGTTTCCCGCGACCTTGGAGAGTCGCCCGATCAGGGTTCCAGACACCCGACCGGTCTCGGGCAGCCGGCTGTCGATCTCGAAATCGCGGATCGCCCGCCGGGTTTCCTCGGTGAGTTTGCCGTTGATCGGGCCCGTATTGTAGCCCAGCCCTGACAAGGACTGCTGCACGGTGCGGATCACCATCTCGGCGGTGTTGGCCCGCCGCCCGAGCCTGTTGGCCTGACCGTTGGATGCCGACTTGGCCGAGGCAACGCCGAGCAGGATGCGTCGCAGGGTATCCTCGCTGGCCTCCCCCGACAGCGGCAGGCCATGATCGTGCTCGTAGGCCATGATCGCGGCCTGCGTCAGCAGGTTCAACGTGCCGTCCGCCGCACCGGTTTCATAGTTGCGGATGTGCAACTCCCGCTGGATGGCCCGGACGATGTTGACCGCCTCGACGCCGGGTGCCGGCGCGGCATCGGCTGGCGTCGGCGCGAGCCCAGCCGTCTCGTCGGGCACCGCGGGCGGCGTGCGCGCGGCGTTGTGCGTGACGATCGGCTGGCCACGCTCGCTGCGCGCCTTGCTGGGGCTGGCGGGTGTGGATCCCTGTAACGCAAACAGGTTCACCGATAGCCCTGCCAGCAGCAGCGCAAATGCAATCAGCCCAAAGCGTGCCTCGCGCGGGGTCATGGAAATCTTGGCTTGTTCCGGTCAGAGCCCAGTATCGGGCAACAGCCGTTAACGCAGTGCTAACCGGATTGGACCCGGCGCGGGGCGGCGCGGCCGGAGTCTTCTGGACTTGCTAAAATCTTGCTGCAAATTTGAATCAAATTACCGCGACCCCGCCAACGGATAATTGATGTAAATGCGCTACAGTCGGCCCTGTAGTGGAATAGGGGTCAGCGTCATCATGTTCCTCATCAGAACTGCTTTTTGGGTCAGCCTCGTCGTCATGCTGATGCCGTCCGACGAGCGCCGCCAGGCCGATCTTTTTGGCAGCGCCTCGGCAGCCGTGCAGTGGACAGTAACCTTCTGCGACCGTAACTCGGACTTCTGCTCGCGCTCGGGAGAATTCTGGCAGACATTCAAGCAAAAGGCCGAGTTCAGCGCTCGCCTCGCCAGCGACCTGATCCAAAAGGGCATCAAGAACGCCAACAACCCGGTCACGACCACGGGACCAGAACCCAAGCCCAATACCAGTGCCGCGCCGGCTACTGCACCCGCATCCGCCGGTTGAGGCAGACACCACCGTTGACACGCTGACCTTGGTCGACGCCCGTGTCAGCGCTTCCCGCCACCACCCTTGCCGCCGCGGCCATCGCCGCGATCGATACCGGCCAGCCGCTCCGCCACCATGCAGACTGAAGCCGTATCGAGATCGGCGGCGCCCTGCTCGTAGGCTGCGTAGTAATACTGCGCGGCGGCCGCAAACAACGGCAACGGCGCGCGCACCTCTTGGCCGTACTCGGTGATGATGTGCAGATCCTTCAAATGCGTCTTGTTGGTTGCCGTCACATTATCGTAGCGCGCGGCCACCATCTGCGGGCCACGGATCTGGAACATGCGGCTGGTGCCGGCGCTGTCCTGCAGCACGTCGAAGATCAGCTTGGGATCGAGGCCCGCCTTTTGGCCGTACGTGAACGCTTCGGCGGCCGCCACGTTGTGGATCGTCACGAGATGGTTGGCGAGGAACTTCATCTTACTGCCGCTACCGAATGGGCCGACGTAGAACTGCTTGCGCGACATGCCTTCCAGGACGGCCTGCACTTTCTTGAACGCTGATTCATCGCCGGAGCCGAAGACCACCAGGTCCTTGTTGGCGGCCTGCGCGCCGGTACCTGACACAGGGCAGTCCATCAGGATCTGACCCTTGGCCTTCAACGCATTGAAGGCGCGCGTCTTGGCGTCGATCGGCATGGTGCTCATTTCGAGCGCGATCAGGCCCTTCTTCGACGACGTCGGCAGGCCGGACTGACCTGACGTGACCTCGTCTAGAGCCGCGATCGTCGGCAGCGACAGGATGCAGATGTCGACCTTGTCGGCAACCTCGCGCGGGCTGTCGGCTAGCTCCCCGCCGCGCGCCATGAAGGCAGCCCTGGCCGCCTCCGACACGTCGAAACCAATCACCTTGAAACCTGCTGCCAGCAAGTTCTTGGCCATCGCCCCGCCCATGATGCCCAGACCGACGACGCCTACCACCTTGTCCATGTCCTGCTCCCTTTGCGTGCCGCGTTTGCTGGGCAATGATTAAGCACAGTTGCGCTGGGGCGCCAACATCGCGGCACGACGTGGGACCACCAAGCGGAAGGATGAACTCTTCGGCATTGTCCGCTTGGCGAGGCCGCAAGGCGGCCCGGCGCGAGCGCCGTACTTCGAAAGGTGAGACCTCCTTCGGGTCGAACCTTTCGCTGGAGGGTATGACCAGCAACGAAATGCCTGATCGTTTGTTAACGCCCCCGCTATAGTCTGCCATGGAAACCGGACCGCAGCCCGGCAAGACCGGCGGCGATGGCGAACTTCGAGCACCACCAGGCCAAGACAGCCTGGTTGACGAGATGGCAATGGGACGCTGACGTGGACTATCGACTGGCGCTTGCCGCCGGCACCGTGCTGGCCGGCGAATATCGCATTGCAGGCACCTTGAGGCAGGACGGCTTCTGCATCACCTACGATGCTGAAGACCTGCAGCTCAAAAAGCACGTTCTCATCAAAGAGTACTGCCCCGCCGAGATCGCCGACCGCGTGCGGCTGTCGACGATCCGGCCGAAATCGACCCGCGACGTCGGTGCGCTGTCGTGGGGCCGCCAGCGGTTCATCGAGGAAGCGCGAACGCTGACCAAGTTCAGCCATCCAGGCATCGCCCGGCTGAAGCGCGTGTTCGAGGACAATAACACCGCCTATGCCGTGGTCGAAGCCGATGACTGGCCGACCCTGCTGGCATGGGTCGCTAAGCTACAGCGGCCGCCGAGCCAACTGGAAATCGATCGCATCCTCGCCGAGGCGCTCGATGCCCTGGCCGTATTGCACGCCGCCAATGTGCTGGTGCGCGATTTGTCCCCCGACAGCATATTCATGCGTGGCGAGGACCGACTGGTTCTGGTCGATTTCGGCAGCGCCAAGTTCAAATTTGCTGCCCATGCCCGCAAGATGCACATCGTCGTGCGACCGGGCTATTCGGCACCCGAACAGTATCTGGCCGACGATACCCAGCACGGACAGTGGACCGACATCTTCTCGCTCGCCTCGGTGCTCTATCGGCTGGTGACGGGTCGCAGCCCCATCGATGTGATCCATCGCCATCGCGTCGACGACATGCCCAAAGCCGCCGCGGCAGCCGCGGCACCTTATCGGGCCCGGTTGCTGGCGGCGATCGACCAGGCCATGCAGGTGGCGATCGAGGCGCGCCCGCAATCGATCGAAGCCTGGCGCACGATGCTGGCGCCTGCGCCCGGCGTGACGGCGGCAGCCTTCGTCACACCCCCCGTTCCTGCCGCCGATCCCTCCCCTGCCCTGGTTGCTCCCGCCCCGCCGACAGCGCCAACGCCGTCCAAGCCAGCGCCTGCCGCGCCAGCGCCACCGGCGACCGACACACATTCAACGCCCCACGCAGCACGCGACCTGCACGCGGTCGATGCCGGCTCGCCAACCGCAAGCCTGGCCGGCGCCCAAGATGACCGCGCCATCGCCCGCCGGGCAGCACCCGGCCCCGCGCCTGAGCCTACGCGCCACGCCCTCGCCGTTCCTGAACCGTTGGACCAGCCCTCGGCTGCGTCAAACGGCAGACTACGGATGCTGGCCGCGAGCCTGGTCCTGGGGCTGATCGCCTTCATCGGCATTGGCTATGCAGCGTTACCGCGCACGAACTGGCAGCAGCTCCCGGCAGCCAAGAGTAACCTTGCCGACTTCATTCGCAGCAAGGAGCAGGACAAGGCGAGCGCCGACCAAAAGCGCTACACGCAAAGTGGTGAGCAGAGAAGTCCGATCCCCCACGAGAAACGCGCGACTGACGAGGCGCGGCTCGCCGAGAGCATCGACACCCAGCGCAAGGAGGAGGTGCGACGCATCGCCGAGCAGCAGCACCTCGGCGCGGAAAACGAGCGCATGCGGCGGGAGGTCGAGGTCTTGCGCACCGCCGAAGAACGGCGGCGCGGTGCGGAGGCTGAGAGCGCGCGCCTGGAAGATGCCCGGCGCGCCAGCGATCAGCAGCGCCTCGCCGCCGACGCCGAGTTACGGCGATACCAGGAGCCGGCGCGCGGCAGTGAAGAGCGCCGCGCGGCCGAATTGAAACGGCAGGCGGAGGAGGCCGCGCGGATTGCCGAGGAACAGCGCATGAGCGCCGAGCAACGGCTCGCCAATCAGATTTCTGGCGAGACCAACCCGGATGCCCTCCAGCGCATTGCCATGCAGAACCCGGCCCAACGCGCCCTCGTGGCACGCCGCTTCAATGATTTAGCCTTCATCCGCATCGCAACGCCCACAGGCGAAATCTGGCGCAGGCCCGGCGGCGGCGACACCTTCAGCGACTGCACCGCCTGCCCGCGGATGGTCGCGCTGCCAGCGGGCCAATTGCTCATGGGCTCGCCCGCGGGCGAGGCGGGACGCCAAGAGAACGAAGACGATGCTCCAGGTCCTGGCGGCGCGCAGGTGCTCGTGACCATCGCCAAGCCCTTCGCCGTCAGCCATTTCGAGATCACGCGCAGCCAGTTTGCAGATTTCATTGCCGAGACGCTGCACCCCATGCAGGGCGGCTGTATGGTCCGCGTCGATGCCTTCGAGCTTCTCCCTGAACTCTCCTGGCGCGACCCGGGCTTCCCCCAGGACAATCATCACCCGGTCGCCTGCGTCAGTTGGCGCGATGCGCAGGCCTACATCACGTGGCTGTCGAACAAAACCGGCCGGCCCTATCGCCTGCTCACGGAAGCGGAATGGGAGTACGCGGCCCGCGGAACGTCAAAGCCCGAGCCCCAGTCGCGCTTGCCCTTCGGCGTCGCCGAGGCGGCCCTTTGCGCGCATGCCAACGCCGCCGACCGGGCCGCCAAGCGCACCTATCCGCACTGGCTGGTTGCCCCTTGTGACGATGGCTACGACCACACCGCACCGGTTGGGACTTTCAAGGCCAACGCGGTAGGCCTGCACGACATGCTGGGCAATCTGTGGGAATGGACCGCGGACTGCTATCACGACAGCTACAAGGGCCAACCGGTCGCAACGCGGGCCAGCGGCGCGGCCTGGCTCACCGATTGCGACCCCGCCATGCGCGTGCTGCGCGGCGGCTCCTGGAGCGACCCGCCCGGCAGCTTACGGCCAGCCGCGCGCATTGTCATGCCATCTGGCCGGCGCATGCAGATCGGCGGCTTCCGAGTTGCGCGCGAACTGGAGCCTTGAGGTTGAATCTAGAGGGCATGACATCCTGCCCCAGGGCCATGTCGGCAGCGCCATTGTCCCGACCGGGGCAGCAACGGTACAGTCGCAGGTAGATTCGCTAGCGGGGTCGCCACGTCGTTTTGGCGCCAGAAGGTGTCCTGATGCCGAACACACATGCAGTCTTGCCGATCAAGCCGAGCGCCCGGGCAGGCGGCCGTGCTCTGGCGGCACTCATCATCGCCGCTGCGCCGTTGCTGGTCGGCCTGCCTTCGGCTGCTCAGAACCAGCTGAAGGACTTGCTGGGGCGCGCACAGCAGGGCCTGGATGGCAAAGCGGTAGAAGATCTAATCGGCAAACTCGAAGGCGGCAAACAAAAGGCTGCCCCTCCGGCAGCCAATCCGGCGCCACCACCGGCGGCCGGCCAGCCCGTCGGTCAGCCCCTGGGCAAGCGGCCACCCACGGAGGCGCCACCGGAGATTGCCAAACCCTCGATACCGATGCCGCCACCCGCTCCACCGCACGCAACCCTCGCGGCTCCGCCAGCGCTTGCCGTGCCGGCGCCCGCGGCAGCGCCTTTGCCGCCGGTTCCTGAGGTACCCCAACCCGCACCGACGGCCACCATGCCGGCAACCCAATCGCCCGCATCTGCCTCGCCGGCTCCGCCACGCCCCGCCAGCGTGCCGCCGCCGGCACCATCGAGCGCCGAGGCCGCGGTCGCAGGCGCCGATCGCCAGCAGTTGCCCAGCGTCGATCTCGAGATCACCTTCGAGTTCGACAGTGCCGAGATCGACCGTGCCGCCCTGCCCACTTTGGCGCTGCTCGGACGTGCCCTGTCAGACCCCCGCCTGGCCACGGCGACCTTTCTGATCGCCGGTCACACCGATGCCCTGGGCAACGCCGCCTACAATCAAAAACTCTCGCAGCAGCGCGCCGAAGCCGTGCAAGCGTTCTTGATCGCCAATTACAATGTCGACCCCAAGCGCCTGACTGCCCAAGGCTTTGGCGTGACACGGTTGAAGAACCCACGCCATCCCAGCGGCAAGGAAAACCGCCGGGTCCAGATCGTCAACACCTCGGCGCTGGCCGCGCGTTGAGCCACTGCGCAAGGCCTCGCCTTGGCCGCGCTGCCCTCGGATGCACTGTGACACGTAGCTACGGAACGAACCATTTGCCTCCCAAGCTGCTGTTTCTCATCACGGAGGACTGGTTTTTCCTGTCGCATCGCCTGCCGATGGCGCGCGCCGCGCGCGATGCCGGCTTTGCCGTAACGGTGGCGACGCGGGTCACCGACGGTGCCGCCGCGATCAAGGTCGAGGGATTTGGGCTGCGTCCGCTGAGCTGGAAGCGCGGCCTGGCTTCGCCTGTCGAGCTCGTGCATTCAGTCGCCTGTGTCGTCAGCGTCTTGCGCGCCGAGCGCCCCGACATCGTCCATAATACGGCCCTGAAGCCGATCCTTATCGCCGGGCTCGCCCGCCGGTTTGCGCCGCCCCACCGCACCGTCAACGGCGTGACGGGCCTCGGCTCGACGATGATCGCGGGCGGCGAAAGACCGCGTTTGCTGGGCCGCCTCGTTGGACTGGCTCTGCCCTACGTTCTCAATGCGCCTGGGGCGATCACGGTCGTGGAGAACGACAACGACGGCGACTGGCTCGCCCAACTCGGTACGGACCGCTCGCGCATTGTGCGGATTCGTGGCTCCGGCGTCGATCTCGATGAGCATCGCGTTCTGCCCGAGCCAGATGGCCCCATCACAGTGGGCATCGCCGCCCGCATGATCGAGGACAAGGGCATCCGCCCGCTGGTCGAGGCGGTGCGACTGGTGCGCGCGCAGGGGATCGACCTGCGCCTGTTGCTGGCCGGTGACACCGACAGCGAGAACCCAACGGCAATACCACCACACGAGTTGCAGAAGCTCAACGAGGAGCCCGGCATCACCTGGTTGGGCCACGTCGCCGACATCCGCGGCTTGTGGACACGCTGCCACATCGCGGCCCTGCCCTCGCGCCGCGAAGGCCTGCCCAAATCCCTGCTCGAGGCCGCCGCCGCGGGACGGCCGCTGGTTGCCACCGATGTGCCAGGCTGCCGCGAGATCGCTGTCGAAGGCCTCAATGCCAAGCTGGTTCCAGTCGACGACCCCAGGGCGCTGGCCGCCGCCCTGAGCCTGCTGGCGCGCGATGCGGGCCTGCGCCGCGGCATGGGAGCGGCCAGCCGCCGGCTTGTCGAAAGCGACCTTTCGGCCAGCGCCGTCGGTGCTGCGACCCTGTCGCTTTACCAGCATCTCCTGCAGGACAGCACGGGGCTGTGGAGACCGGGCGCCTAGGGGTTACTTTTTCATGTTGGTCATGCAATGAAAGCGGCGACTCACGGTAGTCCGCGGGCCGCGCGCGCAGTCCGTTGATCGCTCCGCGGTTGGCCATCGCCGATCTTGGACATGAGCGCGGCGCCGATGGTGGGATCCAGCACGTGCATTGCCACTGCCCAGCAGGGAACTCCATGCCACTGTGGTACGTCGTCTACACACATCCGCGCGAGGAATGCATCGCCGAGGAGCATCTGCTCCGGCAAGGTTTCGCAACCTATTGGCCGCGCTATCGCAAGCGCGTGACGCACGCCCGCAAGGTGCGGGAGGTCACGGCGAGCCTGTTTCCGCGCTACATCTTCGTCGCTTTCGATCCGGCGACGACGGGCTGGCGCGCGATCCGGTCGACGCGCGGCGTGGTCGACCTGGTGCGCAGCGGTCTCGACCCGGCGCCCGTCAATTCACGGCTGATCGAGGATATGCGCACGCGCGAGGACAACAGCGGTTGCGTGGTGATCGGCCGCCAGGTCCAATTGATCAGGGGCCAGCGCATCACAATCAGCGGCGATGCCTTCAAAGGCCATGAGCTGATCTTTGAGACAATGAAGGATAGCGATCGCGTCGTCGCGCTGCTGACGCTGCTCGGCCGCGAATTCAAGGTCGAGGTGCCTTTGGCCTCGGTCACGCCAACCGGGACAGCCTGGTGACGTGCCGACCGGCCGCGGCCCAGCCCTACTCCGCCGCCTTGACCTTGGCCGGGGACGGGTCCCTGAACTCGGGCATGATTTCGCGCGCGAACGTGCGCAGCGCCGGCAGTGACCAATTGACGTCCATCATCAGCACATATTCCACGCCGTGGGCGCGCAGGTCGTTCAGGCGGCGGATGATTTCGTCGGGCGGACCAATCAGCGCATGCTCCTCGGTGCCGGCCTTGACGCTCTCGTAGGTGCGCGGCAGCGCCGCCCCACGCGCCGCCGCCGACTTGGCAGTGCTGACCGAGGAGGACAGCTGCGTGCCCAAAATGAAGCTGGCGCGCGCCTGGTGCGCCGCTTCGCGCTCCTCCGGCGTATAGGCCAGATGGAAAGCGCGGGTGACGGCGACCGAATAGGGGTCGAACGCCTTGCCCTTGGCCTCGACCGCATTTCTGTACCACCCCACGCGCTCGCCGATCAGACGGGGCGCGGACACCTGGTCGAGCAGCAGTCTGAAATCGTTGGTCGCCGCCTCCCGCACCGACTTCTCCGAATGCGCGCCCAGCCACATCGGCGGATGCGGCTGCTGCACGCAGGACGGCTCGACGATGATGTTGTCGTAATGCCAGCGCTTGCCGTGGTGACTGAAGCGGGTCTTGTTGCCGAGCGCCTTCTTCAGGATCTCGACGCACTCCTGGTAGCGCTCCTCGGCCTCCTCCATCGGGATGCAGAAACCGGAAAACTCGTAGTCGCGATAACCGCGCCCGATACCAAAGTCGAAGCGACCGCCCGACAGCAGGTCGAGTGTGGCCGCCTGCTCGGCCAGCAGCACGGGGTTATGCCAGGGCAACACGACGACGGCGGTGCCGAGACGGATACGCTTGGTCTTGGCGGCAAGGTAGGTCAGCAGGTTGATGGAGGCCGACACCTGGTCCATGCCGGTGAAATGGTGCTCGACCAGGAACACGCTGTCGAAACCCAGATCCTCGGCTTCGCAGACGTAGTCGATGAACGACGTATAGTTCTGGCTATCGCCAACCTGCTTGTTGTTCTGCGCGGTCGCGCCGCCGAACAGGCCAAATTTCATCACGTCCTCCCATGGGTTCTGGGGCACCCGCTGATGCCAGCCCCATTTGTGCTCGCCGCCCCATCATCGCGATCGCGCGCGGCCAACCATCCGTTCGGTACATGCGCTCGCCACCATGCCTCGCCAAGCCGATCCCGCCAAGTGCGAAATGAGCATGCGATCAATGCGCCACCCACCCCTGGCCCCCTCAGCCGATCCCCGCTAACCTCCCCTCCTGACCCACAACCCCGCGAGGCCGGCCCAACCGGTCCCACCCGCCCCCAGGAGGAACCCCATGCTCATCGAACGTGATCTGCCCATCACCATGGACGACGGCCTGGTGCTGCGCTGCGACGTGTTCCGGCCCGACACCACCGCGCCGGTGCCGATCATCATGACGTGCGGCCCCTACGCCAAGGGTGCGAGGTACCAAGAGCATTACAAGCCGATGTGGGACTGGCTAGTCGAGCACCACCCCAAAGTTCTGCCCGGCTCCAAGCGCGAGTTCCTGACCTGGGAAACGGTCGATCCCGAGATCTGGGTGCCGTGGGGCTATGCCGTGGTGCGCGTCGACAGCAGAGGCGCCGGCCGCTCGCCCGGCACTCTCGACATCTTCTCAGCCCGCGAGACCAAGGACTACTACAACGCCATCGAATGGGCCGGCACGCGCTCCTGGTCGAACGGCAAGGTCGGCCTCAACGGCATCTCCTATTATGCCATCAATCAGTGGCACGTGGCGCAGCTGCAGCCGCCGCACCTCACCGCCATGGTGCCGTGGGAGGGCGCCGCCGACATGTACCGCGAGTGGTACCGCCACGGCGGCATCCTCTCCAACAAATTCATGGAAGCCTGGTATCCGCGCCAGGTGCTGACCGTGCAGCACGGCAACCCGAAGGCGCCGCGCGACCACTGGATGGGCCAGTCGTCTGCGGGGCCGGCCGAGCTGACGCCGGAGCAACTCGACGCCAATCAGTCCGACACGCTGGCCAACGCGCGGGCGCGCGAGATGGATGATGCCTGGTACCGCGAGCGCTCGCCCGACTGGTCGAAGGTGATCACGCCATTCCTGTCGGCGGCGAGCTGGGCCGGCTTCGGCCTGCACCCGCGCGGCAACTTCGAGGCCTTCACCCAGGCCGCTTCCAAGGAGAAGTGGCTCGAAGGCCACCCCGGCCGCCACGAGGAGTGGTTCTACCTCGAGTACGGCATGGCGCTGCAGAAGCGCTTCTTCGACCACTACCTTAAGGGCGCCGACAATGGCTGGGAGAAGGAGCCGCGCGTCTGGGTCAACCTGCGCCGGCCGTTCTCCAAGGCGGTTGAGCTGAGGAAGGAGACGGAGTGGCCGCTGGCCGGCACCAGATGGACCAAACTGTTCCTCGACGCCAAGGCCAAGTCGCTCGACTGGCGCTCACCGGCGGCCGAAGGCAGCGCCACCTTCGAGGCCATGAGTGACGGCATCACGTGGATGTCGGCGCCGCTCGAGCAGGAAACCGAGCTCACCGGGCCCATGGCATTGCGGCTCTATGTTTCGTCGAGCACCATCGACGCCGACCTGTTCGTCACCTTCCAGGCGTTTGCGCCCGACGGCAAGGAGGTCATGTTCCAGGGCACGGTCGATCCGAACACGCCGCTGGCCCAGGGCTGGCTGCGCGCCTCGCATCGCAAGACCTGCCCGGTGCGCTCCAAGCCCTGGCGACCGTTCCACACGCACGACGACAAGATGCCCTTGAAGCCGGGTCAGGTGTACGCAGTCGATGTCGAGATCTGGCCGCAGTGCATCGTGCTGCCCAAGGGCTACAAGCTGGCGATCGACATCCGTGGGCGTGACTTCGAGCGGCCGGGCCCCGATGCCAACGTCGCCTTCCGCTCCAAGGGCTCGGGTCCCTGGATCCACGACGATCCGATGGACCGTCCCGCCGCCATCTTCGGCGGCAAGACGACGATCCACACCGGCCCGGGCCACGAGGCGCATCTGCTGGTGCCGGTGATTCCGAAGAGGTAGTGCAGGGGTGAGTGGTGAGTAGTGCAGTGCAGTGGGAAGTCAGAAATCGGAAATCAGAAATCAGAACAGACCTGCCGACTTCCGACTTCCGATTTCCCACTCACCACTCACCACTCACCACTCACCACTCACCACTCACCACTCACCACTCACCACTCACCACTCACCACTCACCACTCACCCCTCTTCACACACAGCCCCACG
>CAZCGE010000001.1:0-51623 GCA_964498125.1 uncultured Devosia sp. | reverse complement strand
GCCTTCTCGTGCGCGTCGAACACCATCTCCTGGCTCTCGCGCATGTACGCGCGGGCGAAGATCATCCGGCTATGGCACAGCCGGACCTGCGCCACCTTCACCGTCGTCGTGACGCCGGCGAGCACGATGATCTCGTGGCTCCAGTCAAACTGGTAAGCCTCACCGGCTGCGAAAATCAGCGGCACGAAGGCTGTCGCCGTCCGCTCGCCCTCGCGTAAAGCCCATGCCCGGCCGTACCGGCGGACGGCATCGTAGCCGCCGCCGTAACCGCCCAGCCGCAATTCCTCGTACATGCGTTGGAACGTCAGGCGCTCGCGCCGCGCCTTCGTCGCATTGCCGGTGAGCATTGCCTCCAGGGCCACGACGTGCAGCCCGAGCTGCGGCAGCGGCTGATCCTTGCGCACGTAGCGGTGCTCAGTCTTGGCCTCGGCGCGGACGATGTCGCGCACCGTGTTGCGCGACAGGTTCATCTCCCGCGCGATCGCCTTGATCTTCTTGCCCTGAACGAAATGCGCCCGCCGCACCTTCCCAATCGTGTCCACAGTGATCATCCCCCGCCCGGCCTTCTCGCGCGACTCACGCACAGAAGGCCATTTTCACCACGCCGGGGTGGGGTCAAATTTCGACGCCGATTACCCCCGAACAGGGGTCAAAATTGCACGCCGGTTTACAATCGCGCGCCCCTCTTGATCCAAGACACGGGCGCGACCCAGGCCAGGGCCACGCCTTCGACATCATCGACCGCCGCGTTGTAGCTGCGCAAGCTGAAATGGTTGGGGCGAGTGTCGCGGCGAGCCATACACGACAGAGTCCTTCGCGACCGCGTAGGCAAGCTGGATCCGAACCAGCGTCCAACGCCAACATTGGGGATTTTCAAGAAAATAATCGCCAATCCCCAACTTCAAGGCGCACGGCCGAAACGAGATGGTCAGCCTTCGATCCGATTCGAAGGAGATACCCGCCAATGAGCGAGATTGTCCACACATGGCGCAGCCGCGCCGAAGCGGCCCAGCGCATTCGTGAAGTGCATGGCGTTCCATGTATGCCGTCGAGTCTCGCCCAGCACGCCTGCTATGGCACCGGGCCGATTTACCGAATCATCGGGGGAAAATCGGCCTACCTCGACGAAGATATCGACGCATGGGCAGCCGGCCAGATCAGCAAGCCGATCCGTCGCGCGGGTGAGGCACGCCGGCACCGGGCGCGGGCGGTCGTGACATGACCAGATCATCCGTTCTCGCAACTGAGGTTACGTCTGGGACCCCGCTGCTCTCGCCATCGCATCCCGACCGGCCACTACTGGTCTCGATCCCGGAGGCCCGCCGCCAGCTCGGCGGCATCGGCAAGACCGCGGGCTACGAGGTGTTCCGGCGGCATGGCATTCGGCTCGTGAAGATCGGCGGCCGATCCATGGTGCCGACGGCCGAGATCGAGCGTGTCGTTGCCGAGCTGATGGCGGCCAGTGTGAAGCGCGAGGGCACTGAGCGTGCGCGTTTCATGGCGTCACGTTCGGTCGCCTCCCGTCGCAAGCGATGCGCTCCCTGATCGAAAAGAAATCACCCGCCGGGCAAGGGCGGGTCGATTGATTCCAACCGATCCCAGAGAAAGGACAGCCGCGTGGTCTACCAACGTGATCAGCTCCTCGCCTCGGCTAAAGCCCAGCGCTCACTTCTATTCAGCTCTACTTTAGAGGCAGCGTCGAAGTCTTCTTGAAACGGCACCGCCGCCCCGGATGGCGTCCGGCAGCGGCGGGAAATCCAAATCGACTATCACAACACCGACGCGCAGAAGATACTCGGAAATGTAGCCGCGTTCAAGGCAATCCAGCCTTCCGGCGGTCGGTCTCCAAAGAGATCGTCGCATGAAATCCAAATCGAGAATCGACTTCGACGCCATCAACCGGATGGCGCTCAGGCGACTGCCTGACCTGTGTGCGGTTTGGTTGCCCGACGGTCAGCGGCGCGGCAACGAGTTCGTCGCTCGCAACCCACTCCGAGACGATCGCCGGCCGGGGTCCTTCACGATCAATCTGCACACCGGGCGCTGGGCCGACTTTGCGACAGATGCTCGCGGTGGCGATCCTATTTCGCTGGCGGCCTTTTTGTCCGGGCTCGGGCAAGCCGAAGCGGCGCGAAGCCTCGCGAGAATGTTGGGGGTGGACCATGACTGATACCGCCGCCATGTTTGATCCGCTGCCCCCTGGCCCGACCGCCAATGGTTATGCCGTCGGCCCAGCGCCGAATGAACCCACATGGCGCCACGTTGCGCCTATCCCGGACGACGCGCCGGAACCGCCCCCTTTGAGGGGGTCACAACGGTGGTGGTATCACGATGCCGAAGGGCGCTTGCTCTTTGCAGTCGATCGTTACGAGCCATGGCGCGACGGGGACCCCAAGCAGTTCTTTCCTCTCACGTTGTGGCAGAAAAATTTCGGTGAATTAGTCTGGAAGCGGAAGCATCCGCCCGCCCCACGGCCGCTATACGGACTTGATCGCCTTGCCCAGTGTCCCAATGCAACGGCGCTGGTGAGCGAGGGCGAGAAATCGGCCGACGCCGCGGGAGAACTGTTTCCCGATCACGTGGCAGTCACCTCACCAGGCGGCGCGCAAGCCGCCGGTAAGTCCGACTGGTCGGCACTCGCCGGACGGCATGTCGTGATCTGGCCCGACAACGACGAGTCGGGTCATCGCTACGCTGAAGACGTGGCTCGGTTGGCGGGCGAAGCCGGAGCCGCCTCTGTTCGCGTTGTCGAGGTGCCAGTGCAATGGCCGCAGGGATGGGACCTGGCCGACACCCTGCCGGATGGCATCACGCACGAAACGTTGCGGCGGATACTGGCCGCATCAGTAGATGGCGAGGGTTCCACGGGTTCCACGGGTTCCAAAACCAATACTACAGCGAAATCCCGCCAGAAATACCGATCCACAGACGATAGAGCGGCGGGGTTCCAGGAGGGTTCCGGTGGGTTCCAAGCTGCATCTGAGGCCCTGGGTTCATGGCTCCCCAAGGGCTTCAAACTACGCGCCGACGGCTCGATCCTGCATGAACCCGAGCCCGACGAATGGCAATGGTTGTGCTCGCCCCTCATCGTCAAAGCCGCCACTTGTAACGCCGACGGCGACGCATGGGGACGGCTGATCAGAATTCGGGACCGCGATGGCGCATGGCACGAGTGGGCGATGCCCATGGCCGAGCTGGCTGGGGCCGGCGACGGATACCGCGCCCGATTGCTCGGCATGGGGCTCGAGTTGGCGCCGGGATCGAAGGCGCGCAATGCCCTGCACCGGCTTCTGACCACCGCCGATCCGCAAGCGCGTGCACGGTGCGTCTCGACGCTTGGATGGCACGGATCGGCATACATGCTTCCCGATGAAGTCATCGGCACCACGAATGGCGAACACTACGTGCTGCAAACGAGCGCCCCGCTCGTGCATGCGTTCCGATGCGACGGGACGCTGGGCGGTTGGCAAGACGAGATCGGTAAAGCCGCTGTTGGCAATTCGCGACTCGTATTTTCGATCTCGATGGCCTTGGCCGCGCCGTTGCTGCGGCCGCTCGGCCTCGAGGGCGGTGGCGTGCACTGGCGCGGCGGATCGAGCACAGGCAAGACGACCACCGGCGAGGTTGCCGGATCGGTTTGCGGCGGCGGGCGTCATGGCTACAAGGTAACTTGGCGCGCCACCGACAACGGCATCGAGACCGTTGCGGCGGTCCACAATGACGGTTTGGCCGTGCTCGACGAAATCGGCGAAGTAAGCGCCGATGCACTCGGTTCGATCGCTTACATGCTGGCGAACGGACAGGCGAAACGGCGTATGGCTCGCGATGGCAGCGCTCGCGCCACGGCGGCATGGTCGCTGCTTTTCCTCTCGACGGGTGAGATCGGCCTCGATGACAAACTGCGGGAAAGTAAGCGCGGTGCGGGGCGAGTCATGGCCGGCCAACAAGTGCGCGTGCTCGACCTTCCGGCCGATGCGGGGGCCGGTCACGGTGTGTTCGATCATCTGGCAGGCTTCTCGAACGGCCAGGCCTTCGCTGACCATCTGAAGGCGGCAGCAGCGGCACACTACGGCACCCCGCTACGGGCATATCTCCGGCGACTGGTTGTCGATCGCCCTTTCGACGACGTCAACAGGCTCATTGCCGACTTCGTCGCCGAGGTGACACCTCTCGGGGCCGATGGCCAGGTGCGGCGGGCCGCATCGCGTTTCGCGATCATTGCCGCTGGGGGCGAGACAGCACGGCGCTATGGCATCGTACCGTGGCCAGAGCGTGAGGCATCCAACGCTGCGAAGCGCTTGTTTCAAGAATGGCTGATCGCACGCGGTGGCAGCGAGCCGGCCGAAATCGAGGCAGGACTGGCCGCCGTGCGCCAGTTCATTGAACGCCACGGAACCAGCAGATTTGCGCCCTGGATCGAGCCCGATCGCATCGTGCAGAACCGTGCCGGCTACTCTCGTGCCGATGATGGCGGCACTGCCTACTATGTGCTGCCGGAGCCGTGGCGATCCGATGTGCTCGGTGGACATGACGCTGGGATGATCGCACGGGAGATGGTCCGGCGCGGCATGCTCAAAGCAACTGGCGATGGCAAGCCGCAGACCAAGCAACGATTGCCAGACGGTAGCGAGCGCAAGGTTTACGTCGTGCTTCCCACGATCTTTTCCGGCGAGGAGCGCGCTCCTTGAAAGGTCGGCGCGTCATTCGCTATTTTCGGAACCCTCGGAACCTGGGCGGAACACCAATGGGTTCCGGGCAATTCGTTTCAGAACAAGTCGCCAAATCAATTGGATGCGACATCGGGAACGCTCGGAACCCTGGGAACTCTTGTCAACAAGCAATTCGATCCGTCCGCAACCGATTGGACGGCCAGCATGCGGTGAACGAAGCCAATTTAGGAGAGTGCGTCAGCCGATGGAGAACCGAACATGAAATGTGGTCGAACCACGCGCGCACGGGCGCCAAGGTTTGATTGTTTTGAAAAATAATCAAAGGAAAATCAAATGGCGAGCGTGCCATTCGCCGGGTTGGGAAACGCCATGCTGGAATCATTGCTTCGTTCAATTGTCGGCAGACTCACGCCGACCATCCCGACGGTTGTAGACACCGCCGTGTCGAACGTACCAGTTTACGTGCCGACCATTGCCGACCATGTTCACAGTCGGCGGCGTGGCCAACTGGATCAGTCCGTGCACGATTGCATCGCGATTGCACGTTTCAACGGATGGCATGCCCGCGCCGGCACCGGGATCAGGGCTGAGCCGATCGGTACGCCATCGAATCCGATCGAGATCAGCGCTGAGGAAGCGTTGGCAAGTGCGGCCGAGAACGCCGGCGAGGCATCGGCTCTGGCCGACGCCGAGAATTTCCTTCGCGGTGCGCTGGCTGATGGAGAGAGGACGGCGAAATCGCTGAAGGCGTCCGCCATTGCCGCGGGTATCGCATGGCGCACCATCGAGCGCGCCAAAAACCGACTTGGCGTGAAGGCCGAGAAATCGAGAGCGCCGCACGGCGGGTGGGTGTGGATCATGTCAGGTCGCACCGGTGCGGAGCCCGAAGGCCGTCAAGACCGCCAACACCGCCACTCTGGAATGAGCAGGGCCGACGGCGGCCTTGAGCAGAATGGCCAGCACCGCCAAGGCGTCCTATCCGAAATCATTGGTGGTGTTGGCAGCCTTGGCGGGAACCTGAACGGCCATGCCGCCGATGGCAACGGAGACCGAAGCACAGTTCAAGCGAGTCCGCTTCCGATCGGGCGTCGATGAACCCGAGCCGGTTTGCAGGTTGCCCAATTGAGCGAGTGTCCGCGTCTGGTTCTGCCGAACGAAATCGAAAATCAAAAGAAGCTCAAGAGATTTCGACATCCGCCAAGAGACTTCGACGATCTGGCGAAACAATCAAACGAGGCCGCCATGCCGACACGCCGCTACCGATGCACCTGGGACGACATCGCTTGGCTGGACGCCGACCACATGGCCGGCTGGGGCGCATTCGACCCCGGCCGTCGAGAAACGATCGACTTCGATGACGATGACTTACCCAGGCTCGCCTTCGAAATGGAAACCGATCGAGACGAATTCTCCGCAGTTTACCGCTGGCGCAACAAAGGGGAGGAGGAGAGTGGCGAGTTCATTCGCTGTCGCATCGCACTCGAAAAGCGCCGATGCCGATTTGGCGGTTGGCGCCGTTACTTCATCTGCCCTTGCTGTGGAGGCCGGGTGCTTCGTCTCGCCGTGCTGTCCGAGGGGTTGCGGTGTGGCAGTTGCGGTCGCGTGACGTGGGGCAGCCGCCGTCAGCGACCGCTGCAACGCTTGATGCGAAAGGCCGACAAGCTCTCCGTTCGGCTTGGATGCGATAGCTGGCGAGACCACCAGTGCGAACGTCCCTTGCACATGAGGACCACCACATTCGAGCGCTTGGTTGCTGAACGCCGCTCGTTGGTCGCGGAGATCAATCAGCGGATCGCTGCCCGCCTCAGTCGCAAACGGAACCTAATGGCAACACTCGGGACGATGTGCAGGCTGGGGCTTTGATTTGCACGCCCTTTCCGATCCGTAGGACGGATCGTGCCGGCTACGAGGTGTTGCGGAGCGATGTTGTGCAGCAGCTTAGGATACAGCGTTGATTACCAGCGGGCTCGTAGGATTGGTCAAAGCAAGATGTCGTAACTCGGGCAACGGAATACGACTCGACGGTTTCGGGCCAAAGCCGACACGCCCGGGGAGTTCGGCGTCGTGAATGACCCCGAGCAGAACAAGACGCCTACAGATTTAACGCGACCCTGTCACGTCTGCTTGTCGCCGGAGCGTCGAGACATCGAACGGGGAAAGTGGCCAATACCGTCCGATCGCATCGGCGCACGAATACGGCAAGTATTCATGCAACGACTGAAGTTTCGGTTACGGTGCCTGATCGTCGCCAGGCTCGAATCGCTGACGCGACCTGCGGTGACTACCGTTGCGTACATTCCCTTGAGCATGAATGAATCGCCTGATCATCAGGGGGCGATTTCGCACGTCGGGCTTGAAGGGGACGGGCACGTGTCTGTGCAGGTCACGACGGCGACCAGCTCCACGTCACGGTCAGGCCTGTCGGTCAAGCCAGTCCGAAGCTCAACAGCATTCGGTGCAGACATGTCAGACGATCAGGCCCGTCGCCTCATCGATGACGTGTACGGAGTTGAGATCGGCTGCGAGCTGCATCGGCGCGCCGTCGCGGGCGCCAGCCTTCGGATTCACTCGGCCACAGACCTCGCTGCTGCCGATCTTGAAATAGACCAAGGTTTCCATCCCCATCGGCTCGATGACGTCGATCTGCGCCGCAAACGGCACGACACCCGGTTCGAGGTGTTGTCGAACCTCGATGATGTGCTCTGGCCGCAAGCCTATGGACAACCGATCGTTCCCGACCAGACCACGGTAGCGGGCCACGCGATCGGCTGGCATCGGAAGTGCCAGGCCGTTCGCAAGCCGGATCTGTAGGCCGTCGCCGACGGCGTCGATGCGAGCCGGAATGATGTTCATCGCCGGCGATCCAATGAACCCGGCGACGAACCGTGTTTTCGGCGAATGATAAAGCTCGCTTGGCGGACCCACTTGCTCGATCCGCCCCTGATTCATGACGACGACTCGATCAGCGAGCGTCATGGCCTCGACTTGATCGTGCGTAACGTACACTGTCGTCGTACGGACCTTCTGGTGCACTTTCTTGATCTCGATGCGCATCTGCACACGCAGTTTGGCATCGAGGTTCGATAGCGGCTCGTCGAACAGGAACACCTTGGGATGGCGCACGATCGCGCGGCCCATGGCGACGCGCTGGCGTTGGCCACCGGAAAGGGCCTTGGGCTTGCGCCCGAGAAGTTCCGTGATGTCGAGAATGCGCGCCGCCTCATCGACACGCGCCTTGATCTCGGCCTTCGGAAACCGCTTCAGGCGCAGCCCGAACGACATGTTCTCGGCGACCGTCATATGCGGATAGAGCGCGTAGTTCTGGAACACCATCGCGATGTCCCGGTCTTTCGGCGGCACGTCGTTGACGACGATGTCGTCAATGGCGATCTCGCCCGCGGTGATGTCCTCGAGCCCTGCAATCATGCGCAGCGTCGTCGACTTGCCGCAACCCGACGGCCCGACGAGGACGACGAACTCGTGATCCTTGATTTCGATGTCGATGCCCTTCACGGCCTGTACGCCGCCGTCGTACTCTTTGACGATCTTGCGGATAGATACGTCTGCCATGCGTCCCCCAACTCAACCCTTCGTTGCTCCAGCCGTCAGGCCGGCGATGTAGTAGTCCATCAGAAACGCGTAAATGATCAGCGGTGGTGCCGCCCCAAGCAACGCGCCGGTCATGATCTGCCCCCAATTGAACACGTCGCCCTTGATCAGCGAAGTCACGATACCAACGCTCAAGACAAGCTGGTCGACCGAAGTCGTGAAGGCAAGCGGATAGAGGAACTGCGCCCACGAGACGGTGAAGGCGAAGATCGTCGCCGCGATGATGCCCGGCAGCGCGACGGGAATGAAGATCTTGGTCAGCGTCTGCATCCAGGTGGCGCCGTCGATGATCGCAGCCTCGTCCAGCTCCTTCGGGATCGAGGCGAAGTAGCCGATCATGATCCAGGTACAGAACGGCACGGTCAGCGTCGGATAGACGATCAGCAGCACCCACCAGCGATTGAGCAGCTCGATGCCCGTCAATTCATTGAACGTCGCGAACATCTTGAACATCGGAATGAACAGCAGCGTGTCCGGGATCAGATAGGTCAGGAACACGCCGGTCGCCAGCGTCGCCGAACCCCAGAATCGCATGCGTGCAAGCGCGAACGCAGCCGGCACCGAGATCAACATGGTGATGGTGACGACCAGGATCGAGACTACCGCCGAGTTGCGGAAGAACGTCAGGAACTGGTTGGAGGTGAGTAACTCGACGTAGTTCGACAGCGTCGGATGGAACACCCACCAGGGGTTGGTCGCCGCCGAGATCTCGGCACTGGTCTTCAGTGACGTGATGATCATGTAGATCGGCGGCAGCAGGAAGAAGAGCGCAAACAGCGTCAGGAAGAAATACGACCATTTCAGCGCCCAGTCGCGATCGCGCTTCATGCTGCCGTACTTGACCGCTCGGGTCGGCGCGCCCTTGTCGAGCGGCACTTTTGTAACCGTTGCCATCAGGCTTCGTTCCCACGCTTGTTGATGTCGCGTAGGATGAAAACCGCGGCGACGGCCAGGATCGGCACCATGAACAGCGAAACGCAGGCGCCGAGAGGGATGTCGCCGCCCTCGATGCCGACGCGGAACGCCCAGGTAGCGAAAAGATGCGTGCTGTCGAGCGGACCGCCTGCGGTCAACACGCGGACGATATCGAAGTTGGCGAAGGTCGTGATCAGCGAGAACAGCGTGGTGATGGCGATGATGTTGCGCATCATCGGCAGCGTTACGTACCAGATCTTCTGCCACCAGTTGGCGCCGTCGATCTCGGCCGCCTCGTAGAGCTGATCGGGCACCGACTTCAGCGACGCCAGATACATGATCATGAAGAACGGTGCGCCAAACCAGATGTTGACCAGGATGACAGAGAAGCGCGCCCACGAAGCTTCACCCGTCCACGGGATTCGATCGATGCCGAAGGTGGCGAGGACATAGTTGAAGGCACTGTAGGACGGGTCGAACAGCCACAGCCAGGCGAGCGTGCTCATCGCCGGCGGGATCACCCACGGCACCAGCAGCATGCCGCGCCACTTGCGCTGACCCTTGGCGGGGATATTGTGTACGAAGTGCGCGACGATGAAACCGATCAGCGCCTTGAACACGACAGCCGTGATGGCAAACAGGCAGGACTGATAGACGACCTTCCAGAACGTCTCGCGCTTGAACAGGAACTCGAAATTGCCGAGCCCGACGAAGCGCTCCATCGATTTGTTGAGAGTCGCCAGATGCAAGGAGTAGAACGCCGGATAGACAATGAGGATTGCGATCAGCAGGATCAGCGGCAGCGCCATGAAGAAGGCGATGGTCGATTTGCGCCCAAGGAAAAAGCGGATCCCGCGTTTCGCCCGCGGTCGAGCCCGCACGACAGGCGCCTGACCTGATGCTGCATCGACCATAAGCGGATTTCACTCCCGTTCCGGGGCGCCACAGGGCATGTGCTGGAATTATCGGTGGCTTTGCCCTTTTCCCCAGTCTTCATGGGGCGAAGTGCCTGAAGGGCGGATGAGGGGCAGGTCTTGCTCGAACGCCGACGCAAGCCGCTTCCCCGCATCTGCCTTGGGTACCCACTCCCCGCGAAGGGCGGGGAGTGAGCAAGCCTTAGCCGCGCATATAGCCTTCGCACTCGCTTTCCGCCCAGGCGAGGGTTTTTTCCATGGCCTCGCCCTGGAAGTGGCGCACGCACATCTTGGTCAGGATCGCTTGCGTATAGACCTGCTGCGCGATCTTCGGCGGCGCCGGCGAGGCGGCAATCGAAAGGACCTGATGATTGTGCGGGTTCGGATAGTGGTAGAGCGTGCCCTTCGGCGGCCCTTCCTCGGCCCAGGTCTTGAGCGTGGTGAAATTCTCGAACGCCGGCAGATCGTAGCCACCGCTGGCCGCCACGAACTTTTCCACCGCGTCCCGCTGCGATAGCCGCACCAGCAGCGCCTTTGCCGCCGGCTTGTTCTTCGAGAAGCTCCAGATGTTCCAGAAGTAGGGAAGGAACGGTGCAAATCGGCCCTTCGGCCCGGCGGGGAAGCCGTGCGTCCAGCACTGCTCGGCGATCTTCGGCGCGTCACGCTTGGCGACCGCCCAGGCGCTTGGCGGGTTCATGATCAGTGCGCCCTTGCCGGAGATCAGCCACCGGTTGTTGGAGCCGTCGTCCCAGGCCGGCACGTCTGACGGCAGGAACGCCATCAGCCGCTTGTAGTAGTCGAGCCATTGGCGGACCGGGTCGCTCTTGACCGTGATCTTGCCCTTGTCGTCGATCAACTGCCCGCCAAAAGACTGCAAGAAGGCTCCCGCCGTATCAACCGAATCGGTGGTCTCGCCGAGGCCGATGCCGAAGGGAACGCCGCCCTTCTGGCAGGCTTCCGCGGCTTTGAGAAAGCCCTCCATGTTCCAGGCGTCGGCCTGCGGCGCGCCGCCGACGGGATACATCGCCTGGATGTCGATGCCGGCGTGCTGCTTGAGCAGGTCGATCCGGGAGCACGGTCCTTTGATCTGGCTGCCGATGGTGGCGGGCACGCCGAGCCACTTGCCGCCGGCCTTGCCTAGGTATTCGACGGTGCCGTTGACCTTGCCATTCTGCGCAATCAGAGGCTCCACGATGTCGTTGCACGGCTCAAGCAGGTTCGACTGCGAATGCGGCCACCAGGTCGGCATCGCCAGGATGTCGTGTCCGGATTTCGCCTGCGCCTCGGCGGCGATCGTCAGAAGATTCTTGTTTCCCTGCGACGGGATGTAGTCGACGGTGACGTCGACCTTCTCCTTAGCGCCCCACTCCATGATGATTGCCTTGGACACGTCGTTGGCGCCGGGCACCCAGTGGTCCCAGAGGCCGACGGCAAGCTTGCCGGCGGACTGCCCGGTCGCGACATACGGCATTGCCAGCGTCGCGGCCGATGCGGCGGCGCTGGTGGCGACAAACTGGCGCCGCGAAATCGGTTTCCTGCTCACTTATTTCCTCCTTGCTGACGTAGTCTTTACTCGTGCCAAAAGTCCTTCGCGTCGACTGAGCCTGGGCTCATCTAATCAGGCTCGGCTCAGTTAAGCTATAGATATTTGGTGCAATTCGGGGGCTTGGTGTGCGGCGCACTAAACGTCTCGCTCACGAATTCGGCCCACGCTCCATGGACACCGGCTGCCAGCGCTTCAACCCACTCGCGGGCAGCACGGCCGGGTTGACGCACGACATCGGCCAGCGACCCGACAGCACGAGGGCGATCTCGCGCCCGACGCGGCGTTTGCGGGCCGGATCGAAGCGCGCGGACGCCGACGCGTTGTGCGGCGACAGCATGACATGCTCCATCTTCAGGAGCGGATTGTCTGCATTCGGCGGTTCGGTTTCGAGCACGTCGAGGCCGGCGCCCGCAATCCATTTTTGCTGCAACGCCTTGATCAGCGCGGCCTCGTCGACCGTCGGTCCGCGTCCCGTATTGATGAAGATCGCCGTGCGCTTCATGCGCTTGAAGTGCAGCTCCTTGAGGAACTGCTTTGCCTCGGGCGTCGATGGCAAATGCATGGAGACGAAGTCCGAGCGTTCGAGCAGTTCGTTGAGGCTCACCGGCTCGACACCAAGGCTCGAGACAACAAGCTCGTCGATGAACGGATCATAGGTGACGATGCGCAGGCCGAACGGCCGTGCCCGCTCGGCGACGGCGCGCGCGACGCGCCCGAAAGCGATCAACCCGAGCGTCTGGCCCATGAGGCGCGGCACGACGTTGAGCTGCGGCCGTCCCTCGGACCAGCGGCCGGAGCGCACCATATGATCCTGCTCGATCGCCCGGCGATGCATGGCCAGCAACAGCATCATGACATGATCGGCCACCTCCTCGATGAACGTATCGGGGCAATTCGTGACGGGGATGCCTTTCGCCGTGGCCGCCGCCACGTCGACATAGTCCACACCGACCGAGCCGAGCGCGATGATCCTGCAGCGGTCGAGTGCAGCAATCATCGGTTTGGAAAACGTCATGCCCTTGGCGTAGACCGCGTCGGCGCCTTTGGCCGCCGCGATGAAGGCCGCCTCTGTCGGCGGACATTCGACGATCTCGGCATCGAGCCCCTCGAGTGCCTCCATCTCGAAGGCGTAGCCGCCGCCAGGGGTGGTGAACGAGGCGCCTGCCGGCGTCAGGATGCGGAACTTGGGCACTGCGGGTTCTCCGGATGCCGAGGTTATTGTCAGTAGCCGCTCTTGGCCGGCGGCTTGCGCGCTTTGTCCTTGGTCTTTGCCGTCCGAGGCGAGCCGGCCGACTCGACCTCGCCGCGCACGCGCGTGCCGTGATCCTGCCACCAGCCCTTCAGGATGCTCACGTCCCAGCCGAGGCAGAAGTGCTTCACGCCCATCTCGATATAGCGCTCGGCCTGGGCGGCGTCGAACAGTTCGACGCGGGGATGGATGCCGCGCTGCCAAGCCGCCTCGATCGTCTTGCGTTCGGCTTTCTGTACGTCAGCATGCTGGAACTGTCCTGTCACGCCGATGCTCATGGCGTAGTCGGCCGGACCGAACTGCACCATGTCGATACCCGCTACATCGAGAATGGCATCGAGGTCTTCGACGCATTCGCGCTTCTCGACCATGACGGCGATGACGATCTCGTCGAGCGCCTTGACGAACGCGGGGCTGCCGGCCTCGCGAATGACGCCGACGTCGCGGCGCATGCCGACGCCGTGCAAGCCGCCAGACTTCGGCGTCTCGGCACGAACGGCGCGCACGCAGTATCTGGCGTCTTCGACGGTGCGCACGTCGGCGAACAGGATGCTTTGGAAACCCGCGCCAATGGCGCGCATCGTCTGATGCATCCACTCGGACTGCTCGACCTTCATCATGCCGCCGAGGTTCATCAGTTCCAGCGCGCGGCCGAGATTGTCCAGGTCATGCAGGTCGAACGGCGCGTACTCGGCCGTGAACTCGATGTAGTCGTAGCGGCCGGTCTGGCCGACCAGCTCGACCAAGGTCGGCCAGGTCGACAGGAGATGTGTGCCAAGCGTCGGCGATCCGCCGTCCAACAGGGCTCGCAGGCGGTTGATGCGCATTGGCGAGATCCTTCCTATGTCGATGCCGCAGTCGCCCGCAGGCTAAACGGGTGGCGGTGCTGATGCTTGTCCAATGCAGGCTTTGAAACAATCGCCTGCGACCGCCGCCGAGGTCGGCTCGGCATGACCCAACTTATTCCCCTACGATAGCGAGGCCGTCAGAGGTCTTCGAAAGGGTTGACGTGTGAAGTCCGGGGCAGAGCCGTCACGTAGTGCGTTCGGCCAACGTTCCGCTCAGGGTCAAACTCGCTCGTTCTTCGCCCTCGTCGACTGTCGGCTATCCTACCAATGAGCTGCCGAACCGCAAGCGCGGCATACGCGAGGCTGCCACGGTCGAATTTGGCCCATGATGTTCACCCCCGACTGTCGGCTTTCGGACTACTGCACCGGTCGACCGTTGGGACGCAAACGCAACCCTGCTTAGGATGCAAGCGTCCGATTGATACCGCGGACACGACGAGGATAAACTCGTTGGCGGAGTGAGCACGGGGGGTGCCATGCGGATTCGGCAGGAAGGCAATTCTGCCGTTCAGGGGTTGTCCTCTACCAATCGATACTTCAAGTACGTGCGCTCCACGATCTCGGCCATCTGGCCCGAGTTCATCATAGCGCTGCGTTCCATCGCATTCACCGTTGCGGTCCTGTCGGGGGCAAGCCTCCTCCTGATCGTTGCCATTGCCGTCCTCATTGAGCCGAACGGCAACGCACCCTGGGAGGTAGTCGCGCGGATGCTACTCGACTTGCCGGCGCTACTCGGCATCAGACTATTGGTAGGGGCCGCCTTCATCTGCGTTTTCGGCGCGATCGTTTTCGTAGTCTTGCTGATGACCGAGTCTGGCCGATCGATCTCGATCGAAGGTCATGACTTTACGTCCCTCATTGTGATGACAATCGCGGTCACTCTCGTAATGGTCGCCGTGATGACAGCGAGTGGAAAGTCGAGTGAGTTGCCGCTCTTCGTCATTTATGCCGTCGGAATTATCGGCCCATTCATTTGGCCGCTTTACGTCATGGGCCGTCACCGCCGACGGCAGGATCGCATCCTCGACAAGATCCGCGCCCAATTCGTCCTGGCGACGACTTCTCTCATGACAGACGAACGAACGTCAGCGCTTCGCCGCCTTCGCACCATCCGAAATCTCGAATCGCAATGGCGGCTGGGTGCGAGCTTCCCGATTCGGTTCGCACTTCTCACCTACGTTCTGGCCACCAACATGGCGATTGCATTTGTCGGCCGGGTTTTGGGCCTACACTTGAATTCCAATCCGCGGCCAGAAAGCGTCCTGGATACGTGGCATCAGGTGTGGACCGGCCCGTGGCTCCTCGCCATGATCATCGGAATGGCGGTCATGTTCGGATTGGCGTCCTTTCGTGAATCTAGCCAAATTCAATCGCGTCCATGGTCGGAATTCTACGGCGACCTGCTCGAGAAGGCATTGCATGCCGGACGCGGTCTCGCGGCTGCTGGCAAACAGGCCAGGCCGCGAATTCAGAAGAACGTCTCGGCGCGTGAACTGTTGGGACTGGGTGAGCGGTTCACCAAAGCCGAGCTGCGGCGTGCATGGCTGCGGCTGGCGCGCGAACTTCACCCCGACCGCTGGGCCTCTACGACCCCAGCAGTGCGGCAAAGAAAAGAGGCTGCCATGAAGCGCGTCAACGCGGCGCGAGATGAGCTGATGCCTCACGCAAGCTGAGTAGCACTTGCCGCATGCCGGCCCGCTGGTAACATGCACGGCCTTTGCAAGTTGCGGAGTTCATTGCCGATGCTCGATCGTGCGATTCCTGCCGTGTTCAGCCTGGTCGCCGGCGTGCTTGCGTCGACGGCGACGCCGGCCATCGGCCAGGATGAAGGCAAATTCTACTTTCGCAATGCCGGCTGGACGGTCGAGAGCTTGATCGTCGACAACCACCCGATCGGGTGCATTGCGAGAACGCGATCGACAGACGATGGAACGTTCGTCATCTCGGCCGCGGGCGCCAACGAATGGAAAGCAGCGTTCAAGCCGCGGGACGGGTTCAAACCGAAATTGAAGCGCTCGGTGAGCCTTGTTGTCGATGGTCGACAAATCGCAAAGGCCTCCGAGTTCGTGGACAAGAACGGCTATGCGTCGACAGGCTCACTGGACCCGACTGCGGTGAGACAACTCGCAAATGGCAATACGCTCGAGGTCGAGACAATCCAAGGTCGGTCGAGCGTTTCGCTGTTCGGGTCCGCCGAAGCCGTGGCCAATGTAGAGCAATGCTCCAGTCGGCTCGCTTCGGCGCATGAACAACTGGGCCAACCCGCTCAATCACCTGTGCAAGTCCCCGAGGGCGTCGTCCAGCGCCGCGTGCCGACGCAATCAGTCGGTACGCAGGGCATGCCGCAAGGGCAGATGGGGGCGCCCGCGCCGAGGGTGGCGCCGGCCGCACCGACCCAGGCGGCCCCCGAACCCGCCCCGAAAATCAGCCAGGGCGAAATCGACACGCTGCGCCGCATGATCGCCTCGCGCGATGCCGTCACTCGCCAGGCCGGGTTGCAGATGCTGCAGCAATATCTGCAGAAGTTCGGGCCGCGCTCGGAGGAGCAGAAGGCCGACCTCGAGTACAAACGGGCGCTGACGGAATACATCCGCCGCAGGATAGCCGAGCAAACGCCGCCTCCCGCTCGGACTCCGACTCATTTTTCTGGGACTGGCATTGTGGTGTCTCGCACGGGCAAGGTTCTCACCAATGCGCACGTGGTGCGCGATTGCTCCTCCATCCGTGTTGCATTGGCGGGGCGACACTCTTCGGAGGCAACTGTTGCCCGACGCGACGAAGACAATGACTTGGCGCTTCTCGATACGTCGCTTCCTCCGGTGGACGCCCCGAGGTTCAAGCTCAATGTCCG
The DNA here is from genome assembly GCA_964498125.1 of uncultured Devosia sp. Classification (GTDB taxonomy): domain Bacteria; phylum Pseudomonadota; class Alphaproteobacteria; order Rhizobiales; family Hyphomicrobiaceae; genus CAMDBL01. Next base: position 35,021 of record CAZCGE010000001.1, on the reverse strand, counting down.
AACCGGCGAGGCGGTTTCCGTCTACGGCTTCCCCTTCGCGGATGATCTTCCGTCTTCCGGTACATTCACGCAAGGAATCGTATCCGCGACCGCGGGCCTCCGCGACGATGCACGCCTGTTTCAACTCACAGCACCCGTTCACCCGGGCAACTCCGGTGGGCCGGTGCTCGACGCTGCGGGTAACGTGATTGGCGTGGTCGTCCTGAAGTTCATCAAAGGCGAGAACACAAGCTATGCCATCAAGGCCAGCATCGCGGCGCGCTTCTTGGACGCCAACGGTGTGAAGGTCGAGCAACGATCCGCGGGGGCGCCTTCCATGACCGCGCCCGACCTCGCCGACTCCGCCAAGAACTTCTCCGCGTTCATCATCTGCCAAAAGAAACCGAGCTGACGAGAGTCATCGTCCATCCACCAGACGCACCAAGCAGAAGGTGGGCGGAGGTGCCCGGCACGGTTCGCCGACGATCGCGGCTGGTGTTGGGGGCAGCGTTGGGGTCAGACAGGCATAAAGCTGCAACCCATTGAAAAATAATCCGTCTTTTTTCTTGTTGGCGCACCGGAAAGGATGAAATTGCGAACACTTATGTGATTGAAGTCGCGACATGATTTCTGCCGCCATGTTGCGGATTGGCAAGGCAGCAGCAGGTGAACCTCGTACATTTTGAAATAGCACGGGTTCACTGGTGCTTGCGCATGCCCATCCCGGCCTGCGGTGGCCGGATGGTTACCCGTCGTCCTTCGACCAAGGGCATTCAGCGTCGTCCGCGCAACGGCGGTTGCCGGCTGAGATAGTCCCATTGCCATGTGGCACGTGCTGCTAAGCCGCTGGCTGCACATCGGCACGCGCAATTGCCCCCGCATCGGCACGATTGAGCGACGAAACAATAGCCTGCGTCTCAACAGCATCCCATTGAAACGCACCGCGAAGATCACGCCGTCAGTACAGTAGCCGGCGGTCAAAGTTGAGTGCCGATTGACACGCTGGACGGCAACAGGAGTCCGACATTACGTTCGACGGTATGAGCGTAACAGAACCGAACCGCCCCCGTAGCATCCCGAATCATTGGTCACGTTGCCAGGTTCTCTCTCAGCGTCCGTCCCGAATACGACGTGCGGAAACGACCTCGGCGCTGCAACTCCGGGATCAGCAGATCGACGACGTTGTGCAGCAGGTAGGGGTTCTCGCCCTGAGAGTGGCCAATCATGAAGCCGCCACGTTGACCGGTCGCCTCGAACTCCTCCTCCAGCAGGTCGGCGATCTGGGCCGGCGTGCCGGCGCGGGTGTCGCCGTAACGGGTGGCCGCGCGCAGCCCATGCTGGAAGAATTCATCGCGGTCGATCTCGCCGTCCTCGCCATATTGCCTGGCGAGCAAGCCGACGAAGCCGACCGGCGAGGCGTTGGCGGCGACGATGCGCTCGTTCAACTCGCGCAGCGAGAACTTGGGCGGCAGCGTCGACATGTCGAATCCGGTGTTGTGCGACAGCCAGACGCCGACCGCCTCGCGCGGCACCTGCGCGATCAGTCGCTCCTTCAGCGCCAGCGCCTCTTGCTCCGTCTCGGCCACCATCACCTTGGTGGCCCAGATGATGCCGACCTTGGAGGGATCGCGCTTCTCCGCGACCAGCGCCGCATCCAAGTCCTTGCGCTGCTGCGCCATCAGAGGCAGCGCCTTACGCCCGCCGAAGATGTGGTCGACGAAGCGGGCGGCGGCGCGGGTGCCGCGTGGAGATCCGCCGGCCTGGATCAGCACGGGATAGACTTGCGGGCTCGGCGGCACGCTGAGCGGCCCCTTGACCTTGAAGAAGCGGCCGACGTGATCGATGGCCTTGACTTTAGCCGGGTCGGCGACGCGGCCCGTCGTCTTGTCCCATTCGAAAGCATCAGGGGCGACGCTGTCCCACAGCGCCCGGCACACGTCCATGAACTCGTCCATGCGATCGTAGCGCTGGCCGTGCTCCATCAGCTCGTCGAAGCCGTAGTTGTGCGCATCCGCCATGCGCTGCGAGGTGATGACGTTGAAGCCGATGCGGCCGTTGGTGATGTGGTCGAGCGAGTTGAGCAGGCGCGCCACATAGAACGGATGCATGAACGTGGTGGCGTAGGTCAGGCCGAAGCCGACGTGCCGGGTGACCCGCGACATGGCAACGATCCACGGGCTCATGTCCATGCGCGGCCAGGCAACACCCGTCGTCACCGCGTCCTCGATATCGCCTTTCCACGTGTTCGGGATGCCGGTGGAGTCGCCGAAGAAGATCATGTCGAAGCAGCCCCGCTCGGCGATCCGCGCGATCTCCTCGAATATGCCGACGTCGGGATAATGCTTGTCGAGCCGCGAGCCTGGCAGGCGCCAGGTGGTCTCGACCTGGGTCCAGGATACGTCGAGCATCAAGTGCATCTGCTTCTTCATCGATGCTCTCCTCTCTTGGAGGTGTCTGACCTGATGTCAGACACCTATAACTCAACCGCGCTGTTCAAATGTTGCCGCACCTGCCGCGTCAGCGCGGAGAACGCCGGTTGCTCTGTGGTTGCCACCGTGCGCGGACGCGGCAGATCGACGGCGATCTCGCCGACGATCGTACCCGGGCGCGGCGACATGACCAGCACACGATCGGCAAGGAACACAGCCTCCGAGATCGAGTGGGTGATGAACAGCACGGTCTTGCGGCGCTCCATCCAGATGCGCTGCAGCTCTGCATTCATGCTCTCGCGCGTCATCGCGTCGAGCGCCCCGAACGGCTCGTCCATGATCAGCAGGGCCGGATTATGGATCAACGCGCGACAGAGCCCGACGCGCTGCTGCATGCCACCCGATAGTTGATAAGGCAGCGCGTTCTCGAATTCGTCGAGGCCGACGAGGCGGAGCAACCGCCGCGCCTCCTCCCGGTAGTCGGCAAGCTTCAGTCCCCGGATGTCGATCTGCAGCAGGACGTTCTCGATGACCGTGCGCCAGGCCATCAGCAACGGGCTCTGGAAGACGATGCCAATTGATGGCGTAGGCCCTTTGACCTCCACGCCATTGACGCGGATGCAGCCGCTGGTCGGCCGGATCAGACCCGAAACGAGCTTGAGCAGCGTGCTCTTGCCACAACCGCTCGGTCCAACCAGGGCGACGAACTCCTGGTCCGCGGCTGCGAAGGAAACACCATCAAGAGCGCGCACGGCGCTTGATGGTGTGCGATAGACGAGACCGACATTGTCGATGCCGATCGCCTCGCGTGCAGGCGATGGCGCCGCGTCAGTTGGGAACGAAGTCATTGGTGACAAGATCTTTCACTGCCAACAGCTTGGTCAGCCGCTCCGTCTTCATCAGCACATCTATGTTGGACTGGGCATCAACGTCGGCCGACCAGCCGAACGGCTTGCCTGTCGTGTTGGCGGTGCGCATGCGCGGCCAAGTCTCGATCCACTGCAGCTTTACGGACTCGCGACGCTCGTCGGAAGCCTTCGCCAGCCGCAACGCGATCTCGGTCGCCTCGTCGACGTTCTCCTTTTTCATGGTCTCGCCAATACCGCGGCTGGTGGCACGCAGAAAGCGCTTCAACATGTCGGGCTTGGTCTCGATCGTCGATGCATGGACGATGAGGCCTTGGCCCATGGGGGCCACGCCGTAGCTCTCCAGCGGCATGAAATGGATCGGTTTGCCCTTGCCCTGGTTGGCACGCACGACCAGATCGAGCGGCGAGCCGATTACCACGCTGACGAACGAGTCCACCTGCCCCTGCACGAACACGGTATTGCGCGTCGCCGCATTGGTGACCTGGATGGTCACCTTGTCCGCCGGGATCTTGTTGGCCGCCAACAGCAGGTCGAAGATGCCCTTGTGGTCGGCCGTCATCGCCACCGACTTGCCGATCAGGTCCTCGGGTTTCTGGACCGGCTTGTCGGCTGGAGAGACGATGGCCCAGGCGCCGTTGGGAACTAGTGCATATACGCCCTTGACCTGCATACCCTTGGCGATGTGCGCGGCCATCAACATGAAGTCGGCCAGTCCGATATCGTCCTGCTTGGCGTTGATCAGGTTGATCGTCGTGCCGGAGCCCGAACCCTCCTTGATGTCGACGTCGAGGTTCTCGGCGGCGTAGTAGCCCTTCTCCTTGGCCCAGTAGAACGGCAGGTGATAGCCGGTCAGCCGCCACTCGAGCCTGAGGCTGACGGCGTCCTTGGCCTTGGCAGAGTGCGTGGAGAGGGCAAGCATCAGTGCCGTCGCGAGCAGCGCCTTGCCAAGTCCCGTGCGCATCACATCCTCCTGTCGTTACATCTGATAGGTCGCCACATCGTCGTTGCGGATCGAGATATGCCAGGGAAGCGCCAGGCGCTCCAGCCAGCTGACGATTGTGAACAGGGCAATGCCAATGGCGATCAGCACGAACAGCGACGCCCAGACCAGGGTCCCGTCAAGACTGCCCGTTGCCGTCAGCAGCAGATAGCCAAGACCCTGGTTCGAGCCGACGAACTCACCGACGATGGCGCCGACCACTGCCAGGCAGATGGCGATCTTGAAGCCGGCGAACATCTGCGGCAGTGCGGTCGGCGCGCGCACGCGCAGCATGATCTTGACGGTGCCCGCGCCCATCGACCGCACCAGGTCGATCATGTCGTTTTCAACGCTCTTGAGGCCTGCCACCGTCGAGACGACGATCGGAAAGAACGAGATCAGGAACACGATGGCGATCTTGGGCAGTATGCCAAACCCGAGCCACACGATCAGGATCGGCGCGATCGCCACTTTCGGGATGGTCTGCGACATCACCAGCACCGGCATCATCGCCTTCTCGACCGTCCTATTGACCACGATCAGAAAGGCCAGCGGCACGCCGACGAGAATACTCGCCAGGAAGCCGAGCATCACCGACATGAGCGTGTAGGCGCCGTTGCGGACCAGCAGCGGCCATTCCTTGATGATGCGCGCAATGATGTCCTGCGGCGCTGGCAGCAGATAATCCGGAATCTTGAACAGGCTGACGGCTCCAGCCCAGATCAACAACAGGGCGATCAAGACGAGATAGGGGACCAAACGGCCCAGCAGCCGGCTACCCCTCCCCGCCGGGGCCTGGTCCATCCCATCGCGATTCGCAACAGGCGGCGCGACCTTCAGCCCCGACGAGACGGCTTGTTGCGTGTCAATGGCCATGCCACCCCCAAGTGAGATCTTGCCGGTATCGGCGCAGTCGACAGTAGGCGACAATCCCTCGTCGCCTGGAGCCGGTCCGCCGCCTCATTGGCGATCGAACCGGCTTGCAATGTCTCAGTGCCGACCGACAAGACGGCAGCAAACCCTATTGCCCCATCGTGATCGGCGTCAGATCCTGGATCCAGTGCTGCGCCTGCACGAAGCCCTTGACCTTGGGCGACATCGCGCGTGGGTTCATGTCGTGCACGACGAACAGCCAGAGCGCATTGTCGACCGAGGTTTCGTGCAGCTTGGCGACGAGGGCGTCCTGTTTGCCGGGATCGAACTCGTTGCGGATGCCATCGACCAGCTTGTCGATCTCAGGATACTTCGCATTCATCCAGTTGCTGCCGGCCGGAGCGATCCGGCGGCTGTCGAGCGTGATCAGGAAGCCGAAATCCGGATCCCAAAATGCCCAGCTGTTGTTGATGGCGTGGATGCCCTTGAGATCGGCGTGGTGAGCGCCCGAGGCCCGCCGCACCGTCATCGTGTTCCACTCGATGACCTCGAGCTGAACGTCGATGCCGACATCGCGCAGGTTCTCCTGCATGTACTGGTTCATCGGCAGCGGCTGCATCTGGCCGGAGCCTGCCGACGTCACGAGGATCTTGGCCTTGACCGGTTTCTCCTTCGAATAGCCGGCCTCCGCCAGCAGCTTCCTGGCCTCGGCCGGGTCGTACTTGATCTTGAAGGAGGGATTGCCGAACCACTGGTGTCCGGGCCAGGCATGACCGACGGCCGGCCTTGCGAGCCCGGCCAACAGGTTCTTGACGATACCATCGCGATCGATGGCGAGATTGGCGGCCTTGCGCACGCGCACGTCCTTGAACGGCGAGTCGTCAAGTTGCGAGAACCACCAGGGCCAGATGTGCTGGACACTGTTGGTGACAATCTGCATGCCACCCTGTTTCAGGCGCGGCAGCAAATCGGGCGCTGGCGCTTCGACCCAGTCGACCTGACCCGACAGCAATGCCGATGTCCGGGTCACTGCGTCCGGAATGGGCAGCAGCACCAATCGATCGGTCTTGGGTATGCGCGCCTTGTCCCAGTACTCGGTATTCTTGACCAGTTCGGCACGCTCACGCGGCACCAGCTTGTCGAGCTTCCAGGGGCCGGTGCCGGCCGGCGCCTTGGCAAACTCGGGCCAACTCTTGCCAACCTTTTCCCATTGCGTCGGGCTCGCGAAGAAGATGCGGGCGAAGTAGTAGGGGATCATCGAGTCCGGCGCTTTCGTCACGAGCTCGACTGTGGTGTCGTCGATCTTCTTGTAACTGGCGACCGTGTTGAGACGCCCGAAGGTCTGCACGACCTGAGCCGGATCGTACTGCGGCGCATCCTTCTTGATCAGTTTGTCCAGGTTCCAGATCACGGCATCAGCGTTGAACGTGGTGCCGTCGTGGAATTTCACGCCTTGGCGGAGCTTGAATGTCCAGCGCGTGCGGTTGGCCGGATCGGCTTCCCACGAGGTAGCAAGGCCCGGCACCAGCTTGGTCGGCTTGTCGTACGAGGACAGGTCCCAGTTGACGAGGCAATCGTAGAGCGTGATGCCGATGAAGCGCCAGCCTTCAGCACCCTGATCGGGCTGGCTGGTGGTCGCCGGAATGTCGGCCAGCGTCATGCCGACCCGCAGCACGGTCTCCGAGTGAGCCGGCGTGCTGAAACCGAGACCGATGCTGGCCAGCATCGATAGGGCCGTCGGTCGCCAGTGTTGTTTCATCATAGCGCTCCCCTTGGTTGAAGATTTTTGTGTAGGCACTTCGCGTCGTCGGGTTACGTCGTCAGGAATGGCGGAGCAAAGACATGACTCGCCTCGAGCCCTTTGTCGGGTGGCAGCGGCAAGCTGGCGAGTGTCTTCTGCGTGATCGCATTGAGCTCGATGCAGCGGGCTATGAAGGTATCGTCCACACCCTTGACGTCCATCCGCTTCAGGATGGCGGCGATTTCCTCGCGACTGGGGGCGGCTGGCTCGCTCATTGCTCTGCTCCTCACAAAGTAGGATGGCGCTTGTGCCAATTGGTGGCCGTCTCGTAGGCCTGTCCTACGCGCAGCACCGTCGCTTCGTCGAAATGCTTGCCGACAATCTGCAGGCTCATCGGCAACCCCGTCGGCCCGAACCCGGAACAGATCGATGCGGAGGGATGGCCGGTGACGTTGAAGCAGCACATGGCGGAGCCCGCCGTGTAGGCCATCATCCCGTCGTCGTCGTCGAGCCTGGGCACCTGCCAGAAAGCGGCCGCGCACAGCACCGCATCGACGCCGACTAACGCTGCCTCGGTGGCGAGCGTCATCTCGCGGCGCCAGCGTGTCGCCTTGACGAAATTGAGCGCCGACACCGTCAGCGACGACATGAACTTCTCGCGCAGCGCCTGGCCCATCTCGGCGTGCCGTTCGCGGAAGTCGGCCTCGTGGATGGCCAGCGACTCCGCCTGACCGATGGTTGAGACGACGGTGCGCGCCTGCTGCACGCTGTAGGGCACGTCGATCTCGATGATCTCGGCGCCAAGTTCGCGGCAGGTCTCGATTGCCTTTTCGAGCGCCGCCACCACCGACGCATCGGCCTTCACGTCGCGCTCGTGGAAACGGCGGATGACGCCCAGCCGCAGTCCTTTGATCCCATTGTCGAGATCGGCAGTAAAGCTTGGAACCGGGCGGTCCGCGGTCGTTGGATCGGCAGGGTCGTGGCCGGCGATCACCTGCATCACCAGTGCGTTGTCGCGCACCGAGCGCGTCAGCGGACCGGCGACATCGAACGAGAACGAGTTGGGTTGGATGCCGGCGCGGCTGATCCGGCCATACGTGGATTTCAATCCGAACAGGCCATGGACGGCGGCAGGAATGCGCACCGAGCCGCCGGTATCCGAGCCCATGCCGAACATACAGAGCCCGGCAGCGGTCGAAGCCCCGGTCCCAGAGCTGGAACCGCCGGCGAAGTGCTCTGTATTCCATGCATTGCGCGCTGCCGGGACTGGCAAATCGTTCTGGCCGCGTCCGTTGCCGGTGCCGAATTCCCAGGTGTTGTGCTTGCCGAGCAGGACAGCGCCGGCGGCTTCAAGACGCGCGTGAACGGTGGCATCGCTGTCTGGAATCCAGTTCCACATCAGTCGCGATGCCGCCGTCGTGCGGATGCCCTTCGTATAGTAGTTGTCCTTCAAGCCATAAGGAATACCGTGCAGCGGGCCACGGTAGCGGCCGGCCATGATCTCCGCCTCGGCCTCGCGCGCCTTGGCGAGCGCGCGGTCTCCAACCACCGTGATGTAGCCGTTGATCTTGCCGTCGATCCTGGCGATGCGGTCGAGATGCGCTTGCACGAGTTCGACTGGCGACAGCGTCTTCGTGGCCACGAGTGCGCCAGCTTCGGAGACCGTCAAATAGGTGAGCTCGGACAGAGCCGTCGATCGAGCCGAGGTGCGCACATTCTTCAAGGCACGATGTCCTCACCGGTTGTCGCGTCGGCGTTGATCATCACGTGCGACCGAAGTGGTGTTGCGATCTGCTCGGTCGGTGCGATCAACAGCGATTGCGCCAGCGCAGAATGACACGCTGCGGTTGGCGCAGGCAATGGCAATTCGAGTATTGAACTGCATGACAGCTGCTCATTCCCGGATCGAAAAGCCGTCAACTGTGAAAAAAAGCAGCATTCTGAAAAATCGTGATTGCGATCGGCCACTGCTCGATTGACTGCCCTCTGGCGGCCCTTAAGATGCGCATGAACCGCTCCATCAGGAGCAGTCCACCAGGACATCCGATGCTGAACTACCTGCTCAAGCGTCTCGGCTATGTCATTCCAGTGGCGCTCGGCGTGTCGATCGTCTGCTTCTCGTTGATCCATATTGCACCGGGCGACCCGATCTCGGCCATGTCCGGCGGTGGAGCGCCCCAGTCCACCATCGACGAGATCAAGCGCTCGTATGGCCTCGACCAGCCGCTGCCCGTGCAATATTTCGTCTGGCTGAAGAAGGTCCTGACGGGCGATCTCGGCGTCGCAATCTCCAATCGGCAGCCGGTCGCGGGACAAGTCGGCAAGGCCGTGTTCAACACGCTGATCCTGGCCGTTTTTGCCGTGCTGCTGAGCTTCAGTCTGGGAGCAGCCCTTGGCACGCTGGCCGGATATCATCAGGGCTCGGCGATCGACCGCATCGCCACGACACTGGCGATCACCGGCGTCAGCGTACCCCACTACTGGCTCGGCATGGTTCTGGTCATTATCTTCGCCGTGGAGCTCGGCTGGCTGCCCGCGATGGGCGCAGGGCCAGGAGGTTCAGCGTCCTGGGCCTGGGATAGCGCGCATATGGCCTATATCGTGCTTCCGGTCATTACCATGTCTGTCATTCCGTTGGGGATCATCACTCGAACCGTGCGCGCGGTCGTCGCGGAGATCCTGGCGCAGGAATTCGTGCAAGGCCTGCGCGCGAAAGGGCTGACCGAGCGGCGTGTGTTTCTCCATGTCGTCAAAAACGCTGCTCCAACATCACTGGCGGTGATGGGCATACAACTCGGCTATTTGATGGGCGGCTCGATTCTGGTCGAGACGGTCTTCGCATGGCCCGGCACCGGCTTCCTGCTCAACACCGCCATCTTCCAGCGAGACATGCCACTGCTGCAGGGCACCATCCTGGTGCTGGCCATGTTCTTCGTCACCATCAACCTGGTCGTCGACCTGCTGCAGTCGCTGATCGATCCACGCGTGCGCCGGACATGAGCGAAACAGGTCAGGCACTGCCCCGTATGGCACCAACACTCCCAATCGATCTCCAGGGCGAACCGCCCCGCAGAAGCTACTGGGGCGGCGTCATCCGCCGTCTTCTGACCGATCGTGTCAGCATCATCTGCGGCACCATCCTGGTGCTGATCGCCTTGATGGCGCTGCTGGCGCCGTGGCTTGCGCCCGCCGATCCCAACGCCACCAGTATCGCTCGCAGGCTGCGGGGGATCGGCAGCCCCGGTCACCTGCTGGGCACCGACGAGCTTGGTCGCGACATGCTGAGCCGTTTGATTTTCGGGACGCGCCTGTCGCTGTTCATGGGCATCACGCCGGTCTTGATCGCGCTGGTTGTCGGCAGCCTGCTCGGCGTCACGGCCGGCTATGTCGGCGGCTGGGTCAATACCATCATCATGCGCATCACCGACGTCTTCTTCGCATTTCCCTCGGTGCTGCTCGCGGTGGCGATTTCCGGTGCTCTGGGAGCTGGCATCGGCAACGCCATCCTGTCGTTGACGATCGTGTTCATTCCTCCGATCACGCGGGTCGCGGAGAGCGTCACGACGCAGATCCGCACCGCTGATTTCCTCGATGCTGCCCGTGCCAGCGGCGTCGGCACAGCCCGCATCGTCAAGGTGCACGTCCTGCGCAACGTGCTGGGTCCGATCATCGTGTATGCGACCAGCCTGATCAGCGTGTCGATGATCATTGCCTCCGGTCTCTCCTTCCTCGGGATTGGCGTCGAGCCGCCCAACGCCGAGTGGGGCCTGATGCTCAACACGCTGCGGCCGGCCATCTTCGTCAACCCGACCATTGCAGCGCTTCCCGGCGCAATGATCTTCATCACCTCGATCTGCTTCAGTCTGTTCAGCGACGGTCTGCGCGCGGCGATGGAGGTGAAGTCGTGACGAGTGTGGCAGCGCAGGTCGATCAGCGGCTGGCGGTCGAGCAGCGGCCATTGCTGGACGTCGCAGCGCTCACCAAGCACTTCGGCGGTGCACGCGGTCTGTTTGGCGGCCGCGGCAGCGTCGTCCGCGCGGTCGATGGCATCGACTTCACCGTGGCCACAGGCGAGACGCTCGGGATCGTCGGTGAATCCGGATGCGGAAAATCCACCGCCGCCCGACTCATCATGCACCTGCTCGATCCCGATGGCGGCCGGATCATGTTCGATGGTGCCGTTATCGGCACCGGCGCGCGCGATCTGGCGCGGTACCGTCAGCAAGTGCAGATGGTGTTCCAGGACAGCCATGCCTCGCTCAATCCGCGCTTGACCGTCGAGGACACCATCGCGTTTGGTGCGCAGGGCGTAGGGCTCAAAGCTGCTGCCGCGCGCGGATTTGCCCGCGAACTGCTGGACAAGGTCGGCTTGGCCCCTGCTCGCTTTGCCGGCCGCTATCCTCATGAGCTGAGTGGTGGCCAGCGCCAGCGCGTCAATATCGCCAGGGCCCTGGCACTGAAGCCCAGACTGCTGATACTTGACGAGGCGGTGTCGGCATTGGACAAGTCGATCGAGGCGCAAGTGCTCAACCTGCTGCTCGATTTGAAGGCGGAATTGGGTCTCAGCTACATCTTCATCTCGCACGACCTCAATGTGGTCCGCTTCATGTCGGACCGTGTCATGGTGATGTACCTCGGCAAGGTGGTCGAGGTTGGCCTCGCCGATACCATTCTGCGCAATCCACGCCATCCCTACACCCGCGCACTGCTGGCCTCGATGCCTTCAGTTGATCCAGGCAAGCGCACCCGTGAGGCGCCGATCGCGGGTGACCCGCCCAATCCGATCAATCCGCCGTCCGGCTGTCGTTTCCATACGCGATGCGCATTGGCCGCAGACGTCTGCAAGGTGCACGCGCCTGAGTTGACTGACCTGCATGGCGCGCATCTGGCGGCGTGCCACCTGGTGGACCCGGCGTCCGGCCATCCGCAAGCCGGACGTCCGCACGCGGGGAGGCCAGCATGACCACAGTTGGGGCCCAGGCCCCGGTGCAAACTTCACTGGTCAGTGTCGAGGGGCTCACTGTCGATTTCACCGCAGGCGGCCGCAACGTGCGTGCGGTGTCCGGCGTAGACCTGAGCCTGGAGCGCGGCGAGGTGCTGGCGATCCTTGGCGAATCCGGTTCCGGCAAGAGCGTCACCTTGCGGTCCCTGCTGCGCCTGCTGCCGCACAGTGCGATCATTGGTGGCAAGATCGACGTCGACGGCACCGACGTGCTCGCGATCCGGGACGCCGACTTGCCGGCTTTCCGCGGCACGGCGGTCTCGATGATCTTCCAGGAGCCGGGCCTTGCTCTCGATCCGGTGTTCAAGATCGGCAACCAGATCGCCGAAGCGATCATGTCGCATGAAGGTGTATCGCGCGACCAGGCCATGGCGCGTGCCCTGGAGCTGTTCGAGCGGGTGCGCATTCCAGCCGCGCGCCACCGCCTGGAGGTCTACCCCCACGAGATGTCGGGCGGCATGCGGCAGCGCGCGATGATTGCGCTGGCCCTGGCGTGCCGGCCGAAGGTGCTGCTGGCCGATGAGCCGACGACGGCACTGGATGCGACGGTGCAGATCCAGATTCTCCTGTTGCTGAGGGAGTTGCAGCAGGAGTTCGGTCTCGCCGTCATTTTCGTGACCCACGACATCGGCGTTGCCGTGGAAGTCGCCGATCGGATCGCGGTGATGTATGCCGGGCGCATCGTTGAAACCGGATCGTGTGACGCACTGATCTCCAACCCGCAGCACCCCTACACGCAAGGCTTGCTGGCAACGCGGACCGGCTATGAGCGCGCCCGCGGGTCGCGCTTGACGGCCATTCCTGGTGCCCCGCCGGATCTCGCAAATTTGCCGCCGGGCTGCGCATTTGCACCCAGATGCACCCGTGCCAATCAGGATTGCCGATCCGGGGTGCCGCCGCCAACACAGGTGGCTGCGGGGCATTGGGCACGTTGCATTCGGATGTCGGTGGCATCTGGATAGTCTACTTATGCAAGGATTGCAGGCCGATAAAATCGCTCTGTTCGGCACCCATGTTGCTGCGAGGGCTCGCTTGGAGTCTCATTGTGAAAAAAATGTAGATATTGCAATCACATATCTGCCTATAAACCGCAACAGAGTACAGTGCCGAAAGAGTGGGAATAGTTCCATTCGTCTCGCTGTATGATGACGCTGCCTGCCGACATCTGAGGAATTTGGACCTTTCCGGAGTTTCCAGTACCGGGAGTGGTCGGATATCATTGTGCTCGGCGGCAAATCGGATGGTCGGCAAGCAAGGGCCTTTCAGTAGATCGAGCGCCAGGATACGATCCTCGCGCGCCTTGACTTTGGAAACTTGGTGCGCATCCCACTTAGAGTGAAATACGTGGGTCCCAACGGATCCGCGCAGAGTGCCGAGCCGAGGAAATAGTAGCGCGATGAGTAGGAGGATTGTCATGGCTGCCAACTCCAGTACGTCGAATGCACCGTTTCGGCTTGAGGAAGCGACCATCGCCGAGATGCAAGCGGCCATAAAGGCTGGCGAGACCACGTGCACACAGATCGTTCAGCACTATGTCGATCGCGCGCGTGCCTACAACGGCGTCGCCAGCATGCTGGTGACGAAGGGCGGCGCCCCTGTCGAGGTCGGTCCTGGCACGGTGCGCGCCGGCGCGCCGCTCAAGTTCCCGACTGCTACTTCCAAGGTCGGCGACATCTATCCCGATCTCGACAAGTACCAAGGCATGCCGCTCGAGCTTGGTCGCATGGAGCCGACCGCATCAGACCCGAGCGTTCAGCAGCAGTATGGCATGGTCGTCGGAATCCCCAACGCTGGACAGGTCAACGCGCTCTCGACATTGAACATTCGCGGCGAGCGCTCCGTCACGTGCAAGGGCGAGTTCGACCGCCACCCCTCGAAGGGCCCGCTGCCGCCCGGTGCGCCGCCGGTATGCGAGTTCTTCCGCCAACAGCCCGACGCGCTGGAGCGGGCAGCCGAGCTGGATAAGCAGTACGGCCGCAGTCCCGACCTCGAGAAGATGCCGATGTATGGTGTCGTGTTCTCGTTCAAGGATCCCTTCGACTGCAAGGACATGCGCTCCATGGGCGGCGCGGACGCTGCCTATGACATAGACTTTCCCTCGCGCGACCATATCCTGGTCGAGGCGCTGCGCGAGAAGGGCGCCATCATCTACGCCAAGGCGGTCAGCACCGAGTACAACGGTCGCGCCGGCGATCCCGGCGGCAAGCACAAGCCGAACGCATTACTGCCCTCCACGCTTGGCTACCAGCGCACGACCTGGGGGGGCAATCCCGCCAACGTCTACGATACGACGCGCGCCGGCTCTCTCGGATCGAGTTCGGGCTCGGCCGTCTCGGTCAGTTCTAATCTCGTCATGGCAAGCCTCGGCGAGGAGACACGCGCCTCCACGCGCGGGCCGACCAACCACAACTCGGTGGCGCTGATCCTGCCGCACAAGGCGATGATCAGCTTCGACGGTAACGCTATCGGTGCCGACATCTATTGCGACCGCACCGGCGTCATGTGCCGCTCGATTGTGGACTGCGCCAAGGTGCTCGACGCGCTCAAGAATGCCGACGGCACCTACTATGATCCGCGTGATCCGTTCACCACCGTGCCGCGCGCCTCGATCATCTCGACGCCGTTTGCGAGCCACGCCATCCCGAATGGTGCACCAGGCGCACTCAAGGGTATGCGCATCGGAGTGGTGCGCGAATCCATGGTCTACCCCAAGGGCTCCAAGACCGAGGAGCCGATCGTCACGGCCGCGGTGAAGGAGATCAAGGAGATGCTCGGCAAGCATCTCGGTGCCACGCTGGTGGAATCGACCGACCCGCTCTGGCAGCGCGATCCGGATATCGAACTGATGAAGGTCGACTTCCGCCGCGCACTCGTCCAGCTGGTACCGATCTTCATGCCCGACATCCTGTTCCGCCTCGACAAGGATGGCCAGCCGGTGTTCAAGGAGGTCGCCGCCGCAATCGAGCCGACCATCTTCATGCCGGGCTCGATGCCGAGCCTCGCCTCGCCCAACGTCGCCGCGGGTGCCACGGCAGCGCTCGAGCCGCCCAAGGTGTTCGGCTCGGGCAAGATGAAGCCGATCGACTATTGCGTCGGGCTTGCGGAAGGCCGCATCGCGCCGCCCGGCAACCTCGACATCGGCACCATCCAGGAGCAGGAGCTGTCGACCACGTTCCGCTTCCACATCAACCAGTACCTGATGCGGCGCGCCAAGGACTGGGCCGATAAGGGCTTCAAGGAGACGCTGGTCGACTTCGCCGAGCTCAACAAGCGCTCCAAGTTCTGGGGCGATGATCAGCGCTCCGCGTTCCTCAACTGGGACGATCTCGCCGACATGCGCAATCGCCCCGACGGGCGTCAGGGCGTCAACGAGCGCGTCATGCTGCGCGAGCTGCTGCGCCGCGTCGACATGATGGTGATCTACGAGAACAAGCTCGATGCACTGGTCCGCTTGCACTCGCCCTGGCCGCCGGGCAAGATCGGCCATGCGCACCAGCCGCGCGGCGGCATGCACAATCTCACCTGGGAGTCGTTCTATGGGCCCAATGCCGGGCTGACCGAGGTGCTGATTCCGGCCGGCTACGTCGACACTGCCTACGATCCCGTCTTCAAGCTGTCGGACGACCGCAAGCGTTATCTGCCAGCGCCTTCTGACACGCCGACCAAGGCGATCGCGCCGGGGCTGCCATTCTCGCTGGTGTTCCGCGTCGATCCGGGTCGCGAGGACGTGGTGCTCAAGATCGCCGCCGCCTATGAGGCCGCCTCCAAGCGCCGCGTGTCGCCGCCGGCGTTCGGGCCGCTTCCGCACGCGTGATGGCAATGGACCTGCTTTCGGCGAGGCAGCCCGAGGCAGGGTCCATCGAACGGCACGGGCTTGCCCGTGCTCGATCTGGCGGCGGCGCAGCGCTCGAGCACGCGCTGCTAACGTCGGGCAACTTGGATGCAAGCCAGCTTCGCGGCACCTGCGAGGAAAGGTCGGGAGGGCGCAGTGACAGACCCAGCTATTGGCGGAACTTGCGCGGCAGACTTCAAGGCCGTGCGCGACGCATTTCGGGAAAACTTCAGCAACCGCAGCGAGATCGGTGCGGCGGTCTGCGTCTATCAGAACGGCGAGAAGGTCGTCGACCTTTGGGGAGGCTGGCGCGATGCAGCGAGGACCGAGCCCTGGACGGCCGACACCATTGTCCTCATGAACTCGGTCGCCAAGAGCATCTGCGCTCTCGCGGTGCACGTGCTCGCCGATCGAGGTCGACTCGACATCGATGCGCCGGTAGCACGCTACTGGCCGGAGTTTGCCGACTATGGCAAGGGATCCGTGCTGGTTCGCCATGTGCTGGCTCACGTGTGTGGCGTGATCTACGCTGACGCAGCCAAGCCGGGGGATTGGTTCGACTATCCGGCTCAGGTTCAAGCGATTGCGCAACAGCCGCCGGCCTGGCCGGCGGGCAGCAAGGGCGCCTACAATTCTATCAACATCGGCTTCACGCTCGGCGAGATCGTGCGCCGCATCACCGGCAAGACGGTTGGCACGTTCATTCGCGAGGAGATCTCGCGTCCGCTCAATGCCGAATACAATATCGGGTTGACGCCCGCCGAAGGGCGGCTGGTTGCGACCATGCATTCCAATCCAGAGAATCGTTTCTGGACTGCTGGCGCCACGCCGGGCTCCAACCTGAACCGCGCCTGGAAAGGCCGAGCGCAACGTCCGGATATGCTCAACTGCCGCGAGATCCGAGAAGGTGAGTTGCCGTCGTTCGGTGGCCATGGGAACGCCCGCGGCATCGCCCGCATCTATGCCATGCTGGCAGAAAGGGGGACACTTGATGGCGTCCGCATCTTGCAGCCTGGAACTGTGCATCGGCTCTCGCAACAGCAGTGGGAGGGTGAATGCGGGATGACGGGATGGCCGCTGCGCATGGCGCTGGGATTCTGGATGAACAGTCCGCCGCACACGCCGATGGGCAGCAACATGAATGCCATCGGCCATCTCGGTTCTGGCGGGGCCTTGGGATTTGCCGATCTGGAGCGTGGCCTCGCTTTCAGCTACTGCACCAACTTCCAATGCGAGGGAACTGGCGCCGGCGTGCGCTGCCGCTCACTTGTTGAGGCGGCGGCCGGCAAGGCACCGCAGTGGAGCCCAGCGACCAGCCAAGTGATCATGGCCGCCGCGTAGGCCGCCGATATGCAGCGGGTGCGCCTGTGCGCACTCGTGTTGTCTCGCGAGCAAGGATATGTTTTCCATGAGCGCTTCTCCCGTTACCTTGCCACCGCTCAGCTTCAGCGATCAGGCCGTAAATTTCCGGACCGGGGCGGAGACGCCACGCGATTTCCTCGAGCGCTGCATTGCAGTGATCGAGCGGCGTGAACCGGAGCTGCGGGCCTTCGTGACGCTCGATCTCGCCGCAGCGCGCCACGCGGCTGACGCTGCGAGCGCACGATATAAGGCCGGGTCACCGCTGTCGGCCATCGATGGGCTACCGATCGCGCTGAAGGACATCATTGAGACCGGCGATATGCCGACGGAGTGCGGGAGCCCGATCTACAAGGGCCGTCGTGCCGACCGCGATGCGCCTGTCGCTGCCGCATTGCGACGTGGCGGCGCCATTATCGTCGGAAAGACGACGACGACGGAGTTCGCCTACGGGCAGATCACGCCGACCCGCAATCCCTTCGATCCGAAGCGAACGCCCGGCACGTCGTCGAGCGGATCGGCTGCCGCGGTCGGTGCCGGCATGCTGCCAGTCGCCATCGGCACTCAGCTGATGTCCTCGGTCATGCGACCAGCGAGCTACTGCGGCCACATCGGCGTCAAGCCGACGTACGGTGTCATCCGGCAGGCCGGCATCCATCCGTTCTCGCCGTCGGGCGAGCATGTCGGAGCTCATGCCGCAACGCTGGGCGATGCCTGGACCGTCCTGCGCTACCTGTCACGGGAAGCGGGACCTGTCCCCGGCTCGCATGGATTGACAGGCCCGTCGTCCCTTCCACCTTCAGAGCAACCCAAGCGCCTGATGCGTTTCTACACGCCCGGTTGGCAGCTCGCTGACGCGGCGGTCAGGTCCGCGCTCGAAGACGCCTTAGGCAAACTTTCCGACGCCGGTGTCGTGATCCTCGAGCCGACAAAGAGCCCCGGACTCAAAGCGGTGGAGGACGACTTCGCTCGCGCCGATTGGTGCATCGCCGAGATAGCGGCGTTTGAGATGCGTTGGCCCTTCTTCGAATACGAGGCGGCTGGCCATACGTTCCATCCACGCATTGCCCGCCTCCTGCAGCGGGCGCACGAGATCACGCTGGAGGACTATCACGCGGCTCTGGAATTCAAGGCGACGTTCCGCGCACGCGTTCTTGCAGCACGTGAATTGGTCGATGGGTTCGTGGGACTGACAGCGCCGGAAGTGGCACCCGTCGGTCTCGAGAACATAGGTCATCCCGTCATGTGCTCACCGGCAACCTGTGTCGGCGCGCCTTCCCTGACGCTGCCAGTTCTTGCCGCCCATGGCTTACCGCTTGGCCTGCAGCTGATCGGCTTCCATGGCGACGATGCGCGGCTCTTCGCGCATGCGGGCTGGGTTGGCGCGCAATTGCCGCCCCCGCTTCCAGGCCTCACAGCATGACGTTCACCACTCGGAGCCGCCCATGACAAGCAACATCCACATCGACGCCGGCTTGGTCGAGCGCTCCATCATGGAACTGGCGCGGTTTGGGGCTTGGGGCGAGACTGGGGTCTGGCGGCCGGTGTATACGCCGGAGTGGGTGGCAGCTCGCGACCAGTTCGTCACTTGGTGCCGGGACGCCGGGCTCGATGTGCGCCAAGACACCGTCGGCAACGTCTGGGGCAAGCTCCCAGGGCGCGCCGGTGGCAAGAGCATCGTGACCGGCTCCCATATAGACTCGCAAAAGCCGGGCGGCCGTTACGATGGCGCACTGGGAGCCATCGGTGCCTTGATCGCCGTGCGCGCGTTGAAGGAGCAATTCGGGCAGCCGCGACAAACGCTAGAGGTGGTCGCGCTGTGCGAGGAGGAGTCGAGCCGGTTCGCCGCCAATTTCTGGGGCTCGCGCGCCATCATCGGCAACATCAAGTCGGGCGATCCCGATCGCATCACGAATGCCGAGGGCGAAAGCATCGCCGGCGCCATGCGCGCCATCGGCCTCGATCCCGATCTCTGCGGCGAGGCGAAGCGCTCCGACATCGAGGCGTTCCTTGAGCTGCACATCGAGCAGGGACCCGTGCTCGAGCAAGCAGGGCTGCCGGTCGCCATCGTCAGCGGTATCACGGGGTTTCGGCTCTACCGCGTGACACTGACGGGTGTCGCCAATCACGCCGGCGCTTTCCCGATGGATATGCGCCGTGACCCGATGGCGGGATTTGCCGAAATCGCCGGCAGCGTCATGGACACGACCCACCGGCTCGGCCGGCCGTACGTCGCCACGGTCGGTCAGATCCTGGTCGATCCAAATCAGCCGACTATCATTCCTGGCAAGGTCGAATTCACGATCGACGCCCGCCATACGCAAACCGCGTCGCATCATCGCCTGCTCGGCACGATCGAGAGCCTGATGCGGGAGGTAGCCGGCCGCCGCAATCTCGAAATCGACTGGCGCGTACCCGCCGACCACGACCCCTGTCTCAGTGATCCCGATATCCTTTGTGCGTTGAAGGACGGGGCGGCCGAGCAGGGCGTGCCATTCATGACCATGGCCAGCGGCGCTGCGCATGACACCCAGCAGATGGCGGAGATTGCCAAGGTCGCCATGGTATTCGTGCGCAGCAAGGACGGTCGCAGTCACACGCCGGAGGAATTCTCCTCGGTCGATGACATGGTCGCCGGCATCAAGGTGCTGGCGGCCGGATTGAAAAAGCTGGCCTATTAGGACCAACCGTTATTTGTCAGGACAACTGAAACCCCGCATACCCCTTCGCTGCGACGTCTTCGCATTTACGGCGATAGGCCGGGACGCCGCCGAAGTACGGCATGAACACGCGTGGCTTGCCTGGCACATTGGCACCGACGTACCAGGAATTGCAGGAGGGTCTCAATGACCCCCCCGCCACGTCCGCGACATGGGCCACCCACTGCTCTTCAGCGCCCGCGTCAGGCTCGATCCGCACCAAACCGCGCTTGCGCATGAAGGCCACGCAGTCGGCGATGTAGTCGACGTGCTGCTCGATGGACAGCACCATGTTGGTCAACACCGAGGGGCTGCCGGGCCCTGTGATGGCGAACAGGTTCTGGAAACCGGCCATGGCGAGACCGAGGTAGGCGCGCGGGCCATCTAGCCACTTGTCGCGAAGTGTCTCGCCGGCGCCGTTGCGGATGTCGATGGCGAGCAGGGCGCCGGTCATGGCGTCGTAGCCGGTGGCACAGACGAGGACATCGAGCGCAATCAACCGCCCGCCGACCTGCGCGCCTGCAGGCACGATTCGCTCGATCGGCGTCTCGGTAACGTCGATCAACGACACATTCTCGCGATTGAAAGTCTCGAAATAGTCAGTGTCGACGCACAGTCGCTTGCAGCCGAATGCGAAGGTTGGACAGAGCTTCTCGGCGATCACGGCATTGCGCACGATGCTGCGGACCTTTGCGCGGGCGAACTCGGCTGCCGTCTCGTTGGAGGCATCGTTGAAATGCAAGTCCTCGTAGGCGGCGAGAAATCCGAATCCGCCCCAGCGCCAGCGCGCCTCATACTCGCGCTCGCGAACCTCGGCCGGATCGGCGATGGCAGAGGGCTTGCCCGGTGGGAAGATATTGTGTGTGTAGGTCTCGCGTTGCTTGGCTCTGAGCTCGGCGTAATTGGCCTTGACGGCACTCACAGCATCGGCGTTGAGCGGCGCGTTCCAGGCTGGAATCGAGTAGTTCGGCGTGCGCTGGAACACCGTCAGGTGGCTTGCCGCCCTGGCAATGATCGGAATCGACTGGATGCCGGACGATCCGGTCCCGATAACGCCGACGCGCTTGCCGGCAAGGTCGACGTCCTCGAGCGGCCAGCGGCCGGTATGATAGATCGGACCGGCGAAGGTTTCGACCCCTTCGATCTCGGGCATCTTCGGCTGCGACAGGCTACCGGTCGCCATGATCAGAAAGCGCGTCGTGGCGACCTCGCCGTCGCTGGTGGCGACACGCCAGTGTCGCTCCGCCTCGTCGAACGTGGCGGCCGTCACCCGCGTCTCGAACTTCATGTCGCGGCGCAGATCAAAGCGGTCGGCGACGTGATTGGCGTAAGCCTCGATCTCCGCCTGGGTGGCGTAACGCTCGGTCCAGATCCACTCCTGCTGCAACTCCTCCGAGAACGAATAGGAATAGAACATGCTCTCAGTATCGCAGCGCGCGCCTGGATAGCGATTCCAGTACCAGGTGCCGCCGACGCCACTGGCGGCTTCGATCACGCGAACATTGAGACCCATGCCGCGCAAACGGTGAAGTGCATACATGCCAGCAAATCCGGCACCGACGACAATGGCATCAAAATCGGGGCGGCGCGCGCCAGTCGCGTGGTCTGGGCTCGGAGCGGTAGTATGCATGTTGTCTTTTCGTAGCAGGGCTGATCGGTCGAGCAGCATGTTAAAACACGCGATCGGATGTTCCAAGGACTGGATTTGCATTGCTGATGCCCGAACTGCTTGTCTCGGAGCCGGGAAAACACAGCCCTCAATTGGCTTTGGCAGCGGCCCCAGGATTGCAAGACGTTGATTTCAGCTTTGCTGTAGGCCGCGCTGCCGAAAACTCCAAAGATGCTGCAGCATGAGGAGCGATGCAACATGAAGCTCTGCGGCTTTCCGAACTCGCCGCATGCGTGGAAGGTGCGCGCTGGCAGCCCACCTCGGCGTGCCGATCGAGCACGTCTACTTCGACACCGGATACAACATCCTGCCCACATTCGAATTGAACGCGGTCTCCGATCTCAAGGACCGCAAGATATCCGGCGCCTGCCTGAACCTGAAGTGGCTGGAACTTGCCGGCGCGACGCCGGTGCAGACGACCGCACCACACGGGGTAAACTGACTTGGCCCTTGACGCGGCGGCTTCCCTAACCGGAGTATGCAGCCCATAAGTCTAGAGAAACAAGACCTGCAAAATCCGGGGAGTGAAGCATGAAGTACTCTGCGCTTTTGGCTGCGGCCCTAGTGAGCATTGCATCTCTTGCAAGTGCACCCCCGACAGCCGCACAGACCTACCCGACCAAGCCGCTACGTTTCCTGGTGCCGACCGGCGGCGGCGGCATCATCGACGTCGCCTCGCGGCTGATCGGCAAGGCGCTGGAGGCCGAGCTCGGCCAGCCGGTGCTGATCGACAACCGACCCGGCGCCACCTACCAGCTGGCCACCGACCTGTGCGCGCATGCCCCGCCCGATGGGCACACGTTCTGCTCGATCAACATCAGCACGCACTCCTTCAATCCGTACGTGTTCAAGAAGCTGCCCTACGATCCGATCAAGGACTTCAAGCCGGTCTACTTCCATCTCTCCGCGGTGCAGGGCTTCACCGGCTCGAAGAAGCTGCCGGCCAATACCGTTGCCGAGCTGAAGGACTATGCCCTCAAGAACAAGGGCAAGCTCAATTTCGCGACGCTTGGGCCCGGCTCCTCGGCCGACCTGTTCCGCCAGTGGCTCAACAAGGAATGGGGCACCGACATTGCCGGCGTCGCCTACGGCGGCGGTAGCCAGATCCAGGTGGCGCTGATGTCCGACGAGGTGCAGCTGACCATCGTCGGCGTCGGCACGCTGACCGACATGTTCAAGCAAGGCGACGCCAAGCTGCTCGCCGTCAGCTCCAAGGAGCGCATCGCGATCTTCCCTCAGGCCCAGACGTTCAACGAAGTCGGCTTCGGCATCTATCCGTCCAGCTTCTGGCTCGGCATCGCCGTGCCCGCCGGCACGCCCGACGCCATCATCAAGCGCCTGAACGAGGCCTTCAACAAAGCCGCCAAGGACCCCAAGAACCAGGAGTACATGAACAACAACGCCCTGCAGTTCGGCCCGACCACGATCGAGGGTTTCGCCGAGTTCATGGAGAAGGACCGCAAGGCGGCCGAGACCATCATCAAGCTGGTCGGCGTGGAGCCGAAGTAGCGACCAGACGGCGGAGCCCCCGATGCAGGTCAAGCAGGACATTGCCGCCGGTCTGATCTTTGCCGCGTTCGGCGTCGCGGGACTGGCGCTCGGCACCGAGTATGCGTTCGGCGCCGCGCGCAGCATGGGACCGGGCTATCTGCCGACACTGTTGTGTTGGGGGCTAATCGGGTTCGGGGCCGTGATCGCCGGCAAGGGCGTCATCGAAAGTGGCGAGCTGGTCGGGCGCTGGCGGCTGCGACCGCTACTGTTCGTGCTCGCCGCCGTCGCCATCTTCGCGCTGTCGATCGAGCGGTTCGGCCTGGTCATCGCCGTTGCGGCAACGGCACTGCTGTCCGCCTTCGCCAGCGCCGATATCCGATTGCGCGAGACGCTGGTGCTGGCCTTCGTGCTGGCGACCGGCTCGGCGGCCTTGTTCGTCTACGGTCTGTCGCTGCCGATCAGCGTATTCCCGCCCTGAGAGATCCGAACAGAACATGGGACTGCTCGACAATCTGGCGCTCGGGTTCAGTGTCGCCGTCTCGCCGGTGAACCTGCTGCTGTGCCTGATCGGCGCCCTGCTCGGCACGCTGATCGGCGTGCTGCCCGGCATCGGCCCGCTGACGACGATCTCGCTGCTGCTGCCGGTGACGTTCGGGCTGTCGCCGGTCGGCAGCCTGATTATGCTGGCCGGCATCTTCTACGGCGCCCAATACGGCGGCTCGACCACGGCCATTCTCGCCAGGATGCCGGGCGAATCGTCCTCGATCATCACCTGTCTCGACGGCTACCAGATGGCGCAGAAGGGGCGGGCGGGGGCAGCGTTGTCGATCGCGGCGCTGGGATCGTTCTTCGCCGGCACCGTGGCGACCTTTCTCGTCGCGGTCGCCAGCGTGCCGCTGTCGGCGGCCGCGCTGCAGTTCGGGGCGGCGGAATATTTTTCGCTGATGGCGCTGGGGCTGATCGGTTCGGTCGTGCTGGCGCAGGGCTCGCTGCTCAAGGCCATCGCCATGGTACTGCTGGGGCTGTTCTTCGGCCTGGTCGGCACGGACCTCGAAAGCAGCGTGCAGCGCTACACGTTCGGCTTCCCGGCGCTGTCGGATGGCATCGGCTTCATTGCGGTCGGCATGGGCCTGTTCGGCATCGCCGAGCTGATCGCCAATCTCGAGCGCGGCAATGTCGGACACATCAAGACTGGCGTCGTCGGCGGCCTGATGCCGACGCGACAGGAAATCCGCGAAGCCATTCCGGCCGTGCTGCGCGGCACCGGGCTCGGCTCGTTGCTCGGCATTCTGCCGGGCGGCGGCGCCACGCTGGCCTCGTTCGCTGGCTACGCGCTGGAAAAGAAGCTGTCGAAGTATCCCGAGCGCTTCGGCACCGGCGCGGTCGAAGGCGTGGCCTCGCCGGAGGCTGCCAACAATGCCGCTGCGCAGACGTCGTTCATCCCGATGCTGACGCTGGGCGTGCCCTCCAACGCCGTGATGGCGTTGATGATCGCGGCGATGATGTTGCAAGGGCTGACGCCGGGGCCGCAGATCCTGGTCAAGCAGCCCGAGCTGTTCTGGGGGCTGATCGCCAGCATGTGGATCGGCAACGTCATGCTGCTGGTGATCAACCTGCCGCTGATCGGCATCTGGGTGAAACTGCTCGACGTGCCCTACCGGCTGCTGTTCCCGATCATCATCGTGGTCAGCTGCATCGGCGTCTACGGCACCTCGAACTCGACCTTCGACGTCTGGCTGACGCTGATGTTCGGGCTGATCGGCTTCGTACTCTACAAGCTCGGCTGCGAGCCGGCTCCCCTGCTGCTCGGCTTCGTGCTCGGGCCGATGATGGAGCAGAACCTGCGCCGCGCGCTGGTGCTGTCGCGCGGCGATCCCATGACGTTCGTGCAGCGGCCAGTCAGCCTGGCCCTACTCAGCCTCGCCTTCATTCTGTTGCTGCTCGTCGTGCTGCCGGCCTTCCGCCGGACGCGCGAGGAAGCCTTCAAGGAGAGTTGACGCATGGCAGCGATATCCAATAGGGCCGCCCGCGTGCTCGGCATGCTCAGAACGATGCACGTGATCCGCGAGTTCGACGAAGCGGCGGGCCGCGAGTGGACCGCTGGCAACGTGCGCGGCTCGGTGCACCAATACGTCGGCCAGGAGGCGATCGCGGTCGGCGTCTGCGCCAACCTGCGCCAGAACGACTATATCAGCTCCAATCACCGGGGGCACGGCCACACCATCGCCAAGGGCGCCGATCCGTTCGCAATGATGGCCGAGCTGTTCGGACGCACGACAGGCACGTGCGGCGGCAAGGGCGGCTCGATGCACATCGCCGATTTCTCGATCGGCATGCTCGGCGCCAACGGCGTCGTGGCCGATGGCGCCACCACCGCGGTCGGAGCCGCGCAATCTATCAAGATCCTCAAGCAGGATCGTGTGGCCGTGGCCTTCTTCGGGGACGGCGCGGTCAACCGCGGCCCGATCATGGAAGCGTTCAACTGGGCCAAGATCTACAGCCTGCCGATGCTGTTCGTCTGCGAGAACAACGGCTATGCGGCGACCACGAAAACGTCCGACTTCACCGCCGGTGGTGGCTTCGTTGCGCGCATGAAGGCGTTCGCGATCGAAGGAGAAGAGGTCGATGGCAACGATCTGCTGGCGGTCGATGCCGCAGCCGAGCGCCTGGTCGCGCGCCTGCGCAGCGGCGGCGGCCCCGGCTACATCCACGCCGTCACCTATCGTCACCACACCCACAACATGCGCGACAACGGCTCCTACCGCACCCAGGCGGAGGTCGATCGCTGGAAGCAGAAAGACCGTGACCCGATCGAGCGCTGCGGTGCCTGGCTCACCGGCGAAGGTGTGCCGCGGACAGAGCTGGACAAGGCGCGGACCGACGCCGTGGCATTGATTGCGCGCGCGGTCGAGGACGCCGGCAAGGCGCCATGGCCCGTTGCCAGCGACGCGCTCACTGAGGTGCAGGACGTGGGAGCCCCGACATGACTATCGAGATGACCTATGCGGAGGCAGCCCTCCTGGCCCTGAAGCAGGAGATGGAGCGCGATCACCGCGTGTGGGCTCTGGGCGAGGACCTGGGCCCCGAGGGCGGCCTCGCCGGCCAGTACAAGGGCCTGCAGGCGATCTTCGGCAAGGATCGGATCGTCGACACACCGATCTCGGAGAACATGATCATGGCCGCCGGCGTCGGTGCGGCGCTGTCGGGCACACGACCGGTGGTCGAGCTGCGCTTCGCGGACTTCGGCATGTGCGCCGCCGACGAGTTGGTGAACCAGGCCGCCAAGAACCGCTACATGTTCAACGGCCAGTCGCGCGTGCCGGTGGTCGTGCGCCAATCCATCGGCATGCGCGGCGGCACGGCAGCCCAGCACTCGCAATCGACGGAAGCCTGGTGGGTGCACATCCCCGGCCTGGTCGTGGTGACGCCCTCGACGCCGGCTGACAACCACGGGCTGCTGAAGGCCGCGATCCGTTGCGATGATCCCGTCGTCTACCTCGAGCACAAGGGGCTGTGGGGCACCAAGGGTCCGGTCGACCCAGACGCTGGCCCGATGGAGCTGGGCAAAGCGGCCGTGCTGCGCAGCGGGTCCGATCTCACCATCGTCACCTGGGCGGGCATGGGGGTCGAGTGCGCCAAGGCGGCGCAGATGCTGGCCGAAAGGAAAGTCAGCGTCGAGTTGATCGACCTGCGCACGCTGTGGCCCTGGGATCGCGAGGCTGTGATGGCGTCCGTGGCGAAGACGGGCCGCCTGCTGATCGCGCAGGAGGCGGTGCGCGTCGGCGGTTTCGGCGCCGAGGTCGCCGCCGAGATCGGCGAATTCATGTTCGCCAAGCTCAAGGCGCCGATCCGCCGGCTCGGGGCACCGCGCACGCCGGTGCCCTACTCAGTGCCGCTGGAGGATGCGGTCCGCGTCACGCCGGCGCAAATCGTTGAGGCGGCGCAAGCGATGATACGTTGAACCGATAGACACGTTTTGCAATGTAGGATCAGGCCCACTGCTTACATGATCGAAGAACGAGTGCACCGTGCCCTATTTCAGCTCAACGCCTGATTGCGGCTGTGAAGATGGTATCAACGCCCAAAGCGCATAGGGGTCCCCGGCGCGCCGCAGATCGCCAGCGAGAGCCAACGGCCGTCGTCATCGGCGGCTCGATGGCTGGTCTGTTTACCGGTAACATGCTGCGCCGGCAGGGTTGGCACGTGGAGATTTTCGAGCAGGCCGAGGGGCCGCTCGGTATCAGGGGTGCGGGTATAGCCGGTCATGCCGAACTGTGCGACGTATTGTCGGCGTGCGGAATCGAAGAGCCTCGCCCTCCCGCCATCGACGTAGCGGGCCGCCATGCCTACGACCGTCAGGGCCAGCTCATCCAATTCTACGAGCACCTGCAGTACATGACTTACTGGCGGAACATGTACCGACTGCTGCGCAGCCGCTTCCCGGACGTGAACTATCACACCGGCGTGTCGCTTGACGTGCTGGAGCAGCGAGGTGCCAGGACGATGCTTCGGCTGTCGAATGGCCGGGAGATGTCGCCAGACCTCGTCGTCGGCGCCGATGGCCTGCGCTCGACGGTGCGCTCTGCACTCGCACCGAGTATCTGTCCCCAGTACGCAGGTTATTTTGCATTTCGGGGACTCGTGCCCGAGGCGGCACTCTCAGATCGTTTCCGCCGCAGTGTCTTCGACCGGTATGTTTTTATCTTCCCACGCGATGGGCAGTTCTGCGGCCTTCCGTTGTGCGGGCCCGACAACGAGATGGAGCCAGGGCGGCGGCTCTATACTTATCTCTGGTACAAACGCGCGGTCGGTGAGGTGCGGACAGATTTGCTGACGGACATCAACGGTATAACGCATGCGGCTTCGATTCCACCGCCATTGATCCGTTCAGAGCACTTCGATCGGCTCACGACCGAGGCGGCTGAGACGCTGCCGGCACCTTTCGGGGAGGCGGTAATGCGTGCGAGCCAGCACATATTTCAGCCGATCTTCGACATGGAGTCCGAACGCATCGCCTTTGGCAACGTGGCCCTGGTCGGCGATGCCGCTTTCGTCGCGCGCCCGCATGTCGGGATTGGCGTCCTGAAGGCGGGACAGGATGCCCTTGCGCTCTCGCGTGCTCTCAGAGCCGAACCCGACGTCGAAGCGGCACTTGCGGCGTACCAGGGCGTTCGGCTTTCTGTCGGACGCAATGCCGTACGACTTGCTCGGTACCTCGGCCGATTTATCGAGCTTGGCCATGACGGCCCTTCTGCCGACCCGGAACTGCAGCTCAGTCCCGAGTTGATCATCGCGGCCAGCGGCCGACCTATCGAGCAGGTCGAGCCCCTGCTGGGCGTCATGCGCAAGGCCATCATCGGATGGCACTGACTTGCGCTCGCATGGCGTCGCCGGCCACGTTTCTTTCGTCACGGGTTGACCCCGGTTGACCCCGGGAAGTCGAGCGCGTTCCGGCAGAGCGAATGCTTTACAATGCAGGAAGTCGCAACGAGACAGCCCGCTGCGCGGGATGGTCGGGAGCGACAGAAGCCTACCACCTGTTCGCCTCTGCGCCTGCGAATGATCGAAGACATCCGACCGTCCCGTTTGCCGCTATTTGGCCGCCGTAGCTGGCGCCTTGATTTCGTAACGCACGGGCCACTTGTGGCCGAGCTTTTCGACCTCCTCGATGGCGAGCTTCAAGACCTGACTGGCCGGCATGCCTTTGGCGTCCAGCTCGGTGGCCTTTTCCTGCGGCCATTTCTCCAAGGACCTGGCCCATTCCACGCGCACCGAGTCTGGTACCGCCTTGACAGTAGCCCCTGCCGCCTTGATCTGCGCCATCTGCTTGGGATAGTTCTCCTCGTTGAACGTTCCCGTCTTCAACTCATACTCCCTGCCAACCTCGATGATGATATCCTGGATTTCCTTGGGCAGCTTTGACCAGCGCGACTTGCTGATGGTCATGCCGTGCCAAGTGATCGCGCCGAAACCGATCTCGGTATAGTATTTGGCGACCTCGTACCATTTGAAGTTGGCCACTACCGAAGGGATCATGATGAACCCCTGGTAGACACCGGTCTGCATGGACGTGTAGGCCTCCGGCACCGACGACTGCACGCCCACCACTCCAGCGTGCTCGAGCCATTTCAGATTGAGGCCGGCTCCTGCGATTTTGCGTCCCTTGAGGTCCGCCACCGAGTTCCACTCGAAGGTCGTGTTGAGATGATAGCCGTTGTCGGCGATCAGAGCGATCAGTTGCTGGCTATACTTTTCCTCAAACGTCTTCGACAGGTAGGGAACCTTGTCATAGACGGCACGCGCCAACTTGCCGCTGGCCAGCGGGCTCATCGTATTGAAAGGCAACATCACCTGGAAAGCATGCAACGGTAGGTTCGACGGCTCAAAGCAGAAGCAGTAGGCCCCAACATCGATGATGCCGGACTGCACGCCTTCCAGCGTGTCGGCAACTTTGACCATCGAGCCGCCGTACCCCTCGATGAACTCGAGCTTGTGCTTGGTGCGCTCCGCAACCCGCTTGGTGACCTCTGGAACGAACATTGTCGACATAAGATGAACGTAGGGTTGCGCGATCGCGTGGCCCGACGCGATTCTCAGCTTGAATTCCTCGGCGATGGACACTGATGAACTCATCGTCGTCGCCAGCGCAGCAATGACCAAGTGGTTGCGCGCACTATTCCTTGGACTCATGTAGTTTCCTCCTTGCTCCGGTATTGATCGCTCTGTTGCGTGCCTGTATCGATTGTCTCTCGGGAGGGTCGCCTGCTGTTAGCCGTCGACTGCCCCGATAACGTTGCCGCTTCATCTCCTGTATCACCGACCTTGGATCGGTGAGCTTCCCGCTTTGATGCCGGCCACCTCAGTCGTTATGGCGCGATCGGTGCATGAACAATCCTGGCTCCTTCCGGCCGGCTGTCCAAGCTCATGGTGATCCAAGCCGAGGCCACTACCCCGCTGCATCCGGGAACTCCGGCACCTCGAGCTCGGGCACCACCTTCTCCATGAACAGCCGCATTTCCTCGAGCACCAGATCCTTGGGCTGCTGGGCAAAATGCCAGATCAGCGTGATGTACTCGAACGGCTGCTGCTTGAAGATGTCGCCCCAGTACTTGCGGGCCTCGTCGACCGTGCCACCGGCAAGGAAGCTGGTGTTGCGCATTGACTTGAACGCGGCTTGATCACTCTTGTCGGCGGGATCGACGGAATGGTTGGCGAATTGCGAATAGAAATTCTTGAAGATGTCGATGTCGTACTTCATGACGCGCCGCTCCAGATCGGCCGCGTCCTTGGCGAGCCGGGTCTGGCGCACGATGTTCTGCCGCTCGCCGGGGCGGAAGTTGCGGCCGTGCTTGGCGGCCATCTCGCGGTACATCTTTGATAGACCGATCACCGTGTCGGTCGGATTGAAGAAACAGGGATGGAAGCCGTGCTTGGCGCAGAACTCGATCGTCTCGCGGCTCTTGTGCACGCCGATGAACACCGGCGGATAGGGCCGCTGGTAGGGCGCCGGCACGACCGACACGCGGCGTACCGCGCCCTTGGCGTCGATCTCGCCCTTCGCGCCCGCCTCACGCGCGATGTCGGTGCCGGTGTAGCCGACGACGCCGGTGTCGTAGGGGTAAGGCGCCTGATAGTGCTTGCCGTTGAGCGCCACGCTCTCGTTCTGCCAGCACTCGAGGATCATCTCGACCCGCTCCTCGAAGATCTCCCGGTTTTTGCGGTCGATCTCGCCGCCGTCGGACGATGTCGCCTCGGTGCCGGAGAACTGGCCGAGAATGTTGGTCCAGCGTGACTGGTAGCCGCGCGCGAAGCCGACGAAGAACTTGCCGTTGGTCAGATGATCGATGATCGCCGTCTCCTCGGCGATCCGGATCGGGTCCTGAGTGGCGGCGACATAGCCGAGCGCGCCAACCCGCATGTTCTTGATATGGCTCGCCCAGTAGGCATTGAGCACGCCGGGGTTGGGGCCGACCTCGTAGCCTTCCGAGTGCAGATGGTGCTCGATGGTCGAGCAGCCCCAGATTCCCATCTTGTCGGCTTCCTTGATGATGTCCGTCCACTCGTGGATGACGCGGTGATAGACATCACGATTGCGGCCGAGCGGGCGCATCGCCTTGCGCTCGTGCTCGTCCTTGGCAGGCATCACGGGATAGAGCTGGACGATGATTTTCGGCCTGGCCATAAGCGCGCTTCCTCTTGTGGGGGGCGTGGATTCCCGCCCGTATATTTTTTCAAATGCTAGCATAGATCTGAAGCGCCAAGGCCGACAACTTGGACCCTGGCGCTGCACGGCAGCCATGAGGCGGGACGCTACTCCGCCGCGTTAGGCAGCGCTCGCGGCAGGAACGTGTCGTACAGCTCGGGCCGCTGCCACTGTTCCGACAGCAGGCCCTGCTTGGTGGCGCAGGTCTTGGACGAGCCAACCCCATCGCGGCCGTTGCGCAATTCACGCGCGCGGTCGAGATCGACGTCGACCACCATCATGCCGGCCTTGGTCGATTCCAGCACCACCTCCTCCGGTGTGGCGACGAAGGCCAGGCCGCGGTCCTTCTCCGTCAGCAAATTCTGCGTCGAGACCACCACGGCGAGATTCTCGATGGCGCGCGCAAACAGCAATGTGCGCCACGTCTCCCACAAGCGGCGCTTGTCAGTGCCGGCCGGCATGAAGATGATCTCAGCGCCGCGTAGCGCCAGCGCGCGCGCCACCTCGGGCATATAGACCTCGCTGCACATGGCGAGTCCGACGATGCCGTGCTCGGTCTTGAATACGGGATACTCGTTCCCTGGCGTGTACTGAAACTCCCACACGCCCCCGCCGGTATAGATCCACGGGCCGTTGGGATGCGTGCGACGGTACTTCGCCACCGGGCGGCCATCCGGATAGGCCATGCAGATCAGATTGTGCGCGGTGGCTTTCTTTTCATCGATCGGCTCGACCGTCGAGAACACAGCATGGATCTTGTGCTTCTTTGCCGCAGCAGTGAGTTCTGGGATCGGATCGTAATGCGCTGGCATGCGCCACGGCCCAGGGTAGGACTCGGGGAAGCAGACGAAATGCGCGCCGTCCTCGGCAGCCCGTTTGATGAAAGCCTTGGCGTCGGCGACGTTCTTCTGGTCCTGCGGCGGGGCATGCGCCAGCGGCTGCACGACGGCGATACGGATCGACATGGAATTCCTCCTCCCAGCTATTGTCTTTGCGGGTCTCTTTCAAGTGTCGTCGCCGAACCCTGGCACCTCTAGTTCTGGCACGACCTGCTCCATGAAGGTACTAATTTCCTCCAGCACGAGATCTTTCGGCTGCTGGGCGAAATGCCAGATCAGCGTGATGTATTCGAACGGCGTCTTTTTCAGCAGCGCCTGCCAGTATCGGATCGTGTCGTCGACCGTGCCGCCGACCAGAAAGCCCGAGCTGATCATCTCCTTGTAGGCCTTCTCGTCGTTCTGGCCGGACGGATCGACATGATGGATGCCGAAGTGGCTGTAGAAATTCTTGTAGATGTCGACGTCGTAGGCCTTCACGCGCCGCTCGAACTCGGCTGGTGACTTGGCGATGCGCATCTGCCGGCAGACGTTCTGCCGTTCGCCGAGACGATATTGGCGCCCGGCCTTCTCGGCCTCCTCCCGATAGATCTGCGCGAGGCCGACGACGCTGTCACCGGGGCTGAAATAGCAGGGCCGGAAGCCGTGCCTCGCCGCGAAGCCAATCGTCTCGCGGCTCTTGTTGACACTCATGAACACAGGGGGATGCGGGCGCTGGCGCGGCTTCGGCACCACCGAGACCCGGCGGATGTTGCCGCTCGCGTCCACCTCGCCGGGCGCGCCAGCCGTGCGCGCGATCTCGACACCGGGATAGCCGGCCACGCCGGTCGCGTACGGATATGGCGCCTGATAATACTTGCCATCGAGCGCGACGCTGTCCTTGGTCCAGCAGTCGAGCACCATCTCGACCCGCTCCTCAAACACGGCGCGGTTGTGCTTGTCGGCATCGCCGCCGTCTGAGGCGGCCGCCTCGGTGCCTGAGAACTGGCCGAGAATGTTGGTCCAGCGCGATTGATAGCCGCGGGCGAAGCCGACGAAATATTTTCCGTGCGTGAGGTGGTCGATGATCGCCGTCTCCTCGGCGACGCGGATAGGGTCCTGCGTTGCCATCACGTAGCCGAGCGCGCCGACCCGCATGTTCTTGATGTGGTTGGCCCAGTAGGCGTTGAGCACGCCCGGGCTGGGGCCGACCTCGTAGCCCTCCGAATGCAGATGATGCTCGATGGTCGAACAGCCCCATAGGCCCATTGTGTCGGCCTGCCGGATGATGTCGGTCCACTCGTGCACGATGCGATAGTAGAGGTCCGAGTTGGCGCCGAGCGGCCGCCGCGCTTTGCGTTCGGCCTCGTCCTTGGCCGGCATGACCGGGTAGAGCTGGACGATGATTTTTGGCCTGGCCATCTTTGGAATTCCTTCCACAGCGAGCGAAATCGCGCGCCTTCAATCGCGGCTATCGCGGCTATCGCGGGAGAGCGGAGCGGCAGCCCATTCACAATTCAGTTCAGCCTACAGCAGTGACGATGGCGCGGAACTCATCCGACGTCACCTCGCGGCGAATCTCCTTCAACTTGGCGCGCAGCCCGGCGAGCACGTCCTTCTCCTTGCCAGCGTGGATCGTCAGGCCGAGCTCCTTGGCCTTTGCCCGCACTGCCCACGGGCCCGAGTAGTGGCCAAGCAGGTTGTGGGTCTGATTGCCGAACACCTCGGGCTTCATGCAGAAGTAGGTCCAGAACCCCTCCTCGCCCTCGGGCACCGCGTAATGCACCTCGACCAGATGCGAGAACGCCTTCTGGCCGACGAACGGCAGCTCGCGTGGCATCGGCCATCCCGTCTCCTTGGCAACCAGCTCGGACAATTCCTTCATCTTGTCGAGCCGGATGCCGCAGTCGAAGCCGTAGTAGATCTGGATCACCGACGCGACCTCGGCGAAGCAGGCAATGTTTGCGCGCTCACCGAGGCCATTGACGCACGCGTCGATGATATCGGCGCCGCCTTCCAGGCCCGCATAGAGGGCTGCCGCCGCCATGCCGATGTCATCGTGCGTGTGCAGCGCGATCTCGGTGCCGGGCAGGGCCTTCTTCATCTCGCGCACGACGTGGGTGTAGACGCGGTAGATCGCCATGCCGTTGATGTCGTCGAGGCGGATCATGTCGGCGCCGGCATCGACCAGGCGCTTGCAGATCGATTTCAGCTCGTCCAGCGGCATGCGCGTGCAGTCCTGGATCAGCGCGCCGACTTTCCTGTCCTTGCCGGCCTTGCGGCGGGCGTAATTGACCGACTGGCAGGCGCGGTCAATCGCCTCCTCAATGGTCACCTTGGCGCCGGCCATGCTCTCGAACAGGCACATCTGGTGCGGCGAGAAGGACAGGGCAAGCGAGGAATAGGTGGCGCCGTTGTCGTAGTTGCTGTCGATCTCGGGCTCGGCGAGTTTCGGGTTCAGCACCGCGGTCGGATGCACCAGGGCATCGATCATCATGTGCGGATGGCGCTTGGAGACCTGGCGCATTTCCTCGGGCTCGTCGTGGTGCATCTGGACCATGGTGACGCCGGATTCCGACAGCTTGTCGGCGATGCGCATCACCTGATCGAGCGTCAGCGACACACCCGGCAGCTGCCGGCCCTCGCGCAAGGTGATGTCGCACAGTTGCACCTTCGGCGGCAGTGTCATCTCGGCGCGGATTTTCGGATCAAAGCAGTGCTGCGAAATGCGCCAGTCCCTGGTGATCGGCTCGAGCTTGTCGTTGACGGGTGTACCACGCATCGAAATATTCCTCCTCCGCCAGCATTTTTGTCCGGTCGCCACCTGTGGCAGGGCTAAACTGACTTCCATTTCGTGCACAGGGCGGGTCATAGGTGATGGCGATGGCGTCCCCGCAGCCTACAACAGGGCCTTGCGTGATGTACATGGCTGGGCGCGGCGGGGTAACGTATGGAAGATTGTGTCAGTCACGGAAGGGGGTACTCCCTTGGATTGTCTAGGTCCAAGCAATGGAGCACCCCCATGTCGCACAGGGCGACGATCAAGAGCCTACCTCGGGCATTCGAGATTATGAAGGCCAT